>CAYSRJ010000025.1:0-49793 GCA_964433545.1 uncultured Spirochaetota bacterium | reverse complement strand
CGGCATGTATACCTGCGGCATATAATAACAGGTAATTGTAACGTCAGTTGAGCATAAAAATTCTGGTACCTGTGCCCTTGGTACAAAAGGAAAAGATATCGCTTTGCTAGACCAGAATTCTAATGGATAAAACCATAATTAGGTATGTTTACAGCGGTTGTCTGAATGTATTGAGTAGGGATATGCTGCAGAATGTACTGACCGGCTCGACCCCCTCTATCAGAATTTTGACACCTTTCAGGCCTCTGATATTTGCAAGCGCCGAGTTCACTATCGATTGAATTACAAGCTTCGGTTCGGCATGGAGAGACTCAACCAGATTCCATCCAAACGAGACATACGCTATTCTTTCTCGAATAATCACTTTCTGTATTTCAATACTTGGATTGAATATTCTTTCATACTCACCGCCCGCAGGCCCGGAAACCAGCTCCTTCATAACCCAGAAAAGAGTCTCGGTTTGATCCATAGTATTCGGTATTATTACCTTTTCAGAAACAAGCTCACCAGTCTGCCTGTCTTTTACATAGATCCTGGCCCTTCTTGTCGCTTTCGTACTCATAATCTGATAAAAAATACTCATTAGAAAAAAAATGGTGAGCAGAACGAGAAAACAACGAGAACCATTGCATTTCTTCATAAAAGTTAAATTCCTCGACCTATTTATTCATCTCCAGTATAGGGATAAAACCTTCACACGCTCCTTGAGGTCTTAAAGCAAAGGTATTTACGGTTTTGATATGGATATGGCATTGGATACTACTCCGTAAATCCTTTTGACTCGTGAAAATCATTTGTAAAATCTTCAATACCAAGTGCAATTCCCTTTGCAATCTTTTTTTGATACTCCGACGTCTGTAAATTAATCGCCTCATTCTTATTTGTTACAAACCCTACTTCAACGAGAACGGCCGGCATCTTGGAAGCTTTCAATACATAAAAAAACGCGCTTTTTACCCCCCTGTCCGCACTCTGCCCGCCGATGGTCCCCCGCAGACGTTTTTGAATATCACCCGCGAGCCGCATACTCTCGCGTCTGTATTCTATATCGACGATCCTGTTGAGTATCTCCTGTATATACTCATTATAATCCTTAATTTCAAAATTGAGTACAGAATTCTCCTTCTGTGCAACATCCCTCGCCTTTTCACCAAACGGGTCAATCGAGAGAAAGTAGCTCTCAAAACCTGAGGTGCCCGGTGTAAAGCTGACATTTGCATGAACACTTACGAATATAGGATTACGGAATGGTTCAACCTCATTTGCCATGCGCCCTCTCTCCTCGAGAGGAATAAAGCGGTCGTCCTCGCGCGTCATAATGATAGTTTCGCCTCTGAGACGCCTCTTAAGCTCCTTTTTCAGCTCCTCGGCTACACCGAGAACAATGTCCTTCTCTTTTAATCCTCTGTATCCGATACCACCAGGATCTTTACCGCCATGACCTGCATCGATGATAATTGTTTTGATTTCATGATCTGTTCGGGATCGCACGTTCCTTTTCGGTGCAGCAGTATTCATTCTATTCTGTTCCGGAGGTTCTTCAGGCCTTTTTTTAGAACCGGAATCAAGTGTAAATACCGATCCGTTGTATTTCCACGGCACTGCCTGTCCGAATACCTCCTGTAAAATGAGGTCAACACCATCCGCTTCAACAGTCGGTCGATCATCGTAATTCTGCAGGGGATTTTTCAAATGCACAATCCTGTTGCCGATATACACCCTGTTCGAGTTACTGATAAAAATGATACTGTCAGCTCCCACGTCAATCCAGAATGTACCTATTATGGGAGAATACAGATAATCGAGGTTGAGCGTTTCAACAACTGCGGTAAGCGGGACATCCTGCCTGCCTGCCTGGTATCGCGGTGCCGCAGCGGAGCAGGCTGCAAAGATGACGGCCAGATGCACAAAGATGCTAAGCCTTTTTAATCCCGTAATACTCAAATGTGTCACCTAAACGCAGAATTTGTGCAAATACGGAATACAGTTTTACCAGAAGAAAATAAATTCCCGAAGCGAGTGCGCCTCTGTCTGTGTTAATCCCGATGCCCACTCTTTTTAAAAACCTTTCAGGGTGAATGCCTGTGATACAGATATTTTTTTTCCTGAACCCGTATTGTTTTAACAGTTTTACCAGGGTTCCCGGTCTCGTGTCAAAGTAATGATCTGTGGGATGTGAAGACAGATACTCACGCCTGTTTAAACGATAGCTGATACCACCCCTGTTCGGCAGACCGATAGCAACAAGCCCGCCGTCTCTCAGCAGCAAACGTACCCTTTCAATTACTTTTTCGACATTATAAAAATGTTCTGCAACGAAAAAAAGCGAAACAACGTCGACAGAGTCGTTCTCATACTCCAAATCGAGAAAATTACCTGTTTTTACATCCAGAGAGAGGTTTTTTACTGCCCACTGTCCCGCATAGGGGGATATTTCAACCCCCTCCACATCCCAGCCTCTCTCACGAGCAACCTCTAGAAAAAACCCCATTGCGCAGCCGATATCAAGAAGCCTCCCCTTCTCTCGCGTATAACGCTCGACGATGTCAAGCCGCCTCCTGCCCGCAGCGGAAATATTCTCCCGATCCTCTATGTACGTTTTGCCGTACTGCCGCTTGTACTCCGAAAGAAAGTAGCTGCTTTCTGTATACTTCGCGTCTTTATCTTCGCCAAAGGAAAACAGAAAAAGGTCCCTGCACCGCAGGCACCTGAACAGGGTGCATGATTCAGTTCGTTTAAGCACAGCAGGACGGCGATGTTTGAAGAGGCAGTCGGTTCGTCCTGATGAAGCGGCCCTCATAATGATTGCGGCAACACGCGAAGCACCCCTTCCGTCGACTAGTACTGCACATTTCTCGGTATTTTTCCTGAGTGTATCTTCATCATCAACCACTTCTTTTAGCCGCGGCCAGAAATCCTGTTTTTCAATCCCGCCGAAGTACCCCAGGTTTGCAGCCGGGACTGTTTCAGCGAGGGTGAAGTGATACCTTGAGTGATTAAAAAGAACAACGGGAGTGCGGAGATAGAAAGCTTCGTACATGGTCATGCCGAACGAAGTGATCAATACCTCGGATTGGGAAATCAATTCGAATAGATTGGGGGGGTTATGAATAACCCGGCATTCACCTTCTACCGTCTTATGCCGGTAAAGCGGCCCAGTAACAACTACCGGCGTTATCCCGGCGCTGTTGAGAGCTGATGTAACATAGCCGGTAAGATTGAAGGGATCCTCACCTCCAAAGCAGACGAGTGTGCCGATCGACTTTACTGCATCAGCGGTTTTCAGTGTGCGGATTTTCTCATTGAGGATCAGGTAATCGGTTCCCTGCAGGTTCCCATGAACGGAATTTAGAGCTGGAAGAGTATACATCGAAATAAATGAAAGCTCACTCCCTGGACCGCAATCATCAATCGAGAGTACCGGTGCAATTCTGTTCAAAGCAGCAATTTCATACCGGCCGGTATCGCGCATATCTGAAACGATAAGATCAACACGGCCCGCATCCTGAACACGTTTAAAAATCTCTGTACCGGAAGGGATGTTTATTAGCCCGGATAGACACCCTGCGTCTCCACGTGTGATGCAGAGGCCTGCAGAAAAAAGCGAACGACCCGCACGAATCAAGGAAACGACACGCATTAAATGCCCAATCCCGTATGATGCACTGTTGGTTTCACCACGGCTAGTTTCACCACAGGCTGTGCAGAAGAGTACCCTCGGTTTTATATCCACCCCTTTCCCCGTATTCTGTTGTCGAAGCGCAGCCGACCGGGTCCATCCGGCCTTCGGTCGACAGTATAAAATCCCGTAATTACTCGTCACACAAATCGAGATAGGCAATAACATCCCGCACCAAAATCGGCCGGCCCGTATAAAGTGCTCTATAAATCCGTTTCATTTTCTCATAATCTGCATGTGTATCGACAGTCAGCTGAATTTCCGGCCTGTGGAGCAGGGCATCGGGCCTTCCCCGGATAATTCTGAACTCCGTTTCATGGTTGTACATATACCTTGTGATATGCTCCCTTTCCTGCGGATCCGCAGCCCGCGCATGTGCATACAGCAGTGCAGCGCTTTTAATCAACTCGATCCCGGTTCCATAGGGAAGCCCGGGAAAGGTTGTCAGATCAGCAGCCCGCTTACGGTGGAGAAGCACAGTCTTATCGATATACTCTATGCAAACGAGGGGATTGTCCCCTGTAGCACGTATCACTGTATCAACATTATATGTTTCGACGGCACTTACGTAACGCGCGAGCACATCCTCTTCACTGCCGACAACAATACGGGCACCGTATTCCACTGCGGTCGGTTTAATAAAGGGAACTGTATCTTCAGTGGTGGCAACAATAATCCCGTCAGGCAGTTTTGCACCTGAAAGCCTCTGTAAAATATGTTCAAAAATGCTTTTGCCGTTCAGGGGAAGTAGTAATTTTCGATGCAGCCTGGTGGAGGAGAGTCTCACCTGCAGGATTATATAGGTGTTGCCCATTTGGTTACCCGGCCTGCCTCAAAAATTGAAGGTATAGTACTCATCACAAACATCACACCAGGTATCGTATTTTTTGCGGCAGTGATCGATAAAATGCGGCTCCCCTCTTTTCCAAATATCGGTAGGATCATCTTTGAATATGTTGCCAAGAAGTATCTTTCCGTTTATGTCCTGCTTGCATCGGGGGATATCACCATTGCTGAAAACGACAATGTCCCTCTGCAGATGCCAGCACGGCATTCTTTCGAGCGGCGTCAGGTCTGAGGATGATAAAGCAGGCAGAACGCCGAGATAGGAATTGTACTTCTGGATTATTACCTTCGCTCCTTCGGCCTCCCAGACATCAAAAAATTTCAGCATCTCGTCCTCATTGCTGTCCATCCGCACAAACTGAACATAGACATTCTTCCGCTTTTTTGAAAGAAGATACCGTATGTTTCGCTCAACTCTGCCGAGGCTCCCGTCTCTCACAGTATTGTACGTATCTTCCATTACCGCATCCACCTGAAAAATAATCGATAGATTGTTCGTAGCGAACCCTGCGATAAAATCGGAAACCTGCGGCGTGCACTGTATACCATCGGTTTCAATGATAAGATGAACATCCTTTTTATCGAGCGATCGTTTTATTATTTCACTGACATCGGAATGCAGAAACGGTTCCCCAAGATAGGAAATCGAAACATGGAGCCCTCCGGCAAAATCAAGGATTTTGTCAAGAACAGCAGCATATTCTTCAGCATCCATCTCGCGCTGCTTTTTTTTTCGCAACGACAGCGGCGAATATAAGCATCTGCCGTTCACCTCAGGTGTAATTTCTATCTCTGCATAGGATGGAAGAGTCCTCACGACAGCAGGAAAATCCTCGAGTATAATACAGAACTTGTCAAAACTGCACCATGCCCCCGCCCGATCGATGATTCTCTGCACCAACAGCCTGTTTCGTTTCTCCGAGGTTGTGAGCTCGAGCCGTTTCAATCTCATATTCTGATGAGAAAAATAGGTTTCGATGTCAAAGGAGTTGATTTCCTTTGAAATAGCTGTAAAAAACGAATCCCTCTTGATCGGAGTGTCGTCATCTTCGAGAAGCGTCGCGAGTTTAGGCAGCATCTCAACCTGCAGTATCTCGGGGGTAAATCCGATTGGAAATCCCTCGCCATACGTATACTCAGCTATCTCCTCACGGTGGACCATTTCCATCTTTTTCACAATTTCAATGTCTAAAAGCGGTGCGTCGAAAAAGAGGTATATAATATACTCGTAGTCCTGTAGTGCTTTATACAGCTGGTTGAACACATGCCTGGTTTTTCGGTTTCCAGCGGTGATCCGTTTGATCCCATCAGCCCTGGCCCCGATCAATCTCTCTGCGGCCTGGTCGGTAACGATGAAAACATCATCTTTAACCAGGGAAAACACTTTTTCGAGCAGTACCGAAATCCCGTCTGTTGCGCCGAACCTCCGGGCCCATGTTTCACCGGCGAGGAGGGAGTTGATCACAATTGCCTTCTTCATAAGAGGTATACTACAGCAAAAAGAATCCTGCGTCAATTCTTAATGATTGACAAGGTCTTCGAACACCCTTACTCTAATTCTATGAACATCGAAAAGATGGATATATCCCGTCAGGATGTACCCCGGCATATCTATACGGTGGATGAACTGACAAAGAGCATCAAGCTCATTCTGGAGGAAAATCTCGGCGATATCTGGGTAAAAGGCGAGGTGTCAAACTGCAGAAAAGCTGCGTCGGGACATATATACCTGACACTGAAAGACGATAAATCAGTCGTGCGTGCAGTTCTGTTCAGAGGTCATCAGTCGAGTATTAAATTCGAGCTCGAGGACGGCCTGACCGTTATTGTCCATGGGAATGTAAGCGTCTTCGAAAAGCGCGGAGAGTATCAGGTTATAATCGATTTTATGGAGCCCGAAGGTCTTGGCGCCCTTCAGCTTGCGTTCGAGCAGCTTAAAAAAAAGCTTGCTGAAGAAGGCTTTTTCGATGAGGCGCATAAGAAACAGATTCCTCCGTTTCCGGATACCGTGGGTATCGTAACCTCACCGACGGGAGCTGCAATACGCGACATTCTCAATGTAATCGGCAGACGATACAGCGGCGTGCACATCATCGTATACCCCACTCTCGTGCAGGGCAGTGAGGCGGCTCAGAGCATTGCAGAGGCTATTGAAAAAGCAAATGAAAGAAACGAAGCCGAGGTTCTTATCGTCGGCAGGGGAGGTGGCTCAACCGAGGATCTCTGGCCCTTCAACGAAGAGGTTGTCGCACGCGCAATATATAAATCACGTATTCCCGTAATCAGCGCAGTTGGCCACGAGATAGATTTTACCATAAGCGATTTCGTTGCCGATCTTCGTGCCCCAACACCATCCGCAGCTGCGGAGCTGGTGGTGCGTAATAAATCCGAGCTTATTCGGCAGCTCAAGGACCGTACAGGCAGGCTTGTGCAGGCGGTTCAGAACATGGTCCAGCTCAAAGGGGAGATGCTCTCACGGTATACCACCGATGCTCTGAGAACCAGGACAGAAAATATACTGCGGGAAAAACAGCTTGTTCTCGATGATCTGGAGAAGATGCTAAGTATTCACGTAACCGACATTTTAGGTAAAAAACGCTCCTCATTCGAAAAACTGGCGGGCGAGCTCAACGTGCTGAGCCCGCTCAACACTCTCTCACGGGGGTATGCAATAATTTCGAGATCAATAGACAACAGGCCGGTGTTCTCCTTTTCAGAGGTGCAGAGGGATGAAGAGATCAAGTCCATGTTGAAGGACGGCGTAATACTCAGCAGGGTATTAAAAACGGAGAAATACAACCACAAACTATAGGTAAGTGAACTTTCAATCTTAAAAAGTATTAACCGATAAATGCCTGATGGTGCACTTGCCTAATGGTTTTTACCGATAAAGTGTATACCTGCGGCACGTAATGACAAGCAATTGTAAAATTATGTACAATCATTTTTGTATGAAATTCTGGTACAAAAAATGGGATGCACCGATGTTCGTCTATTGAAGTCTGATGAGCCTTATTCAGCCAGCCGCAGGACGGATGGACCAGAATTCCAATGGATAAAACCATTGATCCGTCCCCAAGCGTTGTTAGTAAGACGTACAGGGTTCGAACAGTATTAAAAAAATTGATAAAAATTATGGAGCAGCTATGGACCAATCTATAAGTTTCGAAGATGCACTGAAACGCCTGGAGGAAATCGTAAAAGAACTGGAAAGAGGCGATGTCGAGATAGAGAAGGCGCTTATGCTGTTTGAAGAAGGAACGAAATTATCCAGGATATGTGCGAAGAAATTATCACAGATTGAGCGGAAGGTTCAGATCCTGACAAAAGGCAAAAACGATGAAGATGTATTGGAGCTCTTTCAGGATATTGATGAAGAGCAACAGTAACAGGACCAAACTTTTTTGTGGATTTGTGCAATATGCCGATAATAAATACCGTATATCAGCCCAAAGCAGGCTGCATTCTTTCAGGTAATAAACAGGCAGGTAGATGAAGATACGCTCAAAGGTATTGATCGTCGTGCTTCCCCTTCTGGTATTTCCCATGGTGCTTGTCGGGTTTTCTTCCTTTATTTCCGCTAAAAATGGTATTACAAAGGTTGCAAAGGAATTTTTGAGCTACAAGACACTTGAAATGTACAAGTACTGCCGCAGGCAGGAAGATATTCTCACCGGTACGGGACTGACAAATCTTGGTGACTACCGCAAGATTGCAAAGAGTTCCGCGCAGGAATACGCCGATGCGATAAGACTTTCTGAAACAGGCTATTTTATTGTATTCGATTCAGCAGGAAACCTCATTTTTCCCCGTGATGTCATTCAGGATGCATCCATCCGACAGGATGTATCCATCCGACAGGATGCATCCATTCAGGATATATCGGGACTGGAATTCTTCAAAGAGATTACCGGAAATGAGAAAGGCCTTATTACGTTCACTCTCAACAGGATAAACCGCGTCGGTTATTATATCTATTTCAAACCCTGGGACTGGTATATTCTGCTCAGTGAGAAGGATACCGTATTCTTCAAAGACGCACACAATATACGAAAGCAGGTCGCCTATACCCTCGGTCTTACTCTTATTGTTGCCGCAGGCCTCATCCTCCTGTTTATCAAGAAATTAACCGACCCAATAGGAAATGTCGTCCAGACAATGAAAAGCATCATTACAAGCAGCGACCTTTCCAAACGCGTCCGGATAGAATACGACGATGAAATCGGCTACCTCGCAACATGGTTCAACAGGATGGTCGGCGATCTCGAGCTCGCCTACAATCAGGTAAAAAAATATGCATACCGGAGCGTGCTTGCAAAAAACAGCGAGGAGCGGATCCGGCATATTTTTCAGAAATACGTACCGGGCGAAATAATCGATGAAGTGCTGAAGACGAAGGGTGAATCGCTGCTTGTAGGAAAAAAACAGTTTGCGACTATCCTCTTCTCGGACATACGAAGTTTTACCTCCATTTCCGAAAGTCTCTCTGCCGAGGAGCTCGTCAAATCCCTGAACACCTACTTTAACATCATGGTTAGTATAATAATCGCGCACAAAGGCACTATAGACAAGTTTATCGGCGATGCGATTATGGCTATTTACGGCGCCCCCGTAGAATACAAAGATGATCCCCTGCAGGCCGTTTATACCGCAGTCGAGATGATCGGAGCGCTGGAAGATTTCAATAAAAAACAGGTTCGTATGGGAAGGCCCACGTTCAGAATCGGAGTCGGGGTGAATACCGGAGAGGTGGTAGTCGGAAACATAGGCTCGAACCAGAAGCTCGACTATACCTGCATCGGAGATGCGGTCAACCTGGCATCGCGTCTCGAAGGATTGACAAAGATGTACGGCGTACCGATTATCATCAGTGAAAACACATACACCTATGTCAAGGATTCTATCCCTATCCGTGAGATCGACGCTGTCAGGGTGAAAGGAAAAATACGGCCGGTAAAGATATTTCAACCGTATAAAGTACTGAGTGAAAACCAGAAAAAGGCCTATGATCAGTTTAATGACGGCATTCAACACTACAGGGACAGAAAATTCGAGGAGGCGTTAAACCTCTTTTCATCTTGTGATAAACTACTGCAGGGAGATTCCCCAAGCTCGCTCTACATGGATCGTTGCAAAGAGCTGATGGTGAATCCTCCTGCCGAGGATTGGGATGGCGTATTTACGGCAAAAACAAAATAGAATTTTAATCGTAGGCATACTGCTGTTTTTTGCTGCAGGTCTCCCGGCTATATCGCCTGCGACGGCAAAATGCAGCCTTATATTTTACGATCCGGATTTCGACATCTCAATGGGATCAATCGGTTACTTTGCCGGAAGTGGTGAAAATAACCCCGTGATCAGTCCCGGTATTTATTTCGGAGGGTACCTGGGTATGAAAAGCCCGCTCTTCGCAAATTATTTCAAAACACAGCGAATCTATAACATATTCGAGTTGGGTGTGGCACTGAATGAAATTACAATGGACTCAGATTCAGGAGACAGAGAGCTTCTCATAACTGTTCCACTGCTCATTGATTTTGCCTACAGACTGAACATCACAAAAAAATTACTGTTCCTTCCGTTTGTCGGAACAGGATTTTCCTTTACACATATCCCCCATATAAGTGAAAATTCCACAAACATTTCGCCTCTTATAACCGTTGGAGCCCAGCTCAAGTACCTGATAACCGATACCGCCTCATTAAAGTTACAATTCGATTACGGTATTGCTCTCGACAACAGAACAGACAGCGGTATTATACAATTCATCAAAGTAAGATTTCCCGTACCCTTTATCCCGTAACCTGCACAGTCAAAAGGTGTTGCCTATCATCTAACTTCATCGAGGGGTTATTGGGGTGTATTGGAGAGGAGCGTTATTGGAGGATACACTCGTTGCACGACGCTCAGGAGATCGAAACGATATCGCCGATCTTGATTTTCTTTTCGAAGTACATAACCTTCCCCTTAGAAATGGTGGGGTATGCCTCCGAAACCATAACATTTCCAATAAACGTCAGCTTCTCACCTTCTTTCCTGTACACACCGAGCACGTCTCCCCTCTTCACGCCGTCCTTCGTGCCCAGATTGAAGAGTAAAGTGCTCGAAGAAGAGAGCTGAATAACCACGCCGGTTTTTGCCTGTTCTCCGGTAAATACGACTGCAGACTTTTCAGTGCCGGAACGGATCTCCTTGTTGATGCGGATAATCTCTGAAAGTGCAACATCAGTATAATCAGACTCCTGGTATTCTCTGATAATCTCTTCATACTTCTCCAGGGCTTCTGAATAATATCCGTTCTCATAGGAGTGTCGTGCGCTTTTTATTATTTCATTGGCAGCTTCATTCATCTGCTGCCGCTTTTTCTTCGCCTCCTGTTGCTGCTCCAGGGAATTTATGGTGCCTATCTCCTTCAGAGAGTCCCTTGTTTTTGAAGATTCCGGATACTCGGTTATAATCGTTTCAAGGGTTTTTCTGGCCGATTCATACTGCCCTCCTCGCTTGAAATTCATGGCAGTTTGAAAAAGCGCATCTGCATTCTCATCAATACTCTTCTTCTCACTCGTCGTGCGCTGTGCAATTAATTGTTCGAGAATCGATTCAGCCCTGGCGTATGCTCTGTTCTTGTAGTCAGTGGCACCGGCAATGGTATACACGGTATAGTAACGCGACAGAGCCTCCTTCAATTTACCGAGCTTTTGCAGCTTTAAGGCAGATTGAAAAGTTTCAGCAGCGACTTCATCCAAATCCACCCGTTTCTGCTCATTTTCCGCCAGCGAGAGCACATTACGCACAAGCTTTTCCTCTACGTCTAATTCCCTCTTTTCACCGACCCCCTGCTGTCTCGCCCTTTCTATGATGGGCAGTATAGTATTAAGCTCATTGATTCCATTGGAATATTCTTTATTTGAAAGGTATCCGAGCGCTTTACTATACACGGCATTCAGCTGTTTTCTGAAGGTGATGTATTCCTGCTGTGAGGTTAGTGTACTCTGGAATTTTTCCTCGGTTGCCTTTAACTCCGCCTGCTTTTCTCTTAATTCCTGTTCGATCCCCTCGATTCTATCACTGTAGAGGCTTATCTCCCTGTTCAGCTCACTTTGTTTTTGCTGGAGCGCTTTCTCATATTCCTGTTTCGCTTTCTCCATCTCGTCTCTGGCCTGATCTTTCGACTGGAGCAGCTCCCTGTTCAGCCGCATCCTCTCCTTCTCCAGCTCTTCATCGACATTTGAGACGCCACTTGCCACAATTCTCTGCCGCGCCTCCTCGAGCTTTCTCTGAAACTCCTCGTTAAGTGCCTGTTCCTTCTCCGAAAGAATTTTATCCTGATTCTCCAGAAAAAAATCTCGCTCCTTTTGAAGGGTCGAAAGCCTCTGTTTAACTTCACCGAGCTTCTTTTTCTGGTCAGCCACCTCCGCTTCCGACCGCCGTCGTATCTCCTTGATGACCTGCTCTTCAACACCTGATACACTTTCCCCGACGACCTGTTCCCTGGATCGCTCCCTGTTCATCATGATGTAAAATCCAAGCCCCGACGTGAAAATAACAACAATCGCCACATTCACTATGAGCGGGAGAAGCAACCCTTTCTTTTCGCTTTTAATAACCTCGTCTGCGTAGGCTGTAGTCTTCTCCTTGTTGATCTCTTGCTCGATCCGGTGATATATCTCATCTTCACTCACCTCTGAGAAGAATTCATCCCGCTCACCTTCCTCGAGCCCTTCCTGGAGCTGCGCATAGTTGACTATCTCGTCAACCACATCCTGTGAAACCGGCTGGTCACTGTTTGTGATATACTGCAGATCAAGAACGGGAATCAGCTTTTCCTCGGCCCTCAAAAAATATTTTACCGGCATCCGTTCCCCACCGCCGGGAATCTTTGCATGACCCTTTAATTTTATGTATCCCTGCACCCTGTCTACGGTAAATCCGTAAAAATTTTTCTGATCTTTAATAAACAATATATGTTCTGCACGCGGCTCTTGCTCTCCCGGAAGAGGGATGCAGTCGAGAAGGCTCTTTACCTCCACACCGGTTTCAAGCATAAACGATGATTTTGACGGTTGTTTACTGAACAGGATTTTCTCTATTTGATCCGGTTCGACACCAAGGATGTACCCGTTCAGCGTAAAGCAGAGTATTTTGTCTTGTGCCGCATTATTCATTGCGTATTTTTTCCATTTCCGTCAATAATTCTTTATCAAACCCGTACCGATCCTGTATATCGCTGAAAATACTGTTCCCGGCCTCCCTGTCAAGATAGCTGTACAGCAGACGGCCCTTCAGAAGAAGCATGTACGGGTAACGGTCGGAGTCCTTGTTATTATCAAGGTAATAGTCAATTTCACTTAGAAGATCCTGTAGAATGATTCTGTCTGATGTCCTGTCGTACAGATTCGTCAACACAGTGTAGAAATTTTCTTGCAATTCACCGCTCGTATCGTTTATGTACAGGGGCCGTAATTCTCTGTATTCGGAGAGCGCCCGGTCATAATTAGCCGCATGTATCTCGGATTCCAGCAAATAATAAAACGCATACTGAAAAAACTCATAGGCGGGATAGTCCCGTAGATACTTGAGAAAATAATCCGATGCTGTATTGAAGTTGGCCTCACTGAAATAACAGTACCCGATTTCATACAGGCTCAGCGGAACAAAACTCGAACCGGGATAAATATTCAACAGAAGATTGAACTGCGCTCTTGCATCTTGCCAGGATTGCTTCCCGATCTGTTCCATGCCTGATGAAAATATCTCCCTGTCCTCCTCGCCGCTAAAGGGCGTAATCTCCACAGCACTCATATTGAAACGGTCCTTCCGGGTGTCAGCCGATATCTTTGCAAGCTTCATGAGGTTGTATCCCGTCAGGCTTCCGAAAATAAGACTCGAAACCGTAAACGTACTTGTTCCGGTGACATCGCCATGGCTGTTGCTCACGGCGGCTCCTCCAGCGGAAACTAAAAAAAATCCCGCAGTGAACAGTGTTTCCACGAATGTAGTTCTTTTCAGGCGGATGTTTGCCGCGTTTGATATGTATATTTTCCCCTCCCTGCTCTGTATCTCATAAACACCGCCGGGTATGTTCTTGATTAAAAGAGGCGTTTTCCCGGCATGCACATCATTCATATACAGATCTTTCCCCTTTTGATAGAGTACAAGGTCCGCACTGAGCGGGACCAGAGAATAAAACTGCAGTTGAGACCTCGCCCCTGTCTGCTGAACGGTATCCTTGATAACCTCATACCCTTTTTTCTGAATCAGGATCTTGACTGAATCCCCGGTAAATTCCCGTAATCGATACGGTGTTTTACCAATATACTTTTTTCCAAAGAAAATATCGGCGCCGATCGGATCGGTGTTAATAAACAGTTCATCCGCCCATGCCCACTGCAAGCAGACAATGAAGATAAGAGAGGCAATAATGAGTTTTTTCATACCGTACATACCGTATCTTTATAATTTTACATACTAGAATTCTGGTCCAGCAAAGCGATATCTTTTCCTTTTGTACCAAGGGCACAGGTACCAGAATTTTTATGTTCAACTGACTTATTACGGTACAATTACCTATTATCGCGTGCCGCAGGTATAAATTCTATTAGGTAAAAACCATTAGGCAAGTGTAGGTTTGACCTTTTACGATTGAAAGTTTACTTGCCTATTTTTAGTTTAATCTATTAAAATTCTGGTTTTTTGTACCAGTATTTCTGCACTAAATTTACTATTGATAGTTGACACTATTGATAGTTGACACTATTGATAGTTGACACTATTGATAGTCGTAAAACCGCCATCCGATTTCACAGGTTATCGCATTCAGCGGAGAATCACGATACGAGACTGTAAGAAGCCCCAGTTTAACGGTTATATTGTTGTTTTTCCTGAAATTAAAGTTAACGCCGATACCGCCGCTTGTATATAAATCCATTGAGGTAAAAACCTCATTGTTTACAGAGAGTGAAGAGCGTGCCAAACCGATATTGAATGAGAAGAGCAATCTGTCGATAATACCCCGTCCCGGGATTGCATAGCGTACCGACGTCGCAAACGGAAGGATCACGTTCTGCGATGAAATATAGGAATCCCCCTCCTTGCTGAGTATCATAAATCCCGTCTGAAGGCCGAAACCGATGGGGACTATATCCTTGAGTGGATAGTATATGTATGATACTTCTGAGTAAACACCAGATGAATACAGTTTTCCCCAGTCGAGAGTCGGAATGAGCACCCCGATGCTCGTCGAAAGCACAGTTTCGGTTTTCGATTCCTTTATACTACCGAGAGATCTGCGGGAGGTTTTCACCTCTTTCGGTTTTTCTTTCGATGCGCATTGTCTCATCTGCTCAACAGACATACTCTCAATTTTCCCTAATGTCGTGAAAAACACATTCTTTTCAGTGGTTACATTTTCCCGGGAAACGTCGAGTATAAGACCGCTTTCAAGGTAGTACACCTTGCCCCTGACGATAATACTGCCGCTCTCGATATAGTAGTATCCGAAAAATATCCTGCTGATCCGCCGTTTCTTCGCGACACTTAAAAGAAAATCTTTCTCCCATAAATTTATCGAACGATCCTGATAGTATTCCGTCAAACCCTTTTCATCTATTATGGATACATCTTTTTTCTTTTTGTCATTTTGCAGTTCTCCATATATGCACAATGGTATCCGGTACATCAAATCATCGTAGGTTTCATCACCGGTCAAATTCTGAAAGTAGTAGAGTAAAACCCTTCCCTCGCCCTTTCCGAAGAGTGGGACGGCGCAAATCGCACAGAGCACCAGTGAAGCCGTCAACATTCGTAATTTCATTATTTTTTTCTCACTACGCTTAGATCGATCATATCACCGACCGAAAGGTTGCATTCAGTAAAAAAGCCCCGATTCACCTCCAGTGCATACCTGCACTTATTTCTGGAACGCACGGGTGAAAGTGAATAGGGTTCCATATCATATATATCGGTCACTTTTCCATTTTCATCTAAAAAAGCAATGGAAAGCGGAACCTTTGTATTTTTCATCCAGAATGTCAGGTACCGATCCTCCTTAAATACAAAAAGCATACCCTCATGCGAGCCGAGCTCTTCCCTGTACATAAGGCCTTCCTTTCGTTGAGCTTTAGTACGCGCTATTTCAACTGAGAGCGGCCGCCCGTTGATGCTGAGTGTAAAGGTTTTAGATTTGAACACGCTGCAAGACGCAATGAGAAATAAACAGAATACACATAAAAAAGCTGTTTTTTTCATCAGCAGGTTCTCCCGCACTTTTGTTTTCTTGACAAATACCGATATAAAATCTATACTGCACAGCGCAGGTATTTCACAGCCTGTCTAAAGCTCCTAAACCCGACGAACGCAGGCCGCCTGCAGTGTAAAGTTTCAAACATCCTGCGCAAAATTGCAACAGGAAAAATTCCATATGCCGAGAAGAAGAACGAGGCCGAGAATCGGGAAGACAGGGTGCCTGTTCTGGATTGTCATTCTTCTGGTTATCATAGTTATTATTGTTTATCGTGGTAAAGGCTCGTTACGACAAACATTTTCTACATTAAAAAACGGTATTTCCGGCAAAGAAGTAACAGAAGAAGTAAAGAAGGAAAAAACCGAAGCATCCGAAGAGGCCGCTGGTAATGCCGAAAATCAGAAAGCTTCTGAAACCGGTGAAGGAACACAGGCGGCAATCGAAGAAACCACACCTTCTTCTCCTGCATCAGAGGAAGAAAAAAAACCTGCGGTAAAAACAAAAGAAGAACCCACCCTGACAAAGAAAAAGCAGGAAAAAGCTGAAAAAAAAGCCGTTACGGAAAAAATTCTTGCAACCAATCTTTTCTTTGTCAAGTTCAACCAGAACGACGGTTCCATCCGGCTCGTGCCAGTTGAAAGAAACGTGGAGTATAAAGATTCTCCAATCACAAAGACAATTAACGCCCTTCTTCACGGACCGACCCAATCAGAACAGAAAAACGGTATTATAAGCCTTATCCCCGAAGGTACATCTCTTATATCCGCACGTATAGAAAACGGCCTGCTTACACTTAATTTCAACAGCCAATTCGAGGCAAATTACAGCGGCAGGGAAGCAATACTGTTGCAGCTTTCGCAGGTTCTATTCACATCATTCGGGTTTTCTCAGGTTTCTGGGGTAAGTATACTTTTAGAAGGAAAAAAGAAGCAGTATATTACGGGGGAAGGCATCCCGCTCAAAGGGATGTACACTAAACAGGACCTGGCTCAGCTCAAAATGTGAAATGAAAGATCTATCACGCCTTCTACTCCAAAAACACCGTCGCAACATGAGCAAACCGATACCGGCTTTTTTCTATAAAAAACTAATCGCATCGATACTGTCTGTCGTAATTGCACTACTGATGGTCGTCTCATGTTCGGGAAAAAAGATTACAATTTCAGACACGAGAATCGCTCTCGGAACATATGTAAAAATATCAATCGTTACGAATAAAAAAGAAAATACCAGGGTTTATAAAATATTTGAACAAGCGTATAATACTATTGCCGAGTATGAAACAAACTTCGATTACAGAAGCAGGCACGGGGCTCTGGTGGGTTTCAACAAATCAGTATTGCTGAAACGGCAGGATAATGAAATACTGTTCGATCTCCTTCGTGAAGCATTGCGGTACGCTGAGTTGACCGACGGTTACTTTGATCCGACTGTTCTGCCGATCGTTCGTGTGTGGGGATTTGATACCGACTCACCACACCTGCCGGCAGATGACCTGGTAAAATCTGCACTTAAAAGAGTAGGCTATTCAAAGGTGACGGTCGAAGATGGAAGAATTGAAAAACCGCAAAATGTTCAATTCGATTTGAGCGGAGTTGCAAAAGGAAAAATCGTGGACCTGGTTCGGCTTTTTCTCATCAAAAATGGATACAACGATTTTCTAATTGATGCAGGCGGCGATATCTATGTACGTGGTTTTACCGATCAAAACAGAAAGTGGCGCATTGCTATTCAAGACCCGCTAAACAGCAACAGGTTCAGTGGGATTCTTGAAAAAACTGATATGGCTATCGTAACATCCGGTGATTATGAACGGTTTTTCATTGAAAACAACAGGCGCTACAGCCATCTATTCAACCCGAAAACCGGGTACCCCTTCAGCGACTGCAGAAGTGTTACCGTGCTTGCCGATGAAACCGCGTTCGGTGACGCAATCGCAACTGCTGTATTTGTCATGGGAAGCGAGAGAGGATACGCATTTCTTAAACGGATGGGAATTGAAGGGCTTATTATGTATATGGATGATAAAAAGCTGAAATCAATTTCGACAGAAGCATTCTGGAAATAATGTCGGCATTTTTTTGTTCAGTAATACATCCAGATATTGCCGTATTAATGGACAAGTGTTCTTATCAATCGTAAAAATCAAATTTATCACTTGCCAAATGGTTTTTACCTTATTTTATGAATAAAACCATAGGCACGTATAGAAAATCAACTGCATGGGAAAAAGAAGTTGCCGCTCCTTACTATTATTGCTCCTTTTCTGCGCCTCTGGCTCACATTTCTGAGCAGAAAAACACCGGAAATGGAAGGCATCCTACAGCTGAATGGGCTCAATGCAGACGTTAAAATATTGAGAGACAGTTGGGGAATACCGCACATATACGCGAAAAACGTACACGATCTTCTTTTTGCGCAGGGATACGTTCATGCGCAGGACAGGCTCTGGCAGATGGACTTCGAACGCCGAGCAGCCTCCGGCCGGCTTTCAGAAATTTTCGGCCGTATAACCCTCGATATCGATCGCTGGACACGAATACTTGGTTTGAACAGGGCCGCCCGGCTCGAGACCTCACAGCTGGATTCTGAAGTGCTGCTCGAACAGCGCGCGTACTGCGAAGGGATCAACACATTCATAAAAGCCGGAAGACTTCCGGTGGAATTCACTCTCCTGCGTTACGAACCCGACCCCTGGCAACCTTTCGATACTATGGTTTGGAATAAATTGATGTCATGGAATCTTTCCGTAAACTGGGAAAGTGAGCTTATTCGTTCTCTAATTATAAGGCAGCTCGGCCCTGAGCTTGAGAGTACACTGGAGCCCGGTTATTTCGACTTCTGGCCGACCGTGATAGCAGATAAGAACAAGGAGGCCAATCAGCAGAACACTCCGTTGAAGAGATTTTCCGATTCTCGTTTTTACACCGGCCATTCTCCTTTTGAAGGAACGGGAAGCAACTGTTGGACACTTTCTGGATCGAAAACTGCGTCGGGCGCTCCTATACTGTGCAATGACATGCACCTCGTTTTGAGCACACCGGCAATATGGTATGAAAACCATCTTGTCTGCAATGAGTTACAGCTTGCCGGAATCACCTCACCCGGTATTCCCTTTATCGTCTCCGGGCACAACGGCCGTGTCGCATGGGGGTTTACGGCCGGAATGTCGGACGTGCAGGATCTGTACATGGAGCGGATCAGGAAAACTGATGATAGTACCGTTCAGTACGAGTACATGGGAAAATGGCATAATGCCGTTGTCATCGATGAAAAGATTTTCGTAAAAAAAAGCCGCCCTGTTATTGAAAAGGTGCTTGTTACCACACATGGTCCTGTTATCAACGCGCTCACAGCAGAAATTCCCGATAGCGAATACCTGTCACTGCGATGGGTCGGTGCAGAAGAGGATGCAACCTCCCGCGCGATGCATGACATGCTGCGCGCGGGCAACTGTTATGAATTCCGGGAGGCTCTTGCGCATTGGGCCATGCCCAACCTGAATATCCACTATGCGGATACGGAGGGCAATATCGCCTACACCCTCGCGGGAAAGATCCCGTTACGAAGAAAGGGAAATGGGACCCTGCCCGTAAGCGGCTGGGTTGATGACTATGAATGGGAAGGGTATATTCCTTTTAATGAGCTGCCGCATTCGTTCAACCCGAAATGCGGGTATATCGTATCAGCCAACAACCAGGTAGCGGGAAAAGACTATCCTTTCACACTGGGCTATGAGTACTGTGCCGGTGACAGAGCAGAGCGTATAGAAGAATATCTGAAAGAAAAAAAGCCCTTCAGCATTACCGATATGATGAAGCTTCATCATGACCTCCAATCACATACAGCATTGACGATTGTGAAATTTATAACCGCGCCTTTCAGCCAGAACTCGGAAAAAGATGTTCACGGAGAACCGGGAAAAGCTCTCAACCTGCTCAGGAATTGGGACGGTGTGCTTGAAAGTAACAGCCCGGCAGCCGCGCTGTATGAAACTCTCGTTCGCACGCTCATCTCTTCTGTTTTGTCGAAAGAACTGGGAAACCTGACAGAGCACTACATGGGAAAGGGGCCGACACCTGTCCTCGGAGAGTACAGCATGTTCTGCTGGCACTCTCTTGAATGGCTCCAAAAGGAACTCGGTAGCCGGGAATCCCGCTGGTTTGGTTCTGCAAAAGGAAATGACAGAAAACAAATTATTCTCAAATCGCTAACAGAGACTATTCATGTTTTAAAAAAGAAGCTGGGAAAATCCATGGAAAACTGGACATGGGGCAACCTCCACAGTCTTACCTTGGGCCACCCATTAGGCAGCGTCAAGGCTCTGGCAGGATTTTTCAATCGCGGTCCATTTCCCATCGGAGGAGACGGAACAACGGTGTGGGCGAGTTTCTCCAATATGCACGACCTCCGCAGCGATACCGTAATCGGTCCCCCGTATCGATTTATTGCGGATCTTTCCAACCTTGGACAGTCATTGAGCGTACTTGTCCCGGGGCAGTCAGGCAATCCTTCAAGTCCCCACTACGATGACCAGATCGAGGGGTGGTTCAACAGTGAATACCATACCCTTTTCTACAGCGAGGAAGACGTAAAGGACGGCTGCGTTAAAACACTCGAGTTACAACCCATCGAGTAACGCTGAAAAAAATCGGGTGAACGCCTCTTTTATATATGAAGAACAGGCAAAAAGAAAGCAGGTACCATAAAAAAAACCTGCAGAATAATATACAATATATCACCCGGCAGCATGGCTATTACATGAAGCATATTTTCGGGTTGACTCTCAAATTCATCAAGGGACCTGAAAAATGCCTCCCTGAAGAATAAAACTGTTTTATCCTTCAGGGAAGGTCCTTTTTTGAAAAATATTGCAACCTGCGAGTAGCTGTTGTAGAAAATCCTCATGATGTAGAAAAGAACCCTGAGAATTCCATTTTCGGACTTCCCCTCCGTATCCGGCTTTTTCCGAAATAGATGGAAAACAACTGTATCAATAGTATAGAGAGTTGAAATGAAGTCTTCACCGGAAAAGCTGTCAGTAAGCGCCCTGCTCATAAAAAAGAGCTCGATAATAAAAATAGAATAATAGGCTCCGCGTATAATTCCCTGCTTCATCAGTAGAAGGGGACCCGCACGAAGGAGTATTTCTCCGCCTCCTCTGAAGGAGTTGAGAATCAGGATAAAAAGTATGATTGGTATCAGGGGGACTAGAAATGTAAAAATACGGCCCTTGTATCGGATGTCGAACAGAATTATTGAAAGTATGATGAGTATACACTGGATACCGGGAACGAACAGGTTTTTTACGATGAGTGCCGAAGCGGCAAAAATGAGTGTATTGACAATCTGGGCATGGGGAGAAATTCGAACCATCTCGTGCTACGGCGGTACTTTCCCGTTAAGTTGTTAGAAATTCAGCCATAAGACAAAAAACATATACTATACTCTGCTTTTAAACACCTGGTCCCGAAACTCAAGCACTTTTGGAATTAGAAGTATCGCTGTAGATCTATTTTGCGGGTTTCACCTGAACCTCAACAAGCTCAAGAATCGACATTTCCGCGCCATCACCCGCCCTTTGACCGACTTTAATCACCCTGGTGTAGCCCCCATGAACATTTTTATACCGCGGAGCGATATCATCAAACAGTTTTGCAACAACATCTCTGTTTTTCAATCTCTTCAAGACAATCCTCTTGTTGTGCAGGGTGTTTTCCTTCGCTCTTGTAATCATTTTTTCACTGAGCCGCCTGAGCTCTCTGGCTTTGGCTACTGTTGTACGGATCCTCTCATACTCGAAAAAAGATTCCATCATATTTGAGAACATGGCATTTCTATGTTCCTTGTCTCTGTTAAGCTTTACACCTTTCATGCGATGTCTCATACTACTTCTCCACTTCGTGCTTTGTCAGTTTCTGTTCCAGGACATCCCTCATCCCGAGTGCAAGCCCGTATTCGGACAGCTTATCTTTGATTTCCTGGAGAGATTTTTTACCGAAGTTTTTCGTTTTCGAAATCTCTTCCTCCGATCTCTGAGCGAGATCGCCTATCGTCTTAATATCAATATTTCGCAAACAATTTGATGAGCGAACCGACAGCTCGAGCTCTTCTACAGGCGTATCAAGAACCTGTTTCAGCTTCTCGAATTCCTCATCATACTCGTCTTCTTCATACTCGAATTCTTCATTGAAGTTTATAAAGTGCACAAGATAATCTTTCAGTATCTTTGCCGCATCCGCAACTGCATCCTCCGGATTTATACTTCCGTCAGTCCAGACTTCAAGAATCAGTTTGTCGTAATCACCCCTCTGTCCAACCCTTGCATTCTCAACACTGAAACTGGATTTTATTATAGGAGAAAAAAGGGCATCGACCGGAATAGTTCCAATCGTCTCGATATTATCCACATTCGCCTCGGATGGTACATACCCTCGACCGAGATTAATCTGAATATCAACGTTTAGCTTGCTTCCATCGGCAAGGGTTGCAAGATGAAGATCAGGATTCAAAACGGTAATATTGTCATCAACCGCAAGTTCTCCGGCAGTAAAATCACCCTCTCCCTCTTTAGTGATGGATATGGTCCTCACTTCAGCCTCATCCTTCAACCGGAGGCGAACATTCTTGATATTGAGCAGGAAGTCAATGGTATCTTCGACCATTCCGGGGATCGTATCGAACTCGCTTGTTATACGTTTCATCACGTTCTTTTTTGGATCAAATGCTTCGATGTACACAGCAACGATTGCGTATCCCTGTAGAGCCGAAAGCAGAACTCTCCGAAGAGAGTTTCCCAGTGTTGTACCGTATCCTCTTTCCAGAGGAGAAGCAATGATACGTCCGAAATTTTTACTGCTCCCCTCGTGTTCGATAACGATCGCTTTCGGCCTTTTCATCCCTTTTAAGAGATTTTTATGAGCCATTTATATACAACTCCCGATTTATTTGGAATACAACTCGACTATGAGCTGTTCGTTAACAGGCAGATCAATTTCTTCCCGCTTCGGCAGGTAAAGGAACTTCCCTTTCAAAGAATCGGGGTCAAGCTCAATCCACGATACCGTACCGACTCTCGATTCACTTTTCATGCTTTCCAGTACGGAAATCATCTTCTTGCTTTTTTCCCTGACCTCCACCTCATCACCCTCCTTCAGAAGGAAGGAAGGAATATCCACCTTTTTACCATTAACCTGTATATGTCCATGCCTGACCAGCTGCCGAGCCATCTTTCTTGAAGATGCAAAATGCATGCGGAATATGACATTATCCAGTCTCTGTTCGAGCAAGGACAGTAAGATTTCCCCGGTAATACCTTTTTTTTTCGAAGCAATTTCGAAATACCTTCTAAACTGCTTCTCGAGAAGACCGTAATACCGCCTTACCTTCTGTTTTTCTCTCAGCTGTATGCCGTATTCCGATATTTTCGCACGACGTCTTGGTATCTGCCCGGGCGGAAACTTCTTTTTGATAACAGCACACTTGCTTGAAAGGCATCTGTCACCCTTCAGCATGAGCTTTATACTTTCTCTCCTGCACTGCCTGCAGGATGGCCCTATATATCTCCCCATTGTGCCTCCATACAATTTATACGTTTTCAGGACTGGTATACGTTTCTACTTTAAACTGATACCAGTATGAAGCGCAGCAGTTCCTGAGATAAAAACTATTAGCTCAATGTAACATTGAGCGTACTTTGCTGAACAAATTTCAGACTCTTCGTCTCTTTCTGGGTCTGCACCCGTTATGAGGAATCGGCGTTACATCTTTAATGACATTTATCTTTAAACCCACAACCTGCAGAGTTCGTATAGCCGATTCTCTTCCGGACCCGGGACCCTTGACATATACATCAACTTCCTTTAATCCGTGATCCATTGCCTTGCGTGCGGCGTTTTCGGAAGTCACCTGTGCTGCAAAAGGGGTGCTTTTTTTTGCCCCGCGGAAATCGAGGCTTCCCGCACTCGACCAGGCAATGGTGTTTCCCATTCTATCGGTAATATTCACAATCGTATTGTTGAAAGTCGCCTGAATGTGCACGATTCCCTCAGCAATGTTTTTCTTTTCCTTTTTCTTTGCTCTCGTTTTCACCTGTTTAGCCAAATGAATACTCCTTTACTTCTTTCTTCCTGCAACGGTTTTCTTTTTGCCTTTTCTGGTCCGGGCATTTGTTCTTGTCCTCTGACCTCTTACCGGTAAACTCTTTCTATGCCTGAGGCCCCGGTACGAACCGATGTCGGTCAGCCTTTTTATATTCAGAGACACCTCGGCCCTGAGCTCACCCTCTATTTTGTACTCTTTTTCGATGATGCTCCTGAGCTTTGCAATTTCTTCATCCGTAAGCTTATGCACACGGGTATCCGGATTTAGTCCCGACTGACGAATAATTTCTTTCGCCCTTGTTTTTCCAACCCCATATATATAGGTAAGAGCAACCTCAACCCGTTTACTGCTCGGTAAATCGACTCCTGCAATTCGTGCCATCGAATCTATTATCCTCTCTTCGTTCTATTCTTATCCTTCTCTATTTCTGTCTCTGTTTGTGTTTCGGGTTATCGCAAATAACGCGAAGAACCCCCCTCCTGCGAATTATCTTACACTTATCACAAATCTTTTTAACAGAAGCTCTTACTTTCATTTCTAATCCTCGGTTGCATCAGTTCATCAGGTGCGTCTATACTCTTTATCCACCAACATATCCGACCAACTGCAAAAATGCCTTTACTTGTACCTGTATGTTATTCTTCCTCTGTTCAAATCATAGGGTGAAAGCTCCAGGCTGACCCTGTCTCCGGGAAGAATCCGTATATTATGCATCCTCATTTTTCCTGAAATGTGTGCAAGGACGATATGTCCATTTTCGAGTTCGACCTTGAACATGGCATTTGGAAGAGGTTCCTTAACGATACCGTTTACTGTTATCGCCTCTTCTTTTGACATCAGACCTCCGATTATGGTTTTATCCATTAGAATTCTGATATTTTGTACCAGTATCTTTAATAGAAAATGATGTTTTTCTTGTCCATGACCTATTAAGCATTGGAAAATATCGGTAAAGACCATTAGGCAAGTGCACCATCAGGCATTTATCGGTTTGACCTTTTATGATTGTAAGTTTACTTGCCTATTTATTGGACTCAAAAAATAGAAAAAATATTTGCTCATACTATCATAACCAATTTTTGTTTTACCGTCAAACCGCCACGATTTCATTAAATCTGCAGCCGAGTTGCGCCATATAAAAGTCATTACCCTAAAGATTTCTCCCCCGTAACTTCCCACCCTTTTTCATAAATCCATCATAATGGCGCATCAGCAGATGGGATTCTATCTGTTTCATTGTATCAAGATCGACGCCGACCATAATGAGTAACGAGGTGCCTCCCATTAAATATGCCATTGCTGATGGCAGATTGAGCCACCGTTGAATGATAGTCGGCACAAGAGCGATAATAGCCAGAAAAATTGAGCCCGGGAGAACAATTCTGTTCAGCACACGCTGGAGATAGGTAGATGTATTCGCTCCGGGCCGTATACCCGGTATATACCCGCCAACCTTTTTCAGATTGTCGGCGATGTCAACCGGGTTTAGCTGAATCTGCGTGTAAAAATAGGTGAAAAATATTATTAAAAGAGCATAGAGCGTCAAATACAGAACGTTTCCCGGTGACAGCAGCGTTGCTATTCTTTCGAGAAACGGTGCATGTGTTCCTAATGATTTCGCAATTTGCGCAGGAAACAACAGAACGGATGATGCAAAAATGATAGGGATAACACCCGATGGGTTGATTTTGAGAGGCAGATGTGTCGCCTGTGCGGTATAGACCTTCCTCCCGATTACCTTCTTTGCGTGCTGGATCGGAATCCTGCGCTGCCCCTGCTGTTCGATGATAACAAACATAACGATTCCGACAAATATTCCGAATGACGCGATGAGCACAACAGGGTTCAATTCGCCGATCTTCAACTGATCGTATACCTGTTTGAACGCAACGGGTACTCTCGCCACAATACCAATAAAAATTATTAGTGATATCCCGTTACCAATACCCCTTTCTGTAATCTGCTCCCCAACCCACATGAGAAAGAGTGTCCCGGCCGTTATGGCAACAATTGCGTTGATAGTGAAACCTATACTGGGATTGACAATCACGTCAGGTTGTGATTTCATAAATATGGTAAGCGCATACGCCTGAATGGCACTGATAATGACCGTTCCAAACCGCGTAATCTGCTGAATCTTTTTGCGCCCGCTCTCGCCTTCCTTCGAGAGGCGTTCAAGCACCGGAACCACGACCGTCAGGAGCTGAAGTATAATGGACGTAGATATATACGGCATAATCCCGAGGGCGAAAAGAGTAAACCTTCTTAGAGCGCCTCCGGCAAAAAGGTCTAAAAACCCCAGAAGGCCTCCACCCGTCTGTGTGAAAAGCCGTTCTAAGGCAACAGCATCAACACCTGGAACCGGGATGTAGGCCCCGATGCGAATAATAATGAGCATTACGAGGGTAAACAGGACCCTCCTTCTCAGCTCGGGAATTTTAAATATATTAACAACAATATTACTTTGCGCCGCCATAGAATTCCCTTATTAGAGATAGAATAGTCTTCTTCTAAGTAACTTCGAGCAAGTTACGTTTTGAAACTCGGTCCCAAGAAGATACATCCTGTCAAGGACATACACCGCTTTTTCTATGCCCCTTTTACAAAATAATATCCAGTGATCCACCCGTCTTTTCTACCGCTTCCTTTGCCGCAGCAGACGCCCTTTGCACCCTGACAGTTAGCTTTTTTTTCAATTCACCCTTTGCAAGCAGTTTGATAAAACGTGTCTTTTTATTCACCAACTTCATTTTTAGAAGGGCGTCATACCCAACATCATCTCCGTCGTTGAATCTATTCAGATCCTGTATATTCACAGCTTGATAGGTCTTTTCAAACGTTGTATTATTGAATCCCCTCTTGGGTATTCGCCTTGCCAGAGGCATTTGTCCACCCTCAAAACCCATCTGGCGACTGAAGCCCGATCTTGACTTCTGCCCATTGCTCCCGCGTCCTGCAGTGCATCCACGGCCAGTGCCCTGGCCTCTTCCCACTATTTTCCTTTTTTTTAACGAACCGCTGGGGGGATGTATACTCATTTCTTCACCCTCTCGACTTCCAGCATATGCGATACTTTTACTATCATACCTTCTAATGCCGGGTTTTCATCATGCTTCACAACTGAACCCCTTTTACGGAGTCCAAGAGCCCGCACTATCTTTCGCTGCTTTTCCGGCCTTCCTATAAGGCTCTTAATCAGTTTTATCCTCAACATATTCAGTATGCCTTTCCAATCAACCAAAAAGTTCCTTTGCGGTTTTCCCTCTGATTTCAAGTATGTGTCCCAGATTCATGAGTCTCGTAAGCCCCTCCATTGTGGCTTTCACGATGTTAAGTGCGTTCGATGTTCCGAGAGACTTGGACAGTATATCCTTGATACCGGCAAGCTCAACTACCGCACGCACAGGTCCGCCCGCAATAATACCCGTACCAGGTGAAGCGGGTTTCAAAATAACCGTACCGCTTTTGAATTTACCCTCCACCTCATGTGGAATGGTGTTCCCTTTCAAATTGATCGTGACGATATTTTTTTTTGCCTTTTCAACTCCCTTTCGGATTGCCTCAGAAACTTCGTTCGCCTTTCCAAATCCCACACCGACATGACCGTTTTTATCTCCGACAACCATGAGAGCGCTGAAACTGAACCGCCTCCCTCCTTTTACCACCTTGGCCACCCTGTTGAGTTTTACAAGCTTTTCAGTGAGCTGCTCTTCGTTTGTTTCATTAATAATTTCTGCCAACTCAAGCTCCCCCTTATATAATAATGCCGCCGTCAAGCGACTTTATTCATGCGTTACGCGTCCGAATAACATACACTTTTGCCGTCGTCTTCCAAAAACCGGTAATCTGTGCCCGCCTCACCGTTGTATCAAGGTCTATAGCTTGATACCGCCTTCTCTGATGCCCTCTGCAACCGATTTAACTACCCCGTGATAGATGTTTCCGTTCCTGTCAAAAACCACCCTGGTTATCTTCTTCTTTTTCATCTTCTCAGCAGCCTGCATCCCGACAATCCGGGCGCCTTCACGGTTATTCTTCACCCCATTCTTCAAATCGGAAGAAAAGAGAAGTGTTTTCCCGGTATCGTCATCAACGGCCTGCAAGTACAGATGCTTATTGCTTTTATAAACAGTGACTCTCGGCACACCAGATGTACCATGAATCTTCTTTCTTATGCCCTTCTTCCTTCTCAGGCGTCTTTCATGCTTGTTCATTTTTTACAGCCCTTTTTCCTTGCCCGTATAGTTCCATCGGTTCGGTCACACGTACCCCGAGGGCACCAGTACCCCGAGGGCACACATACCCTTCGGGCACATGTTACCCTGTATTATTCATATCCCATTATTTTACTGCTGCTTTACCCGCTTTTCTTCTGACCCGTTCGTTGGCATACATAATCCCCTTGCCCTTATAGGGTTCAGGAGGCCTGAACCCCCTGATTTCAGCTGAAACCTGTCCGACGAGTTGTTTATCTATTCCTTTAACGACAATGGTGTTTTGTTCGGCGACCTCAATGGAAACACCTTCAGGTATCGTATAAGTAACCGGTTGAGAATAACCGACATTAAGCACCAGCTTCTTTTCCTGAACCTGAGCTTTGTAACCGACACCCACGATCTTCAAGCTCTTGCTGAATCCCTTCGACACACCGATCACCATATTGTAGATGAGCGACCGGGTTAATCCGTAAAAAGCCCGTTTACTGGTGTCCGTCGGAATAATCGTAACAACATTATCTTTAATCTCATACTTTCCCTCAAACGGTATATCCATTTCGAGTTTTCCATTCGGACCTATAACCTTCACCATGGTTTTTTCATGAGCAAAGGTTACCTTTTCCGGCAGTTTTATAGGCGCTTTGCCGATTCTCGACATCTTTGACCCTCTTCAATAAATATGTGTAATATTTAATCTTTGTACATCAATCATTTACCATATGAAACAAAGCACTTCACCGCCGACATTCTGTTCCCGCGCTTTCTTGTCGGTTAGAACGCCTTTTGAAGTCGATATGATGGATGTTCCGTATCCGTTGAAAATACGCGGTATTTCATGCCTTCTTCTGTAAATCCTCAACCCCGGTTTCGAAACACGTTTGAGATTATGAATAACACACTCACCGTTCGGTGTGTATTTAAGATAAACACGAATGTACGATTTGCTGTCGTCCTCGATAAGTTTAAAATTTTTAATAAATCCTTCATTCTTGAATATCTTTACGATTTCCATCTTTAACTTGCTTGCAGGAATGTCCACTTTCTCCAGTTTGATCATATTAGCATTTCTTATGACCGTCAACATATCTGCAATTGGATCTGTTTGACTCACAATATCACCCTCTTTTGTAAAAAATCGTTTACACAGCCAGTGCTGCAGGAGCAGATATCTACCAGCTCGATTTCGTCACCCCGGGAATCATCCCTTCACTGGCAAGCTTCCGGAAACATATTCTGCACATTTCAAACTTTCTCAAATATCCTCTCGGGCGACCGCAGATCTTACATCTGTTGTAGTACCGTGTCCGATATTTCTGCGGCAGCTTCGCTTTCGCAATAAGAGATTTTTTTGCCATAACACCCCCTATTTACTGTACGGCATTCCAAAGTATTCTAGAAGCTTCTTTGCCTCTTCATCGGTTTTCGCCGTTGTACAAATCACGATGTCCATTCCGTGTACTTTTTCAACCTTGTCGTAATCGATTTCCGGGAAAATGATCTGTTCTTTTATGCCAACGGCAAAATTACCTCGACCGTCGAACGAATCCTTGGAGACACCTCGAAAATCCCGTACCCTCGGCAGTGCAATGTTGATAAACCGATCGAGAAACTCGTACATTCTATCGCCACGAAGGGTCACTTTGCATCCTATCTCCATACCTTTTCGCACCTTGAAGGATGCAACCGACTTCTTCGCCTTAGTCCGTACCGGTTTTTGGCCGCTTATCAGAGTCATCTCATCGACCGCCGCTTCCAGCAGCTTCTTGTTGTCAATAGCCTCGCCCATTCCCATATTAAGAACGATTTTATCGAGCCGAGGAACCTGCATACTGTTTTTATAGCTGAAATCCTTTTTTATTTTTTCGATGATATCTTTTCTGTATTTTTCTTTCATACGTGGAACCATAACCGTCTTCCCCAATAGTATTCCCTTCCTCAGTATATTAAGCGTAAAACCGTACCCTACACTTTGTCGAGTACTTCTCCGCATTTAGCGCAAACACGAACCTTCTTTCCGTTTTCGAGCTCTTTACGCTTCACCCTTACCGCAGATGAACATTTTGGACACACAATCATGGCATTTGAAATATGAACCGGCGCTTCAATGTCTATAATACCGCCTTTTTGACTCTGCTGATCGGGCCGCTTTGTTTTTCTCACGAGATTGAGGCCCTCTACAATAAGGCGGCTTTTCTTTATATCTACAAAGAGGACTTTTCCCTCCTTGCCCCTGTCTTTCCCTGCGGTGAGCCGCACTCTGTCATTCTTTTTAACTTTTATCGCCATTTATTTTCCCCCGCCGTGTCCAATCGTGCTATAAAACTTCTGGAGCGAGAGATACAATTTTCATAAAATTCCTGTCTCTGAGCTCTCTTGCAACCGGACCAAATATTCTTGTCCCTCTCGGATTCATTTGATTATCAACCACAACAGCCGCATTATCGTCAAAACGGATGTAACTGCCGTCGATCCGCCTGATTTCTTTTTTTGTGCGCACGATCACAGCTTTGACCTTTTCGCCCTTTTTTATCTGCGCATTTGGCAGTGCGTTCTTGACCGAACATACCACGATATCACCGATTGAAGCGTATCTTCTTCTCGAGCCTCCGAGCACCTTGATGCAGAGAAGCTTCCTCGCCCCGCTGTTGTCTGCAACATTCAGGTACGATTCCGACTGTATCATCGCTTTCCCCTACTTCGCTCTTTCCAGAATATCTACCAGTATCCACGATTTTTCCCTGCTGATCGGCCGCGTCTCCCTGAATCGTATGACATCACCGATATTACATTCGTTTTTTACATCGTGCACCTTATAGCGTTTTGACCTTTTAATGTATTTTTTATACATCGGGTGTTTAACCAACGTTTTCACAACAGCGACAACTGTTTTTTCCATCCTATTGCTGACAACAGTCCCTGTTTTAATTCTTGTTTCTTTTTTACCGCTGTTTTTTTCACCTGCCAATGCTCTACTCCATCACATAAAAATGATACGAATATTCATCTGGACGCTTTTCGTCCGGATAATGCCTTTAGAACCCTTGGTACTAGTGCCCTTGGTACTAGTGCCCTTGGTACGCCGGTGAGCGGCATTCAATCGCTGACCTTTGCGCCCTTTCGAATGCCGAGCTCATACTCATGCAATACCGTATTTACACGAGCGATATCCCTTCTCGTTTCCCTGATTTTCAGGGTATTCTCCAGTTGACCCATCATTTTATTGAAGCGAAATATTCTATAGTCCTTTACCAGCTTTTCTTTCAGCTCCTTCAGTTCATCCTTGGTCATTTCATCCAGGTTCTGCTTCATGGATAATTCCTCTATATCATGATTCTTCTAATGTAACTTCTCGCGAAGTTACTTTACGACATCCAGTCCTGCCAAGGATCGGTCCCCTAGGGCCGTATGTACCTGACGACATGTATCCCTGGAGGGATATGCCACTTCTATATCGTCATTCTTTCAACAAACCTGCATTTTATCGGCAACTTATGCTCAGCAAGCCTGAAAGCCTCATGGGCTACATCCTCGGGCACTCCACTTACTTCGAACATTACCTTGCCCGGTCTTACCACACACACCCATCCTTCGGGTGCTCCCTTTCCCTTTCCCATTCGTGTCTCTGCAGGCTTCTTTGTAAACGGTTTATCGGGAAACATTCTGATCCAAACCTTGCCACTCCGCTTCATGTACCGGGTAAGCGCAACTCGGGCTGCCTCTATCTGTCTGTTGGTAATCCAACCCGGTTCAATAGCGCTCAGACCATATTCACCAAACTCTACAGAGCTGCCCCGTGTTGCTTTGCCCCGCATCCTTCCGCGCTGTTTCTTCCGGTATTTGACTTTATTCGGTTGTAACATAGCGTCCTCTACGTAATCTGATTGACACGAGCCTCAATGCGATCTTGTTTTACTCTGTTTCTTCATAAAAATTAGAGTTAAAAATAATTAAACCCAATAATGAAACATGCTTTATTTGGCCACGACCCAGATACCTTGCCGGTTATGTAACAGCAGCTTTCTTCTTTTTAAGCAGTACACCTGCATCCTGTCGCGTATCTCTCTTGAAAACCTCTCCTTTATAAATCCACACCTTTACACCGATGGTGCCGAAGGTGGTGTTCGATTGCGCAAATCCGTAATCGATGTCGGCTCTGAAGGTATGGAGCGGGATCATACCTTCTTTATAGCTCTCAGTTCGAGCCATTTCGGCGCCTCCCAGTCGTCCTGAACAGGTGATTTTAACACCCTGGGCGCCAGCCTGCCTCGCAGATGATATGGCCTTTTTCATGGCTCTCCTGAAGGCAACCCTCCCCTCAAGCTGTCGCGCAATACTGCTGGCAACGAGCGCAGCGTCGACTGCAGGATTTTTTATTTCCTTGATCTTGATCTGAATATCCTTATCCGTGAAAGCAGCCAACTCTTTGCTGATTGCTTCGACCTCAGCTCCTTTCCTTCCTATCACTATCCCGGGGCGCGCAGTATGTATGATAATATTTACTTTTTCAGGATATCTGATGATTTCAATCTTTGCCACCTCACCGTTTGAAACCCGCTTTTTCAGATATTCTCTTATTTTTACGTCTTCATGTAGATTCGTGGCATATTCCTTCCGTGAGTACCATCGCGATTTCCACGTTTGTATTATCCCAAGCCGCAGCCCAATTGGATTTACCTTCTGACCCATTTATACCCCCACTCAAATGTGGTTTTTCTACTTTTATTCAGTTGACCGCTATTAACTTTTATGATTAAAAAGTCAACCTGCCTACTTTTTAATTTCCTCTCCGGACACAACAACCGATATATGACACGTCCTTTTCCGGATTCTGTCAGCCCTGCCCCTGGCCCTTGGATGCCATCTCTTCAGGGTCGGACCCTCATTGACAACGATTTCCTGTATTCTCACCGTTTCTTCATCTATATTCTTGTTATTTGCCATGAGATTTGAAAAAGCGGAATGCAGCACACGTGCAAGAAGTTTCGCTCCTCTGGCCGGAGAAAGTGTCAATACTGCCTTTGCCTCCCTGTATGGAAGATGCTTGACCTCTCTGGTATACCTATTTACCTTTCTCCCGGAAATTTTTATATACTTCGCAACTGCCCGTGCCACCATATTTCTTCACCTCATTACTATACCGAAGCTCACTTCACCCTCGAGGAACGCTCTGATCCAGCATGGCCCTTGAATATTCTGGTTGGAGCAAACTCTCCGAGCTTATGACCGACCATGTTCTCCGTTATATACACAGGAAAAAACTTCTTTCCGTTGTACACGTTAAAAGTATGCCCGACCATTTCCGGAAATATCGTTGACCTTCTTGACCATGTCTTGATTATCTTTGTATCATTCCTGTTATTCAGCTCAAGCACTTTTTTAAACAGCTTTTTGTCTATAAAGGGGCCCTTTTTGATAGAACGTGACAACGCAAACCCTCCCTCTACTTCTTCCTTTTCTTGACAATATACTTATCAGAATCCTTATGCTTTTTTCTCGTTTTATAACCTTTGGTAGGAACACCCCACGGTGATACCGGATGCCTCCCTCCGGATGATCTACCTTCACCGCCGCCGTGGGGATGATCAACAGGGTTCATTGCCACTCCTCTGACCTTCGGCCTTCTCCCCAGCCACCGCGAACGACCCGCCTTTCCAAGAGAGATATTGAAATGATCCTGGTTTCCAACATGGCCGACCGTTCCGTAGCAACGAGCATTGATGTTCCGCATTTCCCCTGACGGGAGCTTGACGACGCATCTGCTTCCCTCTTTTCCTGCAAGCTGTACAAACGTGCCTGCTGCACGCGCCATCTGTCCGCCTCTACCCGGGCTGAGCTCCACATTATGGATAACTGTACCAAGGGGCATGTTACCGAGCGGCAGTGCATTTCCTGGTGAAGCCTTGGCGTGTTCTCCCGCAATAATCCGGTCGCCGACCTTGAGTCCCTGCGGTGCGAGTATATAACGTTTTTCACCATCGATATAACTTACAAGGGCAATTCTCGCACTCCTGTTGGGATCATACTCTATGGTAACAATTGTACCCTCTATATCCCGCTTGTCCCGTTTGAAATCAATTTTTCTGTAGAGTTTCTTAGATCCGCCGCCCCGACGACGAAGCGTAATCCTCCCCTTGTTATTCCTGCCGCTTATCCTTTTCTTTCCCTCTGTAAGCGGCTTGTAGGGCTTGTCGGCGGTTATCCCCTCTTTGTCGACAACCGAATAAAACCTTCTCGATGGGGTCGTAGGTTTATATTTCTTTATCGCCATTGAAACTCTCTCACCTGTTTAATTTAATTATCTTAGAGCTTTCCGAAACCCGTGCATTTTGGCAACTTCTCGCGAAGTTACTTTATGATATTCGGTTCTGAAAGAACGTAGACCGCTTCTAAGTAACTTCAATTAAAGTTATTTGTCGATACTAAGTCCCACAGGGAATCCTGTCAAGGACGTACACCGCTTCTATACACCTTCAAACAGCTCTATCTTTTCTCCCTCTTTAAGCGTTACTATGGCTTTCTTCCAGGAGGATGTATAACCCAGTTTGTATCGCTCCCGCTTCTTTTTCCCTCTAATATTAATAATATTGCATGAGACTGGTTCCACGTTGAATATTTCTTTTACAGCCTGCATTATCTCTTTTTTATTCGCCCTCTTGTTTACTTTGAAACAGTACTTCCCCATTCCCTGCAGTTCAGTACTCTTTTCGGTGATTTTAGGGTTTATTAGAATCTCGCCTTTTTTCATCTTCTTTTTCACTCAGTTCGATTGTGGTTATTGCCTATTATTTATCCGTATATTTCTTATTCAACACCTTGACAGCACTCTCTGTCAGTATGAGTTGGCTCGCGTTATAAAGATCACGACTGTTCAACAGGGCGGCATCGTAGTAACTGAGCCATGGTATATTGCGTCCCGCTCTTCTGTTCATTGGACTTCTATCTTTATCTATAAGAAGAACCCGCACCCTTCTGTTTCTGTCGACCAGATTTTCCGCAATCCTGCAGAATTCTCCTGTTTTACCCGAGTCCACTGAAAAATCTTCGACAACCTTCAGCGTATCTTCGATTTTCTTCATTGAAAGCAACGAACGTACGGAGAGCTTCTTTATCTTTTTCGGGAGATTGATTCTGTAGCTCCTCGGTTTGGGGCCGAAAACCGTCCCTCCTCCTACCCTGACCGGACTTCTCCTGCTTCCAGCACGTGCCCTGCCGGTACCTTTCTGCCTGTACATCTTCGCGCCGCTCCCTCTGACTTCGGATCTTCCCTTTGTGGAGGCTGTCCCCTGTCTCATGTTAGCCCGCTCAGCCCGGAGTGCATAGTAGATCGCTGATTTATTCGGCTTTATTTTAAATACAGCGTCGGCAAGAGTTATATCGCCTTTTTCCTTGCCGTTTATGTCATATATCTTCACCTTCATTTCTCAACTCAGTTTCGCAATAGATTTTAGTACAGTCGCCCCCGTGCTTCTACGGGCTTACACATTCTTCCGAAAACCCGTATGCCCGATCCCCGGAATCACTGTTTTATCTCCACATCAACACCTGCCGGCAATTCCAGCTTCATAAGGGCGTTGATCGTATCACTTGTGGGATTGATAATATCTATCAGCCTCTTATGCGTTCTCATTTCAAACTGCTCTCTCGATTTCTTGTTTACGTGCGGGGATCTCAGCACTGTATATTTGCTTATCTTGGTCGGAAGCGGCACAGGCCCGGACACCTTTGCCCCTGCCCGTGCAACCGCGCTTACAATAGATTTTGCCGACTCGTCAATGAGTTCTGCATCAAACGCTCTGAGTCTTACACGAATCTTCTGAACTTCCATGACAACCTCTATTCAAGTATTTCGGCTACTGCGCCTGCCCCAACTGTTCTACCGCCTTCACGAATAGCAAACCGCATGCCTTTTTCCATAGCGACTGTGGTTATTAGCTCGACTTCCATTGTAATGTTGTCGCCAGGCATGACCATTTCTACACCTTCCGGCAGCTTGATGACACCGGTTACATCGGTAGTACGTACATACACTTGTGGTCTGTACCCGGTAAAGAAAGGAGTATGCCTTCCCCCCTCCTCCTTGGTCAATACATACACCTGGGCATTGAATTTCTTGTGAGGTGTAATCGAACCGGGTTTCGCGACGACCTGGCCTCTCTCGACCTCTTCTCGCTTGACCCCGCGGAGAAGCACACCGATGTTGTCTCCAGCCTGCCCTTCATCAAGCAGCTTCCTGAACATCTCGACTCCCGTTACAACGGTCTTCTGTGTCGGGCGGATTCCTATGACTTCCACTTCTTCATTCACATGAATCTTGCCTCGTTCGACCCTCCCCGTCACAACAGTACCGCGTCCGGAGATCGTAAAGACATCTTCGATGGGCATGAGAAACGGTTTGTCAACATCTCTCTTGGGCTCAGGAATATACTCGTCGATTGCATCGAGCAACTCCTGGATACTCTTCGTCGCCTCTTCATCCTCCGGGTTTTCCATCGCCTTCAGCGCACTGCCCTTTATTACGGGGATATCATCACCGGGAAACTCATATTCGTTGAGCAGATCCCGAACTTCCATCTCCACGAGCTCTAGCAGTTCAGGGTCATCAACACGGTCTACCTTATTCAGATACACGACCATTGCCGGTACACCGACCTGCCGTGCGAGAAGTATATGCTCCCTCGTTTGCGCCATTGGGCCGTCGTCTGCAGCAACAACCAGTATGGCGCCGTCCATCTGTGCAGCACCGGTGATCATGTTTTTTACATAATCAGCATGTCCCGGACAGTCGACATGGGCGTAGTGCCTTTTCTCAGTCTCATATTCCACATGCTGCGTTGCAATGGTAATACCCCTCTCCTTTTCTTCCGGAGCATTATCGATCTCTTCAAACTTCTTTGCCTCTGCCAAGCCCTTATTTGAGAGATAGTAAGTCATTGCCGATGTGAGCGTTGTCTTTCCGTGATCAACGTGACCGATCGTTCCGACATTCACATGAGGTTTTGTCCTCTCATACTTCTGTTTTGCCATCTACATACCTCCTCCTGGGTATTGTAATTGTTATTCAGGTTCATTATGCCATTCCCCGTATGTTTAAAAACGTTCACGGTATGGCGCGATTATTGTTATATACATTAGGAATTCCGGTTGAAATTCCTGTGCCAATTTTTTTGGAAAACCAGGTGTCAAGACGGTCTGATTTCTTAAAAGTAGCACAAGTCCTTAACAGGACTATGTAACAAACAGTAACTTGCTCGAAGTCACTTAGAAGCAATGAACAAGGTAATATAATAGAAACAAAGTATCAATATTTTTTTATGCCCTGTCCCCGTTGCCCCTTCAGGCCGTCACCTTCCCCCTGATTCCAGACACTATTTCGTCTGTAATGGAAGCCGGCACTTCCTCATAATGTGAAAATTTCATTGAATAATTCGCCCGCCCCTGACTGAGAGAACGGAGAGTAGTTGCATACCCGAACATCTCACGTAGCGGGCAATCGGCCGTGATGAGTTTCCCGTGCTGTCGGTCCTCCATACCCGATATTCTAGCCCGTCGTGACGAGAGATCCTTTATCAGCTCTCCCATATAATCCTCAGGAGTTATTACATCAACCGCCATTACCGGTTCGAGAAGAACGGATTTTGCCTGTGCCGTACCCTGCCTGAATGCGTTCATTGCTGCTATTCTATAGGCAAGCTCAGATGAGTCGACTTCATGGTATGACCCGTCAATCAGAGTTGCTTTGAAATCTATCATCGGATACCCTGCCAGTACGCCATTCTCGCTTGCATCTCTTATGCCGTGTTCTATTGAAGATATATATTCCTTGGGAATTCTGCCACCGACTACCTTGTTTTCAAACACAAAACCAGCCCCCTGATCGAGCGGTTCGAATTCCATGACAACATGTCCGTACTGACCATGGCCACCCGATTGTTTAATGTGCTTCCCCTCTACACGCACATGTCTCCTGATTGTCTCCCGGTACGCTACCTCAGGCCGACCGACAATGGCCTCGACCCTGAATTCCCTCAGCATGCGGTCAACAATAATCTCAAGATGCAACTCGCCCATACCGGAAATAACGGTTTGTCCGGTCTCTGCATCGGTGCGCACCCTGAAGGTTGGGTCTTCTTCAGACAACTTGTGCAAAGCGATTCCCAGCTTATCCTGATCGCTGTTCGATTTCGGTTCAATTGCAATAGACAGCACCGGTTCCGGAAAATCCATCTCCTCCAGAATGATTGGATTCTGTATATCGCACAACGTATCGGCCGTTGTCGCGGTTTTAAAGCCGACAGCAGCGGCGATATCACCGGCATACACCTCTTTTACGTCATTTTTTTTATTGGCATGCATCTGCACGATGCGGCCTATTCGCTCCTTGCGGTCTTTTCCGGCGTTGTACAGCATATCGCCGACCGAAACTTTGCCCGAATACACTCTGAAAAAAACAAGCTTTCCTACATAGGGGTCTGTCATAATCTTGAAGACTAAAGCTGAAAACGGATCATGCACATCCGCCTTCCGGAGCGCCTTATTACCGGTTTTAAGCAGCACCCCCTCTACAGGAGGAACATCCACCGGAGAAGGAAGGTATTCGACAACAGCGTCAAGCAGCCTCTGCACACCTTTATTCTTGAATGCGGAACCGCATAAGACCGGAAATACTTTTCCGGACAATGTCGCCATACGAATGACCCTTCGAATACGATCCTCACCGAGGTCAGCCCCGGAAAGATATAACTCCATAAACTCATCATCATAATCGCTGAGTATTTCAAGAAGCTGCTCACGAAACATAGCTGCTTTTTCTTTTAGTGCCTCCGGGATTTCGGATTCTACGAAAGTTGACCCAAGGTCCTCTTCGTTCCAGATATACGCCTTCATGGTTATAAGATCGACGATACCCCTGAAATTTTCTTCCCTTCCGTATGGAATCTGCACAGGAAGCGCCCGTGCGCCGAGGCGTTTTTTTATCATCTCGAGCACATGTTCAAAATCCGCGCCTTTCCTGTCCATTTTATTGATGAATATCAATCGCGGCACATTGTATTTATTTGCCTGAAGCCAAACGGTTTCACTCTGTGGCTCCACCCCTGCAACCGCGCAAAAAACCGTAACTGCGCCGTCGAGAACACGGAGGCTTCTTTCAACCTCGGCAGTAAAGTCCACATGACCGGGAGTATCGATGATATTCACCCGGTGATCACGCCAGAATAGAGTCGTTGCAGCGCTGGTGATTGTTATCCCCCGCTCCTTCTCCTGATCCATCCAATCCATCTCGGCATCGCCGTCGTGTACTTCACCGATCTTGTGTTTTCTACCGGTATAATAGAGCATACGCTCAGTGAGCGTTGTTTTCCCCGCATCAATATGAGCCATTATGCCTATGTTTCTATATTTTTCCAGTTTCTGTACCATTCTTCTCGTCTGCTCCGTCAATCTACCACTTGTAATGTGCGAATGCCTTGTTTGCTTCCGCCATTTTCCTTGTATCTTCTTTCTTCTTGATCGTTGCCCCGGTATTGTTATAGGCGTCGATGAATTCATCCGCAAGTTTTTCACCCATAGACTTACCGTGCCGTGCGTTTGCATATGTGATAAGCCACCGTATGGCAAGAGCGATTTTCCGTTCAGACCGCACTTCGATAGGCACCTGATAGGTTGCGCCTCCAACCCTCCTCGATTTTACCTCGAGATCGGGTTTTACGTTTTCAATTGCCCTGTTGAAAACTTCGAGCGGAGGTTTTCCGACTTTTTCCCCGATAATAGCAAATGAATCGTACAATATTTTCTGTGCAACGCTCTTCTTTCCACGTTTCATGAGATTGTTTGTAAACCGGGAAACCAGTGTTGAATTATACAGTGGGTCCGGAACAAGCGGCTGCTTTTTCGTTACATGTCTTCTTGGCACATTCAGTCTCCATTGTATGTTATTTTATGCAACATGTATGTTGTTTTATGCAAAGATTATCAACAAAAAGCCGGTTAGATGCGCGCAAAAAATAAGCCGGTTTTTAAACAAAACCGGCACCCGTTCAAGGGACCTCTCCGTCGCCGCCGGTGGTTTCGCCTTGCGCATCAAAAAGAACCCTGCTTACCGTTTTACATATTAAAAAATTATGCCTTTGGCCTCTTTACGCCATACTTTGAGCGCCCTTTCTTCCTGTTTTCAACGCCAAGTGTATCAAGCGCGCCCCTGACAATGTGATACCTCACCCCAGGAAGGTCTTTCACGCGACCACCCCTGATTATCACCACAGAGTGTTCCTGAAGATTATGACCTATTCCCGGAATATAGGCAGTAACCTCTATCCCGTTGCTGAGCCGCACCCTGGCGACTTTTCGCAGGGCTGAATTTGGCTTCTTTGGTGTAAACGTCATTACCCGCGTACACACACCTCTTCTCTGCGGACATGCCTGAAGGGCCGGGGCGCTTGTTTTTCTGATCTGCTTTTCTCTGCCTTTCCGGATCAACTGGTTCACAGTCGGCATGTGTAACTCTCCTGTCATGCAACAATCGCGTAAATATACTGCTTATCTCCCCAGGCGTCAATAGTAATTCAACTATGACTTCATACTGGTTATGCCGTGTTAATCACGACTCGGGTACCGTGTGTACAGGGGGAACAGTACTGAGATTGATCGGATGTATACAATCATCGAAAAAACAATACACGGGATGTGTCAGAGGGAGAAAAAAGCGGAAAATCACCGGCAAGCAACAGTACGATCAATATACTGCGCCACCGACCTCTTCTTTCCGCATGATCGTGCGTCCTTCGACCTTCTCCTTTATTTCCTCGGGCATTTCGAGGTCACCCGGTTCCTTCTGGTACAGCTCAACATTCTTATAGGCCTTGATGCCGGTCCCGGCCGGTATCAGGTGACCGATTATAACATTTTCTTTCAGACCTCTCAAATTGTCGACCTTCCCCTTGATTGCGGCATTCGTGAGCACCCGTGAGGTTTCCTGGAAGGACGCCGCTGATAGGAAAGAATCAATATTGAGAGCTGCTCTCGTTATACCGAGAAGGACAGGTCTTGCAGAAGCGGGGCTTCCGCCAAGTTTGATTACCCGTACGTTTTCATCTCTGAACCTGAACCTATCAACCTGCTGACCGATTATGAAATTCGTATCCCCCACATCCACAATCTCGACCTTGCGCAGCATCTGCCGCACAATTACACCTATGTGCTTGTCGTTTATATTTACACCCTGCAGCCGGTACACCTCCTGTATCTCATTCACAAGCCAGCTCTGCAGGGCCTGTTCTCCCTTGATCTGGAGAATATCGTGGGGGTTAACAGATCCTTCACAAAGCGGTTCACCTGCTTCCACCTGGTCTCCATCGCGAACCGTTACATGCTTTCCGAGCGGAATATAGTGCTTATACTCAGCTTCGTTCTCGTCAACAATAATAATAACCCGTTTCCCTTTGGTAATGGTACCGAATTTCACCGTTCCGTTGACTACAGAAAGAACTGCGGCATCTTTCGGTTTCCGTGCTTCAAAGAGGTCTGCAACCCTGGGCAAACCACCGGTAATGTCCTTTGTTTTAGCCTGCCCCCTCGGGATTTTAGCTATGACATCGCCTGCGTTTACATCCTGGTTATCTTCGACGGTGAGATATGAGCCGCCCGGTACGTTGTAACTTTCCAATTCATTACCTTCATTATCCACAACTACAATCTTCGGCTGCAGCTGTTCATCCTGGAAATCGAGAATAATTTTATTAATAACGCCCGTTACCTCATCGACTTCCTGTTTCATTGTTGTTCCCGGGACAATTGAAATAAGCTGGACTTTGCCTGAATGTTCGGTCAGGATGAGCTCCGAGAACGGGTCGAATTTGGTAAGCGAGGTTTTCGACTCGACGATATCACCCTCATTGACGAGTAACTCCGAGCCAATTTTAACGTTGACTACATAGGGTTCACCCAGGCATAAAACCGATCCCTCTTTCCGTAATACTTCAGCCCTCTCCTGGGCTAGTATATCTTCCTTTTCCTTTTTTGACTTTGCAATGACTTGACCGGGTTCAACAAAATCACCGCTTTTTGCCTTCATGGTAATATCGTCTGACACATACTGACGAAATATTCGTCTTACGGTAACTGTCCCTCTTCGCGGTAGAACGCGTCTCCCGCCCTCTTTCTCGATAATCTTTCCCTCGACTTTCTCTACATACACCGGATAGCCAAGGGTTATCGTATTTTCCTCCGCTTTTCGCGCTGCAGTGCCGCCTATATGAAATGTCCTCATGGTCAGCTGCGTCCCCGGCTGCCCAATCGACTCAGCAGCGACGATACCCACAGCCTCGCCGATATCAACGGTTTTCTTGCTCGCAAGATTTCTACCGTAGCATTTTACACAGACACCGTAAGAAGATTCACAGGTTAGCACAGTTCTTACCTTTACCCTTGTTATTCCGGCATTTTCAATTCTGCGGGCAATATTCTCCGTAATATCTTCATTCGCATTTATTATAATTTCCTTCGTTCGCGGATCCCTTATTCTATCGACGGTATACCTTCCCACAATACGGTCATAGAGAGATTCAATAATATTGTCCTCCTCCCTCAGTGCGATCATCTCTATCCCGTTTATCGTGCCGCAGTCCTCTTCTGTGGTGATGAGGTCCTGAGCGATATCGACGAGCCGTCTCGTGAGATAACCCGCATCCGCTGTTTTCAGGGCAGTATCGGCAAGACCCTTTCGTGCGCCATGCGTGGAGTTGAAGTACTCCAGCACCGTCAGGCCCTCTTTGAAGTTTGATTTTATGGGAAGTTCGATTATTTCCCCGGACGGTTTGGCCATAAGCCCGCGCATTCCTGCAAGCTGTCGTATCTGCGTTTTTGAACCGCGCGCACCTGAATGAGCCATCATATACACCGGGTTGAAACCGTTTTTGTCCTTTTTCAGATTATCCATCATTGTGTCTGCTATTTTCTCGTTAACCGCAGTCCAGATATCGATGATCTTATTGTATCTCTCCTCATTTGTAATGAGGCCATTCCTGTACTGTTCATATACCGCCGAGACTTCCTTCTCAGCCCTTTCAAGCAGCTTCTTTTTTTCAGCGGGGACTCTAATATCCTCCATTCCGATTGTGATACCGAATCGAGTCGCAAAGGTGAATCCTATTTCCTTTATCGCGTCGAGCATTTTTGCAGTTACGGAGGCGCCATTTTTATCGAAACAGGAGCTGACAAGAGCATTGAGCTCTTTTTCTCCGAGAGAGTAGTTTACATACTCGATTTCCCCCGGTAGTATCGAGTTGAACAACGCCCGACCGACCGTCGTTTCAATCCTCTCTCCCCTGTGCCTGAGAAGTATTCGATCGTGGTAGTCACAGACCTTGTTTTCAATAGCCGTTATTACCTCCTCGATAGACGAGAAATATTTTACCTTTTTCGAATCCACTGCCGGGTCGTCCTTCGTCAGGTAGTAAATGCCAAGGACCATATCCTGGGTAGGACCGACGATTGGTAGCCCGTTCGCCGGATTAAGAGGGTTTTTTGAAGAGAGCATGAGGATCCATGACTCGATCTGCGCTTCAAGAGAAAGCGGTACATGCACAGCCATCTGATCGCCATCGAAATCGGCATTAAATGCGTGGCACACGAGCGGATGCAGGCGTATCGCTTTCCCCTCGACCAGAACAGGCTCAAATGACTGGATACCCATACGGTGCAGTGTTGGGGCCCTATTCAGCAGAATTGGATGCTCTTTGACCACTTCTTCAAGAACGGTCCATACTTCAGGCGCACGGCCCTCCACCATCGTTTTCGCCCGTTTAATATTGAACACGATACCCTTGTCTACCAGTTTTTTCATAATAAATGGCTTGAAAAGCTCCATTGCCATCAGACTCGGCAACCCGCACTGATGCATTTTAAGGCCTGGTCCGACAACAATAACCGAGCGGCCGGAATAATCGACCCGTTTACCGAGAAGGTTCTGCCTGAACCTCCCCTGCTTGCCCTTCAGCATATCGGAAAGCGATTTAAGGGGCCTGTTTCCAGGCCCACGCACCGCCCGTTTCTTCCTGCTGTTATCAAACAGGGCGTCAACAGCTTCCTGAAGCATCCGTTTTTCGTTACGAACGATGATCTCAGGCGCGTTGAGGGCGATAAGACGCTTCAGCCGGTTGTTTCTGTTTATCACCCGTCTATACAGATCGTTGAGATCTGAAGTGGCAAACCTGCCGCCGTCAAGCTGAACCATAGGGCGCAATTCCGGCGGAATGACGGGGATTGTATCCATGATCATCCATTCAGGACTGTTTCCAGAATCTCTGAAATCTTCGACAATCTCAAGCCGCTTGAGAATTCTTTTATCTGTTTTCGGGCCCTTTTCCATCATAGTGATGCGCAGCTCCTGGGCAACGGCATCGAGGTCAAGGTTTTCAAGCAGGTTTTTTATCGCGTCTGCTCCGATACCAGCGGTGAAACTGACACCATATCGTTCTCTGTACTCGTTATACTCCTCTTCAGTCACCAACTGCATCTTTTTGAGATCGGTGTCACCGGGATCGATAACAATATATTTTTCGAAGTAGAGTACGCTACGAAGCTCGGTCATGGTAAGGTCGAGCAGCAATCCCATTCGAGAGGGCACGCTCCTGTAGTACCAGATATGTGATACCGGTGCCGCAAGCTCAATATGTCCCATCCGTTCTCTTCGCACTTTAAAATGGGTAACTTCGACTCCGCATCTGTCACACACGACGCCTTTGTACCGTATGCTTTTAAATTTGCCGCAGTAGCACTCATATTCCTTGGTTGTGCCGAATATCCGCTCGCAGAACAGGCCATCCCGTTCCGGACGCAGGGTCCGATAATTGATTGTCTCCGGCTTTTTAACCTCGCCGTATGACCATCTTCTGATGAGATCCGGTGAAGAGAGCTTGATTTTAATCTTTGCAAACTCACTCAGACTTTTCATATATGCACCTCTCCATTATTACGTATGCGAAGTGTTGAATTATGGTTTTACCCATATAAAATTAAAATAAGTTAAAAACCATTAGGCAAGTGTTCTTCCGACCGTCAGAATGGGTTCGCCTGTGCAGTTGCAACGAAAAAATACTTATCAACGAGCCCGATCAGTTTGACCTTTTACGATTGAAAGTTCACTTGCCTACATATTCTGACCGATCACCTTTGTCGTCCGATTGGCAATGATTTCTTCATCCTTTTCGGTCAAAGGAATCTGATCATCATTTTCGTCGAAAACAGTTATATCCAGCCCGAGTCCCCTGAGTTCCTGAACGAGAACATTGAACGATTCTGGAATACCGGACATCGCAATATTGTCTCCCTTGACGATTGCTTCATAGATCTTTGCGCGGCCGGTCATGTCATCTGATTTCACGGTTAATAGCTCTTGCAGGTTGTTGGCTGCACCATATGCCTCGAGCGCCCATACCTCCATTTCACCGAGCCGCTGACCGCCGAATTGTGCCTTGCCACCGAGTGGCTGCTGTGTGACGAGAGAGTAAGGGCCTGTTGAACGTGCGTGTATCTTGTCGTCTACAAGATGTGCGAGTTTGAGTATATAGATAACACCGACCGATATCTCGTTTTCGAAGGGCTCTCCGGTCAACCCATCATAAAGGGTTATTTTGCCTTTCTGGGGCAGGCCCGCTTCCTTCAGATAGTTTTCAATCTGCTCATTCGTTACGCTCTCGAATACGGGTGTGCTGAACATTTTGTTAAGCTCCTTCGCAGCCCAACCTAAATTGGATTCAAGAATCTGGCCGAGATTCATCCGTGACGGTACGCCGAGAGGATTGAGTACAATATCAACCGGAGTCCCGTCGGGAAGAAAGGGCATGTCCTCTTCAGGAAGCACCCGGGCGACGACTCCCTTGTTTCCATGTCTTCCGGCAAGTTTGTCTCCTTCCTGGAGTTTTCTCTTCTTGGCGATGAAGACCTTGACGACCTCTTCGACACCCGGCGACAGCTCGTCTCCGTCCTCACGCCGGAGTCGCTGAATATCGACGATAGTGCCCTCGGTACCGTGAGGTACTCTCAGGGATGTATCCTTTACGTTTTTTGCCTTTTCACCGAAAATCGAGTTTAAAAGCTTATACTCCGGTGTTATATCCGTCTCGCCCTTCGGTGTAACCTTTCCTACAAGTATAGAACCGGGCCTGACAATCGCACCAACACGCACGATTCCTTCTTCATCGAGGTCGGTAAATGCTTCCTCGCTTACATTCGGAATATCTCGCGTTATGCTTTCCATGCCAAGCTTCGTTTCCCTGACCTCGACATTGAATTCCTCAATGTGAATCGAGGTGAAGAGATCATCCTTTACAATCCGCTCACTCATGAGAATCGCATCCTCATAGTTGTATCCCATCCAGGGCATAAAGGCGACAAGCACATTCTTCCCGAGTGCGAGCTCGCCCTGATCTGTTGCCGGTCCATCGGCAATAACATCGCCCTTTTTAACACGCATCCCCTTTTTAACGATGGGCTTCTGGTTAAAACAGGTGTCCTGGTTGGTACGTTTGTATTTTATTATCTGGTATTCATCGAGCTCATCGCTCTTGTCGGGTTTAATATGAACCTCCTCAGAGCTCACATACTTTACGGTACCCGCCCGATCAGCTTTTACAACCACCCCAGAATCCACAGCTGCAAGTTTCTCAATACCGGTGCCGATATACGGCGCCTCGGGATTGAGCAGAGGAACTGCCTGTCTCTGCATATTTGAACCCATCAACGCTCTGTTCGCATCATCATGCTCTAGAAACGGGATCAGAGCTGTGGATACGCTGATAATCTGTTTGGGAGAAACATCGATATAGTTGATTTCCTGCGGCGTTACGGTAAAAAACTCCCCCTTGTGCCGCGCTGCAACATAGGAATTTATAAATTCACCCTTCTCATTTATTAATGCACTTGCCTGCGCGATATTATACTTTTCTTCGTCCATTGCAGTCAGGTATTCGATTTCATCCGTAACCCTCCCGTTTTTAACTATCCTGTACGGCGTTTCAAGAAAACCATAACTATTCACGCGGGCGTATATCGAGAGCGAAACAATCAGTCCAATATTCGGCCCCTCCGGCGTCTCAATCGGGCACATTCTCCCGTAATGGGAGTAGTGCACATCCCTGACTTCGAATCCCGCTCTCTCCCTGGACAAACCTCCCGGACCAAGAGCGTTCAGTCTCCTCTTATGTGTGAGCTCGCTGAGCGGATTGACCTGATCCATAAACTGGGAGAGCTGGCTCGAACCGAAAAACTCCTTGATAGCGGCGGTAATCGGCTTGATGCTGATGAGATCCTGGGGACGGATGGTATCCGCTTCTTTTATCGACATGCGCTCCTTTGCTATTCGCTCCATCCGTGCGAAACCGATCTTCAACTGGTTCATAAGCAGCTCTCCGACCGAACGCACACGCCTGTTGCCGAGATGGTCGATGTTGTCTACGGCTCCCTCACCGATATGCACCTTGATCAGGTACTTCATTGTATCGATAATGTCCTCATTTCGGAGAACACGATCTTTTACCTTTTCAGGGTAATCGAACCGTTTATTTAGTTTATACCTCCCGACCTCGCCGAGATCATATCGTCTGGGTTCAAAAAAGAGTGTACCGATGTCTCTTTCGGCATTTTCAAGTGTGGTAGGTTCACCCGGGTGTATCACCGTATAAATTCTCGTTATTGCATCCTCTCTTGCAGGCTCATCTTTCAGCGCATCGTCTGGATCCTTTGAAAAATCCTCCTTGTCGAGACAGTTAATGATAACTGTTGAGTTCAGACTTTCGGACGATTCAAAATCAATGACATCTATTTTATTGATCCCCGCATGGAGGAGAGAGTCGAGTGTCGTTGGAATAAGCCGTTCACCAGCACGCACGATCTTCGCGTTCTCACCTTTACCGAAGTACGCGCATGCAGTATACCTGTTATTCAGGCTTCCGTCGGCAATCACCGACTCACTCAACGAGATTGTTTCTGTCTTGTAAAAGAGTTTGATTATTGCATTACGTGTTTCATATCCGATGGCACGGAGAAGAAGCGTTGCGAGTATCCTTCTCTTTCTGTCAATACGAATATAGAGGATCTCTTTCTTGTCGTCCAGCTCAAGCTCGAGCCATGAACCACGGTCGGGAATGATACGCGCGGTGTGCATTTGATCCTTCTCCTCATACCCAAATACCACCCCCGGAGACCGGTGTATCTGGCTGACCACAACTCGCTCGGCGCCGTTGATTATGAAAGTACCCCGCTGTGTCATGAGCGGAACATCTCCCATATACAAAACTTTCCTTCTGATTTCACCGGTTTCAGTAAAAATGAGGTCAATCGTCGCTTTCAGCGGCAACGCGTAGGTAATTCCCTTGTCCTTACACTCTATCTCCGAGTATTTAGGATCATCAAACGTATAGTTCTCAAACTGGAGAATCATATCACCGTTCGGGCTTTCCACAGGAAATGTCGAGGAGAAGACAGATTGAAGCCCGACACTTTCGAGCTCAACACCACCCTTAATCTTCGACAACTGAAGAAACCGTTCGTATGATGAAAGCTGTATCTCAATAAGGTTGGGTATCTTCAGGATTTCTCTTGATTGTTTCCCAATTACTACACGTTCCCTTTTCTCACTCATATTTTCCTCTTATTGGTAATTGTACATGTATGTTTTTTAAAGGAAGGTTATACAAGTCGGTTCGTTACCTTTTTTTTGAAGCTGTGATAATAATCGAGCAAGGAATGCTCACTTGAAGCACACTGCTCCCTCTTACCGAACACAATTTTACAGACCCGCATACAACCCAGTGTTGAAAGATGTTAGAATTCGTTGATTAACCGGAAGTTGCTGAGATTGTTGATTGAAAACATCGTATAAACAAGCATCGATTAACGATTTTACCGGAAACGATTTGAAGTGCGGGCACATACCACCCCAATATACTAGCCAATTTAAAAAATGTTAAATTCTTTATTTTGAGAGGATTAGCCCGGAATATGTCTCTCTCATTGAATCGTCCAACCCCTGGACACAATGCATGCTGATGATTCTGCAAGTGCCGCAGGTACTGCAAGTGCCGCAGGTACTGCAAGTGCCGCAGGTACTGCAGATATCGAACACCAGAATGCCCTGACGGCCTTTCGGGCCTGCCTACTTCACCTCAACAGTTGCACCTGCAGCCTCAAGTTTTGATTTAACTTCCTCTGCGGTTTTTTTATCGACATTTTCAACAACGGGCTTAGACATTCCTTCTACAAGGTCTTTCGCCTCTTTAAGCCCGAGACTTGTAGCGGCTCGAACCTCTTTGATAACCTGTATCTTTTTTTCGCCGATTGCAGTAATTAACACTGAAAACTCAGTCTGTTCCTCTTCCGGAGCAGCTTCGCTGCCTGCGCCGGCTCCCGGTACGGCTGCAACAACAGCAGGCGCAGCAGCGGAAACCCCGAATTTCTCCTCAAGAGCCTTTACCAGTTCAGCGAGTTCAAGAACGGTCATTTTCTCAATGGCCGCTATAAGATCTTTCTGCGATAATTTTTCGCTTGCCATATTATCTTCTCCTCGATTTCATAGGGTAACAGATGCAGGCAACGCATAGTTGAAGACATCTGCACCCTTTTGTGATTTTATTCATTAGAAGTGGCGCATGTCCCCTTGGGATATGTCCCTGGCGGGATATGTCCCTGGCGGGATATGCCGCTTCACGGCTGA
>CAYSRJ010000024.1:34584-51160 GCA_964433545.1 uncultured Spirochaetota bacterium | reverse complement strand
ACTCTATCGGTAAAAACCATTAGGCAAGTGCACCATCAGGCATTTATCGGTTTATTCTTTTCAAGATTGGAAGTTCACTTACCTATTTTTCCTGGCGCTTCTCAATGCGCCTGCACGCTTTACCCATGTGTCCGAACTACTCAGCTCAAATATACGCAATTATCCTGCCTGAAATAACGATTGGCAGAAGGCAGAGCGTTTAGGGTTTTCAACAACAGGCCCGGGCCGGTTTGCTAAACCTAAGTATTCAGATACATAGAAATACATACAAAGATGTGTTGCATGATTTTTAATAGCCTGGTCGTCGATTTTGAAAGTCAAGCCATAACAAGGGGAAAAGCCCGGATTACAAATGACATGAAAAAGTCACATTGTCATATTTAAATGACATCTCAAACCGATGCGGTATAAAAAAACCGGTCCAAACGCAATAGGACTCTCCGGTGCATACACCCGTGGGTCCGATAACAAAACGTATCATGTTTCTTCGATATTCGAACCCGGGAAGCAGCGGTTGTACCGGGTAAGGATAATCACGTGTGAGTATTTGAACACGCAAGAACCTGTTAAAGCGGAATGTGTCCCACGACGTATACTAAAAACAGGGCTGTTCCCATCGGTATAAAAAGATTATCCAGGTCATAAGGTGAGAAAAGCTCGATAAGGGCAGGCAGAACGGCGGTGATAACAGCCTTTCGTACGGGTAGAAAAAAATAAAGTATCAGAAACGCGGATGCAAAGAATGCAAGCGTGCCTTCGAGGGTTCGATGATACACCGGGAATTTGATTTTCCCGAATCTCTTTCCGACGAGCCCCGACAATGAATCCGATATGCAGACAATAAGGATTGCCGGGATATATACACTCGGTTCGAATAAGATAAGACAGAGGAGAATGCCGACGGTTAAAGAGATCGGTCCGATTATGAAACCGCCTATTTCAGAGTAACGTCGTGCTTTTTTTGTGACATGAGAAAAGAAAGGAAAATGAAATCCGATGTAGCGGAGGGTCTCAGAGATTGCGTACAATGCGATAATTGCAATGAGCAGAGCGCAGATAGCGGTTTTATTAAAATACGCAAGAAAGGGCAGGGGTACGCCGAGAAAATGGACGAACTTTCTATACATTTCACGTCTCAGGGAATATTTTTCATGTGACAGGTGGGTCGGCAGGCTATTTTCCGGTACGATGTAGGGAATGATCTCAAGAAGATTATAACCGTCGATTACGATATTCGCGTGTTTTCGAATGCTCCTCGAGGGATTGTATCCGATACCGATCCTGCTATTGCGTATTATAGACAGGTTGTTCGGATCATCGGCAACGACAACAACGTCGTTCCAGCTCAGACCGAACTCCGTCATGAGACCAATCATGATTTCTTCTTTCGATCTACCCGGTTTACTGTCAAGACTAACCCTTGTGCCCTTGATTTTTGCGTTGAGTCCCGCGTAGTGATCCGCCCCGTACTCATCTGAAAGTTTCTTCAATATGAAATTCGGAATTCCCGAGCTCAAAAGGGAGATGTAATACCCATTTTTCTTGAGCACTTCGAAGGTTTCTTTGATATTCCTGGATTTCCGCATCCGTCCGGCTATATCCACCGCTTTTTTAACATCGAAGTGTTTCGTTATACCGAGAATAGCAGTAAGAAGCTCTTCAAAACTGATAGCACTCGTGTAGTACCGCCATCCCAGCAGAAGAGTTTTAAAATAATTTTTCAGCCCGGTTGAGCGTGCAATCCGAATTAAAAAAACACTCCTGAACAGGACGCCGTCAACATCGAATACTGCCAGCCCGCTGTATTTATTTTCCATACTCCTGTTTTTCCCTGAAGCTCCCGTAGAGCCTGAATGTTATTTCCAGATGATCGACTGTCCCAAACAGCATAGTACAAATTGGGAACCTAATCAACAGGTAAGTGAATTCGTCATTCGTGAAAAAAATCCAAATATCGTCAAATAACTTTTTGACGTGGTAAATACGACCCCTGACTTTTCTTTACCATGCGCGAGAAGAGAGCTATTGTTAAAAAACCAGAAATGCAGTAAAAAGCGGCGGCTTCGCGGCCGAGTATCAAAGAGCAACTTACGCGAAGTTACTTAGAAGCCTTTTAGGATGTGCGATTCATGGAAATGACGGTCGAGAAGATAGTTCATGGAGGCCTTGGTCTCTGCCGCATAAGAGGCGGGGTGGTTCTCGTTCCCTATGCCGTTCCGGGCGATGTAATCGATGTTTCGTTCGATGAGGGCGGAGGAGGAGCATGCTTCGGCTGGATCAGGGAAGTTAGGAACCCCTCACCCTCCAGAAGACAGTCTGATTGCCCCGTTTTCGGGATATGCGGAGGGTGTGATTTCGATAACATGAGCTATGAGTGCGAAGTCAAGGTGAAGGAAGAGGTACTTGCGGAGGACCTCGAAAGAATTGCGGGAATCAGAAATCCTGTAATAGACAAATCCATCATTTCCCAGAGTGAGTACGGCTACAGAAATCATACGCAGTTCAAGGTTAAAGAGAACGTCGGATTTTTTATGAAACGATCCAACGAAGTAGTACCCATGCCGGAACAGGGGTGTCTTCTGCTCGATCCTGTCATCAATTCCTATTTCAAAAGCCGTGTTCGAAACGAAATTCTTCATCCCGGGGGGTTTCGCCTCAGGTCCAATAATCGGGGTGAGGTTTTTCAAAAAGGGATTCCGGGGATTGAACCGGATGCCTTTGCAACATATTACTCCAGGGATCTTCGAATACGGGTCGGGATTGATGATTTTTTTCAGGTGAACAGGTTTACTATCGACGGATGGCTCGATCGAATCACCAGATACCTCGAGCCGGAACCTTCAGAAAGGGTGTTCGACCTGTACTGCGGTTCGGGCCTCATCTCCCTGTACATTGCACGCTTCGTGCAATCGGTAACGGGAATCGAGCTCAACAGAAGGGCAGTGCAGAATGCATTTTACAATGCCCGTGCAAACGGAATAGAAAACGTTGCATTCTACCGGGCAGATGCAGGCAGTGATTCTGTTTTTAAGATGACGGCCGACAAGGTTGTTGTTGATCCTCCGCGAACCGGCCTTACTTCCCGGCTTGTTTCCGGTATCGTCTCGATGCGGCCATCCGTGGTTGTATACGCCTCCTGTGATACGGCGACCTTCGCCAGGGATATGCGTCTGTTCGCAAAAGAGGGGTATATACTCGAAAGGGTGACACCTGTCGATATGTTTCCGAGAACAAGACATTCTGAGGTTGTCGCCCGTATTGTTGATGATTGGAAAAACAGTTGAACAATACCTTGACATGAACACGGTTCTTTTCTATATTCACACCATTGAAACCTTTCTGTCCAGTGCGTGGACCGGCAGACCGAGGGGAGGTAGATTTTGAGACGCTACGAATATCTTTACATCTTTGATCCACAAGAAGACATAGCAAAAAAATCCGTCGATTTTGTGAAAAAACAGTACGATTCTCTGGGAGTCACCCTGCTCAAGGAAGACGAGATGGGCAAGCGAAGACTTGCGTATGAAATCAACAAGCAGACCGATGGATTTTACTATGTGACACAAATCGAAGTAGACGACTTCTCAAAACTGCAGGAGTATGAATCCGAACTGAAACTCAATTCGGATATCATCCGATTCATGAAGGTTCGTTTATAGTCGTCCACCCACTGGGTTTCTCCACACGGGCAGAATAATGCGCCTGCGCAATTCTTGACAGTGTTCTATACGGCTATCCGAAACCCGCAGGAGCAGGGCGGCGGGATCGGGCCTGCAATAAAAGAGGTTGTAATTCATTCGAAATGCTTTACAATTAAAATGAATTGTAAAGGAGGATTCTGACATGGTCTGGGATATAAATCATGTCGTTCTCATCGGCCGGCTGACAAAAGATCCGGAGCTTACCTATACGCAATCAGGAGCTGCTGTGTGCAGATTTTCCATTGCGGTGAACCGGTCCTCAGGATCATCAGCTGAAAATGAAAACTCGGCTAACTTCTTTAACGTTGTTGCCTGGAATAAAACAGCCGAAATCTGCAATGAGTACCTTTCGAAAGGCAGGCAGGTTGGGATTGACGGGAGGCTTCAGCAGAAAAGATGGGAAGGCCAGGACGGCGTAAAGAGAAACACCGTAGAGATTGTAGCAAACAATGTTCAGTTTTTTGGCCCGGGACGGCAGTCTGCCGGAGAGTTCGAAGGGCAGCAGGGACAGCAGATGGGCGTTCGATCACCGAAGCCCTCTGAACAATCGTCACCGGAATCAAAGACAGATGCTTCTGACCCGTTTTTGTCCGAGCTCGATGATGATGAGATACCCTTCTGAAACAAAAAATTCAAAACACGGGTTATACTGGTTAAGCAAGGAGATGTGACATGCCTGAAGATGCACAGGAAGAAGCACAGAATGATAAGCGTGAGGTTCAGGAACCGGAAGTGAAAGAGGCGAATCTGGAATCTGAGTCAGGAGCTGAGGAAGTGGCCAGCACTGAGACCTCTGGAGGGGCTGCATCAGAGGGGCCTTCCGGGGAGGTTTCCTCTGCAGAAGCAAAGTCCGAAAACAGCGAACCTGCGGGGCAGACTGTTTCTGAACCAGCGGGAAAAGCGGCTGATGTCGAAGCACCGGTGAAGGAAAAGCCCGCTGTTTCTGAGGCAACGGAAATAGCGGCTGATGTCGAAGCACCGGTGAAGGAAAAGCCCGCTGTTTCTGAGGCAACGGAAATAGCGGCTGATGTCGAAGCACCGGTGGAGGAAAAGCCCGCTGTTTCTGAACCAGCGGGAAAAGCGGCTGATGTCGAAACACAGGTTCGGGGAAGGCCTGCCGCACGGCCCTCGAATGGTACGCAGAGAAGAACCTACGGTTCCGGCCGAGGGAGAAGCGATACACAGCGATCGGGTCAAAACAGTTCTGGCCCTCGACAAAGGCGCGGGTATTTCAGAAGAAAAGTGTGCAGGCTCTGTGTGAATAAAATCAAAACTGTCGATTATAAGGATGTCGACCTTTTAAAACGGTTCGTAACTGACAGAGGAAAAATTCTGCCGAGAAGGATGACCGGCACGTGTGCAAAACACCAGCGGGTGCTCGCAGCGGCGATCAAGAGGGCACGAATGGCTGCATTTCTCCCTTTTGTGAAAAAATGATCTGCTCTCGTATTTGACGCCTTGTCTGGAGATGAGAAGAGGCGATGGATAAATTCGATAGAGATAAGCTTGAAAATTTTCTCGAGAAGGTGAGGGAGAGCAACATGCGGCTTGATAATCTGATGCAGACCCTGCTCGAGAAAATGAAGAGCAGCAGTATTGTACGGTTCAAGCCTTTTAAGTTACACAGCGGTATAAAGATCCAGAACCTGCATACACTCGCCCTCTGGCTTCAAAATATAAATGTCGGAAATCTGAAGACACGGTTTGCACTCCCTGATGTGGATGTAGAGTGGAGGGAAATCGGGGAAAACATCCTTCTCGTTCTGCTCTCGGTTTTACTCTACATGTCAGTTCTTTTTACGGAACTGTCGTTTGTGCCGCTCATGATTATCGTCATCAAGCGGGGATGGAAGGAAGGGCTGATGTACCTGGCCATCGGTACAGGGGTAGCTCTATATCTGATGATAAACGGGCTTGGAAAGCTTCCCCTTGACGGCGATTTTATCCTCTTTTCACCTACCCATTACTCCTTCAGCTTTATAGAACGGGTAACCGGTATCAGGGGAGGAAGGTTTCTCGATTTCTTTTTTATTTTCGGGTTTTTCGGTATCGTGCTCGGGCACCTGGTTTCAAAAAACTATCGGCTTAACTATGTTGTATTCTTCAGCCTTGCTGTATATGTGGGTATTGCCATTTTACCGCTGATAATTTCCGGTCTGCTTGGTGGTTTCAAACAGTTTGTCGCGAACTATTCTAGCTTCGTTGACGTCAAGACAAACAGCTATGTGGATCAGTACCTCACCCAGATGAGCAATCACCGCGTGCTGCTGATGAGCAGGGGAATTGATTACAACCTGATCTCCAGAAAGATAGAACTGGCTGCAGACCTGTACAAGAAGAACGTTGTTTTTGGTATAGCACCGCGAGGCGGGTATCTTGTCAAACAAATTTTTATCATTTTCGTCGGCATTCTCTGCGTCAAGTTCTATCTCACACGAAAACATATAAACAGAGCGGCTCTCTCTTTCAGCATCAAGAATTACCGAATCAATGACAGCTGGGTATGGGTGCTCATCATCGCATGGGGACTGGTGTACATCAACCTGCATGTGAAGAACCAGATATTCGGTATAATAAGCTGGAACATCGCTGTTGTTTTTTCATTACTCTTCTTCTTACGGGGTCTTGTGATAATAAAGATTCTTGCCGACCGTATCAGGATTCCACAGGTTCTTCAGTACATGGTTCTCATATTTTTTCTCTTTTATTCATTTATCTTTTTCATCACTATCGTTACCGGTATCGGGGTCGCCGATATCTGGCTTGAGATACATAAGAATGTTAAAAATGCAGGTAAGTAAACTTTAAATCGTAAATGGTTCAAACCGATAAATGCCTGATGGTTTTTACCTATAGAATGTATACCTGTGCGGCATGCAATAATAAGTAACTGTAATATAATAAGTCAGTTGAGTATAAAAATTCTGGTACCTGTGCCCTTGGTACAAAAAACTGGAATTCTAATGTATAAAACCATAAAGAAGAGGAGCAGTTGATGAAGGTGATACTGGTGCAGGACATCCCGGGCCTTGGGGAGGAAGGGGATTTCAAGGATGTTGCAAAAGGGTATGCGAGAAACTACCTCTTTGCAAAAGGATTTGCTGTTGAGGACACCACGTTCAATAGAAATAGAATGAAGGAACAGCAGAAGAAAATAGAACTGCGTAAGGTTAAAAAAAGGGAAGAAGCACAGAAGCTTGCCGATGAGATTTCGGCGCTTTCAATAAATATTCCGGCGGCTGTCGGTGCAAATGAAAAGCTCTTCGGCGCTGTTCATGAGCAGGATATTGTCAAGGCGCTGAAAGAGCAGGGATATGAAATAGAAAAGAAGAATATCGAGCTCGCAGAGCCAATAAAAACAACGGGTGTTTACAGGGTTCCTCTCAGAATATATGAGGATGTTCGGGCTGAGCTCAAAGTATGGGTTGTAAAAGAGGGCTGACGGAGCCTATGGCAGAGGGATATAAAGATATAACCACAACGACACTCTCAGACAAGCTCCCTCCGCAAAACCTCGAAGCAGAACGGGCATGCCTCGGAAGCATGCTCCTCGATAAAGAAGCGATAGAAATTGCTATCGACATTCTGCAGAGCGATGATTTTTACAGCGATCAGCACAGGATCGTCTACGATGCCCTTATCGAGCTGTACAACCGCTCGGTCCCTGTCGACATCGTAACGCTCACCGATTTCCTGAAAGACAGTGGCGGTCTGGAAAAGGCGGGCGGTGTCGTGTACGTGTCTTCGCTTCTGGAAGACGTCCCCACCTCCGCAAATATCGAGTACTATGCAAAAATCATCGAGCAGAAATCTCTCCTCCGGAAGCTCATACGGGCGTCATCTGTAGTGATATCCATGAGCTATGACAAGGATAAGGACGCCTATGAAATCGTGGATGAGGCGGAAAAGCTCATATTTGATGTTACCGAGAGAAGAGAGGTGCGGGGATACTACCCGCTCAATGAAGTTATTAAGGACAGTATAACCGCTATTGAAAAACTTTTTCACAGGGGTGATAACTACACGGGGTTGCCAAGCGGGTACAAGGAGCTTGATGACCTCACTTCCGGGTTTCAAAGATCGGAATTCATCGTAATCGCCGCGCGTCCCTCGGTTGGGAAAACGGCGTTTGCCCTGAACATCGCGCAAAATATCGGAATCGACCTCAAAAAAAACGTGGCCATTTTCAGCCTGGAGATGTCAAAAGAGGCACTGGTGCAGAGGATGCTCTGCTCGGAAGGCCGCATAGACAGCCAACGGCTTCGAAAAGGCCTTCTCAGGACCGAGGAGTGGGGGCCGCTGACAACAGCGGCGGGCAGACTTGCTGAATCCAATATTTTCATAGACGAGACTCCCGGTATTACCGATATGCAGCTTCGCGCAAAGGCGAGGCGTATTCAGTCGCGGCACGGGCTCGATATGGTTATTGTCGATTATCTTCAGCTCATGTCTTCGATCCGCAAGAAGGAGGGGCGGACACAGGAAATATCGGAGATTTCCCGCTCCCTAAAAGCTCTCGCCCGCGAGCTCAAAATACCGGTGCTTGCACTCTCGCAGCTTTCACGTGCGGTTGAGACACGGGGGAGGGATAAACGCCCCATCCTCTCCGACCTCAGAGAGTCGGGGGCTATCGAGCAGGACGCTGATGTCGTGATATTCCTGTACAGGGACGAGCTCTACAATCCAAACACCGATAACAAGGATATTGCTGAAATTATCATCCAGAAGCAGAGAAACGGCCCGACTGGTAAGATAGAGCTTCGATTTTTCAAAGAGTTCACACGCTTCGAGAATCTCGAAAAATGGGGAGAGCGGTTGGAGCCCTATTACGAAGAGGATGAGTACTGACCCGCCCTTTTTAAAATTCTTCGGCTCCTGTAACGGGAAGCGTTATTCCTTTGTAACTAATCCCGCCCGGAATGCCTTCAGGTAGCTGGTACAGTACGGGTCTTTGTTAAGCAGGGATTCGGTTGCCAGTATCATGCTCATCATCGTTTTGTCAAGCGGGTCTATGAGAGCGCCGTCGAGCCCGTTGAACATGCATCCCACCACGAATGCCCGGTTTACCTGCTTTCGCGCCGGAAGGCCGTACGAGATGTTGCTGAGCCCGGTGATAAGCTTCACCTCGGGAAAGTTTTTCTTTACCCCCTTTATCGTTTCGATAACGGTTAATCCGTAGGTTGTATTGACGCTCAGCGGCGTGGTAAGCGGGTCGATGGCGATATCTTCGATCTTCTTTCCCGCTTTGACAAGCTCGTTAATGATGCCGTCTGCAATTTTGACGCGCGCATCCGCTTCATCGGGTATGCCGTTATCGTCGATACAGAGGCCGAGGACAATGCAGTCATGCTCGACCGCCACGGGAAACACCTCTTGCCATCGCTCGCTCTCCTTCGTAATGGAGTTGAGCATCGCTTTTCCGTTTTTATGCATTTCGAGTCCCATTTTTATTGCGGATCCTCTCGGGCTGTCTACGGCTATCGGTTTTTCGGTTTCATCCATCACCTCTTCGAGTGCCCACTTCAAAACTTCGAGCTCCTCTGTAACAAACGCGCCGGCATTGACGTCGATGAAATCCGCGCCCGCTTCATCCTGTCGCTTTGCCAGGTTGCGCAGGTACTCGGCGTCCCTATTCTGCATTGCTTCTTTTATCTTTTTTCTGGTTGAATTGATAAGCTCACCGACAACTATCATGGCTGTCCTCCCGTTTAAAAAAATTTTTGTTAAAGTACTAAATAGTTAAGATTTTAGCAATGTTTTTTTAAAGCGAAAAAATTATTATATTAATGGAAGGGAGTAAAATTTATCGATTCTTGGGTATTCAATGTAATAGGCAAGTGAACTTCCAGTCTTAAAGAGTAAAATCAGACACTTGCCGTATGGTTTTTACCTATATAACGTAATAATGGGCAATTGTAATATAATAAGTTAGTTGAGCATAAAAATTCTGGTATAAAATACCATAATTTTAATGGATAAAACCATAACCTGAAAGGCGTAAAAGGAACTATCAATGGCAAAATTAGAAATCGGAGATATAAAAACACTCGTGTCGATGGATAAGGTGCTTCCCGCAAAGGTTCATATAATTCCCATGAAAATGCGGCCCGTGTTTCCGGGTATTTTCATGCCCCTTATAATCGGCGGTGATAAGTATATAAAGACGGTTGACAGGGTTCTCGAAATGGACGGATATATCGGTATAATCCTCGTCCACAATCCCGACGAGGAAAACGATGGCGAGGATAACTTTTTCCAGATAGGAACAGTCGGGAAAATTCTCAAGAAGATCAATCTACCCGATGGAAAGATCAATATATTTGTAAATACGCTCAAACGCTTCAAGTTACAGAAATTTCTCAGCTTCGATCCATACATCACGGCTGCGGTGAGTTATGTTGAGGATGAAACCAGGGAAGACAATGAGCTCAGAGCCCTTATACGGACGCTCTATTCTGAAATTAAGGAGGTTTCGGAGGACAACCCGTACTTCACCGAAGAAATCAAGCTGAATATGGCAAACCTCGACGGTGCCGAGAGGGTTGCTGATTTCGTGTCATCGATTCTCAACATAGATAAGTTCGAACAGCAGAAAATCCTTGAGACCTTCGATGTGAAACAGCGGATAGAAAAGGTTTTGACGCTCCTTCACAAAGAAAAGGAGCTGATGAAACTACAGAAAAAGATACAGGAGAATATAAACGAGAAGGTAACACAGCAGCAGCGCGAATTTTTTCTCAGAGAGCAGCTCAAAGCGATCAAGAAAGAGCTCGGCATGGATGTAGATGCGAAGAACCAGGACTACAACAAGTTCAACAAACTGCTTGACAGCTTCGAGCTTACCGGAGAGGTGAAGGACAAGGCCTACGAGGAGCTTGAAAAGTTCGGGCTCATGGACTCCCATTCACCGGAGTTTGCCGTAACGAGAAACTACCTCGACACCATCTGCTCCCTACCCTGGAATACGTACACGGAGGAGAAGATCGATATCAAGAAGGCGCGAAAGATACTCGACCAGGACCACTACGACCTCGACGAGGTGAAGGAGCGTATTCTGGAGTTTCTTTCCGTCAAGAGGCTGAAGCCACAATCAAAGGGCTCGATTCTCTGCCTGGTGGGGCCTCCCGGTGTCGGAAAAACGTCAGTCGGCAAGTCTATTGCACGGGCGATGGGCCGGAAGTTCTTTCGGTTCTCTTTAGGCGGCATGAGAGACGAGGCTGAGGTCAAGGGGCACCGGCGTACCTATATAGGAGCAATGCCCGGCAAGATCATCGAGGCGCTCAAGATCGTGAGAACAAAAAACCCGGTTATTATGTTAGACGAGATAGACAAGCTTGGGGTGAGTTTTCAGGGCGACCCGTCATCAGCACTGCTTGAAGTGCTCGATCCGGAGCAGAATATAGATTTCAGGGACCACTACCTGGACCTCCCGTTTGACCTGTCACGAATCATGTTTATTACAACGGCGAACACGCTCGATACCATCCCCTCGCCCCTGTTAGACAGAATGGAGGTGATACGCCTCTCAGGGTACATCGAGGAGGAAAAGATCGAGATCGGCAGGCGGTATATCATTCCCCGTTCCCTCGATAGAAACGGGCTGGGCAAAAACAAGGTCAGGTTTGAAAAGCTCGCTCTTCGTGAAATTTTGCAGGGGTATGTGCGGGAGGCGGGACTCCGTAACTTTGAGAAGGCCGTCAATAAAATTTCAAGAAAGATCGCGCGGAAGTCACTGGAGGGGGAGATCACCCTGCCCTACACGGTAAAAAAAGAGAACATCAGGGATTTCCTGGGCGAGAGAATCTTTATTGAAGAGATATACAAAAAGATAAACCGGGCCGGGATTACTATCGGCCTTGCGTGGACGCCGCTCGGCGGCGCTACCCTGACGATAGAATCCAACCTGATACCCGGCAAGGGAGACCTCAAGCTCACCGGAAGCCTCGGCGAGGTAATGCAGGAATCGGCCAATATAGCGCTCTCGTTCGTGCGCAGTATCGCAGTTGAGTACAAGGTTGATGAGAAAATTTTTGAAAAGAACTATATACACCTCCACGTGCCTGCCGGGGCGACGCCGAAAGACGGCCCGTCAGCCGGTATAACGATGGCAACCGCCATGCTTTCGCTCGTTACCAAAAAGAAGGTAAAAAACAGGCTCGCCATGACCGGAGAAATTTCCCTGATCGGGAATGTCCTGCCTGTTGGTGGGATCAAAGAAAAGGTGATCGCTGCAAAGCGTGCCGGAATCAGGGAGATCGTTCTTCCAAATGAAAACCAGAAAGATCTCAACGAGATTCCCGACCACATCAAAAAGGGGATCACGTTCCATCTGGTTGAGCGGATGCGGGATGTGGTGAAGTACGTTTTCGCATAGCACCGCCAACTGTACGGGTTTTTTCGCTCTCGCAACCGTATCGGTTTTCACACCCTCTTTACTTTTCTTTTTTCTGCAGATATATTAATTCGAATATCGCTGTTTCGGATAGTCTGCCGCTATTTAACGGGTATTGCCGGCGCTGCAGCACTGAACGTATAGTATTTAGTCATCGCTATTAAACATGAACGCGCATGCCTTAATTTTAAAAAAAATGCATGAATACATGAAAATGAAGGCGCATTATTGAACAGGAATTATTAAGCCGAATCCGGAGATACCATGAACCAGTACGACATCTTGAAGGAAAGAGGGTTTGTTTTTCAGGCCACTGATGAGGACGGCATACGAAAGCTTTTCGATAATAAGAAGGTGACTGCCTATATCGGTTTCGACCCAACCGCCGATTCACTTCACGCTGGGAGCCTGGTGCCGCTCATGGCACTTGCGCACCTGCAGAGAAAGGGCCACAGACCCATATCGCTCGTCGGAGGAGGAACCGGGCTGGTGGGCGACCCTTCCGGAAAAACGGAAACAAGAAAGCTTTTGAGTATCAAGGATGTGCAGAAAAACGCTGAGGCGCTCAAACGGCAGTTTTCACACTATATATCATTCGGGGCAGATAAAGCGCTTCTTATCAACAACGCGGACTGGCTTGTGGAGCTCAAATACGTGGAGTTTCTCAGGGATGTGGGAAAGCACTTTTCGGTCAATAGAATGCTCACTGCAGAATCTGTGAAACAGCGGCTCGAGACAGGCCTGACCTTTATCGAGTTCAACTACATGGTGCTCCAGGCCTACGATTTCTACGTTCTGAATAATGAGTACGACTGCGATGTGCAGATGGGCGGGCAGGATCAGTGGGGGAACATCGTCGCCGGGATCGACCTCATCAGGCGCATGAGCGGAAAAGAAGCCTACGGCATTACATTCCCGCTTATCACGAACTCATCGGGTGAAAAGTTCGGGAAATCGGTGAAAGGGGCGGTGTGGCTCGATGATAAAAAGACTTCGACCTACGACTACTATCAATTTTTCAGGAACACCACGGATGCGGATGTTGGCCGGTATCTCGGATATTTTACCTTTCTTCCAATGAAAGAGGTGCAGGATCTTTCACGTCTCAAACCACCTCTTTTAAACAGGGCGAAGGAGATTCTTGCCTTTGAAGCGACAATAATCACACATGGAAAAAATAACGCGGTCAACGCGTACCTCTCCTCTATTGAAAAGTTCGGAGAGTCGGACCCCGGTAAAACGGTTGAGACTTCTTCTTCCATTACTGAAATTGCAGGCGGTGAATCGGAGGCACCGTCTGTGAAGGTGAAGCGGGATATGTTGACGGCGGGGTTTACGATTGTAGACGCTTTCGTGGAAGCGGGGCTGGTAAAAAGCAGGGGTGAGGCGAGACGGCTCATTCAACAGGGAGGCGCGTATATTGAGGAGCAGCGGGTTTCGGATGATACGCGCATCATAAAGGAAGAAGATTTCAACGAACGTGTGCTCGACCTTCGGGCAGGGAAAAAGCGGCATATGCGGCTTGTGCTGGAATAGCTGTTCTGCATATCTGGGTACCTGAAATTTCTTCGATTTTTTTTTTGTAATTTTTTGATATTTCAAAAAAACGTGCTATAATAGGTCATTAAGAAGAAACAAAACTTGTATGTTTAATACGTTTAAGGGGGCCTCCAATGAAAAAAGCAGGTTACGCACTGGCAACACTTTTTATCACAGCGCTGTTTGCACTATTAATAATCGGCTGTACCGGCGACCTCGGAACTTCGGTAACGACCGATGATACCGAGGTAACGGTCAAATCCATCGGCACCGTATCGGGGCTTGCGAAGGACAAAGATACCGGTGATTTTGTATTCGGCGCGTTTATAACGCTCGGTGGCAAATTCGCCATGTCGTTTGCAACCGGTCAGTACATGATAGAGGATATCGAGGTTGGGAATTCGCTCCTCATCGCTTCGGCTGAGGGCTATAAGCTCTACCAGGAGGTGTACGAGGTTGCGCAGGGCGCCCAGATACACGATATTATACTCGAGCCGATCGATGAGACACCGCCGACAGTGCAGAGCGTTTCGCCGACCGACGGGTCAACCGGCGTGCCGACGAATGCACAGATTACGGCGACATTCGATGACGATATCGACGATACGACGCTGACGAATACGTCTTTCACGGTGGTGGGTGCGAGTTCAGGAAGTTTGGGCGGAACCATCGTCTACGATGCGGATCTGAAAAAGGTTGAATTCGATCATACGGGAAATGATCTCGGTGCGAGCGAGCTTTATACGGTGACTATTACAACGGATGTCACCGATACGGACGCCAACGCGCTTGAGGCGGATTATGTGTGGACATTTACAACCGGGACAGGGACAGATCTCACTAAACCAAACGACCCGACAGGACTGACTGCTACATCGGGCGGGACAGACAGAATCGATTTAAGCTGGACAGCTTCTACAAGCACTGATGTTGCGGGGTATGATGTTGGCCGAGATGATAATGGTGATACTAATATTGATGCTTCAGAGATAATCAAATCTGTAGCAAGTACATCCTGCACGGATACGGGTCGTTCACCGAACACCCAGTATACATACTATGTGCGCGCTTACGATGTAGCCGGCAATCAGTCCGCTTGGGTCGGCCCAGCATCGGCGACCACCGCCGATGTAGACACCACCGCGCCAGCGGAAGTCACAAACTTCAGTGCGAGCGCAGGCGACGCCGTGGTAACCCTCACCTGGACCAACCCGACCGATCCCGATTTCGAGGGTGTCTGGCTCATGAGAAGGTCTGACGGGATTTACCCGACCGGCCCTGAAGATCCGAAGGCTGTGGGTTTATACAAGGGTACCGGCACGAAATACACAGATTCAAAGGTTTCAAACGGCACAACCTACCTATACAAGATTTTCACCTTCGACAGGGAGCCCAACTTCTCGAGCGGTGTTGCAGCCAAGGCGACCCCGCAGGCGGTCGATACCACCCCGCCAGCAGAGGTAATCCGTCCCCAGGCAATTCCTGGGGATCAGCAGATTACTCTCGTATGGACCGATCCAAAGGACCTGGATCTGAAAGGGGTGCTCATCTGGAGGGACGGTTCAAAGAAGGCTGAGGTAAAAGCAGGAATCATGAAATGGCCAGATCCTGATACTCTCAATAATGGACAACCTTACAAATACCTTTTGCAAACCTTTGACGGGAACGGAAATTACTCAAAAGGCGTAACTGTAACCGGAACTCCTCAGTCAGCAGGAATCCTAGTATATCCTACTAATCTTGGAGATACCTACATTTTCGAGGCCGATCCGGCGACGAACTACAACAGGGATGGCTACCTCCTCTCGGGACTGAGGAAGGGATGGATGTACGCCGTCATGCGGTTTGATATGACTGGTCTCGCTTCAGCAAAGGTTGCAAAGGCGATTCTCACCCTCGAAGTTGCAGGTCATAGTGACGACGTAGCAGAAACCTACTACGTTTACCGAATCGCCGCAACTGAGAAACCGTGGCCTGAAACAGGCGCCACATGGGAGAATTTGATCAAATATGTTGACCTCAGCAAGTCGTATGCGAAGTTTTCATTAATTTCCTCAACAACATCGGTTGTGATAGATGTTACCGAGCTCGTGTACGTGTGGCAGGAGGAGTTTGCCAAGTACAAGGCGACGAACGGTCTTGCGATAGTGCCGGGTTCGAAAACTGAACATTACTATTACTTCAGCAGCAAGGAAAGGGGAACTACCCCACCGGAGCTCGAGGTGACGACACAATAATTTTTGTATGATAAATGCCGGTATTGAGCCGGCATCGGCGGACCGTGTTACTAAGAAAACGACCCTCTCCGGAGATACCCCCGGAGAGGGTCTTTTTCCCACGTCTACTATCTAGGTCACGAAATCGAGGAAGTTGTCCCTCGTTATGAATTGAAACTTCGCATTGCTGTAGGTATCAAGCCATAGCCTCGGAACCTTGTTTCGCCTGTCAGACCATTTAAACTCGTATCCAAATAGAATGCCATCTCTCTCTTCCACAAGATCAATCTCTTTATGATCGTACGTTCTCCAGAAATAATTGTTTGTGTAAAGGGAGTGGTAGTGCTGCTTTTTTATCCGTTCAATAAAAAGAAAGTTTTCCCAGAGTGCTCCAATGTCGTTTCTGGCATGTATATCGTTGAAATTATTGATTACTGCATTTCGGATGCCGTTGTCCCAGAAGTAGTACCGCGACGACTTTGTAATCTCTTTTCTTAAATTTCTGGAAAATCCCCGCACCTTTTTTATAATAAAAGTTTTTTCAAGAAGGTCGAGATATCGCTCTACTGTCTGCTTGGCGATTCCCAGTGAACCTGAAAGCTCATTCAAAGAAACTTCCTTCCCTATTTGAAAAGCAATGAGCATCAGAAGGTCCGAAAGCTTCCGGGAATTTCGTATGTTTTCCAGTTCAAGGATATCCTTGAAAAGAAGTGAGTCCCTCAGGCCGA
>CAYSRJ010000024.1:10010-34484 GCA_964433545.1 uncultured Spirochaetota bacterium | reverse complement strand
ACCTGACGTGGACCGTAGAGAACAAGAACCTTTCCCGGTTTCAATAGCGATTGTATCTTTTTTTCATAGTATCTGGTCAACATAATATTAAAATTATCATTTTTTCACTAATATGGCAAGTTGTGTTTCCATATTAATATAAATTCGGCAACTAAACTTGCTAAATTAATATATTTTTATGGTCGTAGATCAGCAGGATAGCCTACCTTCCATCCGGGTGTAAGGATGGGGGATTTTTTTGATATGATCCTCGGTTTTAAACCGAATGACCCGATACAGGGAATATTATATATTATAAGTGATACTTTTTAAGAACGAAGACAAGAGGGAGCCGATGTATGGGATTATTGCAGTCGATTATTGATAAAAAAAGCGTGGAAGCCATAGCAAGGAAGTGGAAGATAAAAGAACTGGCTGTTTTCGGTTCAGTGCTTGGTGATAATTTCAACGAAGAAAGTGATGTTGATATCCTTATTCAATTCGAATCTGAAACCCGGTATAGTTTATTCGACCTTGTAGACTTAAAAGATGAACTGGAAAACATTTTCGGCCGGTCTGTGGATCTGGTAGAAAAATCAGGAATAAGAAATCCTTTCCTGAGAAAAGAAATACTTCAGACCGCAAGGACAATCTATGCAGCCTGAGTACAGGGATCGTGTATTTTGATATTGAATACTGATAGTTTAGCAATGTCTTCCGCGCGAAGGCGGTTTTCAGAATTCCCGGCGGGCCATGATAAGCGACAGGGCCTCGGCCCTGGTCTTTTCGTTTTCCTTGAACACGCCGCGCACAGCGCTCGTTGTGGTAAAAGAGCCGGGTTTCTGTACGCCCCGCATGATCATGCACAGGTGCTCCGCTTCGACAACCACGATCACGCCGTAGGGCTTGAGCTGTTTCATGATGAGATTGGCAATCGAGGTGGTAAGCCGTTCCTGGACCTGCAGCCGCTTAGCGTACACGTCCACGACGCGGGCGAGCTTGCTCAGGCCGGTTATCCTGTTGTCTTTCGGAATGTATCCGATGTGGGCCCTACCGAAAAAGGGCAGCATATGGTGCTCGCACATCGAGTATATGGGAATATTTTTAACAAGAACGATTTCATCATGCTGTTCGGTTAAAAGAACCTTGAGCACCTTCTCGGGTTTTTCTACGGCGCCCGAAAATATTTCTCCGTACATTCTGGCAACCCGTTCCGGTGTCCGTGCAAGGTCCGGACGATCCGGATCGGGGTCGATCTCCTCGATGATCATCCGCACGGCTTTCTGTATCTTCTCTATATCCATTACTGTCTCCAGTTATTGAAAAAAATGTAAATATATAAAAAAAAGTATTGAATGCAGGAGAAAAAATCAAATGGTATTTGTGAGCGGTGAAACTACATGCGTTACCAAAGGAGACGGTCTCGAATAGAGCAGAACCGGCATCACGGCGACTGAAATTGCGGAAGTTTCGTAAAACCGCCCTATTTCCCGATGCAGAAGTTTTTGAAGATATCGTTCATGATGTCTTCTGATGTTATGCTTCCTGTTATCTCTCCGAGAACATCTATTATGCTTTTCACATCAAACGAGACGAGCTCAGGCTCAAGTTTCGACTGCGCCGCTTTCAGGGCATGCTTAAGCTCCTGCAGGGCCCTTCGGAGAACACTGTAATGGCGGGCGTTAGTTACGAGTATCGATTGGCCTCCTTCCGTATCTCCCGCTATCACTTTTTCAGTCATGCGGCGCTCGAGCTCTCTCAACCCTTTACCGGTTCTGGCAGACATGCGGATGAAATTTCGATCAAGCCCTGGGATTTTATCAAGCAGAGCCGTATCGATTTTTTGGGACAGGTCGGATTTGTTAATAACGCAGATATGGCTTCGTCCGGCCGCATTGCGCGCGATTTCACGGTCTCTCTCATCGATACGTTCGCTGCCGTCGAACACAACGATAACGAGCTGCGCCTTTTCCATGTACGATCTGCTCCTCTTTACCCCCTCCTTTTCGATGATATCCTCGGTTTCGGTTATGCCGGCAGTATCGGCGAGGATAAAGGGAATGCCGTTGATATTGAGTTGTTCCTCGATCACGTCACGTGTCGTGCCTGGTATCGATGTCACGATCGTCCTGTCGAATCTCAAAAAGGCGTTCATGATGCTCGATTTTCCGACATTCGGCTTTCCGGATATGACGGACAGCACACCGTTTCTGAGAATACGGCCCGTGTCGTAGCTTCGAACAAGCTCTGACAATTCGTGCTTAACAGAATCGAGAGTATTTTTTATATCTCCGTACTGGACTGGTGCAACATCTTCCTCATCTGCAAAATCTATAGCTGCCTCCAGCTGCACCAGAATTCCGCGCAATCTGCCGACCAGGTCATTTATTTTTTCCGAAAGGCCGCCGTCGAGCTGGCACACGGCAGTTTCGAGAGCCTTTGCCGTTTTTGCATGCACGATATCGAGCACAGCCTCGGCCTGCGAAAGGTCAATCCTGCCGTTTATGAACGCACGTTTCGTGAATTCGCCCGTTTCCGCTATCCGTGCTCCCCTCTCTAAAACGAGCCGCAGCACCTCGTTTACCGCGACTGCACCGCCGTGGCAGTTGATCTCCACAACATCCTCTCTCGTATAGGTGCGCGGGGATTTCATAATCGATACGAGCACCTCATCGACTATCCTGTCGCTGTCTTTGATGTGCCCAACACCCATTGAGAAATTTTTCTCGAATATGTTTGATGCTCTATTTTTATACGGAATAAACAGGCCTTTTACTATTTCTATTGCCCGTTCGCCGCTGAGACGGACAATGCCGATACCCCCCTCACCGGGTGGTGTTGAAACGGCGGCTATTGTATCGAAAGGGGTATTTGTAATCATAAGAAGTTTTCGTTATGCCGGGCGAATAAAAACGGCCTATTCCGGCGCGACTCCTCCGGATAATAAGGACAGCTTGGAAATTGTATTTCCATAGGGTACTGTATACATAAAATAACCATTAATCGATTGTTGGTATTGACATTTTTCGATTGATAAGTTTACTTACCTATTTTTCCCTTAGCATTTTCATGCAGATATCGTTTACAGTCTTTGCCCCTGCAACGAGCATTGCCTGTTTCAGTTCGTTTTGTATGCGGCTCAGGTAGAAGAAAATTCCCTCCTCCCCTGCACCGCAGGCGTATATGAAGATGGGTCTGCCGATTAACGCGAGATCTGCCCCGAGTGCAAGTGCCTTAAAAACATCCTCTCCGCTTCGTATCCCGCCGTCGACAAGCAGGAGTGTTGTATCACCTGTTCGTGATTTTATTTCAGGGAGCATCTCCACTCCCGACGCAACGCTTTCCAGAAGCCTCCCCCCCCTGTTCGAAACCACGATTCCCCGGGCGCCCGCGTCTGCTGCGCGAGCCGCATTGTCCGGGGTGAGTATACCTTTGATGATAAGGGGAACGGGCGATCTTTCGATTATATCCGCGAGCCACCTCTCTCCAGCCAGATGGGCGGAGGGCCCTTCTTTGAGATCAATGGACAGGCCTGCGGCCTTCACACCGGCCTTGAAGGCTTTTTCGAGATTTTTCAATGTCGTTGTTTTTCCGCTGTACGGGCTAAAAAATGGAATCCCGTGCCCGTAAACATCCTCCAGTGGACCGGTAAGATACTCGATATCCTCATGGCTGCCGGAAGACTCCATCTGGGAAATGCACCCGATTGTGCCAGATCGTTTTGCACCCCTGAGAGTAAGGGTATTAAATTCATCTTCCCCGAACAGGGATTTCATGTTGCTCCTCATGTTCGAAAGTGGTGCCGTGAGCACGGGGAGATCGAGGGGAATACCGAAAATGTCGGTTCCTGTACTGACATTATCAAGAATGCTCATTACATCCGGAAGGATTGCGTACCCGTTCAATGCCTCTATGTTCCTTCTGAACCCGCCGCCCGCACCAAAGGATCCGATGCCAGGCAGCCATCCAGCGCACTCGATTCCGTCGCATATCCTGCACACCGAACAGATGCCGGTCAATTTAGAGAGAGCTTCTTTGCGGATTATTCCTTCGTTCAGCTCACCCTCCTGGCCGAGAACAATCTTGACCTTCTGCACTCCTTCGTTCGCCTTTGCAAGTGCCTCTTCACGGGTGTCCGCGACCGCAATCACGTTACCGCACTTTTCTACATTGCTCGTTGGAATATGAACAGTATCTCCGATTGTACAGGTTACGAAAACGTTCTTTACCTCTTTGATAGAGAGGGCTTCTTCAATCCCCTGTATATCTTTGACAATGCCGCTTCCGGGTATCAATGCCCTTTCAACCGCCACCCTGTGGAACTGTTCGGTGAGATCCGCAGGCGGCTCGCCCAACGCGATGTTTATCGCAGCCCGGATGAGGTTTACTCCCGTGGAATAAGGATAGGTATAGGCCGACATGAATCCGCCTGAAAGGCGTGATGCAATCTCGCCGACCATCGCCCCTTTTGCAGTAAGCTTGATATCCCCTTTTGCAGCTCCTGTTTCTATACCGAGCGCTCTGACGCCTCTTTTAAACACATCAATACCGTCAAGGGCCTCTTTCTCGGGCAGGTTCGTCGGCATAATATGGCCGGTTTCAACGAAGTAGGGCGGAAACTCGATGATTCTGTCTGCGACGCCGGTGATGTGAATATTATTGTTCCACACGAGTGCATCGATGCTGAGCTCGGGTCCGTCCATGTATTCTTCCACAATGATCTCGCCCCGGGGCGACGCGTTTTTCGCCCGTTCGTAGGCAAAGCGTATAACCTCGGGCTTATTCACCATCATGACACCGCGAGCACCCATATTGTCGGCGGGTTTAATGACGAACGGATAATCAAGCGTACGGGAGGCGCTGACCACATCTTCATACGTCCAGCATGAAAAAAATTCAGGCTCCGGGACCGTATGCTTCTTCAGCCTGGTTCTCATCTTTATCTTGTTTGTCGTTGCTTCCGCGACGTCGATCCTGTTCCCCGGGAGGTCGAGCGCGTGCTGGACTGCGGCAACGGTCAGCGAGGCATCGGTGCCGACTGTAAAGACGCCGTCTATACGCCGTTTTTTGGAAAATTCTTTGGCAACCCGTACGGTACCGTCGACATCCCTCGTACTCATCACTACAGGAAAGTCGGCCATTTTCATACCATATGCATCCGGATTGTAATCGGTGACCACGGTCAGCAGGCCGAGATCGCGGGCGATTTTTATTGCCGGCGCCTGAAGTATGCCGGCTCCTATTATCATGATGGTTTTCTGCACTTTGCAGCCTCTGTGATGTATAGGGTTTGGGTATACCACCCTTCCTGTTATAACATATCGAAGCAAACTCTGCGCTTCATTAGGAGTTGCGAGTGCCGTTCATCAGCGGCAATTTGAGTCTTCTTTAATAAAGGATGTGGCCTTCACCAGAGCAATCATCCGGCCGCTGCCGTTTTTAATCTCGATCATGTAACGGGCCAGGCTTCGGCCCCGGTGTTTTTCGGTACACTCTGCGGTGATGGTTTCCCCCGGCACAACAGGCTTGATAAAGCTTATGCTCATCTCGATTGCCAGCGCGAGTCGTCCGTAGCTGTTCGAGGCGCACGCGAATGCCACATCGGCGAGTGAAAAGAGTGTACCGCCGTGACACATGCCGGGTGCATTGACATGATTTTCCCTTACCGTCATCGACACGCGCGCGTAGCCTTTATCGAAATCAACGATTTTCATGCCGAACAGGCCGATGAGCATATCCTTCTTTTCAATGAAATCCCTGACTTCCTTGAGCGTTTTCATACGAAGTTCCTCTCTCTGGAATTACAGTACCGGGGTTGTTTGGGTTAAAGTACTTGATTGTACGGGGTAAATTCAATAGATTTGAACCTAAAATATTGGATTTTTTCAGCGGGAATTCCCTGCAGGATAGTGTGTTATGAAACTTTCCTACAACTGGCTCAACGAGTATGTAAAGATCGATGACATCGATCCGCAGGAAGTCGCGCTCAGACTGACCATGTCTACTTCAGAGATTGAGACGGTTGAAGCGGTCGGTGATGATCTTGAAAAGGTTGTAGTGGGAAAAATTGTCGAAGTTCGACCCCATCCCGATTCCGGACACCTGTTTTGTACCAGGATCGACATCGGAAAAGAAACTCTTGATATCGTAAGCGGTGCGCCGAACACAAAAGAGGGCACCCATGTGCCTGTAGCGCTTGTCGGGGCGCGGCTGCCCGGCGGTTTTATGGTAAAACGGGCAAAGCTCAGGGGGGTGGATTCATTCGGCGTTGTGTGCTCAGAGCGGGAGCTTGGTGTGAGTGAGGATCACTCGGGTCTCTGGATTCTCGATGAGGAGGGGGCTGCAGCCCGCAATCTTAAGCCGGGGGTTCCGCTTAAAACTCTTTTCACGACAAGAGATTACATTATCGACATAGACAACAAGAGCCTGACAAACAGACCGGATCTCTGGGGGCATTACGGCTTTGTGCGGGAGCTCTCAGCTATCTTCAAAAGGGAAGCCCGGCCGGTATATCCGCAGTCGGCATTCGATGCCGTACTGCATGCCGAAGGAGACAGGCCTGTCGGCGTTGACATCAAAGATCCTGACCTCTGCCCCCGATATACCGCCATTCGCATGAGTGGTGTCAATGTCCAGAAATCTCCCTACTTTATCAGGCGCCGCCTCTTTACACTGGGGATACGGCCAATAAACGGCATTGTGGATGTGACAAATTATGTGATGCTTCATACCGGACAGCCGCTTCATGCCTTCGATGCCGGGCGTGTTGCGAAAGATACGATTGTCGTTCGACGCGCCCATGACGCAGAGGAGTTTTATACGCTCGACGGTATGCAGAGGAAGCTTACTTCGGAGACCCTGCTTATTGCTGACCCGGAAAAGGCGGTGGCTGTTGCCGGGGTGATGGGAGGCTTGAATTCGGAAATCGAGGAAAGCACCGGAGAAATCATCATTGAATCGGCGAATTTCAATCCGGTGAGCATACGGCGAACCGCCCTGCGGCTCGGTTTGCGTACGGAGGCATCCAACAGATTCGAAAAAAGCCTCGATCCCGAACTGACAATCTCGGGGATTGTGGGTGCGGTGTCGATGATCGAGGAACTTCTTCCTGAATCGGAGGTTTCCTCACCTCTCGCTGATGCCGATTATTCCGAAAAGAAAAAAACCGTCATTACTCTTAATACTGACTGGGTGTCGCGCCTGATCGGCACCCCGATAAAAAAGCCGAAGATCGTCGATATTCTCGGTGCGCTGGGGTTCCGGGTCGAGGACAACGCAGAATCTGAAATTCGCGTCGACATCCCATCCTTTCGCGCTAACAAGGATGTCACAATTCCCCAGGATTTGGTTGAAGAGATAGGAAGGGTGTACGGGTACGGCAATATCACCCCTGTACTTCCCCGTATCGAAAGTTCTCCGCCCTATAAAAATGAAGAACTCTATTTCATTCGGATGCTCAAAGGCATGCTGTCACAGAGCCTGTCTTCGACCGAGGTGTACACATACTCTTTTCTTGATGATGAGCTTGCAGATCTGTTTTACGGGCAGGACAGCAAGTTCGTGAAGTTGAAAAACCCGGTCAGCACAAACCTCTCGCGGCTTCGCCGGAGCCTCGTGCCGAACCTGTACCAGACGATTGAGAAAAACAGCACCGTAAAGTCGGAGTTTTCCGTGTATGAAATCGGATCGGTATACAAACCTTCAAATAAGACGGCGGGAGAGGGCGGTTTTAAGGCTTCAACCCGCGGCGCGACGCAGCTGCCCGATGAGCGGCATAAACTGTGCCTTCTGATGCTCGGTAAAGCGGGCACGAATCCCGTATTCTTCAAGCTCAAGGGAAAACTCGAATGCCTGTTAGAAATGCTCAATCTCGGGGACACGATCTTCACGTTGTTAGAGACAATCGGAGATTACAAACAGCGGATTGATCTCGAGGATTACGGTGATCTCGAAAACTGCCATCCGGGAAGGCGCGCGCTTCTTGCCAATGGAGAAACGGCATTCGGTCTAATTGCTGAGCTCAATCCCAGACTTTTGAAGAGAATCGGCATCGATTTTCATGGCTGCAGGGCAGCCTTTTTTGAGCTCGATATCCCCCTGCTATGGGATGTGAAGGCAGGTGGGTCGAAGAAGAAGTACATGCCTATTCCCAAATTTCCCGAAGTCGTCCTTGCGCTCGCTGTTGTTGTGGACGAGGATGTTCCCGTGCAGAAGGTGCGGCAGTTCATACTTGATTATGATTCCGATATGATGGAGGATGTGAAACTCTTCGACATATACCGCGGGAGCTCACTGCCCGATGGTAAAAAGAATCTCGCATTTAACGTGTACTACAGGCTCGAGGATAGGACTCTCACCGAAACCGAGGCAAATGTCGTTCATGAAGAGATCGCCCGGAAGATACGTAAACACGGTTGGGAGCTCAGGTAGTTTTCATTCAAGGGCTTCGTCTACAGCACTCGGAAATATTTCACATACATCCCCATTCAACCGCAGGCTTACCTCCGGCAGGTCGTCATGCTCCGTTCTCCCCCTGTTGATAATCACATAGCGGGCTCCGTTCAAAGCCGCCTGGAGGGGTACATTAGCCGCAGGAGTCACCGAGAGCGTTGAGCCCAGGGAGATGGCGAGATCCGCCCGGGATGCTGCATCGAATGCTTTCTTCAGATCAGACTCTCGCAGGTTCTGCCCGAAGCTTATGGTTGCAGGTTTGAGGTACCCGCCGCATGAGCATACGGGAGGTTTTCTGGTTTTATTAAATTTCGCGAAACAGGATGCCGGTTCAATCCGCCTGCCGCAGCTCTGGCACTCGACTGCGCTCATGGTGCCGTGAAGTTCCACAATGAGCGAAGGAGATATCCCGGCGCGGGTATGCAGTCCGTCGATATTCTGGGTGACCACCATGAGGAGCTTTCCTGTTTTTTCAAGTCGAACAACGGCCCTGTGCGCTTCATTCGGGACGGCGTCTCTGTACTTCTCCCATCCCTCTAACTTTTGTTCCCAGTATTTGATACGTTGTTCTTCGCTGTTCATGAAATCCTGGTAGTATACCGGTGTTCTGGTTTTCCAGATACCCTGTGGGCCGCGAAAATCGGGGATGCCGCTTCCGGTCGACACTCCGGCTCCGGTAAAGACAAGGATCTTTTCTGCTTCTCGAATGTAGCCAACGAGCTGTTTAAACGAGTTTTCGGTCATGGTACCCAACGCCCATGGTTGAAGAGAAAAGTTTTCTTAGTACGGCCATACGATCCCTATGCTGTCTATATATATGGCCTGATGCAAAAAGTGCAAAAAAACGGGTTATCGAAAAGGCGACCAGATTGTACGAGCCTGAAAGGTTTTTGTTCGCTCTCTGTCTATTTCAAACAGCCGACACCAGTAATTCACCGCTTTTCTGCTCAGGTTTCTGCTGGTTAAAAGAATAGTGATAAACTGTTTTTTACCGTATTTTTCGATTACATGGTCGATAAAATCGAATCCTCCGAAGTTAATCGCCCGTTCAATCTCCGTTTTTGGAGATATACTCTGCCTGTCCCAGAACAATTCTTTTCTCATCATAATGGTCGAATAGCTATTTTACAGGTTCTGCAAAGGAAATGAAGAAATTTTTTACGTCATTCCAGAATGAAACCCTAATTTTTTCAGTATTACCTATATTGTTTATCAGGCATATATCGGACATTTCCTGATCTGCATCGTCAAAGTAGGTTATTGCTGTTTTGATTTGATATTCATATCGGTCTTCAACGCCGTACTTTTTTTTAACAAGACCGACAACTTTATTAAAACTTAATTTCGTTGTATTTAAAAGATAATAAAGGTCGATGAAATCTTTTATTGAGCCGCGCTGTACAATTGCAATAGTTTTCATAGCCATAATGTCGGAACGGGAGGCAAGCGGACACTCAATGCTGGAATTTATTTTTTCAAAATATAGATTATCTAGCAGAGGATAGGGGTAATAAAAGAGAGAAACTTTTATTCTTTCTTTCGATACGTAAAGAATGATTGTATCATTTTCCAGAATTTCCACTTCCGTTTCGTGAAAATGATTTTTCAGGCGGCTTAGAAATATTTCCGGATGGAGGGCATGCCCTGAGAAAAAATCGAGATCATGAGATAATCGATGATGTAAATAGAGGTATACCGCTGTACCGCCCGCAAGGTAGCAATTTTGTGGCAATACATCTGCCGTTACAATATCAATGAGTAGCTTTTTCAGCGGGGTTGTAAGATCGTTTTTTTTCATTTTTTAATTATTATGTACAGCATATCACCCAACAAATTAAAGCCTTGAAAATAAGCGAATTTTCAGTTTAATACAAATATACAATATCCTAATAGTAATTGAAATAAATTCTAAATACAGTTTCTATTACAGATGTCAATTTTTACTATATACAAAGGGTGAGGCACGTCCAATGCTTTCTCTAAAAAGTGCTTACATTTTCAAGCTGTATTAATTTCTTGACAAAATACAGTATCGGGAACAAAATAATTGAAAAAAGGGGTATTAATCAAAAAGAGGAAAGAGTTTATAATTTTGTCACTGTAAGAGTACAGAATATGGTTTTATCAATTAAACTGAGGGGAGGTGAAGTGATACAGAGGCACACTGTAATTTAAATGGAAGCGAGTGTTGAGACACAGCATACCTGCACTATAAAATAGGCAGGAAATGTAAAACATTTTAGAAGGAGGAAAAAATGAAAGGCAAGCATTTTAAAATGATGGTGGTATTAATGGTAATCGCTGCTTTTATGGCGATATCATTGATTCAGGTAAAACCTGCATCAGCGGGTGAAAGCTATGTTTTTGCATGGATTCCTAAAGCTCTCAACAACCCGGTCTTTGCCCTTGGAAGAGACGGTTCTTTTAAAAAAGCCTCGGAAATCACCGCAAAAGGTCCGGATAGCGTCGATGTTATATACACAGGGTCTGTAGCTTCGGATGCTGCCGAACAGGTACGCGTTATCGAAGATGTCATAGCAAAAGGTGTTGATGGAATTGGGGTTTCTTGTAACGATCCAACAGCGCTCATGGATGTGATTAATAAAGCTGTTAGCGCCGGAATTCCTGTTATGACGTGGGATTCCGACTCGCCCGATAGCAAGAGATTTACCTATCTGGGAGTGGATAACTACACAGGGGGTAAAGCCGCAGCCGATCTTTTAATACGACATATGGGGAAAAGAGGAAAGGTAGCTCTACTGACCGGGGTGCCTGGTGCTTTGAATTTAGAAGAGCGAATTCGCGGTTTTAAAGATGGCATAAAAGGCTATCCAGGTATTAGAATTGTTGAAACAGCTGCATGCTATGATGATATTAACAAGGGTGTTCAAGTGGTTGAGGAGGTGATGCAGGCACATCCCGACCTTGACGGATGGTTTTTTGTAGGGCTGTGGCCTATGTTTGCCGGCAGGGGTGCAATGCCCCTTTGGGAAAAAGCGTCTCTTTCGGGAAGGTTAAAAAATGTTGCATTCGACACTCTTCCCGTAGAGCTTGAGTGGCTGAAGGATGGCCTTCTAGTTGGACTGGTTGGGCAGAAATATTGGGGCTGGGGCTATGATACAATACAGATGCTGTACGATTACGTAGCTCATGGGAAAAGGTACCCCAAGTGGGTTGATTCTGGGATGGATATTGTCACTATAAAAAATGTCGATGCAATGATTAATGCATGGAATACCCATAACTTTACAAAGCCTTTGCCTTCTCCATTCTAAGAACCAAAATTGACTGTATATGATTACATGACAAAATAACGGAGGGAGAAATAAAAGCTGGTGAGGATGATTTCCTCACCAGTTTTTTGGAAAAACATGAAGGATACATCAGGAAATAATGGCAAGACGGGTAAATTGCACAAAGCGGTGAGTTTATTTAAAGAGAATCAGGTGATTACTATTCTATTGGTTCTTATAGGGATAGGTACATTTTTAGGTATACATACTAAAACCTTCTTTACTTCATACAATATTTTTAATGTTTTAAGGGCTTTCTCCTGGATTGCTATCAGCGCTTTCGGTCAGGCTATGGTCATACTTGGTGGAGGTATAGATCTTTCTCCTGGCTCTGTGATGGCTCTTTCAGGAATCATTACCGGCATGCTGTTAGTACGAGGTGTTGCCATTGTTGTATCGGTTATCGCTGGCTTAGCGATGGGTGCTTTTATAGGATATATAAACGGCACCTTGATTAGCAGGTCAAATCTTCCTCCCTTTATTGCCACGCTAGGAATGATGAGTATCGCTCGTGGATTTTGTTACGGCCTTACAAATGGATGGCCAATTCGTAAGTTTCCCGCGGGTTTTCTTATCCTTGGCCAAGCAGATATACATATTTTGCTCTGGAAAGTTCCCCTGCCGGTTATTTTTATGATCGCGCTGGCTTTTTTATCATTCATTTTTTTAAATAATACAAAATATGGATACCATATTTATGCTGTGGGAGGGAATGAATATTCTGCTTCGCTGGCCAGCATAAATATTACCAGGACAAAGATTTTAATTTATACTCTTTCTGGTTTTTTCACTGCCATAGGGGGAATCCTCATGACATCACGACTTGGTGTTGCAGCTCCCACAGCCGCCTTAGGTTATGAGCTTGATATAATTGCTGCAGTTGCTATTGGAGGCATCAGTTTAAGGGGTGGTGAAGGAAATATATGGGGGGCTTTAATCGGGGCAGCAATCATGCAGGTAATTAGAAATGGCTTGGTCCTGCTGGGCTTTCCCGCATACTGGCAACCTGCAGCAATCGGAACAGTTATTATAATCGCCGTTATGATAGACCAATTCAAGAAAGTAAGATCTCAATAATTTTTCAGAAGGAAGAGATACATTGACAGATAATTCTCAGAAAAATAATGAGGCAACAAGACCAATATTGGAAATGAAAGGTATTTGTAAATATTTTGGAGGGGTGCATGCTCTTGAAGATGTAGACTTTGAGCTCTATTCCAATGAAATATTGGCGTTGGTCGGAGATAATGGTGCCGGAAAATCAACCCTCATAAAGATTATTTCTGGCGTATATACGCCGGACCGCGGTGAAATCTATCTTGATGGTGAGAGGATCGAGATTCGAAGTCCCTCGGTAGCAAGAGCTTTCGGGATAGAAACAGTCTATCAGGAGTTGGCGTTGGTTGAGACGCGGGATGTAGCCGCTAATTTTTTTCTTGGGAGAGAACCTACAAAAGGTAGATTGGGTGTTTTTATCGATAAAAAAAAGATATCAGACGTTACCGTCAAAACTCTAAAAATGTTGTCCATTACATTACCTTCTCTGAGGACCGCAGTACGTAATCTTTCTGGTGGCCAGCGTCAGGCATTGGCTGTAGGACGGGCTGCAGCGTGGGGAAGAAAGATCATTGTAATGGATGAACCAACTGCTGCATTAGGAGTAGAAGAATCACGAAAAGTACTCGATTTGGTGGGTCAACTGGAAAAACATGGAGCTTCCGTTATCGTTATCAGCCACAATTTAAGGCACGTTTTCAATGTGGCCACAAGAATAGTCGTTCTCAGAGGGGGGAAAAGGGTAGGCTCAAAATTAAAAAGCGAAACAACAGCAGATGAAATTGTTAAATTGATCACCGGAGCAGAGTTGATTTAACGAAGAAATCCCGGATATATCTTCCATTAAGAAAAATCAGGTGGGACGAATAAATAGTATATAGGCTGTCACCAAAACTTTATCCCTTCCTTTATTCGTGCGTCGGGCGAATACACCTTGAAAAATAAAAATCTCTAATCTTTTGCCGGCATTGCAGGGTTTTAGCAACGCCAGGCATCTTCATATTCGTCTTTAGCAATCTCGAAATGAGTTATTGCGAATTTCCCGCCGGAAATGGTCGTCTTTCCCGCTCAGCCACGCTGTTTTCCGGTACGGTGATGCACATGCTCGTTCTTAACTTGCTTTCATCTGTATCAACCGAATTGTCGTGATAAACAGCCAATCTGAATTACGGGCATTTTTTAATGAGAAATGGTATAATTTATGTTACTCCTTGAGAATCCGATAATGATTAAAGAAAATGGAATGTTTTGAGGAAATGCGATGAGTTTACCGAGAAAGGCCGAAAACGTCCGGAGGGGAGGCACAAACGCCATGGGTCTTCTTGCCCGGGCAATGGTGTACAGGCGCTCAATGGAAACCGCAGGACTGCTCTCGAGGGCGGTGCATTTGAAGAATAAAGCAGCAGGTGTGGAGGCTGCAGGAGAGTCCAGGGGGCTTTTGCATAAAGGCGAAGCCGGCGTATCCTCTCAAATAACCGGGGCTGAAGAGGCGTACGAGGAAGGCCAAGGGCAAGGCTTTCTTGCCAGGGCGCTGAAGTTTCGTGAGGAATTCACGCGAGGTGTCACTTCGGGCGCACCTGGGCTTTATGAGGCAGGCACAGGGATAACGGGGGCCATAAAGCTATCGCAGCCGTCTCTTTCGGACAATGGACTGCTTGCGAAGGCGCTTCGCTATCGGTCGCCTGCCCCCGGCGCAAAGGGCCTGCTTGAAAAGGCCGAGGAGTATGCTTTCTCATCAGCGGAATTTTTAAAAGAAGAGCCCGTCACTGAAGAGATGATCCGTGAAACAGGTAAAAAAACAGAGGAAATTTTGTTCGAGCCTGTTGAAACAGAGACAGTTTTTCTCGAGGAAGTACAGCTTCAGCCTGAGGAGACTATAGAGGAAATCCGAACAAAGCCGAGGAAAGTCTCTCGACTGAAAGAAAAACCTCGGCTGAAGGAAGAACCCGGGCCGGAAGAAGCCCCCCAACTGAAAGAAGAACCCAGGCCGGAAGAAGCCCCCCAACTGAAAGAAGAACCCCGACCTGAAACTGTTTCCTCAATGCTCTTGAAATATATCGATGATCATGATGTTCTCGAGTTGACTCAGCTGTTTTCACGGGTTATAGCTGAAGGTTATGAACCCCTTATGCAGCAGGTACTCGAGGCCGCTGTTCATGCCGGCGGAGGGAAAAAAGGAGTGATTTTTACCGCGCAGAAGTCGAGTTTTGTTCCTGAATGCATTTATGGAATCGAATGGGGCAAAAAGGGACGCAAACCTTCTCCCGCCCGGCAACTTGGCATACGGTTTAAAAAGAAATCAGCGTTTGTGGAGTACCTTGTCAGACAGGGCACTTCGGTTGTCAGGGGAGCCGATATTAAGGATGACAGGGTGATGCCGGATCTCATGCTCCTCAGTGAGTTTGAACCCTGTACCCTGCTTCCGCTTGTAACAGGGGGTCGCCTTTCCGGGATCATAGTAATTGGTAATCACTCCAAACGGCCGAAGCAGGATAAAGAGGGGCTGCTCCTACTCGCGCGGATTTTTTCAATTCATCTCTACACCTTTGTGCTCGAAAGGAGCCTGCAGAAAACTATTGAGGAGTACTCAGGCAAAAACAGGGAGCTTACGAGCCTGCTTTCACTGTATGATTTCGCCGGGTTCAAGGGTATTGATCTTGATGAGGTGCTGAAAAACATCGCTGAAATGTTCGATATCGAGTCTGCGGTGCTTGCCGGAGGATGGGATTCCCGCGGACCTGTGCGGGTATATGCGGGCTTTGGCCTTTCAGAAAAGGGGCTTCGACACTACAGGGTATCGAAAACCGACCGGGACCTCAAGGCGGTTATAAAAAGCGGTACGCCCGGGGTTCTCCCGAATGCAGGGAAACTGCTGGAAAAGCTTCCTGAAGAAGATAGAAAACGGGCCAATACCTGTGCCGCGGTGCCGGTTGTTTTTAACGGGGAGACTCTCGCCCTGCTGTTTGTTCACCGAATGAAGGGTGTCACCGCGCGGATAAGCGGAAAAAGCGGTCTGGTTCTTAAGAATGTGGCTAATACACTCGTTCCGTTCCTCCTGTATGTGAGGATAACGGAGCTTGAACCCTTCGAAGTTTTGGAGGCGCTCCTCAAACGTGAGGCCCAGCGGGCGAAGAAGAAAAAGGGCATTTTGAATATCGTTGCTTTCAAAATAAAGAACTACCGCGCCATCATAAAGAGCAGCGGCTTCAGGCAGTATAGGAACCTCCTTCATCAATTTAACTCGCTTATAAAAAAGAGTGTGGGGAAGGGGGACATTGTGCAGACCGTTGCTCTGAACAAGGTTATTCTCCTTCTGATCAGAAAAGAACAGGAACAGGTCGGCGAGGTGATGAAAAAGGTCAAGTCGGCCACGAACGTACTGCTTGACAAAAAGAAGGCTGGTATCGCACTTTCGTATTCACCCCTCAGGACAAGCTATCCGAACGAGAGTAAAAGTATCCCGGAGATTCTCCAGCTTATTGAATAGGGGAGCTAAAATATCCACCCTTCGGGGTACAGTCATACTGCCTGCGACCACGCAATGCTGAGATGGTAAATAAACGGTGAACAATGAAACCGGAAAAAACTTCTTTTCAAAGAACCTTTCATTTCTAAAACGTACATTCCCCACCGTGTACAGTGACATCTGCACGATAAGCGGCAGACCGCGTTTCGAACCGGCAAAAAAGGGCGGGTGCACCCTGAAAGTTGATGGAGTATACGTTGAATCACGGTTCAATCCGGACGAGGAAAGCAGGCAGCTGTATGAAAACCTCCGGGCCCGTGAGAGCAAATTTTTCATTTTTTTAGGCTCCGGACTCGGGTATCATATAAATTTACTGCTCGGGGATGAAAGGGCTGGAGGGGTACTCGTTGAACAAAGCCGTGATATTTTCATGGCGTCTCTTTTTATCATACGGCCGGATGTTTTGTCCAGACTCGTGCCGTTTGTGGGAACTGATACAGACCGGCTATCAGGAGAGATCTCTGTTTTATTGAAAGAAGACAGTATTGTTGTTCCCCATAGAAGAAGTATGCAGGGCCGGGAACGGTACTACAGCAGGGTCAGCGCTATTATCAAAAACCATATACGCGGGATTGCCGCATCACGCCTGACCGGGGAAAGATCAAAAAAAATCTGGCTGAAGAATGTTTTGCGAAACTGCACTTCAAACCGGCGGGCAATATACTCCTCAGAGAATCTGCGATCCCTGTTCAGAGGCCCTGCCGTCCTTGTTGCCTCCGGGCCGTTTTTGGAGGAAGCGGATGATCGCCTGCGGGAATTGGGGGAAAAGCTCCCCGTTATTTCCCTGCTTCCCTCTGTATCGTACCTGATGCATAGAGGTGTCCGGCCCGACTTCGTAATTTCGACCGATGCGGGTTTCTGGAACCGATACAGGCTGTTTTCAGCACTAACCTCTATGCATACGGAATGCTCATCCCCGTCACTTTCATCAGAGGCAGGAGCTTCTGTGGTAAAACCGACGGTCGAAAGTATGCCGCTCATTGCTGCGCTTTCTGTAGACAGCCCGGTCATCCGCCTCTGGCCTGGCGATGTTTATGTAATTTCACACGGCCTTCCTATTGAGATGCGGCTAAAGAAAACAGCTTCCAGTCTGCTGGTCATACCGATGCAGGGTACCGCAGCGATTGTCATGATACTTATTGCACGGACCATGGGTTTTTCCCCGCTCTATCTGGCAGGTTTTGACTTTGCACTTCAAGGGCTGAAGTCCCATCATCGGGGAGCCGGATTTGACGAGTTGCTGGATGCTTGGGCCTTTCGGCTTGAAACACGGCAGACGTTTGCTGTTGAAAGACTGAGACGCGAGTTCCCTGCTGCGGCAACGGACAGTGCCGGCAACAGGATCTACACGACACACAAGCTCAGGTTATACAAAAACTGGCTCGAACAGGAGCTGCACCTTGAGGATATGATTCGCCTCAATAGGGGGCTTCCGGTGAGTGGGATAAAGGAAGATACCACACCGGAGAATTATTTCAACGGAAGGAGTGAGGGTGCAAAAGAGGGCCTGCGTCAGGGTGATGCTCCGGCTGAGAAACGGCGTGGATTTGATGCCCTGCAAAGGGATGCCCTGCAAAGGAACGCCCAGCAAAGCGAAGCCCCGAACAGGGAGACGCTGAATAAGGAGGCCCTGAAGCAGGAATGTGGCCGAAGGCTGTCACAGGGTGTGAAGCAGGAGCTTGACCAGAAGTTTTATGATCTTGAAAAAATTAAGAAAAAGGTCTTCGGCTACATGAAGGCTTACCGGTCCGGTGCTGCAACAGCACCAATGATATACCGGTTTTTCTACGGCGAGATACCGGCAGGCCTCACTGCAGAAGAACTCGAGCGGGAGTCCTTGGAGGCGATGCAGGAGTTTAACAGGACGGTATGATGCAGGTGCTGATCGAAAAGGCAACATCAGGCGCGGAAACGCTCATCCTTGCGGTCAACGGAAGGAGATGCGCAGTATACTCGAGTCATGACCCGGAAAGGGACGGCATGCGGTATTTCAGACAGTATGCGGATAAACCGGGTGAGATCTGCATCTTTATCGGCCTCGGCCTCGCCTACCACATACTGCCTTTCGAGAAGATCCGCGAAGGAACCGGCGGGATAAAACAGATAGTCGTTCTGGAACCCGATGTGGGCATCTTTACCTCGGTGAAGAACTGCCCTTCGGTGCAAAGGCTTCTTCAAAGCCGCTTGGTTCGGTTTTATGTGGGGGATGAGGTCCCCCGCTTCATAAAAGATATCAATACCCGCTATGAATACCTCTTTTATCGCAGCGTGCAGGTGCTGAGCTACCCTGCGCTGAAGAAAATATTCCGGGAGCAGTACGAAGACCTGGAGGGGAGCATTAGTAAAAGTCTCGATGATCTTGCAGCAGACGGAATGACCATCGCGCGGTTTGCACGTATCTGGATAAACAACTACTGCAAAAACAGCGGTGTAAAAAAAGCCATGCCCGTCTCCGATCTCTATTCGGGGTATGGAGGAAATGCACTCATCACCGGTGCAGGGCCATCCCTCGACAATACGCTCGAAAAGCTGGCGCCTCTTCGCAGCAGGTTCTTTATCATTGCAGTCGATGCTTCCGTTAAGCCCCTGATGCGGCATCGATTACAGCCTGATCTGATAGTAACCGTAGACCCTCAGGCTTCGGTGTTTTTTCATTTCTGCGGACTCGGGCAGGAGGCTGTAAACGGCATTCCTGCAGTAATGAGTCTTTTAAGTTATCCGCAGGTCTTTGACTTTTTTACGGAAAAATATATCTTTTATACGAAACATCCCCTTTCCCTGCCTCAAGCAGGGGGAAATGATGATATGATCAATCATCGGGCGGTATCATCGGTCGCGTTTGAGCTCGCCTGCCGCATGGGGTTTACATCTATACACCTCGCCGGTTTCGATTTTTCATACCCGGGTTTCAGGGTCTATGCCCGGAATGCGTTTTTCTACGAGTATGCTGCAGGTATCGAAACGCGGTTTACTACTGTAGAAACGACCGAAGGACGATTAATGAGTCGGAATGCTGGACGAAATATCCGCTTCAAAGCGGAAACGAGGGCTGCAGCTTCTGTTGATGCGGCAGATGAAAATGGATCGCTCGTGCGGTCGATTACATCTGCTTCCAACCTCGAGTCATATAAATCGGAGCTCGAGGGTGTAATCGAGGATATGAAAGGGCGCATGGATGTTGAAGTTTTCAACTGGCATCCTTCCGGCAGAAGGATACGCGGAGCTGCCGTCGAAGAAGACCCCAACCTTTCAGAAGGCTTTGCAAAGGGTTTCAAAGAAACACCAGCGGATGCCGAAAGGTATCGAACAGATACCAAAAGGCATCGAGTAGTGTCGATTTTTCCGTCGAATATCCGCCCCTCAAGCGGGATAGCAGCGCAGCTTAAGGTTACGCTTTCCCTTCGATACCGACTGTTCAAACATGCAGTCGAATTTGATGAAGCGATGAAGTATGCCGATATTTATTTATGTAAAAGGTTCGGCTGGCAATAAAGTTTGAATTACAGCTCTCCGATATATAATGATAAAAAGGGCAGGAGTGTTGTGTATGGATGAAGGTATTGCTCACTACCGGGAAACGCAGATAAAGACGGCTTCGAAAGGGAAGCTCATTGTATTCCTGTATGACGGGCTCATCAGGTTTATGGATATAGCGCTGGAAGGCCTCCCTGCCAAGAAATACGATGTGGTAAACACCAATATACTCAAGTCTCAGGATATACTAACGGAGCTGACTCTCTCTCTTAACATGGAGGCCGGTGATTTCAGCAAGAAATTGATGAGTATTTATACTTTCCTCAATACGAAGCTCATCGAGGCAAACGTCAATAAAGACCCGGAGCCTTTGAAATTTGTGAAGAAAATGGTACTGGAGCTTCGAGACGCATGGAATCAGATCGTAAAAAACAGTCCAAATCCTGATATAAATGAAATGAAAAAGGCCGGAGGTATTGACATTGCTGGATAGAAGAAAAAGTACACTTAATGCTCTCGAGCAGGTACACTCATGTTATCTCCAGCTCGTTCTACTGAAACATCATGAACATGACGCCTTCGAATCGGATGATTTCGAGTACCTCTACGAGCTCTCTGAAAACGAACGGGTCCTGGTAGAGGATATCAACAGCCTGATGAAGTATGTGGTGCCGGATCTATTGTACCTTAGAAACGACAGCCGGGTCCGTTACCTGATGTCGGAGATAGATGTGTTGCACGAGTCTGTTATCGGAGATACCATCGAAGTTAAGAAGACCCTTGAAGGAAAAATGCACCTGACCCTCAACCGTTTACGGAATCTACACACATATTCGGGTTATTCATCAAACGCTGCACCGCGCATTGTCAATATACGAGCATAAGCACTTTATTTCGATTCGATCCTCGTCGGAAGATACCCGCAGCATATTAAAATCAACACATACCTTTTGTGAAATTTTCATAATACTGCTATTATTTAATAGGCACGTTAACTTTTCAATCATAAAATATACAGTTTATCACTTGCCGATCGGTCGTGAAACGTCCGAATGAAAATGAATTATCCGGCTGCTCTCAAATTGAATTATAGAGGAAAGACGATGAATGGCACATTGTATCTGATCGACGGTCATGCACTTATTTTCCGGGCTTATTACGCATTCATAAGACGGCCCCTGATTACCGCAAGGGGTGAGAACACGTCCGCCATTTTCGGGTTCATGCGGATGCTGCTGAAGCTTATACAGGATGAGAAACCGGAGTACCTCGTCTGCACTTTTGATACAAGGGAGAAAACATTCCGTCATGAGCGTTATCCGGAATATAAGTCGAAGAGGCTCAAGGCTCCGGAGGATCTTCACACGCAGGCTGAAGCGATCAAAAGTATTATCGACGGACTCGGTATCGCGCGGGTTGAAATGAACGGGTATGAAGCTGATGACATCATCGGCACCCTGTCGCAAAAGGCTGCCGAACAGGGTCTGAAAACCGTTATTCTCTCCGGCGACAAAGACGTGCTGCAGCTTATCAACAATGATGTGATCGTATATGCGAGTAAAAAAGGCATTTCAGACATCGATGTGCTTGACAGCGGTAAAGTGGCAGAAACCTGGGGTGTAAAACCGGAACAGATAGTGGACCTGCTCGCCCTTATGGGAGATCAGTCCGATAATGTTCCCGGTGTGAAGGGTATCGGCCAGAAAATCGCAACTGATCTCATCAGGCAGTTCAAGAGTCTTGAAGGGGTATATGCGCATCTTGACGAAGTGGAGATCAGAAGAATCGCCGGACTACTGGAACAGGGACGCAAAAGCGCCTATTTGAGCAAGGAATTAGTAACGATTAGAAGGGACGTGCCTTTGGATTTCAATCCCGACGCGTTCAGTACAAGAGAGTTTCCCTGCCAAAAGGGGCTGGAGCTGCTCAGGCAGAAGGAGCTGGACTCCATTGTTGCAGAACTCGATAGGTCAAATGCTGGCAGGCGGGAAACCTCCCATGAAGGGAAAAAAGAGGAGAAACGCGGTACCTATACCGCGATTACCGATCTCCTGGAGTTTGAAAAACTCGAGAAAGCTGCCAGGAAAAAAGGAGTCTTCTCCTTCGATACGGAGTCAACCGGTATGGACCCAATCAGCGCCCGTATAATTGGCGTTTCGATTTCGATTGATGAAGGTTCCGGTTACTATATCCCGATCGAAACGAAAGGGGAGCACGCTCTCGGTATTGGTTTTCTCACAAACACATTGAAAAGCCTGCTCGAGGATCCTGGTGTAAAAAAAGTCGGCCAGAACATCAAGTATGATTTTGTGCTGCTGATGAAGTACGGGATTTTTATGCAGGGTATAGCGGGAGATTCAATGATTGCCGCCTACCTGATCAGTCCGGATAAACAGCGGTACAGCCTCGACAGCCTCGCAAAGGAATATCTGGATTACTCGACCATTCATTATACCGATGTGGTGCAGAACAAGAACGACACCCTCCTCGACTATCCCCTTGAGCAGGTGGCGGAATATGCTGGAGAGGACAGCGATATCGCTCTCAGACTTGTGCATGTATTAGAGAAAAGGCTTGAAGACGAGGGTCTTACAGACCTCTATCGTTCGATTGAGATTCCTCTTGTTCTCGTGCTCGGCAGAATGGAAAACACCGGAGTCAGGATCGACCCCGGCTGTCTGGCCGAAATGAGTAAAAACTTCACAGCGGAGCTGAAAAAGATCGAACAGACAATATATGAGATCGCCGAGGAGGAGTTCAACGTTCGGTCGACGAAACAGCTCGCGAAGATTCTTTTCGAGAAGCTGAAACTGCCGGTAATAAAAAAGACTAAAACCGGCTTCTCCACCGATGAATCGGTTCTCGAAGAGCTCGCCCGGGATCATAAAATAGCAGGGTTTCTTCTGCGTCACCGGAAGCTTGCCAAGTTCAAATCGACGTATGTTGATGCGCTGCCCGATATGATAAATCCGGATACAGGCAGAGTGCATACATCGTTCAACCAGACAATAGCAGCAACCGGACGGCTCTCATCCACCCATCCAAATCTGCAGAACATACCGATCCGCGAACCTGAGGGTCGGGCTATTCGGCAAGGTTTCGTGCCGGAGGAGGGGTGGCTGCTCGTTTCGGCGGATTATTCGCAGATCGAGCTCAGGGTGCTTGCCTCCCTCTCCTTGGACCCAGGACTCGTGAATGCCTTCAAAAAGGGGGTTGACATTCACAGGGAAACCGCTTCCCTGCTATTCAACATTGGTATACGGGATGTCGACGAGACGCAGAGGAGAATCGCCAAAACAATCAATTTCAGCATAATGTACGGCATCAGTCCATACGGCCTGTCGAGAAGGCTCAGGATTTCACGGGAAGAAGCATCTCAATTTATTGAAATGTATTTTATGAAATATGCCGGAGTGAAGGAGTACTTCAACGGTATTGTAGAAGAGGCGAAGAAAACCGGATATGTAACCACCCTTTTGGGCAGAAAGCGGCACATACCCGATATCCGATCCGAGAACCGGAACATTTTCGAATCAGCGCGAAGAATTGCAATAAATACGCCGATTCAGGGCACGGCTGCGGACCTGATAAAAAAGGCGATGGTTGATATTGACGGCGAGTTGGCCGGGCAGGGGTTTAAGAGTAAAATGCTGATACAGGTTCATGATGAGCTCGTGTTCGAATCTCCCGAAGACGAACTCGCTTCCTTCACTGAGATGGTGAAGGATAAAATGGAAAATGCGATTTCCTTCGAGGTGCCTATTGTGGTGAATATTGCTGAGGGAAAGAACTGGGAAGAGGCGCATTGACAGAAAGATTGTCAGTACCGGAAATAAAGTTGACAGGTTTATAAAAGGCGTATTGAAATGATAGTCGGCATTACCGGAAACTACTGTTCGGGAAAGGACCTTGCGTGTACGATTTTCGAGCAGGCGGGGTTTAGTGTAATCGATGTTGACAGCATCGGTCATAAAGCACTTGCCGCTAAGAAGCGTGAGATTGTCCGGGTATTCGGAAAGGGCGTGGTTAAAAACGGCGAAATCGACCGAAAAAAGCTCGGAGCGATTATTTTCAGTTATGAGAAACAGAAGGAGGCCCTCGAGCGTATCGTGCATCCATGGATGATCAGGAAAGTCAGGGAGATGGTGCGTGCATGCGGGAACTGTGTCATAAACGCCGCGCTGCTTGTCGAGATGTGCCTGTTCCCTATGTGCGATTATGTTATTGCCGTTGATACACAGTTGGACATGGCGGTGAAACGTGCCGTCAAGAGGGAGGGGCTCACCCCCGATGAGGCGAGGATGCGGCTTCGGGCACAAAAGCCTTTAAAGGGAAAATTACATTTTGTCGATATAGTAATTGATAACAGTAAAACCATCCCTGAATTCGAATTTAGAGTCAGAGAAGTGGTTGAAAACTTGATACACAGGACCTGAGAATGAAAGAGGAGAAGGAAAGAGGGAAGGAATACTATCAGGTAAACCTCGACACAGGGAGGATATTCTGGATAGCCTTCATCTTCGGCCTTATTATAATCGGTATTTTTATTTTCGGGTTTCTTATCGGCGGGCCAGAGGGTAAAAAAGATTTTCTCGACCTGGCAAAATCCGGAGTATTTAAAAAAGAAAAAGCGGCGGCGGCAACGAAAAACAAGGATGAGCTTGAATCGCTCGGCCTGCTCGACGATAATCTCGA
>CAYSRJ010000024.1:0-9910 GCA_964433545.1 uncultured Spirochaetota bacterium | reverse complement strand
CTGCAAAAGAGGGAGAGAAGGTCGCAAAGATCCAGCCCGAGAGGGTCGAACCTGTTGAGAGGAAAACAGCATATAGGACCCCTGTAACCGGTGAAAAAACCCGTGTGAAAAAAGCTGCTCCAAAGATCTCTCAAACAAAACAACAGCGCGCTTCCATTTACGGGCATTACTATATACAGACAGCCTCCTTTATTAAAAAGGAAAACGCCGAGCGTTTTGCATCGGTTCTTGAAAAGAACCTCTATAAAGTCACAATCGAGAAAGCGGTTGTGAAGGAAAGCACATTTTACAGAGTGCATGTGGGCCCTTTTGAAAAAAAGAGTGTTGCCGTCAATACGATGACGGCTATGAAAAGAAGGTTCGACCTCAGCGATCCCTTTGTCCTCAAAAAAAATTCGTAGCGCTGCAGAAGCCCTCCCTGCAGTATTGTTTCTCCCCTGAAAGACCTTGTTACCGGTTCAACACATACCCGTTTTTTATTGCTGACACAGGTACCCTGCAGTGCTATATTTTACCGAAGTAGAGCAGTAGAAACGCTTTTTCGGAATGGAATAATAGTATGGCAGAAAAAACCGACAATCTGAGAAAGCCTCCATGGCTTCGAAAGAAGATCGACCACACAGAAGAGATACACGAGGTTAAGTCGATACTCGGCACACTCGCCCTTCATACAGTGTGTAAAAGCGCTCGATGTCCGAATCTTTCCGAATGTTTTCACGATAAACGAGCGACTTTTCTCATCCTGGGAAACACGTGCACGAGAAACTGCCGCTTCTGCTCCATTGAAAAGGCAGGAGGAACGCCGCTTCCTCCTCCTGATGAGACAGAGCCGGCGAGGCTGGTTGATGCGGTCAGATCTCTCGGATTGCGGTACGTGGTAATAACCTCGGTAACGCGGGACGATCTTGCAGACGGCGGTGCAAAACAGTTCGCCCAAACAGTGAAGCTCCTGCGGGAGTACGACTCCAAGATAAAAATTGAGGTATTGACCCCGGATTTCCTGGGGAGCAGGAAGGCAATCGATACGGTCGCCGAATCGGGCCCTGATGTGTTCAATCACAATGTTGAAACTGTCCCCAGACTGTATGCGCATATCAGGCCGGGAGCAGATTACATACGGTCTTTGGATTTTCTAGCCTATTTACACCGCGCATATCCCTCTACCTATTTGAAATCCGGCCTCATGGTGGGTCTTGGTGAAACTGAAGAAGAGATTGTGGAGGTCCTTTCCGATCTGCGGACGACCGGTTGTTCGGCGGTTACTATAGGCCAGTACCTCCAACCGGGATCGGCTAGTGTGCCTGTCGTCGAGTATGTGCGGCCCGAGGTTTTTTCTTTATACAGGGAGAAAGCAAAGAAAATAGGTTTTGCATATATCGCTTCAGGCCCCTACGTACGAAGCTCTTACATGGCACATGAAGGCTACACCACCCTTGTACGTAATGAAGTAAACAACCGTCGAGTATAATGTTTGCATTATCCTGCAACAGGTTCTATACTAATAGTTATGGGAACAGGGTTCATCTGAAAATAATATTAAAAAAATGTAAACCGGTGGCCGATAAATAGAGAAGCAGGAAGTTTCTACAATTGGGAATAACACATTCTGCCGGGGCATGAAGCTGACGGTTTTATTGGATGCCGGAGATGCTTTTTACCCGACTTATCTCTCAGAGTAAAAGGAGAATACGAATGAAGCCCAGATTCTTCGTAATAAGTCTACTACTCCTTGCCTTTACAATACCGACTCTTTCAAGCGCACAGTTTCTCGGGTATACCTTCGGGCAGCGGTATAAAATGGAGGATATACGGAGCATTGTGCTTGACGATTTCGAAAACAATGAACAGAACTGGCAGGTAAGCGCATCCCGGTTCACTGCAAAGGACTTCCCCATTCTGAAAACCGGCATTGAAGGATCTCCGATCGCCCTTGAAGGCAGTGATAGAGAAACCGATAACAAGTATGTGCTCGGGGTCCGTTCAGCATTTACCCGAAAGGGTTATAACAGCGTGTGGGTTTATCCGGAGAAAGAGATTTTGATCCCCGGTCATGCAAAAAAGCTGGATGTATGGGTATGGGGTGCAAACTATTACTACAACCTCGAGGTGCATCTCAGGGATTACAGGGGTATTGTGTATAAGTTATCTATGGGAAGCCTGCATTTTATCGGCTGGCGGAACCTCAGCGTAGTAATACCGAACCAGATACCGCAGTATATGCGGTATCTACCAATGGAAAAACCGCTGACTCTCGTTCGATTTGCTATCTGGACTGAACCAGGCGAGCGTGTGGATGACTACATATGTTACTTTGACCATTTGAAGGTCCTTACGGACATGTACAGGGAACGGTTTGACGGTGACGTGCTTGCCGAGCAAAGCAAAGAAATATGGAGTAAATAGTACATTTTTGTTGCAGTGTGATTCTTTTATCAAGATAAAAGGAGACAGCGTAAATGACTAGGCTTGTTTTTATACTCATTTGTGCACTGACCATACTGCTCTTTCCGGCAGTACTCTTTGCACAGGAGCAGGACATCGAAAACCTTCAAATCGGCATTGAAACAGCGGGACAGCTCCTCGCTGATATCCCTGTCACTCATTTTGAAGATGCCGACACCTGGTCTGCGAATATGCCTCTTGATCAGGGCGTCATTATATCGATGAAACGAAAGGGGCGTCCACTTGAAGTACCTGAAATTGATCCCAATGACGGCACTGAAAGTACGTACGTGCTCGGCGTTAAGGTTGCATTCACCCAGAGAGGCTATGCGCGGTTTACCGTGCAACCAACGAAACCGATCAAGGTCCCGGGAATAACAAAGGCTGTCAGTGTCTGGGTTTGCGGGAGAAGTTTCAGACACAGGCTGTATCTCAATGTGCTCGACTACCACGGAAACCCGATGATTCTCGATATGGGCCTGCTTGATTTTGTCGGTTGGAAAAAGCTGATAATAGCGGTGCCTTCTACGATCGAGCAGTATAATTATCATAATACGGAATGGAGAGGCCTCAGCATAAGCGGGTTCAGTATAGAAACCGATCCCGAGGAAAGTTACGGAACATACTACGTATACTTCGATGAACTACGGGCTATTGCCGATATCTACAGCGAAGAAAATCGGGACCAAGATGATATGCAGGATGGCTGGTAAGAAGTTTTATAATAAATGATAATAAAAATGTTAATAATCTCTATTCGTTTTTACGGGTAGAGATTATTTTTATGTTCAATGAAAAGAGTGCGCGAAATCGTGAAAGAAATTGAGGACAAGAAACTGCTTTTAAAGCAGCTCGAGGGGGTGTACAAAACATCCTTAAACAGTGCGCAGAAAAAGAGGGTCCTGAGAGAGATACGGGATATTAAGATATCTCTGCGAAATTTAAAAACGGTTCTCGAACTTCATGAGGGCATCGAAGGCACCGACGAGACTTTCCCTGGTGACGAGGAGCGAATTTTTTCGATTTTGAGCATGATAAAGGTGCAAAAGTTCAGCGAGGTGTCAAGAGATAAAGAGATGGATGCCGTCATATCTTATGCCGATTTTTTCGAAAAGAATTATCTTCCTATATTAAGTGAGTATTATATAAAACTGGATTTTAATAATTCTTTGAAGAGAGATACCTACTATCCGCGGTATATGGAGATTAAAAAACTGCTGAAGGAGTACAGCTACGAGACTGAGGTACACACCAGAAAGGAGTATGACTCAATTGCTTCATACAAGGATAAGTCGAATGTGTATAAGATCAGGCAGCGGTATCTTCTCTCTCTTGACGCGTTTTTTAAGGATTTAAGAACTTTTACCGAAACACTGATAAGCAATTATATGAGTGGCGGATCAATTACCATGAATCCACACGACAGAATAAGCCTGAGTGAGTTTGAAAACGACAGGAGACTCGACGGGTATACGTTGATAGATGCGCTTTCTGAAATGTATACATTTTTCGATGAGTTTAACCGTTTTCTGGGAATACCGAAATTATAGCATGTGCGGCAGAGATGTTGGCCGGGTATATGTGGTCGAGATAAAAAAGCTAAAAAATGTTGAGGATACAAACAATGGCGAACCTGCAGCTTGGTGAAGAAACGAACAGCACAATCGGTCCCAGTTCTCAATTCGAGGGTCGGTTTGCCGTCAAGGGTGCGTTGAGGATTGACGGAAAGTTTGAAGGTGAAGCGCTCATTGTGGATAAGGTATTCATCGGTCCGAAGGGCAAGGTGAAAACTAATATTCAGGCATCGAGTGTGGTGATTGAAGGCATTCTTATTGGCAATATAACAGCATCAAACCGTGTCCTGCTTTTACCCACCAGCAGAATACTCGGGGATATTCAAACGCCCGAGCTTATTATTCAAAACGGCACAATTCTCAAAGGCCGGTGTGCAATCAGCCATGATTCTGCTCAGGATGCGAAGGAGCTCATCAATTCGCTGTATGAACAGGATTGATTGAGAATTATGTCGTACCCCTCATTCGACCTCACTGCCCTGGGAAAGATAAAAAATAGTGGCAACTGCCGCAATAACTGTATGAATAATTGCAGTATATGTAAACACGTTCATGTTTTTAAAAAAATACCGGGTGAGGTACCTGTGCGTGTAGATGAAAATATTATTCGCGTCCAAATAGAGGTGGTGAAACAGGTATGAGAGCAGCGGCACCGAAATTGCGAATACGATAATCTTGAAAAAAGGCGGGAATTCATAAATCGATCGTTTTGACCATGCAATGCCCCCAAGCAAGAGAGAGAGAACATAAATCGAGAAGAAGACCCCGAGTTTTTTAGAAAGGTATGTGTATCGGCCCTCTATATTCAGACCGCTTTTTTTAAGCTCGGGTGTCAGGTTGAAATATTCGTACACAGTGAGCTGGTTTATAAGCCGTGAGCTGTCTGAAAAATACATCAAATATCCAGGATTCACAGCAGGGTAGATGAAGTAGCGGTTGATTTCCTTTTCAGCAATCCTCCGAAACCCGCTCTTGTTTTTGAGTCGTATTTTATCACCGATCCACTTACCATACTTCCATGTTTCCTCCGCAATCGATCCACTGCTGTTTCTGTACCGGTGTATATTGTAAAAGTAGTAGGTGCCGTTCCAGGGGATAACACGTTCCACCATGTTCAATGTACCCTGTGTATCCTTGAATAAAATATTGTCATAGGACGGCAGCCATTCATACCCTTTGAGCTCGTCTATCCGAAAGTCAATTTTCGCGAGCTTTTCTTCAGTCTTCTCGAGGTAAAGCTGAAGATCGTACAGCCTGGGATATTTTTTTGTCAGGGTTACAAAAATATCGTGTGCCTCGTAGTACTCGCCTCTATCGAGAAGTTCCAGCGCCTTTTCTTTTTGCCCAATCAACCACGCTGCATCCTTTTCATCTTTCGTGAGTGAACCGAGAAGGTTCTGAGTTCTTTCCCTCGTTATTGCATAGAGCTCTTTGATCTCCCGGTTGTCCTTGTGCAGGGAAAGAGCTCTTTCAAGGTAATAGAGTGCTTTGTAGTAATTGCCTTTTTCATATTCTGCTTTCCCTCTCTCGTAGAAGGATGCAGGTGCACCGGTCTTTTTTTCGGCCGTTGTAACAATTTCCTCCTTTTTTCCAAGCGGGTACACAGTTTCAAGGATTTCATTGTACAGCTTGTTTGCATCTTCGTCGTTTTTGTCATATTTAAAATAAAAATCGAGTGTTTCGAGAGCCTCTTTTGGTTTATTATCAGCGAAGAGTTTTTTCGCATGCGTCGGTGAGTTTCGTAACAGCCTGGTAGTATACAGGGCCTCCTCACGATCCCTGTAGAGTTTTGGTATGAAGACAAACTCCGACAGTACCACAATGAGCATGAACCCGAGGAGAACAACAAAAGAGGGTGTGGCTACAACAGGGTAGGAAAATGATTCAGACTGAAAGGGGGTTAGTGTAAAAAAAATGGAAAATGCCGTTATAAAAATACAGATGATAAGGGGAGGCAGGAGTCTCAGTGTTCGAATCAGGGCGATTCGCAGTGCGATTCCGTTTCTCAAAGAATGAACTGTGAGGCCCGGATCGGTTTCGCTCCGGTTGCTGTATACGTAGAGTGCGAGAAACAGCAGTATGAATGCGATAATGAAACTAATAATGAGAAACGAGAGCGATGATTTAGTGATCTTGTTCATTTGTTATACTTATACTCTCCTTGTTCTTCCTCCCATTTTTACCAGTATATCAAGTATAAAGCCAATAATGCAGAATACAAGGGCAGGGACAAGGTAGGAATATCTGCCCATATAAGCATGCTCTGGAGAGATTCTATACAAAATTTTAAGAACGAACCCATAAAAATACGGTAGAGCAGCGAGTACCAGGAAAACGCCGGCGGCACCGGAGAAAGTCCAACCCCTGTCGTTGAAACCGTAAGAAAGTGGAATTGAGATGAGTAAAACAGAGAGAAAAAGAGCGCCAGCGAGTATAAGCCCGTCCCGCTGTTTAAGGCCTGATACTGCAGATCTGAATTGTCTGTACACTTTTACAATTTGGTTCCTGTAGGAGGATGCGATGTTCAGCGACAGCGTTCCATCACCGGTTTTAAAACTGCTGAACGGTATTTCGACCTTGCCAACCTGTGGATTGTTCCGTGCAACGATGTGAACCATGCGATTTTTTTCATCAACGGAAAGGTAATTTTGTCCTCTTCTGCCTATATTCACCCTGTTGATAGCGAAGAGATGCCCGTCTTTTTTGTTGTACAGGTAGAGCTGGTTGAGATCTTTTGTGTAAGGATGTATATACACCACCCGATCACCTATTTCATTGAACACTTCACGCCTGAAAAAGGTATTTACCCCGATGTGAAGAACATCTTTCTTGATAAAAATCGGCATTTCTTCAGTCTGCGCAATGAATAGTAATCCGCCCAGTATGCCTCCTGCAATAATCGGCGGTATGTGTAGAAGCAGCAAAGACCGAACCTTCATTTTATCGACAAGAGAAACAACTACCGGGGTTGCGATCAAATAGCTGATAAAAATCGATGGGAGCAGGAAGTGCATTGAATGCCGCAAAATATTTCTGATTCCGATGTTCCAGAGCGGGATGCTGGCGGTAACCAGGGTGAAGCAGGTAACGAGAAGCGTTACAGGGATAATGAGTACAAGTATATATACAAATATCTTTAAAATAGTTTTACCGATGAATTTCATGGAGATAGTGTACCACACCCTGTAATTAATACAACAGGCAAGTGAATGTTCAATCGTAAAATGTTCAAACCAACAGGCCTTATGTGTCATGTGTCGAAGCACGTACGCCTATGCTTTGAGGGCGTGCAAGTACGCGGATACATCGTCACCAACCTTCAAATATCGATAGTACGCGTCCCGAAAGAGTGCATGACTGTTCTTTACCGGTTCGAAGATTGTATCGGTATGTTTGATCGAAGAATTGAGTTGAATTGAATTGACCGGTATGAGCCCTTTTGAATATAAGGCTGTTTCATCCTCGGCTGTTTTTTCTCTTTCTATACCGAGACGTACAACAGTCAGGTTGAAAAGGTTGGCGAGAATCCGGCACAGGGAGTTGTATCTGAATAGAGCTCCTGCTATCGCAACTGTGATGCCCGGTTGAATGTCGAAATTATTTGTTGCATGAAAGTAAAAGTAAAATGCGATTTGTTCGATCACTGCCTTGAAGATATCAGCCGGTGCGGTATCGAGGGTCAATCCAAATAATGTATAAGGCGACGGATAATCCGCCTGAAAATCCGTCAGGAAGATGAGCTTTCCGGGTACAGAGCAGTTTATTGTCTGGTCAAGTCGCGCACCGGTATGCAGTGGCTGGAATCGAGCCCGTGTCCAGCGCAGGGTTTTTTCTGCATCGTAATTAAAAAGAACGGCTGCCCCGGAGCGGTCGAAAAGAGCATTGATGGGTTTTTTTGCGCCCTGTGCTGATGTATATGTTGAAACAATGAGGAGGTTCATTCTTCTTTCAGGCTCACGTTTTCGAGTGCGATTCAGCCCGTTTCCCCGCCATTCTGACCAACAGGTATGAACAAGCCGATGCAGCAGCAGCTTTAGCAATGTCAAACGGAATGAATGGAAGCACCGCAAGGAGTAGTGTTTTACCGATACTCATACCGGTAAACAGCATGAACTGAATGCTCCCGAATAGATATATAAGCATAACCCCGCAGGATGCTGCAAAAAAGGTAAAAAGGATACCGGTATCGCCGATATTGGCGTGCCTTCTTTCAAGCAGAGCACCGATAAGGTAAGGGGCGGCGATGAAACCGACGATGTAGCCGCCTGTCGGTCCTATCGGTCCTACAACGAACCAGGGAATGCCAAGCAGTCCGAGGCCGATGTACAGCATCTGGCTCAGTGAGCCGTACCCTTTTCCGAGAATAAACCCGCTGAGCAGAACGGCAAACACCTGACCGGTTACCGGAACGGGCGTAAACGGCAGATAGATGCGGAGACGGGCGCACAAACCGGTAAATCCTGCAAAAAGCAGTGAAAAGAGCACCCGCTCTGAAATTTGAAATATTTTTACCCGTGCAGAATCACTTTTCTGAAAAAGGCGAAGCCTCGTTTCTGAGAATTGAAACATGGATGTGCCTCCCATTTTGCAATTGATTCGGGCTACCCGATTAATGCATTTATCTTGAATTCCAGCGCATTCAGGATATGCCGTTTTACAGTGCACTTATCAGCCGATGCGACCACTGCTTTTTTATACTTCTCGGGAAAATCAGCCGGCAGATGGATATCGATCGTTATTGTCCTGATAAGATGTGCCTCCCTGTTCCATTCGCTTTTCATGGTAATATGAATATCGTCGGTTGGAATATCGCGTTCCTGGCAGAAACTCATCACGTAGAAACCGGCACAAGTGGCGATTGAAGCAAGGAAGAGGTCGAACGGTGCCGGTGCCGATCCCTCGCCGCCTCCAGTTTTAGACTGATCTGTTTCGATAGTAAAACCTTTATACTCTGCATTGACCCGCACGCCTCCTGGAAATGTCACTACCATGTCCATATTCTGCCCCTTTTCATTGCTGTAGTAAAAAAAGTATATAAGCAAAGGTATGGGTAATCAACTGTTATTTCATGTTGCCGTCAGCAGAGACAGTTCTTACTCTCTTCGGTTCGAGGAAATCGAATATAAGCGTATCCCCTGTATCGGCAAATGAAGTCGAGTGCTCTCTGAAAAAGTACACCATAGAAACGAAGTCGAATACATCGTTATCGGCCTTTAGGGTTTTGATCATCGAGTTACCGGCCGCGTCGTGTATAATGACCTTCCGATGAGCTGTAAGTACTAATGATCGATTTAGAGTTTTTAATAAACGTTACCAACAGTGAAGAGCCATTATTAAGCTATCTTCGGAAGGGCAAGGATCAGGTTATTCGGTTAAAGTTGGAATGTTTCTACGACCTATTACTCTCTATTACAGACTCATATCCCTATCTGCTATCTTCTTGAAAGGTTTTGTTTGATGGTTAATAAATGCATTGAACTCTAAAACAAATCACTATCCTTATTATGTTGTTCGTCCCATTCCCAGAATTCCAAGAGCAAACCCACCCATCAAGGCGTAATCAATTTTTTGCTCATTGAAACTCTTCAACAGCATTTTGAGTACAGTTTGAAAATCCATAATAATTATTATATTTTTAAATATCAAACTGCAACTTAATTTTAAACTCGGCACTCACAATCACGGTGCTTGAAGTTGTATCTTGCTTTTTTCAAATGATAATAGGGTGTGCTGGAGGATATGTTTCTTGCCTTGGTGAAATACCAATTTGGCAGGGTTGGCATTATTTATGCGCTTTTCTAACAAATTACTATGCAATAAATAAAATCTGCCCGGAGGTAGATTTGAACTCCCATGCCCTATCGGGCACTAGATCCTGAATCTCACTAATACTT
>CAYSRJ010000023.1:16686-51491 GCA_964433545.1 uncultured Spirochaetota bacterium | reverse complement strand
ATGCCTCATCAAAGATGCCTCATCAAAGATGCCTATGAAAGCGAGGGAGGATTCGAGCCCCATGATATAATGGTGGGCTCCGCCACTCCAGATTCCTCTATTTTAATGATACCGCTTTCACTTACATACTCTCCCTGCGTTTCATTGTAAACAGGTATCGTTTCTTTCAGCGTGATGTTGTAGGTGTCTGTCCCGGATACCATTGTCATGGTGAAAGTGATATAGGTGCTGTCCTTGATCCACGATACGCTGAGGTAATCGCTTGTCGAATCGAATGTATAGAAAGTAACCTCTCCTTCAGAGCCGTCGGGCTTAGCGTACAGGTCGAATAGTGTGTAGTTGTTAAAAGCCTCTATGCCGGAACCGGTATCGTAGGTGCCGTCATACACGAGTGTGTAGTGCCACATGCCCCTGCCGCTGTCCCATACAACGGTTAGTGTGACTGTAAAACTCGTATCACCATACGAGTAGCTGAACGAATAGCTGCCGTCACTCCCCTGCCAGGGGAACGCATCAGGATCAAGGTACATGTTTGCAACCATTATAAACAAGTCGATGATAAATATACCGAAATAATTGGAGAATTCTCCATAGCTTGGATCACTTTCCGGTGGATATCCGACATTTGTCGTCTGTAAAAGCTGATAGGTCTGTTCAACGGTCGGCGGACTGCTTGGCGCCCCTTGTTTGGTTGTGTCACATCCAGCAAACAGAAAAACAACGATGGATACCAGCACGGCTGCGGCAATCGGAATACGGTACTTTCTCATGGTCTCCCCCCTCTGTAATTTTTTGATATGGATTTTCTAACGATCATTTATCCGGATGCGTGATCAACTCCGGAAAAAGCTCTTTTTAAAAAAAGCACGTTTGGCAATACTATCCTGATGTTATAGTATCAGTTTTGATACTATAACATCAATTTCATGCCGGGAAAACAGCTTTTTAATAACTTGGTTTAAGTTACTCTTTGATACTCGGCCGCAAAGCGGCTTGCGCCGCTTTTTGCAAACTCATCAAAATGATTACAGCATCAGGGTTTTTTAACACGTACCGCGTAGAGCAGCCGGCTCATCAGCTTAAAAGGGATTGCCCGAAAAAATCGCCTTTGCGTAATACCGTGCGCAAAGAGAAACCCGGAGATACACGTCGCGAAACTCATCCCTTCCGGCATTCCCCCCATGTAGTGTGAAAAATAATCAACAACAAGAGCATAGATATCCCCTGTACGAAGCTCCCTGTACCTCGATGGCAGAACAGATGCCCTGATCTCCCTGCATGCAGGAAGGTATCTTTGATTATACCATTCTTTTGCGCGCATACCAAAATCCGTGGAGCCGGGATGTTCCTCGATCTCTCTCAGTAGCGTTCGGTACCCGATTTCATAGGTGAGATTGATATTTCTGAGGCCTGTCTGGCTTTCGAACCTCCTTCTGGACAGGGCACCACTCATCCCGATTGCATCATCCCTGTATACGTACTCCTTTACAACGGCATCGATATACTCCACTCCCATCGCGATCGACGTGGAAACACGCCTGTGGCCGTCCATAACATAGTACTCGCCCTGAAACAGATATACATCAATCGGAGGCATGAATTCGAATCTTTCCATTGCCTCAGCCATGCGAAAGCGTCGGTTTCTCTCCTGACGGTCCCTGCGGCGAATATAGCGAAAACCTGTATCGAGCTCGCCGCACTTGTCAACCGTGCCGGTGATTCTTCGTATTTCAATAACCCGCAGGCCTGCATCCATCACCATATAGGCACGCTTTCCGTCAAACAGGTCACCGAAACATTTGATGATCGTTCTCGTTACTTTCATCACGGTATTTTTTGAGCTCCCCTTCTATCCACCGGATATGTCCGGACTCTTCCTTTGCAAGCCCTGCATACACATCCCGGAGGCTTTTCATGATAAAGCGGTCTTTCAGCCTGCTGTACATCAGGTATCCGCACCGCTCCTTCCTGAGTGCAATGAGAAGCATCTCTTTCGCCGTTGCTTCAGGAGGTATTGCGGGCCATTTCGCACAGAAATCATCCGTCTCCTCCTGCATGTCCGGATCAAAAACCTCCTTCTCTGCTTCAATCCCCGTCGACCCAGCGCCGTTGGGCCGCTGTTCCGGTAATCTGCCGCTTGATTCATGAATCTGAGACCTGTTCGATTCTCCGCTGTTTGACACACTACCTGTGGGCTTCCTTTTTTCTGTTGCTTCATCATTCGGTGTATCGAAGCCTCCGCTTTTCTGTATTTCTTCAAGCCTCATTCTGTGCTTCAGTTCTTCGGACAGAAGCTGTTTCAAAAGGTCAAAAGATGTGCGCATCGTCGACCTCTTAAGAGCAGATTCATAAAACCGATACGCCCGCTCCTCAAAGGAAATGGCTTTTTCGATCGCAACTCTAACAAGCAATTTTTTCACTGGACCCGGCAATGCTTGTTTCCTCCATTCAGGTAGCGGCAAAATACTCTGAAAACAGTATACAATAGTGTTTAAGAATGATAAATGGAAGAAATTGTTTACCCTGAGTGACTGGAAAAACCAGGACGGCTATGCGCATCAGGGCAGAAGATCGGGTACGACAAGCCATTTGATAGTCCAGATACCGGATTCGTCCCGCTCCAGGTGTATGACTCCGCCGTTATAGAACTGCACACACTGCTTGCTTTCATCCTGGCAGATGAGAAGCGCCGTGAGCCTGTTCAAGTGGGGAAGATGGCCCACAATCATTATGTTTTCCTCCATCTCCTTCAACCTTTCCACCCATCCCCAGGGCAGGGACATAGGGTTCAGTTCCTTGCCTTCACGCACACCTTTGACTGGTCTCAGCCTTTTGGCCAGTATCTCCGCAGTCTGCTGCGCCCTCGTTTTACCACTGTGATAAATTACATCGAGAAAGATATCGGACTTTTGAGCGAGAAACAGGGCCACTTTTTCAACTGCCCGGGAACCTCTCTGGGTAAGAAAGCGGTCCGGATCGACTTCTTTTGGCTGTGCTTCACCATGCTGAACGAGGTAGAGGTGCATATATGTGCCCCTGAAACTAGATTGTCCCTCAATGAAAAGCGGCCAAACATGGCAGGTTAGACTAAAGAATATTATACCAGAATGGGGTGTTTATTGCAAGCGGCAATTCAAATCGAATCGGTCTGTTAATAAACGGCATGAGGGCGAATTTGGGATATACAGTGGAGGATGAAATGAAATATATCCCTACACTCCTTTGCGATCGAACCTGACCGACCGGGTGTCTTCCTCCATACCGGTCGACTTTGAAAGAAGTGCATACAGCTCCGGGCGTCTCGTCTTGATCCATCTCTGCCCGGTATTTTCAACAAGCAGAGACATGTCAAGGTCGGCGATCACCATATCGTCATCCGCTTTCCAGGTCTCTTTTATGATTCTTCCATAGGGATCGATAATCATTGCGTTGCCGGTTCTGATTTCATCATCATCCACACCGACACCGTTGCTGAAAATGAGAAATATACCGTTGTCATGCGCGCGGGCAGGCAGCCATCGAAGAATCCAGCCCCTTCCTTTAGGGCCGCAAAATTCATCCTCGATCGCCTTCCTGTTTCGGCGCCTGTTGTCCCACAGGGAACGATGTACGAGCCCCATGGTATGAGGATTCGTTGAGGTGCATCCGCCGGTCTGATGGGGTGCGAGAAGTATCTGTGCTCCCTTCAATGCCGTAATTCGTACGTTTTCCCCTATGTTGTTGTCGTAACAGGTAAGAACCCCGAGCTTCACTCCGTGCGGCGAATCAAATACCGTAAACTCAGACCCTGAATCCATGTGCTCGCTGATAAAGCAGTGGACCTTTCGGTGCCTGTATGTCCTTCCGTCAGGAAGGGCAACAATATAACTATTGTACAAAGTCCCGGAATCGGTCTTCTCGATAAATCCGGCGCCGATCGTCATGTTGTATCGCTTTGCACGTTCGACAAGCGCCTTAGATGATTCACCCCCGAATACCGGTTCGGCAAGCGCGAGCAGCTCTTCCCTCGAGAGCTTTCTGAGAAACCAGTAGCCGGTGATACAGCATTCCGGAAAAACGATGATTTCCACGCCGCTCTCCGCAGCCGTATTGAGAAAGGCGTCCATTTTGTTTATGTTCGCGCGTTTATCCCCCGGAGTATGCTCGAACTGAACGGATGCAGCGCGAATCGTTTTTTTCATGTCCGACCCCTTCCTCCACTAAGCTTTCCGCTGGATGTGCACTAATAGAAAAAGAGGCAGCGTTAATGACTGCCTCTATTTTCCGGTTGTATGGTCGTTAACCATAATATATCCAGTAAGAATATCGGGTTTTTTCAATTTTACCTTACTATAAATTAAAGAAAAACTTCAGCAGAGAAAATGCATGTAAACCCGGCAGCAGTCATTTTGAACAATGCATGGAATGGGAAACAATCGGCCCCCGTTCCGAGTGGTTTATAAACTCTCTGTCATACGCCGCGGATCGAGTATCTCATTGAGCTCATCCGGAGGGAGCACCCCGTTTTTCAGGGCCACCTCACGCACGGTTTTGCCGGTTTTGTACGCCTCCTTGGCGATCCTCCCCGCTTCATCGTAGCCGATACGCGGGCTGAGCGCAGTGGCTTGCGCGAGGCTCTGCTCTATCATTCCTTCAATCCTTTTTTTATCAGCCTCTATCCCCGCTACGCATTTCTCCGCAAAGTTTTTAACCCCGTTTGAAAGTATTTCGATCGACTGCAGGATATTGTGCGCGATGACCGGCATCATCACATTGAGCTCCAGATGCCCCAGAAGCCCGCCAAGCGTAACCGCTTCGTCGTTACCTATCACCTGCGCCGCGACCTGGCAGAGCGATTCCGCGATAACCGGGTTTACCTTTCCCGGCATGATCGAGGAACCCGGCTGAACCTCAGGCAGAACGAGCTCGCCGATACCGCACCTGGGGCCTGAGCTCAAAAAGCGGATGTCATTGGCAATCTTCATGAGACCGACAGCGGCTGTTTTTAATGCCGATGAGGCAAACACGAGCGCATCCTTCGAACCCTGAGCCTCGAAGTGGTTTTCGGCCTCGGTAAACGGCAGGCCGGTCATCCGGCTGATTTCCTTTATAACAAGGCCGGCAAAGTTCCTGTGCGTGTTTATCCCCGTGCCGACCGCAGTGCCGCCGACGGCAAGCTCGTACAACCCGGACAGAGCCGCCTTTAGCCGCGTTTTTGCGTTGTGCACCATACTCTCATACCCGCTGAATTCCTGGCCGAGACGAATGGGCGTGGCATCCTGAAAGTGGGTCCTCCCTATTTTCACGATATCCGAAAACTCCTCGGCCTTTGCATGCAGGTTCTTTTCAAGTGTTTCTAGTGCCGGGAGAAGAGAATTGTGTATTCCCTCTGCTGCACTGATATGAATGCATGTGGGGATGATATCGTTGCTCGATTGTCCCATATTGACATGATCGTTCGGGTGCACCGGCGCATTGCTTCCGATTTTCGATCCCAGAAGCTCGTTCGCCCTGTTCGCAATAACCTCATTGGCATTCATGTTGGTGGATGTGCCCGATCCGGTCTGGAAGATATCGACGACGAAGTGGCCGTTCATCTTTCCTTCAATGACCTCCTCAGAGGCGAGCACGATTGCATCTCCAGGCTTTTTTTCAAGAAGACCGAGCTCCATATTCGCCTGCGCGGCAGCCTGTTTTACCATGCCGAGAACTCTGATGAATCCGGCGGGAAAACGTATGCCGCTTACCGGAAAGTTTTCGACTGCCCGCTGTGTCTGCGCACCCCAGTACGAATCAACGGGCACCCGCATCTCTCCCATCGAATCCTTTTCTACTCTGTACTTCTTCTCATCCATTGCAAAACTCCCCTCATTATATGAAAACCAATATATCAAACACCATAATACCCCGACACGATGCAATATTCAACAGGTATACGGGAATAACAAAACAAAATATGAACGCAATCATGGCACATCGGTTCACGTGAAGGGCAAAAGCGATTGATCGATGTTAAAAAAACTGGTAGAATCAACCTTTCGGAGCAGAAAAATGCCGTTCATCCAGAAAGCCGGCAGGTACTTCGCATTTCTCGCCGAACATTTTCCCGTCATGTGCGCGAGCGATGAGTTTCATTTCATGCCCCGCGCCGAAGCTGCGGCGGAATACTACGATGGTCTGGAAAACCTCGATCGTGATGCCGTCCGGAAAAACCTGCAGGAAATTCACCGCTTCAAGGACGAATTCGAAAATACTCCCGTCCCTGAAAATAATCTGGAAGCGTTCATCGATAAAAGCCTCCTGCTCTCGAATATCGACGGTATTCTCATCAAGCTCGAAGACAAGGCGATTTTAAATCACAACCCCCTCATCTACCTGAAGGTCGCGTTCATCGGACTCGACCACGCAGTTTCACGACCCGCAGAAAACGCTACAACCATGCGTGACCGCACATTGGAGCGCCTGCGCCGTATACCGGACCTTTTTGAACAGGCGGCAAAAAACCTTGAAGGCGTGTCTGTATCCCTGCGCGGGCCTGCTGAAAACATGATAGAAGATTGTATTTTGTATCTTGATGAAATCGAACGGCAGCTTTCCTGCAATGCAGGCGCAGCGTACAGTAAAACACTCGGCATACTGTGTGTAAAGGTACGCTCTTCGCTTTCACGTTTTAGGCATTTTCTCGAAATCTCATCAGGTGAAGGAGCCGGAGCATCCGACCGGCAGGTCTCTGATACGAGGCAGGCCGGCGATACGAGACAGGTCTCTGATACGAAGCGGGCCGCAGACACGATCGAAGCGACCCTGAAAAAACATTTTCTCAGCACAAGAAGCCTCGAAGAGGTATACCGTATCGGCATGGAGGAACGCGAGCGCTGCCTTGCAGAACTGAATAGCCTCAGGGCGGCAATCGACCCGGATAAAACCTGGAATGAGCTGTACAATACCTATACCCCGGTCAAAAACGAGGACATCCTCTCCCTCTACCGGTCGGAGTGCAGTCGGTTGGGCGAATTTTTCAGCAGCCAGGGATTTGACGTCCCGGCAGAACCGTTAATTGTGCCGACCCCGCTGTACCTTCGTTCAGTACGCGGCTCTGCATCATTCAGCGCTTCACTTCCCACAGACGGCCCAGGAAGCGATTACTTCTATATAACGAGCGGGGATTTGAAAAACAGGGGGACATCATATAAAGAGCGTCCGCATCGTGAGACATCCTCGCAGGAGGATATGCAGCAGCGCGTCAACCGGCGCCTTCACCGGGAATTCAAATTTCTTACCGCACATGAGACAATACCCGGCCATCACCTCCTCGATTCCTGCCGCAGGAGATTGCAAAATCCAATCAGGCGGCAAATCGAATCGCCCCTGTTCTACGAGGGATGGGCGTGCTATGCCGAGTCCCTTCTCATCGAGTACGGGTATATCGACTCCCCAATAGAGCTCCTCGTGAACAAGAAGAGAGGGCTGTGGCGGGCCGCCCGGTGTCAGATCGATGCCGGGCTCGCTGCAGGCCTGCTCGACATGAACGGGTGCGTCGATCTTTTAAAAGAGGCGGGCTTCGAAGAGGATGAGGCACGCATGCAGGTCGGCAGGTTCCTGCTGAACCCCGGGTACCAGCTGTGCTACACACTCGGTCGATACGAAATACTGCAGTTGGGTCAGCAGTATATCCCAGCACTGGGCCTGTCGAATTTCCACCGCGAATTGCTCGGTTCCGGAGAGCTGCCGTTCACTCTGCTTGAAAAGCTCCTTGCCGAACACCTCGAAGGTCGGAATATTAAATAAAAGCACCCGAATGGCCGGAAGTGCTGATAAGAATCGAAGCAGGGCTTCGATTGGCATGACACCAACGTACAAGAGGTGCATTATGAAAGAATTTTCAGGATACCACTCTGAATGGAACCTCGGAAGCCCTGGCGGCTGGGATTACCAGCGCCTCACACAGATCATCGGCAAGGCGGTGTGGCATCTGCTCGAGAAGCATATGCCCTGTAATCTCGATCTCGACTTCGACCATCCCCTGCTCTTCCCGGTTGAGGGGTTCACGCGTATGCTCGTCGAAGCCCACAGGTGCCGCGCCGGGAGGAATGCCGGGTTCATTGCCATTATCGCGGAAGAGGAAACCCTCGACACGGTGACTGAAAACAAAAACCTGGCACAGAGGCTCAACAGTATCGAGGGCATCACAGGCCGGCTTGCCGCCCCTCAGGAACTCGAGTTGAAAAACGGAGCAGTGTGCCTTGAGGGCAGGCCTGTTTCTGTGATATTCATGGATTTCAACACCGACGTTCTTCTTTCTCTGCACCGGAAGCACGGCCTTGATCCCCTCATTCAGGCAGTTCGGGAAAACCGGGTGATAAACCCCCGGGGAACAGAGCCCATCAACATCAAGAGTATGTTCGAAGTCATCACCGGTCCTCTTCATACGCACTTTCACCGTGAAATCGTCCGGCGCACACCCTGGACAAGACAGTTCTTCGATCGAAGCGCCACCGGGCCGAAGGGTGAACATATTAAAGACATTATCGAATGGACGCGGACCCACTGGAACGATCTCGTTCTCAAACCGGAACGCGGGTACTCCGGAAAAGGAGTGAAGGTCGGCGGCATAAACAGCGGCGCAGACGAGGCAATAAAGGAGGCGCTCAGAGAAGGCGGATACATCGTACAGGAGAAGATACCGGTCGAACAGTGGTCTGAAGACATGCCTGAGATTGACGAAAAATCCGAAACGGTTGCCCTGAACCTTCGTCAGACCGACTTCAGAAGCCTTTTCGGACCGGAGGGGCTGTTCGGCTTTCTGGGAAGATACGGCGGCGTGCCGACAAACGTCGGAAGCGGCGGCGGCGTGCAATCGCTTGCCGTTATACCCGATGAGCTCGATATGCGGGAAACCGTGCAGAAAATGAACGAGACGATATTAACGCTTGATTACCGGACAGTATATAAAGCAGTATCGGCCCAGAAAAAAATGGCCGTCGACCACGAGTTTACGTACCTGCACGGCCCGATACGGATGGCACTCAGGCCCAGGCTCGTCAGCCGCGGACAGCTCGTCTCTCTGGAAAAGTACTGCAGGGAGCTCTGGCTCGACTGTCTTACTCTCGAGAAGATGTGGCGCGCAGGAGAGCTCGACAGCATGGTCAAAATAGAAGAAGAGGAGCTCGAGATTGCCCGCGCCCAGCCGTGGAACGGCGGTCCGGCCATCATCGCCTCCGACGGCCTCTTTAATTTCGGAGCCGCACGAGTAAGCTGAAGGAAAAACAGATGACCATTTCCGTTGATCCCGACTGGTGGAAAGACCTCTTCGATGACGTGTACCTTCTCACCGATGCGCGTTCCGTATGCAACGAGGCGATAACCGAACGGGAGGTGGACATCATCTGTAAAATCCTCACGCCTCACAGGGAGGATCGGATACTCGACCTGTGCGGGGGACACGGACGACACAGCCTCGAGCTGTACACCAGGGGGTATGAGCACTGCACACTTGTAGATTACTCGGAGTATCTCACCGGGCATGCACGGCGTCAGGCACAACAGTTGAACAGGCCGATACAGGTGTTTCGAGCGGATGCACGGGATACCGGGCTTTCACCTGAAACATTCGAACATGTGCTCATCATGGGTAATTCACTCGGCTACTGCAGTACTGACGATGGAGACAGGCAGATACTTGCGGAAGCGTACCGACTGCTCAATGCAGGAGGGGACCTGCTGGTTGATGTGGTGAACGGTGATGCGGTTGTCCGGAGTTTCAACCCCAACGCCTGGCATGAGATCGGTGATGACGTTGTCGTGTGCCGGGAACGGGAACTTCACGAAAGCTGCGTGCATGCACGGGAGCTCGTGATAAGCAGAAAGAACGGCCTGATACGCGACAAAACCTACTCTATACGATTTTACCGGCCGGATGCGCTTGCAGCGCTCATCCGGGAAGCGGGTTTTGACGGGGTGAAGATCATCACTGATTTCAGGCCGCTGCATAAGAAGGGCGACTTCGGCTTCATGGAAAACCGCATGCTCGGCACGGGAATAAAACTCGTTCGTGGAAAAAAGTAGTAGATTGGACAAATCGTACGACAGGTCACATGACCGCTTACAATATCCTGCAGACTGTACATGCATTCAATCCATCAGGTCCAACGCTGATGTATCATACACCGGCCGAATAACGGTGACATCATGTGGGCAGTGCATATGAAGCCTCTACTTCTTTCCTGCTCTTTTCCCGGGACTCTTTCCGCTCCCTTCGTCGAAAACAATACTCGTGCTGCCGAGCGTAATGCAGTCACCCGACTTGAGCACCCGTGAGCGAGCCTGCCTGTTGTTCACCGTGAGATTCGAGCCGGACACCCGGAATCCGTCCTCTTTTTTCTCGATTTTCACTTCATTGCTGCCGATGCCGGAATCTCCGGTAAGCGTCAGATCCGCATCCCCGTGTGCGCTGATGGTCACGCTGTTTCTATCGACAATGGTGAGCGACTGCACCCGCCGTCTTTTCCCCGTTCCCCTGTATACGGTAAGGCTCGGCACGCCTTTTTTCTTCTCGAACTTCAGGCTGCCGAGCACAATCATAACAGCGGCAGCCAGAGGAATCGCTAACAGAATCATAAGATCGAAACGCTCCTGAGGCATACCCAGAAGGGTCCCCGAATAGTAATACCGCTCGGTAGACAAAACCCCTCCCGGCGATGTATACTCCACGTGAACGAGCCGCTTCGGCCCGGTTCCCATCGTCGCACGGTAGGTTATGAGATACTCACCCATGACCTGTTCGTGAATGAGAAAGTAGAGGGACGAGAGCCGCTTCGGATCATACACCGAAAAATTGGCGCCTCCCGTGTCCCGGGCAATGGAGCCGAGGTTTTTTCTGTCCGCTCTGCCGGACAGCCCGAGCGTGTAGACCGAAATGCCCTCGCGAAGCGCAAAATCGATCGCCTGGTCCATGCTGTGGCGCTCAGGAAAGAAGGGGTTTTTCTCAAGAGGAAAGTTCTGGCCGTCCGAGAGCAGAATAATGACCTTTCTGCCCCGCACGGTCTTCAGCAGATCCACGGCCGTGTAGAGGGCTTCATAGAGCTCGGTGTACGCCTCTTCTTCTGACGGTTTTTTAATCTGCGCAAGGGCGCGCTCCACCTCGACCCTGTTCTTCGTCGGTCTGACCGTTGTCTGCGTTTTGACATTGAAAGAGAGCAGACCGGCCCTGTCTTTTGGATTCTTCATATCCTTCAGCAATGACAGCACAGCATCCTTTGCGAAGGTAATCCGCCACATTTTTTCATCAGTGGAGTTCTTAACCCTGCCGGAGCTGTCCCAGTACATACTCCCCGAATTGTCGATGACAAACAGAATGTTGATTCCCCCGCTGATGTTCACACTTTCCTGAAAGGAGAGAATCTCACAACCCTTCATACCGCTGTCAGAGGATTCCGATATACTGAAGGGGTTCCTGCTCAACCCCGGGACAGGCCGTCCATCCCTGTCGGTCACGCTGATATACGCCTTTACCTGCTGGTTTATGAGCAGCGTCCTGCTGTCGACCTGAGAGATGCGAATCGAATCCTCCGCTGAAACAGACATACCGGCGAATACAATGAGCATTGCAGAAAAAAATATAAACAGTCTCTTTTTCATCATCGTTTCTCCTTCTTTTGGATGAACTGAAACTGCGCATCCCCTGTACGAATAATATCACCGTCACGAAGCGCTTTTTTTCCGACCTTTTCATCGTTTACCCAGGCCCCGGTAACCGTATAGGTTCCCTTCTGCTTCGTAATACCGGTCTGCGCCCCGGTAATACTCCCGTACCCGTGCAGTGTAACATCCGCCGTCGTGGAACTTCCAATAGTGGTGTGCTTCTGTGTAAGGGGTATCTCGCTTCCCCTCTGTCTGCCGTTCAGGATTCGAAGCAGAGCTCCTGCCAGTCTGTTCTCCACAAGGCCGTAAAAAATTCCTATACCGATGCCAAGCAGTGCAAACCCGCCAAGCCGCGCATACATACTCGCCGGAGATAGTATTCGTATAAACTCTACCAGAAGCCCGCCGAGCAGCCCGCCGAGAAATCCGCCGACCAGGCCGTTTCTCAGCTTCGCAGAAGAGCGGCTTCGGACCCCCTCAGCAGCGCCTATGCACATACCGAACAACGCCCATCCGAGTGCCCGCGAGAGGGGAAAACCGTATGCTTGAAAAGCGCTCGCGGAGCTGAACAGCCTGGTGCCGATGTACAGAAGCGCAGCCTGGCCTATAAAAAAACCTGCAATTCCGCCTGCAATGCCGACCATCAAACCCGCCAATCCTCCGTTTACGGTCTTTTTTCCGGAAGAAGTCAGCACGCCCTCACTCATGCCGAATACGCCGCCCATCACGAACCCGATACTTACCCCGAGCACACTGTTGAACGCAAGAAGCGATGCAAACTTCGCCTGAAAAAAAAGAACAATCTCTGAAAACGGCCAGGCTGCCGCTCCCGCAGCAAGACCGGTCAGCCCGAAAAAAAATATTCTCATAGCAAGAGACATAGCCCCTCCCCTCATTAGCGTGAAATCTGTATCCGGTTTGTGTCGCTTCTAAATGAAACCGTAAGCCTGGTTTTTTTTTCGGCGTGTACACTGAACTGAAAGCTTTCAGCATGCTTCATATCTTTTTTCAGGCTCAGCATGTATCGCCCCTCCGGAAGATGAAATTCCCGTGTGCCGAGGGCCGTTTTGCCGTACTCTTCAAACTTCTTCTGTCTGTCTCCGATATAATTCTCTTTCCTGTTGTCAATGAGGATCTGCAGGCCTTCAGTGTCGCTCTCGATTACAAGTACTCCCGGTTTTTTAATCAGGTCGACCTCGACCTGTACAGAATCGAGGTTCGGCTCGACATAGAGTTCTACCATTTCCGGAAAATAACGGGGTACCTGGTATTTGAAAGCGTAGCTTTTTCCCGATTGAAGCAGGCCATCAAGGTATTTCCGGAGCTTCCTGTCGGCGCGATACTTCTTCCAGTCTATCCACCGTTTCCCTGCATACATCAATATCGAAGCATCCCGGTACAGGGACCTGCCGGTTTCGCTATCCCGTATCCGGTGATCGATGGTGATCGGCCTGGATTCAGCTTCGGGAAGCGGGACCAGAACACGTCTTCCCTCATAGGTGCTCATTTCCCGCCGCTGAATGACACGGGGATTGAGGGTGAAAACACGGGCGGTTTTCTGGTTTTCAACCACCATCTCCAGTGTGTAATTTCCCGCAGGGATGTAGATCATGCCGGTGGTGACATACCCCTTCGATACCCTCTTCCGGGCTATACGGCGAATCATCGAAACAGGGCCGCTCCCGTACGGATTTAGCCGGTACTCCATCTCGTCTGCTGAATCGACCTGGCCTCTCTTTTTAATGCGTGCAAGTGCGTACACATCGCTCTTTTTGTAGTATTTTTCCGGCACCGGTACCCTGATTTCGAGCCTGCCGTACTGCTTTGCCTGCAATAACTCGTAATAGTATCCACCGTAGTAGAAATAAAGACCCCCTGCGCATATTAAAAGCGCATAGATCAACACAAAAGCAGGTTTCAAAAGGCGCCGGCCCCGATCCACAGCTTCTTCTTTGCCGGGTTTTTTCCCTGTCAGGCTGATGCTTCCTCCTGAGATATATCTTTTAATCGCCCTGTTGACATCGGACCGCCTTCGGTATCGCTTCGTGTGCCTTGCGAGAATATCAAGGACGGACTGTATATCCCTGAAGCGTCGCTTTTTCCTGTGATTCATGGACTTTCTGAGAATATGGATAAAAAAACCGGGGATCGACGGATTGTACTTTCGTGGATTTTTAAAGTCTCCCTTTTTTATTTTTTCAATTGCCGCTGCAGAGAAATCCGGGGGGAAGGGCTTATTCCCGGTTATCATTTCATAAAACATCACGCCGAGTGAATAGATGTCGGAACGTTTGTCTACATTTCGGACATCAGAAATCTGCTCTGGCGACATATACGCCGGGGTGCCGAGAGTCATCCCCATCTTCGTCAGCCCGTCTTCTTCGGCTTCCTTTGTGCGCGCAATCCCGAAATCGACCAGCTTCACCTCACCCTCATTTGAAATGAGGATGTTTGCAGGCTTGATATCCCTGTGTATGACTCCTTTGTCATGCGCGTACTTGAGGCCCCTGCAGATCTCCCAAAGTATAAGAACGGCCGCTGCATTCGAAATTCGCCCCTTCTGCTCGATGAGTTGGTCGAGACCTATACCGTCGATCCATTCCATGACGATGTAGTAGGAAGATCCCGCTTTGAAATGATCGTACACGGGAACAATACGCTCATCCCTGAAGTCGATCATTAAAGAGGCCTCACGCTTGAACCGTTCGACAAGTCCGCTCCCGCGCCTGAGGGTAAGTTGTTTCAAAATAACAAACCGCTTGAGCGTCGGGTGTTTGGCCTTGTATACGGCACCCATTCCCCCCTGGGCGATCTTTTCAACGATGACGTACTTGCCGACTTTCGTCAACTGCCTGGGCATATCATTCCCCCCCCGTACGCGCATCCATCCTATCGGGATTCATCCTTTCGGGATTCATCCTGTCGGGGTTCATCCTGTCGGGACCTGTCAGGTCGGGTATCGTAACCACATCCCGCTCGAGATTTATATCAAGGATATTAATATCCCCGTCTATCAGCGCGACAGTGAAATTGCCGGGATTATGTATCTGCACGTATTTTCCCCCGGCACGGAGGCTGTACAGTCCCTGCACCGGCCTGTGGCCGCCGAAGTAGTATGCGCCGTCCGTATTCTCCCGCAGAAAATATGCAAGCATATCCTGAACGCTTCCCCCTTCTGCTGTATCGTTTGCCGTCCAGGTAAGACCTTCCACCACCTCCGGTCTATTACGGTACCCGATAATATCCGACCTGCTGAAAAATCGGGCCGGCTCCGCATGGCTGACGAGGAATTTTCGTCCGACGGCAAGAAGCGGCAATTCCTTTTCAAAATGGTAGAACGAGTCCAGAAAATCACCTCCGTAGAACTTCAGAACGTAGTCGCGCACCATTGCGCCCTCGTGTGCATATTTCCTGAACGGGTGGTTTCCTCCTCCCTCTTCATTCGAGATGTTCTCATGGTTGCCCTTCAAAAAATGAAAAAGCCCCCCAAAGACGGACTTTGCCTCCATGACCATTTCCATGACCCCGAGGCTTTCCGCCATCTCTTCGTCCATGCAGCGGTGTTTTCTGTACCTGCCTGAAAACTCCCTATAGGCGCACTGCCATCGCTCGGCCGCTCTGCCCTCGGCGTGAAATCCGTCTCCCACACACACCACCTGCAGCCTGTTTTGGGCCAGCATCTGCATGACGTTTACATCGTTACGAGGTTTCCACAGCATCAGGCTGAAAAAAAAGTCCTTTCTCGCATGCAGGTCGGGCACAACAATGGTCGGCACATCCTGTCGTAAAAAGACGATCCCACCCGGCAGCCCCTCCTCGTCCCGGGGCCGTATGGTTTCTTCCTCATTGACCAGCGCGTACTGTACCCGGTCAAAAAGCTCGAGGTATCTTTCACGGTCGGGAACCGTCTCTCTTTTAAAAATCCGAACGAGCGTTTCTTTCAGGTCCTCTTTATGACTCATCCTCCCCCGCTTTCAGGCGTGCAGCCTGCGCTGCGTGCTGTGGATTTTAAAACACAATGCCTGTTATCCGTAAACATCTTTCCCAATCGGCATAAAAACCTTGAATGCTCAGCGGTCTGACACAATTGTCTTGTTGACCCTTGTAAACTCCTCCTGAAGAAGCAGTGTGACCTCGTTGATTTTTTCCTCCTGCTCCTCGATCGAGGGGTTCCCGGCAAGTACCGCAATTTTGTAAACCGGCGAGGTTTTTTTCACCGGCCCCGGGTCGAATTGAATAGTCCCGCCGATCTCCATATCTTCCGAAAGTTTTGATTCTTCCTTTCCGGCAATATCGGGTACATCTGTTCTGAGCCCGATGCTCACATACTGCGCCATTCTAACGTCCTTCACGACCGGGCCGATTCTGACGAGCGACCCGGAATAGGTCATCGCAAGCGCCCCCCTCGTATCATCATGAGCGAAGGTTTCGATTTCCTCCAAGCCGAATTTTTTAACATTCTCTTTGAAAATTTTCTCCTTGTCAATCCAGCTTTTTGCGAGCAACTCCCTCGTTGTCTCATCATCCGGCAGACCCGATGATTCAATGACCGCTGAAATATGTTCCCGTATATACCCGGGTAATTCTTCCATGTATTTTCCCATACGCTCTCTCCATTTCAATATTGAATTGTGCGCAAGCAGGCGCATTCTCCATGTAAGTATAACACAGCAGGACCCCTGATTCACGGTTAAACAGGCAGGAATGTGCGGGTATGCCGCCGGTAAACATCCTGACGCACAGCGTCCGGATATCGACAATTTGAGCACGCGCTATAGTATTTCGAGCTTTGTTTTCCCTACCGTGATGACATCTCCGCTTTTAATTTTCACACGCTCACACTTGGGAATGGGGTTGTTGTTGAGATAAGTGCCGTTGGTGCTACCCTTGTCCATGAGGTAGTAGGAGTCGCCTTCCTTCTCGATGAGTGCATGCCTGCGGGAAACAAGGGGGTCATCACCGATGACGATGTTGCTGTTTTCATCTCTTCCGATGGAAATCATTCTCGAAATATTTATAGAACGGTCCCTGAATTTGAGCTTCATGTACCCGGTTTTCAGGGCCTTTGCGACCTTTTTTCCCTTTTCATCTCTTTTATAAATCGTTTCATCCGACATCCTGTCTCTCCTCTGCAAGACTGCAGCGCAACACCCGGACAAAAAAGCGGCATGTTCAGCTTTAAGATACAGCAAAATTCAATCTTTTTCAAGTGACTGCTGGCATTGATCGGCATATTTTCCGGACGCTTTTCATCGGGATACTATCGGCAGCGCACGCACCCGTTTTCGTATTACTACTTCTCGCTATTCGAAATACGTAACGGCATTTTTCCCCTCTTCAAAATTTTTAAAAACACCAGCCGCAACAGCCCCCGTTATGGCAGCGCCGATTGCCGCCTCCTCCTCATTCAACGGAATCGAAACCTCGTGGCTGAATATCCGGGATGCGGTCTTTCTCAATTGTTTGTTTCTGCGCATCCCGTTCCCGCTTCCGACAACACGTTCAATCCGCGATAACACCTCCTCGCCCACCATATCAGAGAGCACCCGTATAATACCCCCTAATGTCGCACGTATGAGGTTTGAGGGTGTAAAATTCGTCAGGTTCAGCCCTTCAATAGTACCCAGCGCCGTCGGGTCGCTTCGCATGCCGCCAAAGACCGGGTGTACTCTCATTCCTCCGGTACCTGTACCCCCGGTATGCATGCCCCTGGTGCCTGAGTTTTTTTCCGCAAGATGCGCCATTCGCTCCCAGAGACCCTCGAAATCTTCGACATCAAAAAGCTCCTTGCCCGTTTCTTTGAAAAACTCATATAAAACAGTATAGGCCGCCCCCCCTGCAAGGGCATTCCCCGCAACGAGACTGCCGTTTTCTACGAACGGCCGCACCACGACATCATACCCGTCGATTCTGCCGCTTTCCAGCGCCTCATTAAAACTCCTGACCGCATAGGATATCTGCGATGCAGTGCCGATATTGACCAGGAGGGTCGTATAGAACTCCCGAACACTCCCGATGAAGCTTGCCTGATTGTCGCCGAGAGCCGCGCAAACCGGAATATGATTATTCTTCATCAATTTTAAAAGACGTGATTCCCTGATTTTACCGTAAACCGTGCCGGTAGGGATGACCCGTGGCAGGTAGCGGACGTCGATACCGAGGTTTTCAAGAAAGGCGCTGTCCCATTTCATCGATGCAGAATCGAAACAGCCAAGGCTGTCGGCGAAGGTATAATCTATGACTGGAGCAGTTTCGCCGGTAATGACCATCCCGAAATAATCAGGAAGAGTGGCCACATGATTCAACTCCCGCGCATCGCCCTGCATAAGCCAGTCGTACAGGGTTACAACCCCGTAGCCGGTTGCAATTGCCCGTACACCCGCCATTTTCTCCATCTCTTCGAGCAGGGTCCTGCCCGACTTCCCCCTGTGCTCACCCCGCCCATCCTGCCAGGTCACAAAATTGGTGACCGGTCTGCCGCTGTCGTCAAGGCCGAGTATCCCGTGCATCTGCCCGGTGAGCCCTGTAGAAACCACGTTTACCTCCCGGCCTGAAAACAATTCATCCATGCAGGCGAAAAAGGCCTCGCCAATTTTTCGGAGGTCCTGCTCCCTTTTATACGACCCTTCAAGCGGAAGATACGCCTCAGTGGGTCGTGAGCTCGCCCCGACCAGCCTGCCGCCTGCAGGGTCGACGAGCACCGCTGCTATTTTGGAAGTTCCGAAATCGATACCAAGTATCGCATCCATCGATATTCCTCCGGTTTTTTTTGTTGTTTCGAAAAGGTCATCCTGTTTAAATACATCGTGTTTTAATACGTAAACACAGGCGAACTGCATCCTATCCTTGTTGAAAAGTCAGCCGGCCTGTAGTATAGTATAACGGATTTAAAACAATTTCATCGTTTTCTGATACAGGAGATTATTACTATGACGTCCAGGGAAAGAATAAAAACAGCCATAAATCACCGGGAACCGGACCGGGTCCCTATCGACAACGGGGGTGTTGTTTCAGGTATGCACGAAGTGGCCTACAGAAATCTTCTCGCTTATCTCGGAATGACGGATGAAATCGTCATTTACGATGCGGTGCAGAGACTCGCCCGGGTCAAGGACGAGGTATTAGACCTGCTCGGGGTGGACACCCGCTACCTGTATGCAAACCCTCCCTCCTTCTGGAAGTTCGAGGAGAAGCCTGACGGATCATGGGTCGACGAATTCGGAACCGGGTATGAAAGAAGCGAGTTTTATTGCGATTACCAGCACCCGGTTCTTGCCGATGCAACGTTTGAAGATATAAAGCGTTATACATTTCCGGACCCGCGTGATTCTGCTCGCTTCGAAGGCCTTCGAGAGCAGGCCCGGAACCTCTACGAAAAAACCGACTATGCCCTTATAAGCGGGAACCTGCAGGCAGTATACTACATCTGCTGGGTGCTCAGGGGAATGGAACAGTTCATGGTGGATACTGTCAGCAACAGGGAATGCGCCGAGTACCTGCTTGACAGAGTTCTTGATTGGAACATGGCTTTCGTGGACGAGTACCTCTCCGCGATCGGTGATTTTATCGAGTATCACTGGATCGGCGATGACTGGGGGGTGCAGAACGGGCCGCTCGTCTCCCCTAAAATGTTCAAAGAGCTCGTCGCTCCCCGTTTCAAAAAATTGATCGATTTCGTCAAGAGCAGAACAGATGCGAAGGTCATCTACCACACCTGCGGTTCAACAGACTGGGTCATGGAAGACCTGATAGAGATCGGCGTTGACATCGTTCAGCCCCTGCAGGCCAATGCAGCGGGAAACGAGGATGCAGCCCGCCTGAAGAGTATGTTCGGCGACCGCATGGTCTTTCACGGCAACACGAACAATCAGGGGGTTTTCCATAAGAGCAAAAACGAGGTGATAGCAGACGCCCTGTACAGGATACGGCACCTCGCTCCGGGAGGCGGATACATATTCTCGTCCGGCCACAACATCCAGGCCAACATGCCTCCGGAAAATATACTGGCCCTGTTCGATACCGCGAGGGAGTACGGAACCTACCCCATCGACACCGAAAAAATCGATGCCGGGCTCACACGCTTGACTGCTATGTTCCGGTAGATATAATTGGAGCCCCATATCTGCCCTCTATTTTCACCCACCGCATAAAAAGGCTTATTAAAGCAAGAGCCAATAACACTGAACCGTACATAGGGATTGAGTAAGAGTGCTGCGGCACATAATAATCTCAATACTGTAAAAAACGCTACTATTGCTTTATTGAAACATCTCTTTTATTATTAGAGTATAATCTTCTTTGTTTTGCCAGCATTACCATGGAGTTTACGCGAAAGAACGATGAGTACAAAAATAAAAAAATCACCGGCACAAACAAAAAACAGAGCGGGAAAGCTTCGAATCGGCGATAACTGGAATGCCATTACTATAATCGCATTTTCCCAGAACAATCCTCTTAAAGCAATTGCAGAGTTTGTTGAAAACAGTATCGATGCACATGCCAAAAACATAACCATCATACGCGGCAGGGAGCGGGGCAAGCCCTATCTGAAGGTCATCGATGACGGAGAAGGCATCCCTCTCAACGGGGAGGGCATACCGGATTTCAAGTATGTTGCCACCCATATATGCGATTCCGTGAAGAAACGGTTGAGAAAAGAAGGGGTTGAGGGAATACAGGGCGAGTTCGGAATCGGCCTTTTGAGTTTCTGGACGGTTGGCGAGCAGCTCATACTTTCCTCCGCCGGTTCCGACGGGAGAGCCTATCAAATGGAAATGAAGAAGAATGAGCCGGGTTATGTCATCACACCAAGACGCCAGCTCTTTTCACATCCCGGTACCGAGCTCATCGTACACCCCCTCTTATCCGGCATCAGGCAGCTGAACGGCGAGAGGATTCAAAACTATCTGGCCTCAGAGCTTCGCGACAGAATCAGAAAATCCGGTGTTCAAATAAAGATTAAAGACCGCCAGTCAAGAAAGGAGTTTGAGGTAAAACCGCGTCAATTCAACGGGAGGCTGCTTCGTGACCTGGAAGTTCTTCAAACCGAAGAAGGCGAGATCTACCTCGAGCTGTACCTCAACAGCTATTCTCCCGAAAATACGGTCAGTCTCTCCCGTTCAGGGACCCGTGTTATGCCCTCGATTGTAACCCTGGACTTCTTCAACAGAGAGCCGTGGACATCAGGGTATCTGCAGGGGATGATCGATGTGCCGTTTCTTCAGCTTACACCGGGAACGCGTGACGGTATCATACTTGATGAACACTTCTTCGTTTTATGCCGTTCAGTTGAAACGATTCTGGATGATCTTCATAAATTCATAGAAGAAGAGAAAAAAGCTGAGGAGGAAGAAGCGAGCAGGAATATACTCAAGTCGGTGCAGAGGGCGTTCAGGGAGGCATTTCTGCTGCTTCCGCAAGAGGAGTACGACTGGTTTGAAATATACAAATTGATGAAAAAGCGCGGCGGCGGGGATACGGGGCGTTTGCTAATACGGGAAAAGGAAGCAGACCTGCCCATGGCGGCTCCATCTGAAGGAGGAAAAGAAGAAGGGCTTGCAGCACAGGAAAAGAACTTTTTTGAGCATGCAGGCCCTCTGTACAGTGTAATTATCTCTCCGGCTTCGAGCATCATGAAGGTCAACACCGCAAAGAATTTCCGTTGCATACCTCGCGACAGGAGCAGGAGAATGGTAGAACATAACATCAGCATACACTGGGAGCTGAAAGAGGGAGAGGGACTTCTCTCGAACGCGACAAATGAGGTGACGACATTTACAGCACCTGCAGAACCGGGGCTGAGCATCCTGCAGGTAACAGTCATCCAGGATGATACCGTATGCAGGGCCGAAAGCGTTATAACCGTTACCGAGACTCTCATGGAAAAAGAAGGCTCAGAGGATGGAATCAAGAAGGGGCTTCCAGGGTACACGTTTCTCAGAGCGCCGGGAGAGTTATGGCGTTCGAAATATGATGAAAAGAACAACCTCATCATCATTAACAACGGCCACAGCGACTACCTCTTCGCAGCAAAAAAGAAGGCGAGGAAGCTCAAGTATATCTGCCGCCTGTTCGCGAAGGAACTTGTTCTGCAAAACTTTCCCGGTTTTACCCGTGAAGAGCTCCTCGAAAGAATGATCGAACTATCGCTGTACACGGAAGAGAATTTACATTAATAAAATGTGCAGGACGGCTTGTAACTTCAAGATTTCTCACTTCTTTAAAATCTGCAGTATCGATATCCATAAAATCCTTCTATAGAAAAATCTCTAATAAGATATAGAGCGCGTAAGGTGGAATAATCGATTGCGACATTAGCGACTTCGGTATCCCGGCAGGCCTGCGAAAGATATCACTCTAGTATTCCGGAATATTCAGTTGCGGCTCTATACCCTGTTGTAGTATAGTGTAATCTCAAATGGAAAAAGAATCCTTCATAAAGCAACCAGATGGCAGTCAATCTCATCGTATCCACTACGCGTGGATTATTCTGGCTGTGGGCACGTTTATGATAGTCGGGTCTCTTGGGCTGGCGCGTTTCGGTTACACCCTCCTCCTCCCCGATATGCAGGCATCATTGGGCCTGGACAATACCGGGGCAGGGAGCCTTGCAACAGCAAATCTCATCGGGTATCTGCTGCTTGCCCTTGTCGGAGGTGCACTCTCGTCACAATTCGGGGCACGCGTGGTCATCTCTATCGGGATGCTGTGCGTGGGCAGCGCAATGGTTTTTACCGGGTTCTCCGGCTCGTACTGGCAGGTTTTGATATGGCGGTTCATCACAGGCATCGGGAGCGGGGCGAGCAACGTGCCCGCTATGGGGCTTCTTTCATCATGGTTCGGCCCGCAGTTTCGCGGACTTGCCACCGGTATTGCAGTCTCGGGTACGAGCATTGCACTCGTCGTGACAGGTCCGGTCGTTCCCCGCATACTAATGGCCTTTCCGGAGAACGGATGGCGAATAACCTGGTATCTTTTTGGGGGATTTTCATTGTTTTTAGCCGTACTCGGTGCGGTTTTTCTTCGAAACAGGCCCCAGGAGCTTCGTCTCGGCCGCCTGGGAGAACGTGAAAATACCAGTACCGAAGGAACATCAACCCGTGAAAAGCTTCAGTGGCGCCTCGTATACCTGAGCCCGAGGGTGTGGCATCTGGGAGCGCTGTATGCCGCTTTTGGCTTCTCCTATATAATTTATGCAACCTTTTTTTTCAGATACCTGGTGGGCGAAGTCGGCTATTCGTCGATTGCCGCCGGAAACCTGTACATGGTAATGGGATGGTTCAGCATGGTGTGCGGCCTCATATGGGGAACGCTCTCAGACCACATCGGCAGGAGAACAACGCTCGTGCTCGTATTTGAGATTCAGGCGGCATCTTTCGTGCTTTTTGCCCTGGGGCAGAAGCCTGCAGGCCTTTTCATTTCAGCAGTTCTGTTCGGGTTGACCGCCTGGAGTATACCGGCGATCATGGCGGCTGCCTGCGGCGATGTTGTCGGGCACCGTCTTGCACCGGCTGCACTGGGTTTTATAACGCTTTTCCTGGGAATCGGCCAGGCCACGGGTCCGAGTATTGCCGGGATCATTGCGGACAAAACCGGTTCCTTCACCTCCGCCTTTCTTCTGGCTGCGGCATTCGCCTTTATCGGCGGCGTCGGCTCCTCCCTTATCAGGCCATCTGACCGGTAATTTCTCATTCTCCGGTTGAACGCGGCAGTATGAAGCGCCGATGCCAGGTCGCAAAAACCCGGGTGGCCCGTTCTCATATAAATCTCACAATTTCCAACGGCATTACTCTGCATACACGGGAAAAACGACCCTGATCTTCGTACCGGCACCGGGTGTGCTGTCCATGAACAGGCAGCCTCTGTTCTGATTCACTATTCCATACACAGTGGAAAGCCCAAGCCCGGTTCCCTTGCCCAATTCTTTTGTTGTAAAAAAGGGCTCGAATACCAGTGTCGAAAGCTCCCCGGGGATTCCCACGCCTGTGTCACGCACCTCCAGATAGACATACTCACCGGGTACAACTTCCTGTCCGAAATGACATCTTCGATTTTCCAAATACTCCACACCGGTTTCGATGTCGATTGAGCCTCCTTTTGGCATCGCGTCTTTCGAGTTAACGAGCAGGTTGACAAGAATCTGCTCAATCTGGCCCGGATCAGCCTTGATACACTTCCCGCCTGAACCATTCAGGACAGACACTGCAATATTTTCCCCGATGACCCTTCTCATCATATTTTCAAGGTTCTTGATCAATACATCGATATCGAGCTTTCGCGGCAGAAGGACCTGCCGCTTGCTGAATGCAAGAAGCTGCCGGGTCAGCAGGGCTCCCCGCTCTGCGGCGCTTTTTATTTCTTTTGCATATTCCCGCTGCTTATCCCCGCTTTCGTGGTCCATGACAAGAAGCTCGGCATACCCCAGGACTGCGGTAAGCAGGTTATTGAAATCATGCGCTATGCCGCCCGCAAGCCTGCCGATTGCCTCCATCTTCTGGGAATGTAAAAGCTGCGCTTCCTTTTCCTTCAATTCTTTCTGAGCGTTTCTTCGCTCTGTTATGTCCCGCGAAACGGCGAGCACTGCCGGCTTCCCTTCAAACACAATCGGCCGTGTGTTTATTTCAACGGGAATCCCACGGCCGTCACTGCTCACGTGAACCGTCTCATATACGCGATCGGATTCCGCCTCACCTTTCGATTTCTTTTTCCTGTTAGGATATGCAGAGCCGGCAAGATCATTCAGTTTCATCTCGAGCAGCTCTCCCCTGCTGTACCCGAGCAGTTCACCTGCCACCTGGTTTACCTCGAGTATTCTACCCGCTTTGTCGAGAATATAGATCGCATTGACAGAGTTGTTGAAAAGCGCTCTGTAGCGTTCTTCTGATCTTCTCAGCTCCTCCTCTATTCTCTTATGTGTGCTGATATCGGTGATAATACCTAAAATGGCCGTATCCCCGTGATAATTTATCAGCTTCGTTGTAATGATTGAGTCGATCCTTTTTCCGTTTTTTGTAATCAGTACGTAATCATACCCGGGCGTTTCCTCACCTCGTATATGCTTCTGGAAGGCGGATTTCACCGTTTTCCGGTACTCCGGGGCAATTATGGACATGAAATCGAATTCCGGTGAGAGAAACTCTTCAAGCGAGTAGCCCATTACCTCCGTGCACTTATTATTCACATATACGATACGCCCCTTCTGGTTTATGAATATCATGTTCGGCGAGTAATCCGCAAGATGCCTGAACTGTTCTTCAGACTCCTTTACTGCGTCGCGTGCACGCTGCTCATCCGTTATATCCCTGATGGTTCCGACAATGTACTCTTCTCCCGATTCTTCGTCTCTGTATATTGATTTCTTAGTCGAGATGATATAAAGCCTGCCTTCAATAGTCTGCTCCTCGATATTGAGTATAGTTTTTTTTGTCTGAAACACTTCCTGGTCCTTTGCCCAGTATACCTCAGCCTGTTCTTTCGGAAATATGTCGAAATCGGACTTGCCGATCAGTTCTTCCCGTGAAAAGCCCCAGAATTGACAGCATGCATCGTTGAGGAATACCCAGCGGTGCTGACTGTCCTTTACAAAAACAAGGTCATCGAGAGCATTCACCAGATCCTTAAAAATCTTACCTTTCATTTCCCACCTTCGGTCCTGCTCGTTCTATAAGACATTAGCCGGACACTTTTCATCCGGATAATGCCGAAGATGCATCCCTCATAATCTTGAGATTTTCAACCGGCGTGTCGACAGTAATCTCGCAACCGCCGGAAAAAATAAACCGTTTTCCGGTTTCCGATTCAATAAGTCTTCGTGAAACAGTATAAAGCTCCTCCGCCCGCAACATCTGAATAACCGAGACCGGGTCGAGATTGCCGCACACCGCAACACCATCTCCGAGCTTCTCATGCGCTTCGTTAAAATCAACCATCCAGTCGATATCGATGATATCCGCACCCGTTTCCCCGAGATTCGACAAAAGATGTGTAATATTGCCGCATATATGAAGTTTAACCGGTACGCCTGATGAGTGAATGAAGTCGAAAAGCTCACGGTGAAGCGGAAGAACGAGTTTTTCATAATGTGAAGGAGATATCTGAGAACAGAGAGCATCTCCCACCCCCATCACCGTTGCTCCGGCCTCGATCTGGGCGCGGGCGAAATCCTTTGCCGTTTTCAGGCATTTTTCAAGCAGCAGAGAAACAAAATCCGGTTCAGTGATCACCCGCATCAGAATTTCACTGTCGCCCGTCAGGTCGCAGGCCTCAGCCATAGGGCCCTCTATCCATCCGATGATCGGGACCGATTCACCGAGCAGTTTTTTGTAGTACGCAACGCCACGGATTCTGTCGCGCGTCCGCTCCGATGCATATACATCTGGATTTTTCAGGGATTTTACGTCATCGATTGTTTTAAGTATTCTGTCCTTGCAGAGAGGAACTGCATCGCGGGGAAATTCAATCTTTGCGCCGAATGCCGCTGTTTCACGATAGGGGTCTGAAATAACACTCGCCGCGTCATGATCGAAATATTCGAGGCAGTGCATATTCGATTCGACGAGCACGTGGTAATCGGTCGCGAATTCAGAATACGTCTTGCCGTGAAATCGTGCGGCAAAGTGCATCAGTATGGGATAGAAGAGCACATCCCGGCCGGGGCCTTCCGTCAGCAGTAACCCCAGGCACTCGTTTTTGGTCATATCCCCTCCCTGACGGTATACGAAGATGGCTGTCTTTATGTAGTATTCGAAAGCTTCTTATACAAATGCCGACATCCCGGGTATAATTGCATCAGGCAAAGCATTATTATAAATGATCGAACCGGTCGTGTCAAAATGATTATAACGGTACACCAAAAATAGGTAAGTAAACTTGTCAATGGTGATAAATCTATTATATCACTTGCCTAATGGGTTTTACCATAATTTCCCAATGCTTAAAGGTAATGTAAAAATAAAATACCATTCCCTTTTATAAATTCCGGCACAGAACACCAGATTTTAATGGATAAAACCATATTTTCTGTGTATTGGTGGATCCCGGCAGTATCTTAATGGCGCAGGAAACAATCGACTGAAGTCGGGTCCCGGAATAAAACCATAAGAGTTTTGGAGCTGAAATGAAATTACTGCCGATGATCGAGCTCATACAGGATGCCCAACAGAGGGGGTATGCAGTGTGCTCATTCTGCGCCTGGGACATCGAATCAATGAAAACAATACTCGATACCGCACAGGAGATGGGCGCACCCGTTATACTGATGAACGGATGGGCAGAGTTTCCGATCATACGCCCGGAGGTTTTCAGCGCAGCCTGCCATACGCTAATAAAGCATTACACAGTGCCCGTGAGCCTGCACCTCGATCACGGCCAATCGATAGATGAAGTGAAGGAGTGTCTCAGCGCAGGGTACACTTCGGTAATGCTCGATTTTTCAGAAAAATCCTTTGACGAAAATGTCAATGCAATGAAGTATGTCGTAGCACTCTCCCATCCGATCGGCGTTACCGTCGAAGGCGAGCTCGGTGCAGTCGGCCGTGTGGACGGTACAACCTCCGAAGGAACCGACAGAACCGACTTTACCGATCCCGATGACGCAGAAGTTTTTATCCGCACATCAGGCATTGATCTGCTTGCCGTTTCAATCGGCAATGCGCACGGAATGTACACAAGCCTGCCGAAACTCGATTTTGAGCGTTTAGAACAGATACATGAAAAGACGCGCATCCCCCTCGTGCTGCACGGCGGGTCGGGCACTCCGCAGGAAGACCTGGAAAAGGCTATTGCACTGGGAATCAGAAAGATAAACGTTGCAAGCGAGCTTGTGAAGGCGGTACGGGAATCACTTACGGCACAGTGGAATGAAGGCCAGAACCAGTGGATTTCATTAGCCTATGATCCGGCTATGGACGCCATGAAGAAGGTGCTTCGAAAATGGCTCAAAAAAACAGGCGCAGCCGGGAAGGTGTGAAGCGATGCGTGCAATCTGCATGCGACCGGCAAAATACTGTCAGCTGATAAACTGCGGTATTCTTTTGTCAAGGGCCTCCCGGCTCTCGGTAAAAGACGCAAGGCAGGCAAGGATTCAGATTATTCCATGCCGACGAGGGCCTTAATGTACTGGAGCCGCTCATAGAGCTCCGGTTTGTCGCTCTCCTCCTGACTCAGGCTTCCGTGTATCTCATCAAGAGACTGTACTTTGTGTGCGTCCATCCAGTCGGTTACTTCCTTGAGAAGCGTTTCTATATATTCAGCGCCGTTTTTATACAAAACAGAACAGACCTGCACCGCCCGGGCGCCTGCGAGCACCTGCTTGATAACCTGCACTCCGGTATGAACCCCGGTGGTTGCGGCAAGGTCACAGTTGACCCGGTGAGAGAGAAGCGCTATCCATTTGAGTGGCAGGCTCATTTCCGGCTCGCTGCTCATTGGATTGCCGCCGACGATCTTCCTTTTTTCAATATCGATGTCAAACTGGTAGAACCGGTTGAAGAGCACGAGCGCATCCGCCCCTCTTCTGCACAGCTCATAAGCGAAATTTGAAAAGGAGGTGAAATAGGGGCCGAGTTTCACGGCCACCGGCAGTTTCACCGAGCCTTTAACCTTGTCGAGAATTTTGTAGTAGAGCTGCTCCACATCTTTGCCGTCTTTTTTAACATCCGCTGCCAGGTATGCGATATTGAGCTCTATGCCGTCTGCGCCGGCCGATTCGATCTGTTTTGCGTAATCCTTCCACCAGTTTGCAGAAACACAGTTCAGCGACGCAATCACGGGGACCGAAACCGCCTTCCTGGCTTCCTCGATAACTTTCAGATTCTCTGATGGACCGAACTCCATGCCCATGTTGTGCACGTAGTCGTACGCCTCCGAGTGCCAGGACGACCCGATATGCTGCTCGAGATCGTCCGCAATGTCCAATTTTACCTGCTCTTCGAAGAGCGATTTCACAACAACGGCGCCGGCTCCGTTATCGGCGACACGGCGAATACCGTTTACATCCCTGGTCAGGCTGCTGCTTGCGACCACCAACGGGTTCTTCAGATTGAGCCCCATATAGGTTGTTGTAAGATCTGCCATCAAAACTCCCCTTACTCTTTGCTGTATTTATGCTCACCACGGCATCGTGTTTGCTGCTATTTCATCAATAGGAAGTGCTCACCGTGTCCTACAGCTTCTCCGGCGCGCAGAGATTCTTTCCATCCGCCGCAACCCTGCCGCATGCCTTGCAGATGTACTTGCCGTTTTTCACAAGCTCCTTATAATCGTCGAAACTGTTCATTAAAAAACCTACATTCTGCAGGTAGCAGAGGTGCTCCTCATGACCTGCATGGGGCATCTTGGCTTCAGCCATTTTTATTCCTCCTGCTCATTATTTGTATAGTTCCATTCTCCGATCAAACATCACATAAGCTATATAATCCATAATGATTCTTTTGTCAATTACATAAGCTCTTTTTCAGAAAAAAATTCCGGTAAAATCACCCCGGGATCACACCTCTTCGAGCCCTGGATTCGACCTGTACTCCCTCCCCGCCTTGGCGCACGGCTTCCCGTCCACGAGCACCACATCTGCGGTAAAGTCGATCCTCTTTCTGAAAAAAGCGGAACCGACACCCACGCCGTCAAACGGCACATCCAGGCGTACGAATCTGCCGATCTTTTCAGGATTGAATCCGCCGCTTACGATGATCTTCACCCTTCCGAAGCCCTCGGCATCGAGGGCCTCTCTGAGCAGTGTAACAAGCTCCGGGCACACACCGAACGAATCGGCCTTCGTTACCGAAATATCACGCATATCACCCGCTGTATCAAGCCGCACACCCCATAGCTCCTTCCCGAAATGCCGTGCAGCCGCGAGGCTCGTTCCTATACAGTCGTTGTCAAAATCGACAAGCGCAATGAGGTCCACATCGTCCGGCATATGCCGTTTAAATGCTTTACACGCTTTAAGAGTATTGCCGTTGTACGCGGCGATCAGGCCGTGTGGAATCGTCCCGATACCCTGTGCCGCAAGGTACAGTCCATTTGCATCGGTTGATACACCGTCCGCGCCGCCGATAAGCGATGCGTACCCGTCCGCCGCCTGTACTGAATAGTGGTCAAACCTCGATGCGAAAAACAGCACCGTCTTTCCCTCAGCCGCATCGACCGTTTCGCGAACGGCGGTTGCAACGGAGGTCCCCCGCGAAAGAACGCCCAGATAAACAGTTTCAAGATGCGCAAAATCGGCGTACTCACCTTCGATAAGCAGAACCGTGTCGTCCTTTGCCACTGTATCCCCGTCATGAAGGGCACTGACCCGGAGAGGACCGCCTGCGCAGAGCTTCAGCACGGCTATGGCCTCATCGATCCCGCACAAAATACCGCTGTCCCTGACGAACACCTGCATCACGACCCGGGTCCGGTTATTGTCCCTGACGAGGATATCCCTGGTCCGGTTGAAATAGGCATCGGTAAAAAAACCGCTCCTGATTTGTTTAACAGGTATTTCGAATATTTCGGGAGAAAGCCTTTTTTTCATGCCGCCTCCTCTTTCAGAGTAAGAACCGGGCTGGTTCAACATGGCTGCAGTCGCACAGTGCACGTAACAGAACAGACATGGCGGTTGAACATACAGTCAGCTTCACAGGGCTGTCCTTTACAGGACTTTCGCCTGAATACCGGCCCTTACAGGCATCTGCACTGTTTTACAGGTTATGAAGCTCCCTCTTTGTCAGCGTATGGTAGCCCCCGCCCCTGATAACCTGCTGCGCCTTTTCGAAATCATCGACCTCCAGGATCAAAACCGCCTTTTCCCGGCTCTGCAGAATAAACCCGTACGCATTTGCAACATTGATACTGCTTCGGTTCAGATACTCGGTAACATCCGAGAGCGCGCCGGGATGGTCCTCAATAATAATTGCAATGACATTCTGCCGCGACACGCTCAACCCCTCTTTTGAAAGCACTTTATACGCTCTGTCGGGATCGTTCGTGATTATATTGACGAGGCCGTACTCTCCCCGGTCCGATATGGTAATAGCCCGGATATTGAGACCGTTGTCACCCAGTATACGGGCGATTTTCGATATTCTCCCCGGTCTGTTTTCAACAAATACCGTAACCTGTGATGCCATGTTCTCCCCTCCGTTTTTTCGTATAAAAAGCCTTTATTCCGCCCCGCTGTAGATGAGATTAATCCGCCCCCGTAGTTCGCTTGTCCACAACCCGTATCGCCTTGCCCTCGCTTTTCGGCAGTGAATTGGGCTCCACCAGAACAACACGCGGTGTAATGAGAATCTCGTTCTTCAGATTTTCGGCGACCTCTCTCTTGAGGCCTTCAAGCTCAGTTGCTTTGCCGTGAAATATCTCCTGCCGCACCTCGACCTTCACCTTTATGGTATCGAGATAGTCGACGCGCTCGAGCTCGATCAGGTAGTTATGTCCCACCTCCGGCATATCCATCAGCACTTTTTCGATCTGCATCGGGTAAATATTCACGCCTTTGATGATGAGCATATCGTCGCTTCGGCCCTTGATGCGGGATATTCTCCGGTGAGTCCTCCCGCACGCGCAGGTTTCGGTATACACCGATGCAATATCCCCGGTTCTGTACCGGATGATGGGCATACCCTCACGCATGAGGGTGGTCAAAACCATTTCCCCCTCGTGGCCGTCTTCCAGGCATTCGCCGGTCTCCGGGTCGATCACCTCAAGAAAATAGCTGTCCTCCCACAGATGCATACCGTCCTTTTCGGTGCACTCGAATGCCACTCCGGGGCCGTTCATTTCCGACAGCCCGTAGGAGTTAAACGCATCGAGCCCGTACAGCTCCTCTATCTTCTTCCGAATCTCGTTCGAATACGGCTCTGCGCCGAGAAATGCGATTCTCAGATTCAGGTCCTGACGCGGATTCAAACCCTCCTCCTCGAATATCGAATAGAGATGAAGCGCGTAGCTCGGTGTTATATGAATGACCGTTGTGCCGAAATCCCTCATGAGCCTGATCTGCCTCTTCGAATTGCCGGAAGATGCGGGGATGGTAAGCGCACCGAGCCGTTCTGAACCGTAGTGCAGTCCGAGGCCGCCGGTGAACAGTCCGTATCCCATCATATTCTGAAAGACATCACCCCTGCGCACACCCGTCATGTACATGCTTCGGGCGACGAGCTCAGTCCAGTTGTCGATATCACGACGGGTATGGTAGATAACCGTTGCCCGGCCGGTCGTTCCCGATGAGGAATGAAGGCGGATCACATCCTCCAGCCCCACGGTGAGAAATCCGTCCGGAAAGCCTGTGCGAAGGTCCTGTTTTGTGGTGAGCGGAATATCTTTCACGTGCTCCAGGCTCTTGAGCCTGTCCGGCAGTCTCTTCTTATAAAATTTCGAACGCCGCGCCCTCTGAATGGTTTCATTGAAGCGTTCGAGCTGAAGCCTCTCGAGACCCCCGGGCGTGATTGTTTCAAGCTCCCTGTCCCAGTACTCATTCATAGCATCCCTTTCATACTATTAAGTATTCGTATACTCTGCAGCCGGTGAAAGCCTATTTGCTGCACACCGTGTATAATAAATCCAGCGGAACTGATATAATACCGCTTACAAATCTCCGGCACTATGCGCAGAACCTATCGGCTGCAAAACGCTCATGGTTTGAATTTGACTATCGTGCACCCGAACCCGCCCTGTTCAGGCCGCGCGTACTCGACCTCCCGGGCAAATCTGAAATTCTTCAACATGTCCTGAACACCCTGCCGGAGCGCACCGGTGCCAAGTCCGTGTATTATATACACAGTATCGAGATTATTCAAGACCGCGCTGTCAAGAAACCTGACAAGCTCGTTCATTGCCGCATCGTACCGCATTCCCCGCAGGTCGCACTCGTACCGGCCGGGCCTGTCAGATACCGAAACATCCCATGACCCCCCATTACTTGCCCCTGCCCGCTTTATCGATCCGTATATGTTTTGCCGTTCGACACTCATTCGAAAACTGCCTGCCTGCACCGTGGCCCTGTCCCCGTCAAGATCGAGCACTTTCCCTTCGATATCCCCGCCGCTGTCGCTGTGAAAACGAATGTAATCACCGACCCTGTAGTCGGGCATAACTTCTTCCACACGCTCCTCTTCGGAGTGGGATTTACTTTGGACCTGCTCCGAAAATTCCCTCTCAACCGCCTGGAGCTCTTCTTTTGCCTTTTTGATTGCCTGCCGTTCTGCGGCCTTTTCACGCACCTCTTTGACAGCCGCTTCAAGCCTCTTTCTGTATTCTGAAAGCATGCCGGCAAGTGTGTTTTCATACTCTTCTGAAACGAACCGTTCTTTCTCGGTCAGCTTCTCACCGAGCTCCCTGTTCATTCTAATCAGCTCCCTGAGCGCCGACTCCTCCTGCGTTAATGTTTCCTCCCGCTTTTTCAGCTCCCCTTCCAGAAAAGAGAGCCTTCTCAAAACGGTATCGGCCGACCTGTCCTCTTCGCTGAGGTAACCGGCTGTTTTGCTCAGTATTTCCCGTTCCAGACCGAGATGCCGCGCAATCTCGAGGGCATTGCTTCTTCCCGGTATCCCCATGATGAGCCGGTAGGTCGGCCTGCAGGATTTTGGATCAAACTCCACGGACGCGACCTGCACGGCGCTGTTTTCTATGGCGTACATCTTGATAAAGCTGAAATGTGTGGTAACAACGGTGAGGATGTTATGCGAGACCAGGTAATCGAGCACTGCCGCGCCCAGAGCTCCGCCTTCGACCGGGTCGGTTCCCGCGCCGAGCTCATCGACGAGGACAAGGCTTTTTTCATCGGCACCGGCGATGATCTTTTTGATATTCTTTATATGCCCTGAAAAGGTCGAAAGTGACTGCTCGATCGACCCTTCATCCCCGATATCGGAGAAAACGGATGTAAAAATACCCGTTCGCATCTCTTTGGCGGGAATCGGCATCCCCGACTGTGCAAGAAGAACGAAGAGGCCGATCATCTTCAGGGTGACGGTTTTCCCGCCCGTATTGGGGCCGGTAATGACGGTTGCTTTTATATCGCAGATACAGCTGAAACTCACTGGAACAACAGATTCCTTAAGCAGGGGGTGTCTCCCATTCTCGATAAACAGCTCACGCGTGTCGCTGAACTCGGGGAGCGTACAGTTAAACTCCTGTCCGAATGAAGCCTTTGCCGAAAGGATATCAAAATCGGCAAGAAACTCCTGGATATTGTGCAAATCCCCGCTTTTTTTGCGCACCGCTGTCGTCAATGCAATGAGTATTTTTCGAATCTCCTGCTCATGCTCCCGCTGGAGCAGCCGTATACTGTTGTTTTTTTCCACTGCAGGGAATGGTTCTATGAAAACGGTTTTTTCGCTCCCCGAAAAGGCATGCACCACACCGGGCACCCTGCTTTTAAAGCCCTGTTTGACCGGAATGACGTACCGGTCATCCTTGACCGTGATATGGCGTTCACGCAGGTACTGCTTCGCATCAGGCGCGTGCAGGTACCCTTCGAGCATGACCTCCACCTCCCGCCTCAGCGCATTGATTCTGTCAACGATCTCACGGAGCTTCGGGCTTGCATCATCACGCACATTTTCGTGCTCATCAATAGCCCGGTCAATTTCCTCCTTCACATCGAGGGGAACCCGCACCTCCCTGATTTCAGCACCGAGGAGAGGCGCCTCCTCTTTCATTTCCGCAAACTGCCTCTTGAGTGCGATCACAGCTTCGATATTCTCACGTATGCCGGCAAGTTCTCCGGAAGAAAGCATGCTTTGCGGAACAGCAGCTCTTTTGAGCATGTCGGTCGTGTTCCTGTACGTGCCGAAGAGGACCGAAACACCTGCATCCGTTAGACCCTTCAGCTCTTTGAGACGGACACACTGATCGAGGAGGAATTTTCTGTCTGCGGTCGGTTTTTGTGAGAGGAGTTTCCGGCGGGAGTACTCAGAACGACAGTTTTTCCCTATAATGCGAAGTACCTTTACATACTCAAGTCTTTTCAGATCGAACACAGTGAAAGAATAGCGAGAATACCGATTGAGCGTCAACCGCATTTTGTAAGGAAGCAAAACGTATTGATGAAGCCGTCGGTGCACACACCTGGATTTGTTCAGCCGTTCGCGTATTGTATGAGCCGCCGATCGCGGAGAACATTCTATTAGTGCCCCTGGTACTTGTGCCCCTGGTACTTGTGCCCCTGGTACTTGTGCCCCTGGTACTTGTGCCCCTGG
>CAYSRJ010000023.1:0-16586 GCA_964433545.1 uncultured Spirochaetota bacterium | reverse complement strand
GTGCCCCTGGTACTTGTGCCCCTGGTACTTGTGCCCCTGGTACTTGTGCCCCTGGTACCGCTTGACGGCAGTACTAGCGGTGCTGCTTTGCCATATTTTCAAGAGGATGGTATTTTTTGTGAAAATCAACGAGCGTGCCCCGGTCGAGATGCGTGTATATCTGCGTCGTCGAAATATCTGCATGCCCGAGAAGCTCCTGCACAAACCGAAGGTCTGCGCCGTTCTGAATGAGATGGGTTGCAAAAGAGTGCCGCAGTATGTGGGGTTTGATATTCTTTTTGATGCCGCTTCGCGCCGCATAGCCCTTGATTATCTTCCAGAGCCCCTTCCTGCTCAGCGCCTCACCGCGAAAATTGAGAAAGAGCCGGTCGGATATTCTCCCTTTCAGAACATTTCCCCTGCTCCAGTCGATATACGCCGTCAGAAGCTCGTTTGCGCGCTCACCGAACGGCACGACCCGCTCCTTTCGGCCCTTGCCGAACACCAGCAGATATCTCTCGTTCAGATGCACACTCTGCATCGTCAGGTCGGTCACCTCCGAAACCCGCAGGCCGCAGGAATACATGAGCTCGAGTATCGCCCGGTCTCTGCAGCCCAGCACCGTGGCCGGGTCCGGCATAGTGAGGAGAAGCTCCACCTCCTCGAGTGTTAAATACTCGGGAGGGTTCAGCACTGTCTTCGGATTCGGTATATGAACGGTCGGATCGTGCACAACTGCTTTCTCACTGACAAGAAAGCGGTAGAATGACCTGAGTGTTGATATATAGCGCGAAAGCGTTCTGTGATGGAGGCCCGACTTTCTGCAGAAGGAGAGATATTCGATAAGCGTCAGGCGGCTGATCTCAAAGATGCCCGCGTCCGATTTATCCTGAAAATCATGCGTATTGTCGGTATGGCCACCTGTTGTCTGTTGAAGGACACCGCTTTTTTCGTCCGGCGTGTCCGGATCATCCTGGAAGTCACGGGCGCTTTCAGGACCTTCACCGGTAGTGCTCTCATCATCTGCACTACGAGGCCCCCGGGCGCTTCGCTCCCCCTCCAGGTAGGCTATAAACAGATTCAGATCGGTTTTATAGGAGCTTACCGTATTTCGCGAAAGATTTTTTTCGAGGTAGAGATGATCAAGAAAACGGTTCACTAAAATCCGGCATTTTTCGTCACTCATCTGCCCGATACCATCCTCTCCGCTGATTTGACAAAAGCCCCCATTCTGTTATCGCCCACAAAGCGGCACAAAAGCCCGCCGATTTTTTCATCCCCTACAGACAGGTAGTACTGAAGCTGCACATGCCGAAGCGGCTCCATCCGAAGGCTCAGCCCCTCTTTTACGCCGAGCCTTTCCTTTAAAAAATTTTTCCATTTTCTATAGTAGTCAATCGGGTATATCGAAAACCCTTCAAGAGGAGTTTTTTTCTTCGGGATAAAAGGATTGATACTCACGTGGAGCCCCGAGCTGGAGCGCTTTAGAATGCCAAGCGTTTTTTCAACAAGGCTGACAATGGCATCAAAATCCTCCTCATGCTCATCAGGCAGGCCGTACATAACATAGTATCGAAACCTGCGAACCCCGTACTCCTGCGCCAGCGAAACTGCGTCAAAAAGGGCCTCATTGGTAAGACGTTTGCCGATTCTTTTCCTGAGATCAGAGGAGCCCGTTTCAGGAGCAAAGGTCACAGAGGTCTGCCCGTTTTCCTGCAGGAGGGCGGCTGTTTCCGGTGTAAAATCATCCGCCCTGAGTGAAGAAAACGAAACCCGCATTCCCATCCGGTTCAACCCGCGGACGATTGAGGCAAGGTCTCTATGATCGGTGAGAACAGGCGCGATAAGCCCTACCCTGCTGAAATTACCGGAGGTACCGGGGGCACTATAAGTACCGGAGGTACCAAGGGCACCGGAGGTACCAAGGGCACCGGAGGTACCAAGGGCACCAGGGGCACCAAGGGCACTTACAGCTGTTTTCAGCACCGCCTCTGCAGGAACGCTCCTCAGCGGAGACGCAGCGCAGCGAACCATGCAGAATGTGCAGGTGTTCCTGCATCCCCTCCCTATCTCGATAAGGAACATGTTCGAAAACTCCGTTTGCTCGGATATAATCACCGTATGGGCCGGTTCCTCGATCTTTTCAATCCGGGCTGCAGGCGGCGGAGAATCTGAAACAGCGGGAATGAAAACGCCCTGTAGCGATGCGAGCGTCTTGAAAAGAGACGCACCCTTTTGAAACGAGTGCTCAGTCAGCGCGCCAAACAGCCTGTCGATGCTCACCTCCATGTCACCGCGGCAGATGACATCAGCAACCGGGGCCAGCACCAGCGGATTGGCCGTAACTGTAATGCCGCCTGCTATCACGAGAGGATTTTTTTCGGCCCTTTCAATGCGCAGGGGCGAAAGATTGGAGGCAATGAGCATGCGGACAATCTGTATATAATCAAGCTCAAAGGAAACCGTGAAGAGGATGACATCAAAGTCGGCAAGTGTATACCGCCCGTCCCCGGCGCTTCGGTCAAGGTCGGGTGAAAAAAGTGTTTCATTTTTTTCCATAAAAAAACGCAAAGGACGGATACCGTGGAAGGATGCCGTGCGGTGAAACAGGCTCTGAAACCCCAGGTTGCTCATTCCCGTATAGTAGGGGCTCGGAAAACATACCGCAGCCCTGAACCGGCCTGTTTCATGGTATGAATAGAGAAACTTTTCCTGGAATGCTTTTTCATTGACGGCCTTTTTAATCAGCCTTTCTCCTTAAAAACGCCGGTATATCGTAATCATCCTCGCTGTAGCGTTTCTTGAAACTGCTCCCGCTGATAATCGGCAGCTCCCTCGGCACAGGGGGTTTCTGTTTCTTCGGCTCGAAATCCTTGAGCGGATACACCTCAAAGCTCTTCACCCCGTCTCCCGAATCATCCGTTACCGCGGTTTTTGAAAACCCCGTTGCAATGACCGTGACCCGGACCTCGTTGCTTATTGAATGGTCGATGACCATGCCGGCGATAATCATGGCCTCGCTGTACGCGTTGTTCGTGATGAGTTTTACTATTTCATCGTATTCAAACAGGGAGAGATCGGGACCTCCCGTCACATTGACGAGAATTCCCCTGGCGCCGTCTATTGTTGCATCTTCCAGCAGGGGATTGTTTATCGCAAGCTGAGCCGCTTCGAGCGCCTTGTTGTCGCCCTTGCCGATTCCTGTTCCCATGAGGGCTCCGCCGGACATGTTCATAATCGTCTTCACATCGGCAAAGTCGATATTAATCTCTCCGGGAACCGTTATGAGGTCTGAAATACCCTGCACGCCCTGGCGCAGAACATCGTCGGCGATTCTGAAGGCCTCTATGACAGACGTCCTCCTGTCTATAATTTCGAGGAGCTGCTGGTTCGGAAGAATGATGAGGGTGTCGACAACTTCAATGAGCTTTGAAATTCCTTCCTCGGCGATTTCCATTTTACGCTCGAGCTCGAAGTGAAACGGCTTGGTGACGATGCCGACCGTAAGCGCGCCTATCTCTTTTGCAATACTGCCGACAATCGGCGCCGCGCCCGTGCCGGTTCCCCCGCCCATTCCGGCGGTGATGAAAATCATTTCAGCTCCATGAAGTACATCCAAAATTTTATCCCGGTCTTCGAGGGCGGCCTTTTCCCCGATTTCGGGATCCGCGCCTGCGCCTAATCCTTTTGTGAGTTTTGCACCGATCTGCAGTTTGACCGGCGATTTGTTGGCATTCAGTGACTGGAGATCCGTGTTGGCGGCGACAAGCTCAATATTTCTCAAACTGGCATCGATCATCCTGTTGACGGCATTACAGCCGGCGCCGCCGACACCGATAACCTTGATCTTATTCGAAAGTACGTTTTCGTCGATTATTTCAAATTCCATGGTAGTCCCCTCCCCCATCATTTTCTGATTGATTTAAAAAAACTCACCGAGCCAGTTGCCCATTCGTTTCTTTACATTCGCAAAAAGCCCCGCTCCCCTGTTCTCCATGAAGCTCTCGGGGCGTGCTTTAAGACCGTACTGTACAAGCCCGACGCCGGTTGAAAACTCAGGAGAGGAAATCTCCTCTACCAGCCCGCCGACATTGGACGGCGCTCCCACCCGCACCGGCATTTCAAACACATTTTCTGCTACCTTGTCCGTTCCCTCCAGAAGCGAAGCGCCGCCAGTAAGAACGACACCGCCTGAGAGAACATCCTTGAAATCCTTCTTTTCAAGGTCACTTTTCACCAGAAAGAAAATTTCCTCCATTCTCGGCTGTATAATCTCAGCAAGAATCTGGCGCGGTATCCGCGTGGGGTTTCGTCCTCCCACGTTCGGCACCTCAATCATCTCATCCGGCTCCACCAGTTCGGATACGGCGACTCCCCACTCCTTCTTGATGTCTTCTGCGGCATTCACCGGCGTTCGCAGGCCGATTGAAATATCGCTTGTTACATGGTTGCCGCCCATTGCAATTACATTGGTATGCCAGATACTGCCGTTCAGATACACCAGAACATCGGTCGTGCCGCCGCCGATATCGATGAGAACGACACCGAGCTCCTTCTCATCATCTTTCAGAGTCGAAAGCGCGGATGCAAGGGGCTCCAGAACGATATCATTTACCGCATACCCCGCCCTGTTCACGCTTTTCACGATATTCTGCGCAGATGCGACAGCACCGGTAACGATATGCACCTCCGCTTCGAGCCTGACCCCGCTCATGCCGATCGGGTCCTTGATGCCCTCCTGGGAATCCACGACAAACTCCTGCGGAATTACGTGTATAACCTCCCGTTCCATCGGAAGGGCGAGCGCTTTCGCTGCATCGATTACCCTCTCCACCTCGAGCTGGGTAATCTCCTTGCTCCGCGAAGAAACCGCGACAACACCGCGGGAGTTGATTCCTTCTATGTGTCCGCCCGCTATTCCCGAATACACCGATTTGACCTCGATGCCGGCCATGAGCTCCGCCTTTTCAACCGCGGTTGCAACGGAGTTCACCGTGGACTCGATGTTCACGACCACACCTTTCCGAAGTCCCCTCGAAGGCGACACGCCGACCCCGATGATGTCAAGCCCCTCGTACTCGTTTAACTGCCCTATTATCGCGCAGACCTTTGTGGTTCCGATATCAAGGCCCACAATGATTTCATCCTCATAACTCATCGCTATTCTCCCTCCTCACCGCAGCATGTGAAAAACTCATGTCAATGTCAGTCGTCCCGCTGTACCGCTCATCGAAGTCTCCCGTATCCTCCAGCACGTGAACAAGGGCGCGAAGCCTGATCAGCTTCTCCACTGTACTGTCCGTTCCCATATATACCCGGTACCCGCCCGACAGGTAGATATACACGCCCGATTCATCGACAGCTGCAGTATCGATACGCGCAGAGAATGCAGGATATTCTTTTTTAAACTCATAGAGAGCCGTTATGATATTTTTCACAACGATATTTTGAATTTCATTCCCAGTTTTAATATCGTCATTAATCGACTTTAGTGTAATCAAAGGATGCGTTTCAGAATCCCGGTCTTTCGCCAGCACAACCCCATCAGCACTGACAGCGTAATACCTTTGGCCTGCGGCAATAACGGCTGCGGCATCCTTTTCGGAGATATATACCCGCAGGGTATCCGGGTACATCTTCACCACAGCGGCCCGCTTGATACGCATGTCTGTAAGAATACGATCGTCTGCTTTTTCCCGGTCAAAGAAAAGCATCGATGTCGATGCGTCTATTTTCAAAAGCTGGATGATTTCACCCTCCGTTACGTACCGGTTGCCGTGAATCTGCACCTTTTTTACCGGGAGTATGACGGACAACCCGGCCCGCATTCCCAGTTTCAGCATGAGGAGCGATATCAGCACGGCAATCAGCGCTAAAAGAACGGCGCGGATACGTTTTTTGGGCCGCGCTGCACTTTTTTGCGATTGTATCACCCGATCCTCCGCTGCCGGTACGACATCTTCAGCGCCTGCATGTGCGTATCCGGGTTGTCAGAATTTTGTCCTGTGCACCCGTATAACTCCACCCGTTAAGATCTACTGCCGCTGTTCTTCCTGCACCATCATATTCGACTCGGCGGTTTTCCTCGAAATATTAAGCAGCATCCCCATCATTATGGAATTCGCTAAGAGGCCCGATCCGCCGTAGCTCAGAAAGGGCAGTGATATTCCCGTTGACGGAAGAAGCCCGGTCACGACTGCAATATTGAGCACCGCCTCCCAGACGATGAGAGAGGTGATTCCAAACGCGAGCAAAAACTCGAAACTCTCCGACTGTGAACAGGCAATTTTGAAACCCCTGTATGCCATGACCATATACAGAAAAATAATCAGGATTACGCCGATATATCCCAGCTCCTCCGCGCAGATTGCAAATATAAAGTCGGTATGGGGTATGGGAAGATACTTGATCTTCTGAACGCTCCTTCCCAGGCCCGCCCCGGCAAACCCGCCCCGGGCAAACGCCTTGAAGCTCTGGATGATCTGATATCCCTTGTCTGTCGGGTCGGCCCACGGGTTGAGAAAACCCGTAATACGCTCCTTCCTGTACCCCCGTTCATTCACCATGAGAAAAAGCGCCGGTATCGAAACGATAACGAGCGAAATAATGGAGATGCTCCTGATTCCGGCAATGAAAAACATGAGTATTGCGATAAAAAAGAGTAAAAATGCAGTCGAAAAATCCGGCTCTAAAAAAACGAGAAACGCAATAACGGAGGTTATGAGAAAGGGAGGAAGAAATCCCCTGTAAAAATCGTTGATTTTGTTTCCCTTCTTCGAAAGAATCGAAGCGAGGTATATAATAAGAATGATTTTGGCAAACTCGGACGGCTGAAACCCGACGGTCGAGAAGCGGAACCATCGCCGTGAGGTGTGCACGAAACCTCTTTCGATCAGAGGAGGAAGCAGAAGCAAAACGAGCAAAGCGATAATCCCCCATACGAAGACCTTGATTCTCCGTTCGATAATTCTGTAATCCATAAACGTAAAAATCATGAATGCGGTAAATGAAAGAACAACCCACATGACCTGTTTTCGCAAAAAGTAGAAGGCATCGGATTTTTGTATACCGATACCGGCGCTGAACACCATTATAATCCCCAGTCCGTAAAAAATTACCACAACCGCAAAGAGCACGTAATCGATCTCTCCCCTTCGCGCAAAGACGGCCGGTCTGATTTCACTGGTGTGGTTGATATCCATTTGTTCGCTTTTATACCTACCATACGGGCGCAAAGCGCCCGGATAATTCCGAAGGTGGAGGCATGAGTGCATGGTGTTACCGCTTATATATCCCGGTGATCATGCCTCCCCTGGCGGTATCACTGTATCTTTAATGTGCTCAGCGCAATGAGCGCTAAAACAAGGCCCGCAATCCAGAAACGAACGATTATTTTCGATTCCGACCACCCCTTCAGCTCGAAGTGATGGTGGATGGGCGACATCAAAAACACCCTCTTTCCGAATACCTTGTACGAAAATACCTGTATAATGACGGAAAGCGTTTCCACAACAAATACGCCCCCCACGATGATGAGCAGCACCTCCTTCTTTATGAGAAGAGAGATAACGCCGATCGATCCGCCCAGTGAAATCGACCCGGTATCGCCCATAAAAACCTCGGCCGGATGGGCGTTAAACCACAAGAACCCCACTCCCGCGCCAAGAAGGCTCATGCAGAACACGGTCAGTTCGGCGCTGTTCGGAATGTATGGAATACCCAGGTAGTTCGCGATCTTTACGTGGCCCGAAAGGTAGCTCAGCCCCGCATATGCGGCCGAAACAAAAATGAGCAGCCCGATAGCCAAACCGTCGAGACCGTCTGTGAGATTGACCGCATTCGTCGTACCCACGATAAGCAAAATCCCGAAGGGGATATAGAAGTAAGACATATCCAGGACCGGCCTGTTTATAAAGGGCACATACAGGAGCGTGGTGTTATCCCCGCGTTCCGGCCCGAAGTATATGAAGAGCATAACCGCTGTCGAGACAAGGAGCTGGGTAATCAGTTTAATCTTGCCGTGCAGTCCGCGGGAGCTCTTTTTGACGAACTTCAGGTAGTCGTCGAAAAATCCTATTATCCCGAACCCCACCGTTGCGACCATAACCAGAATCGTGTATGGATTTCCAAGATTTCCCCACAGGAAGATTGACGCCAGAATCGAAAGCAGTATGATTATGCCGCCCATCGACGGGGTGCCTGCCTTCTTCTCGTGGCGGCTCGGTGTATACTTGCGGACCTGCCCACCGATGCCGATCTGACGCAGTTTCTTGATAATAGGCGGCGCAAAGATAAAACATATGAGAAGCGCAGTAACGGTTGCATACACCGAGCGGAAGGTGATGTACCTGAAGACATTGAACGCGAAGAACTTCTCATACAGCGGATATAGAAAATGATAAAACAAAGTTCCCCTCCCAGTTAAAAACCCGCTCTACACCCTTTTAAAACCCACTGTGTAAAAAACCCGGTTTGTTAAAAACCGAAAATCAATAAAACCCGATCCCGGTTTCATCAGCGCCGGGTCCCCAACCCGGCGTTTCAACTGCAGGCGCTTGCCATTATCCGGGTGCTCTTCGTCCGGATAACGGCACTCACCGGCACCATTACGCGTCTACAAGTTCCCGCACCACCCGCTCGAGCCGCATGGCCCGGGACCCTTTTACAAGGATCAGATCACCCTCCGACGTATCTCCTTTGAGCCTGGTAATCAGTTCCCCCATATCCTCAAACCGCAGAACCCTCGGGTGGCCCGATGCCAGAAGGCTCTCACCGGTCATCCCGGCGAAGCGGCCGTACGTGTAAAGCACATCGATGCCGTTTTTCAGTACCTGTTCGGCCAACGCACGGTGATACCTTTCCGACTCATCACCGAGCTCCAGCATATCGCCGAAAACGAAAGCCTTTCTTCCGGCTGCCGAAATCTTTCCTACATACTCCAGTGCGGCGGATACCGAGAGAGGATTGGCGTTGTAGCTTTCGTCAATGACCGTCACCCCGTTTTTCTTGAACACCGCCCCCCTTCCCCGCTCCATGACAGGCGATTCGAGTCCCGCCCGTATTTCCCCGGCACTGAGGCCGAAGTGGAGTCCGACAAGCGCTGCAGCAGATGCATTTACAATACCGTGACTCCCCAGAACCGGAGCCTCTATGGTTTGCCCCAATAAAACGAATTTCATTTTATAAATACCTGTCTCAATAACCCTTTCCGGATGCACATCCCCGCGCGTCAAGCCGAATGTCTTCACTGAAACCTCGTGAGCAGTGAGTCCGTCCCGCAGAAAATCGAAAAACCGGTCATCCGCGTTTAAAAACGCGGTCCCTCCGGGCGGAAGGGCGAAAAGCGCCGCCTTTTTCTCCCGGGCTATGGCTTCTTCGCTGCCGAAAAAACCCACGTGTGCGGGGCCGATATTGGTTATGAGCGCGTTTTGGGCCCGCACGAGACCGGCCAGGTACTCTATTTCACCCGGATGATTCGTGCCGATTTCCTGTACAAGCACATCGGTGTTCCGGTCAAGACACAGAAGGGTCTTCGGCACACCGATATCGTTATTGTAGCTTTCAATACTCGCCAGGGTTTTATATCTCTGTGAAAGAACGCTCTGAATCAGTGCCTTGGTCGTTGTTTTGCCCGCAGAGCCGGTTACAACGATTTTTCTGACCGAAAACCTTTCGGAGTAATTTCCGGCAATGGAGCCGAATACCTTTCTGGTATCCTCGACCCCCATAAATAAAACCGCCGGATATTTTTTTACGTGTATTTGCACCGGCGCATTCTGTGCAGTATTGAACAACACCGCCTTCGCGCCTTTTTCCGCGGCAACACGAATAAAATCATGCCCGTCAAACGAGTCGCCTGGTATCGCAACGAACAGGTCTCCCTTTTTCAAAGAACGTGTATCTGTGGAAATTGAAGCAACCGCCCCCCGCTCATACTCGGCCCTGCTGCTTACAGAGTCAATCCGGATGCCGCGCAGAAGCTCTGTATATTTAGAAGGAACCACTGTATTCCCTTCGGCTGTTCAGTATATAATCACTTTTACATCCCTGTAGGTGACCGGTTCCATGTCCAGCTGTTCTTCAGCTATCCTCTTTATCCTCTGTCTGGACTGCAGCGTCGATAGCTCCATCCTTTTGAGGTAGATGGATTTTTCAAGCTCGTTGCGCTTTTTGGTCAGTTCGGTTATCTTTCTGTTCAGAAGATACATATCTATGTTCTGCCATGTGACGCAGAACAAAAGAGTAAAAATGACGGCAAAGAAACAGGTGATTCTCAGCATTCTCTTTATCATTGAATTATGAATGCTTTCGCTATCCTTACGCACTGTATCTCATTTCCTTTTGAGACTGATGATTGGCTCCGTCGAGCTTCCGGGCGCATCTGAGCCGGGCGCTCCGTGAAGACGGGTTTTGATCGATTTCCCGATCATCGGGCATAAGCGGCTTCCTGGTCAGAACCTTGATAATCTTTTTGCCTCCGCATACGCATACCGGAAAATCGGGCGGACAGCGGCAGTCTCTCTTGAGGTCGTTGAAAACAGATTTGACAACCCTGTCTTCAAGTGAATGAAAGCTGATGACGCAAATTCGGCCGTCCGGTTTCAATACATCGACCGCATCCCGCAGGGCATTCTCAAGTATATCGATTTCGTCATTTACAAAGATTCGAATAGCCTGAAAGGTCTTGGTCGCCGGATGAATTCTCTTGGGCCAGTATTTTCTCGGTACCGCCTTTTTTACAATATCGGCGAGCTCTATGGATGAGGTGATTCGTTTTTTCTCCCGCGCCTCCAGGATGTACAGGGCAATACGGCCCGAAAAACGCTCCTCCCCGTATGCCCAGATGATTTCAGAAAGCTTCTTTCTACAGAAGCGGTTGACCACATCGGCAGCGGAGAGCGCCCTTGTTCTGTCAAGGCGCATGTCAAGCGGTTCATCTCCGGAAAATGAAAAACCACGGCCGCTCTCGCGTATATGATACATCGAGATGCCGAGGTCGAAAAATATCCTGTCTGCACCGCCTGAAAAATTGTTTTCGATAATTTTTTTAAGGTTTGAAAAATTGTCATGAACAGGAATGAACTTCTTATTGAAGGATTCGAGCCTCTCCTTTGCCCTTTTCAGTATCTCGTCATCCTGCTCTATCCCAAGCAGCATGCCGTTTGTGAGCTTTTGGAGAAAATGTTGGGCATGACCGCCCTCGCCCAATGTGCAGTCGACAACACGGTCCGACGGCCTGATGTCAAGAGATCTGAGCGCCTGTTCCAGCATTACAGGATTATGGACATACATGATTCCCCCTATAAACCCAGATCTGCAATCTTGTCGCCGAGAGCGTCGAAACTCTTCTCCTTCTCTTCCCTGTACTGGTTCCAGCTTTCAACGCTCCATATCTCAATCCTCTTTATGGCGCCTAAAATTACGGCCTCCCTCTGTATGCCCGCATACTCACGGAGGCTCTGCGGCAGCGCGATCCTTCCCTGCCGGTCCACCGCCTGCTCATTGGCAGGCGAAATGAACATGCGCAGAAACGACCGTTCGTCACTGTTTGTCAGCGAAAGGTTGGCGTTTATCTTTTCGACAATCGCTTCCCATTCATGTTTCGGATACACGAAGAGGCAGCGATCAAAGCCCTTGGTCGAAACCCAGTACTCGTCATCACCCACCTTTGAGTACCGAAGACGAGCCGGAATTGCAATGCGGCCTTTCTCATCAAGCGTATGGCGGTACTCACCGATAAACATCCGCGTCTCCGAATTCCCCGTGTCCGGGCCCCTGTTTCACCCGCCCGTCAGCAAATCCCTGTGATATTTCCCTGCGCTTCCCAGAAAAACGGGCATTTGATGATATAATATACCACATTATGGGGAAATTCACCACTTTTCCCCACAATTTCCTATAATAATACAGGAATTCGGAAACTTGTCAATTAGTTTTTTTCACTTTTTTGAAATTTTTTTTGGAAGGAATTGGAAGGAAAAAATGGTTTTCTATCTATAAGATTCACGTCGATGGCTGATTCTCAATATAAGAGCCACGTCTTCTACAATGGTGAAAATGACCCGGTAGTCTCCAACACGAAACTTCCGCAGGCCTGCGAAATTTCCCGTAAGAACTGGGAACCGATCTGCTTTCTCAGGTAGGGCCTCTTCAATTTTTTTTAGAATCCTATCTGCCTGAGCCCGGTCTATTTTCTTCAAATCATGCCCCACGGACTTTTTAAAGGCAATCTTATAGCTCAATTTCTTTCCTTATTTCATCTAACGAGATAACAGTATCGGTTGTATCATGCAATCGATCTACTGCAATCTGGAGATCTGCTAATTCGGCTAAATAAACTTGCAGTGCCTTTTGTATATGAAAAGACTTAGGTCTCTCTGTTTCCTCAGCAATTTCAGAGAGTCTTGAGGCCAGTTCATCAGGTATTCTTACAGAGATAGCTTTGCTCATACGATACCTCCAATGTATTTAATTGTATTACAATGTAACTGTTTTTTAATGAAAGTGCAAGCCATTAAGAACTATTACATATAGAACAATATTGAACAATTTTGTTCTGTTTGTAAAATAATTTTCAACAAATTGCAGGCTGGAAATTAAATGACGTGGGATAGAATAAAAGGTAGAGGAGGAGGTTACTGCGAGGACGACTTGCTTTTCAACGCCAGGTTATACCTCTGTTCTTCAGTGAACAGGCCCAGGGTCTTCAGCTCGCGCTTCACATCGCGTTTTTTGCACTTCAACCGGCCGTATTCAGGGGATCGGAGAGCTTTGACCATGTCTTTCACACGCAGGTACGGTTTATCGATAACCAGCCGCACAAGACGCCTTCCAAATTTATCGCGGGTCAGTTGCATCTTGTCGGTCATTGCGCTCGTAATATGAGGAACTTCAGCAGAAGTCGGCCGGGTAGCAGGCTGGCTGTTTTTCGCCGCTGAAGCCTCGGGCTGTCCGGTTTCCAGGACAGGGTCGCGTAATTTTATCCGCTCAAGCGCGGCTTTTAACTTTGCATCGCTCGCTTTTATCCCCAAAAAGTACACAAGCGCCTGCTCGACGTCTTCAAAATCCTTTATAATAGAAGAAAACTCCATCAATTCAAATATATTGTGCACACCGACCGCCATATGCGTCAACACGATGTCGCCGTTGTGCTCCCGTAAATCCTTCAAACCACTTACAAATACACCCCACCCGGCGCTGCTTATATAATCAACATTCTCCAGGTCAACTATTATCTTGTACCTGTCGAGTGCAAACTGTTCTTCAAGCAGTTTATCCAGTTCGGGAGCGGTCGTTGTATCGATATACCCCGATACAGTTACGATGACAACTTCTTCATTTTCTCCGGCATAGGAAACTTTGAGATCTATACCAAGCATGAACACCTCGAACAGGCTTTTCAGATATTGTATATCTCACACCGCTAATAGTCAATACGACATGAATATATTTTTACGGGCACACGGGCACCAAAATCAAAAAAAACACCGTGAATTGGAGGCCCTGGATCAGCGGTGGAGAATGCATCCGTTGTTCAGCCGAACAGATACACGGACATCCGTAGGTTGTCTTAACACATCGTTAATCTGCGACTTTCTCAATATCTTCAAACCCTAAATCCACCAGGAATGAGTTTTCAGAGATTTCCAGTCTTACCTTTGCGCGGCCTTTCCTCTTATCAACCTTCACGATTTTCCCCTCCAGCCCCTTCAACGGACCGGAGACCGCGCATATTTTATTATGCACATCGAAAAAAACTTTTGATTTATCGACCGTTTCCCCAAACGAGAGAAAGTGCAAAAGAAGCTCACTGTCCTGTTTGTTTAACGGTGTAATATTCTGATTGCTCTGCAAAAACCGGATGAAACCCGGTATTTTACGCATTCCCCGGTACAGCTCAACCGGAATATCCGCTGATTCAAGAAAAACATACCCGGGAAAAATCGGCGCAATCGTTTCACGCCAGGTCCCGCCCTTTCTGATTTTCAGAGCCCGCCTGGGCCACACGAGTTTTGACCCTGCACCCTCGGCGGCCGGACCCGCAAGGTGGATGTAGTCCTTTTCGTTTCTTGTCTTTACCTGAATAACATAGTAGGGCAATAGGCTCTCCTGTAAAGGATCTCTCCTGTAAAGTACTCCCATCTAATAAAATGTCACCGCATTCACCGGGCTTTCCTGTAAAAGAAAGCCTCTATTAACACCCCCTGTAAAGGACTCCTGTCAAAACCCTCCAATACCGGGAATTAAAGACTCTCCTTGATACGTTTGATATGCCCCCGGCCCAGGCCCTTCACCTCACATCCCAACTCTAAGTATTTTCGTATCTGAGCATCGTCGAGCATGCAGAAACAGTCGATAATGGCGAATGCCTTGCCCACCGCCCTGAATACCTTTTCCGGGTCGAGGGCCAGGTACTGCTTATGGCGCACCGCAATAACAACTGCATCCGCGCCTTTCATTGCACCCCACATGTCCTCCTCAATGCGCAATTGCTTCAGTTTATCCTGCCGGTGAAAGAAACGGGCCCTGCTGTAACCGGGGTGCGGGTAGGTATCCTGCTTCTCCAGCTCCCACCAGTTGCCCACATACGGGTCGTGCACGCGGATCTCGGCTCCCATTTCCGTAAGCCGACGCACAATGAACTCCGAGCCGCTGTAGCGCGTATCTCCCACATCTTCCTTGTACGATGCTCCTAAAATCAAAACTTCGGCGGCCGCGATTGGTTTTCCCATATTGCGAAGCGCGTCGCGAACGAGCTGCGGGGTGTGCAGCGCCCGTGTGTCGTTTATATCTATCGCTGCGGGGGTTATTTTAAATATCTGGTCCTCCCACCCTAAATTATGCCTGTACGCCCACACACCGAGGCCGCCGTCTTTCGGAAGGCAGTACCCGCCTATCCCCGGCCCCGGAAACATGATGTTCGAATGCGTCGGCCTGACCTTTACCGCATCCACGACCTTTTTAAGATCCACGCCGTTTCTCTCTGCAAAGAGCGACCATTCGTCCATAAAGGCCAGTATCGTGGCTCGGTAGCTGTTTTCCACTATCTTTGCGGTTTCAGATTCGATAGGCCTGTCGAGTACGGTCAGCGGATATTTATCGGTATTCAATACATCGCTTAAGAACCGCACCACCCTTTCCCGCGCCTCTTCACTGATGCCGCTGCATACCCTCCAGTAATCCCTGACCGAGGCAACGTAGTTTTTACCCGGCATTACTCTTTCATAGCTGTGGGCCAATATAGGTTCGGACGCAATCCCGCGCTTTTCGAACCTCTTTTTCATAATCGGATAGGCTATCTGTTCCGTTGTGCCCGGCGGAACAGTGGTCTCTATCAGCACGAGCGCATGAGGCTGGATGTTATCCGCGATGGTGTAAAATGTTTCTTCGAGGGCAGCCATCTCAACACTCCCGTCGGAAACATTGCCGAGCGCATTTTTTCTATAATCACACTGGATATCTATCACCACCACATCGGCAAGCTGCAGCACCTCGTCTGTGTATGTGGCTATCAGAGTATTTTTTTCCGTGCAGCGCTTGATTATCGCGTCAACCTCAGGGTCGTCCGATTTAATAGGGCAGATACCCTTGTTTAAATAAGGTATCTTCCAGAAACTTCTGGTGCTCGGACGCTGCTTTCCTATAACAAACTTTGTCGGCTTTCCGTCGGTATCGGTTGAATCAGCAATAATGGCGGCCATTACCGCGCCGACAAACCCCAGGCCGAGAACAACGACGATTTCTTTCCCCTCATCCCGTTTTTCCTTTACAATCTTCTGCAGCCGTGTGAATTCCTGCCGGTATTCGTCCTTCTTCGGGAGTGCAAACTCTTCTCCGGCCGGGCTCACGGATACGGGCTTCTCATTCATGTGTATTCTCCTCTATGTCTTTGTATGCATTGGTTTTCGAATAGACGCTATTATCGCCTACTTTTTTTATATAATATACCATTTTTTCCGTTTTTTTCCTCACCTTGTGTTATATTGTAGAACGGGCGAAAACAGTATGAACAATATATTAATCATCGATTCCAACAGCAAGCTCGCAAATCACGTTACTCATACCTTTCAGGACAACGGCTTTACAATTACAGACGCCGCTGACTTCGAAACGGCAGAGAAAATAATCAAAGAGCGCGATTTCGATATTATTATCAGCGATACAAAGATACAGGGAGGAACGCTTGACAAGCTCCTCACGTATGAAACGCGCTCCGGAACAAAACCGATGGTTATTGTTTCAGCAGAGCACCAGAACCTCGAAGAGGCGTTGAAGGCGGTTGAGGGCGGCGCTTTTGACGTAATAAGAAAACCCTATGAGATTCCCGAGCTCGAAGTAAAGATAAAAAACGCCCTCAAAATACGAAAGCTCGAATATGAAGCCGACAGCCTGCGGGGCGAGCGCAACATCATTTACAAGGCCGAAAACTTCATCGGAGAGAGCCCCGAGATAAAGGAAATCTTTGAAATAGTAAAAAAAATAGCAAAAAGCAGCTCGTCGGTGCTTCTCCTCGGTGAAACAGGCACAGGCAAAGAGCTGCTGGCAGGCGCAATTCACTACAACAGCCTGAGAAACGAAAGTGCCTTTGTCAAGGTAAACTGCGCAGC
>CAYSRJ010000022.1:10910-55684 GCA_964433545.1 uncultured Spirochaetota bacterium | reverse complement strand
ACATACGTCCTTGACAGGATGTATCATTTCATGACCGAGTATCTGTAAGTAACTTCGCAAGAAGTTACTTAAAAGCGGCGTATGTCCTCTTGGGACCGATTTTCAAAACGTAACTTGTTTGAAGTTACTTGGAAGGTTAGTTCCCGTTCACTAAATGCATCCGATGGATTTTACCTGTGGACAATCGTGAAGAAAACTGTCAAATTTATCATATAGTATCGGGAAAGAAAAAACATAAAGCGGCCGGTGGTTCAGAGAATATTGAACGGCTCATGGAGATGAGAGATGTGGTACATACTGTATGTCTTTATCGGAATCGTTGCACTTATTTTCATCATATTGTTCATTAAATTCTTCGGCCTGTGGTTCAGGGCGCTTCTTTCCGGCGCGCCGGTGGGTGTGGCAAAGCTTATCGGTATGTGGCTGAGAAAGGTCAACCCGTCCGTGATAGTCGACAGCAGGATTATGCTCGTTAAAGCCGGTATTCCAATAGATACCGACCTCCTTGAGACACACTACCTTGCGCGCGGAAATGTGCTCAGGGTTGCTATGTCGCTCGTTGCAGCGAACAAGGCAAACATCCCGCTCTCCTTTCAGAAATCCGCGGCTATTGATCTTGCCGGAAGGGATGTACTCGATGCGGTTAAAACAAGCGTCAACCCCAAGGTTATCGACTGCCCGGATCCCGCTAAGGGGAAGCAGACGATCGATGCCGTGGCAAAGGACGGTATTCAGCTCAAGGCGAAGGCCAGGGTAACGGTCCGCGCGAACATAGAGCGCCTGGTCGGCGGGGCTACTGAGGAGACGATAATCGCCCGCGTCGGTGAAGGAATCGTGACCACCATCGGGTCTGCAGAAACCTACAAGAACGTGCTCGAGAACCCGGATAATATATCGAAGAGAGTTCTGGAGAAGGGCCTTGATGCGGGAACCGCGTTTGAGATTCTTTCCATTGATATAGCGGATGTCGATGTGGGAGAAAATGTCGGCGCGAAGCTACAGGCGGACCAGGCTGAGGCAGATAAAAGAAGGTTTCAGGCTGAGGCTGAGAAGAGGCGTGCGGCTGCAAGAGCACGTGAGCAGGAAATGCTCGCTCTTGTGCAGGAGAACAGGGCCAAGGTTGTGCTCGCTGAGGCGGAAGTGCCAAAGGCGATGGCCGATGCCTTCAGAAAGGGACACATGGGAATAATGGACTATTATCGAATGCGGAATATTCAGGCGGATACCGATATGCGAGAGAGCATAAGCGGTGAGGCGAAACCGAAAGAGGGGCAGTAATGCAACTGGTATTTCTCCTGATTTTTTTAATTTTTATATTTCTCAACGTCATTCTGGGGCTGGTTTCTTCCAGGAAGAAAAGGATGCGTCAGGCAGGTGAAGCGCATCAAGAGCATCAAGGGATGGAAGAAACCGAACAAAATGCCGACGAAGAGGAGAACGGTCTGCATCAGGAGATGCCCTCGGGAAGTGGCCCTTTGATGAGAGCCATCAACTCTCTTGAAGAAACCTCCGGTATGCTTGACAGGCAAGCCCCTGCCAGCTCGATGGAGAAACCTCCCCCCTCTGCTCCTTCACGAAGGAATATTCTGATGGACGGTGTCTCCTTTCTTCATGAGCAGTCAGCTCATGATGTTCTCAGCCCCAGTTATATCCTTTCTGAAGAGCTGCCCTCTTCACCGGAGAAACCGCCTGAGGTTCGAAGGCAGGACACAGGTGCTTTCGGTGGCATAAGTGCCATATCCGGCACTATCGTACATCATGAGACCGAAAAAAAGAGGCAGGGACTTTCTGTAATCCAAAGACTTGAGACACTTCCCCATCTTAAGAGGGCAATCGTCTTTTCGGAGATTCTCGGTACTCCCAAAGGGCTTGCTTAGATATAAAAAAGATAGGCAAGTTAACTTTCAATCCTAAAAAGTAAAAACAGACACTTGCCGTATGGTTTTTACCTGTAGAATGTAATCGCAGGCAATTATATCATAATAAGTCAGTTGAGCATAAAAATTCTGGTACAATAGGAAAAGATATCGCTTTGCTAGACCAGAATTTTAATGGATAAAACCATAGGTCGTTTATTTACAAAGATTTATATGCTGTATCTCAGAATGTTCCCAGCCCAATAAGAATCAAGCCGATAATCGCAGTTGCTATTCCGCCCCCCTGTTTTGTATTAATTTTCTCGCCGAGTAACTTTACCGCCATAAGTGCTACAAGTGCAGGATATACCGAGGAGACGGATACGATGAGAGAGACCTTCCCGTAATTAAAGGCAGTAAGAAACATAACGGCACCTGTCAGGTGAATAATGATACCGACAAAAGTCCCTAAAAAGCTCCTGTGGAAAAACACGGGTGTCTTCCTGTTTTTTCTGTCGAGCAGAAAATTCAATCCGGATACCCCGTTTGATACCAGGGCGAGAAAGAATATATGTGTATAGGCACCGACAATATTTATCGAAAGCTTTGTAATGAAATCTCCGGTGCCGATTGTCACTGCACCGGCCATGCCCCACAGTATCCACGAGTAATTCCTGTTTTCATAGTTTGGATGGTTTTCCGGCAGGGCCACGATCACGCAGCCCGAAAGTATGAGCACGATGCCGGCATACTGAAACAGGGTAAGACGCTCGTTCAGAAAGAAATAGGAAAGAATAATGGTTACAACAGGATAACCGGCAACGACAGTTCCCGTAAGCGATATCTGCCCTTTGGAGATGGAATAGAAAAACACGTGGTACAGCATCGAAGAAAGAAGGACGTAGACAAAGACAATCGACGGGGGACGGGTGATACTGAATCGACTCAGCAGGAGTGCTGCCAGTATATAGATGAAGAGTGAAAGCACGTCGTTGAGGATATTGTTCCAGAGCGGCGGGATTGTTTCAAACCCTCTCTTAATCAGTATCTGTCCGACAGACCAGAAAATCGCAGCGCCGATGGCAAGGGGGAACCAGAGCATGGCAGGAGTATACTACAGTACCACGCGAAACAGCAATCAAATTAATAAAAGTGCTACAGCGATACTTTTCATATCAAGACTAATCAAGATACGTATATCAGTGGTAAATACGACTTGCCTGTCAAATAGATACATTTTTACAATATAACCGGTACGTATCGCTGCAGTATTAAAAACTCAAACGAAAGGGATTCCATGTTGGCCGGGCTCATTAGGCTCGGACTATTTTTTTTAAAAAACAGTTGACAATACTAAAGAATTCGATATATAATTATTACGAAAATATGCAACTAAAGGATTAGGTAATTGGACGAATATAGCTATGAGCAGCATTCTGATTTCTGCAGCTCCTTTTCCAATCCGAAACGGCTTGAAATCCTCGATATACTGCGCGCCAAAGAAATGACCGTATCGGAAATACAGGCAAAGATGTCGATCAGCACGACGAACCTGTCCCAGCATCTGTCCTTTATGAAAAACAGGGGAATGCTCGGGAGCAGGCGGGAGGGTCAGCATGTGTATTACTATGTTGTGAGCAAGAAAGTTCTGCAGGCGTATGACCTCATACAGGAAGTGATACTCGAACTCATGAATAAGAAACTTTCGTCATTAAAGTAACAGATGGAAATAGCAGGATGGGATTGTAACAGTATACAGAGGTTGTATTGAGGGAGGCTGCAATGCAAAAACTCGGCACGTTTATCCTTTCTTTTGTTATCGCTTTTGTGATTTACATACTGCTCGTAAAAACGGTTACCGGTCCCACGTTGATTGTGGGCCTTGCTGTTGCTGTAGTTGCTGCATCGGCCTCAATGCGGTTTAACGCGCTTCCTTTCAAATACATCAGCCCCGTTCGCATCTTCTTTTTCCTCATATACCTGCCGTACTTTATTTTCGAGGTGATACGGGCAAATGTGAAAATTGCGCTTGTTGTGCTCAACCCGAAGCTTCCCATCAGTCCGGAACTGAAAAAGGGAAAGTCAAAACTGAAGAGCTCCTACGGAAGGCTGCTTCTATCCAGTTCCATAACTCTTACACCGGGGACCCTTACGGTCGAGGGGAATGAAAAGGAGTTTGTTATTCACACTGTCAGTGAAAAAAGAAATGCCAGGGAGATAATGGAGCCTTTTGAGAAATTTATAAAGAGGATTACTGAATGAATATTGTTCTTGTCGTTACGTTTGCTATACTCGGTGTCGGTGGGATCGTTGGAATGATTGCACTGATAAAAACGAGGGTTGTGATCGAGAAGATGGTGGCCCTGGACATGCTCACCACGCTCACCACTGGAATACTTCTGATACTCGGGTTTGTTCTGAAGAACTCATTTGTTCTCGATATTGCGATTATTTACGCTATTCTGTCTTTCGGCGTGGTTATGGTCGTGGCCCGGTACAGGGAAAGGGGGATATAGTGATGATCTTACGGGAAATCCTCGGCTCCTTCTTTCTACTCGTGGGGGCGTTTTTCACATTTGTGGGTGCGCTCGGGGTGCTGAGAATGCCGGATGTTTTCAACAAGCTTCAGGCGGGAACAAAGGCTACCACCCTCGGTTTTTTATCGCTTGCAGCAGGACTTATATGCCTCCAGCCCTCGTGGATGCTCAAAATCATCCTCATAGCGGTCTTTGTCATTGCGACCAACCCGGTCGGGAGCCATGCACTTGCGAGAGCCGCGCGAAATACACAGGCTCCGTCTGTTCATACGGAGGAAAGCGAGGGGGATGCGGCATGATATACCTTGTCCTTTTTATGAGTGCACTCATGGTTGCCGGTGGTATTGCGGTGCTTTTTACGAAAACGCTTCGCGCAGCCGCACTCATTACCGGCATCGTCAGCCTCCTTGCAGCACTGTTCTTCGTGCTGATGAGGGCATACGACGTTGCCATAACAGAAGCCTCGATAGGGGCTGTTTTAAGCACGGCCCTGTATTTCTTTGCTTTGAGAAGGATTGAAGAGATCGGTTATGACGGTGGGAAGGAAAATGAAAAGAAGTCATAGAGTTCTGATAAATATATTTGTATTCATCGTTTTATGCGCCGCGGGATTTCTCGTATTTCGCGCGTTTACCGATACCGGTGAGGGGAAGAAGCTGCTGAGTGCAGCGGTTGAAGACCGTGTGTCCGCGAAGTTCTCGACAAAATCGGTGAGGGAGGATACGGGTTCCCCGGTCTCATTCGGCACAGAAGGATACGAATCCGGCAGCGCGAATATCGTTACCTCCATCGTGGTGAACTACCGTGCATTCGATACGCTTCTCGAAGTAATCGTTCTCTTTGCGTCTGCAGCGGGCGTTGCCATGCTGATGGAAAAGAGAAAGAAACGCGTCTATACCGAATCGAGCCATATTGTAAAAACCGCTGTGCCGGTTATCGATCTGTTTATCTATGTCGTGGGAATTGTCATAATCATCAGGGGGCACCTCTCGCCTGGCGGCGGTTTTGCGGGGGGTGCGGTGCTCGCATCTGCTTTTATTCTCACCTCGCTTGCATTCAGAAAAACGGGTAGAGGGATACTGTATATGGTTCTGGAAACCCTGATGGGCCTGGGTATTCTGGCAGTGGGCCTTCTCGGTATTTACTACGGCGGGGGGTTTTTGCAGAACTTTCTTCCGACAGGGCGGGTAGGAGATTTTTTCAGCGGTGGCACGGTTGTCATCCTCTATACCCTTATCGGTGTGAAGGTTCTCAGCGAGATATCCGGGATCAGCGGTTCTTTCCTCGGGAATTTGAAGGAGAATAGATGAGTATACAGCAGCTTTTTTTATACAACGCCGGTGCGATCCTGCTGATCGGTGTCTTTGGAATTCTTACGAGAAGGAATATTATTAAAATACTCCTTTCAATAAACATACTGCAGACCGGAGTAAATCTGCTTCTCGTGGCCCTGGGGTGGCGGCCTTCCGGTATTGCGCCGATCATTACGGAAAACACGGGTCATACACCGCTTTTTGTAGACCCCCTTCCGCAGGCGATGGTTCTTACCGCCATCGTAATCGCCTTCGGAACAACGGCACTCGGGCTGGTCATAGCTATTAAATATTATATGTCGCACAGGAGCCTTGAAACTTCGTCCTTCATGTACGGGCAGATGAAATCAGATGATGAAGAGGTGGTGCAGTGAACTATATAATTCTATTTCTCATACTCCCGCTTTTTTCAGCATTTCTCGCCCCCGTGTGCAATATCGTTCGAGGCAGGTTTGGTAAATATCTGAATATCGCGGTCTATGCTGCAGGGGCAGCCGGTGGGATTTACTTCTTTTCCGTCTCCGGATTCGATGCGTATTCGGTAATTATCGGAGGCTGGAAACCTCCGTACGGAATAAACCTCTATCTGGGCCCGGTGGCATTCGGTTTCGGGATTCTCATATACTTTATCGCATTCCTCATTCATATATACGATCTTCAAAACAACCGGCCAGCATACTACCATATGCTCTTCGCGCTTTTTGTATTCGCCTCCCTCGGCATGACAATGACCGGGGATCTTTTCAACCTTTTTATCTTTATCGAGATAGGCACCATCGCCCTGCTCGGCCTCTCGGCATCCGTGAGTTCGGGTTCTGGAGCACGCGGTGCATTGAAATATTTTGTTCCCGCAGCGCTGGTATCGATGATTATGCTTGCCGGTATCGCGCTGCTCTATTCGAGCCTCGGAACACTCAACATCGCACATATAGCCCGAAGCAGCGAGCTGAACGGCTCTCTCGCGTTTCTTCTCGGAATCGGCATACTCGGGATATTCTTTTTTGAAGCAGAGCTTTTCCCGTTCAATACATGGGTGCCGGATCTGTACAGAGGGGCGCCTTCATCCATTGCAGCAGGGGTCGCAGGCATCGGCGGCATTGCAGGGGTGGTTTCCTTCGGAAGAGTTTTTCTTACCATGATGGCCGGGTCTGATACCTTCCGGTTTGCCCGAAGCCGGCTGACTGCCGTGGTTTTTATTATTGCTGCGGCGAGCATTGTGATCGGCGAGCTTGCTGCGTTGAAGGAGGAGGATGTTAAAAAAGTCCTTGCATTTTCTTCCGTCAGCCATATGGGAATCGTTGTTCTCACCTTCAGTATCGGGGGGAGTGTAGCATTGACAGCCGGGCTTTTTATTCTTTTAAACCACTCTGTTGTAAAGCCGCTCATGCTTATGACAGCGGGGTTTTATATTAAAACCTCCGGTAAAGCGCGGTGGCGGGAGATGCGCGGCATTGCGCGGCGGTACCCGCTGACCGGAGCGCTGTTCGTAGTGGGGGCGCTCTCACTCATGGGTATGCCGCTGTTTGCCGGCTTCTGGGGGAAGATGATTCTGTTGAAAGACCTGTTCAGCGGGCAGGGCTCCCTTTCGGCAGCAGGGCAACAGACTTTTCCTCTGATCGGTGCTGCCGTGATTCTCTTCTCTGTTATACTGGAGGGTACATATTTTATGCGAATTGGGCATGTGTTTTTTGAAGCGCAGCCTTCGGAAGATATAGCCAGGCGCAGCCGCCGTCTGAAAATAAGCCTGAGCACCGCGGCACCCGCTCTGATTCTCGCGCTTGTTGTCGTGCTTTTCGGTTTGCGTCCGGGTCTCATTGAAGGGTATCTGAGCCGGGCTGCGTCGGACCTCATCAACACGGCGGATTATATCAATAACGTGCTCGTTGCCCTTTCAGCAGCCGGAGGAGCCCTATGATGAACGCGTGTCCGGGTATCTTAAATACAGGTATGTATGGTGCCGTCGTCCTCCCGTACGCTGTCGGCATTTTTTCTCTGATAATTCTCAAGAGGTGGAAGCGGCTCCAGTGGGCTTTCTTCTTTCTGAGCACGCTGTTTCAGCTCTTTGCCGCATATTCTCTGTTCAGAAGTGGGAATTTCGGCTCCGGCATTTCGCAGAAATTTCCGTTAGCCCTGTCTCCGATTCCCGGTCTCGGGCAGAGCGCTTTTTTCCAGTTTACGGGCCTTGGATTCATCTTTTTTGCAGGTTCGACGATTGTCACTTTGATTATTTCTATTTTTTCTCTTGCGTTCAACGACAGAGACCACGCCACCGGCGTTGCTCCTCTGTGGACCATACTCATGGGCGCCAATGCAGGAATATTCTTTGCCGGTGACTGGTTTAGCTTTCTCATTTCATGGGAGGTGATGGGATGGACGTCATTTCTCATAATCGCTCACGGAAGGGAAGATTCCCGGAAAGCGGCTCTGTACTACTATATCCTGTCGCTCATCGGTTCGTCGGCGATGCTTGCCGGAATTTTTATTGGAATCAGCGGCAGCGGGAGTATGGCCATCGCAGATTCCGTGCGTTACTTTTCAGGGCTGTGGGGTACGAGAAACAGCCTGGCCGTTTTGAGCACACTATTTTTTACCATTGCCTTCTTTGCCAAATCAGCCGTATTTCCCTTTTACATGTGGCCGTCACTGGCGCACGCTGAAGCGCCGGATGATTTTTCCTCGTTTCTCTCAGGCGTCATGATCAAGTACGGGGTGTTCGGCCTGATTGCGGTTGTGCTTCCAATTTACAGGGCGGGTTATGTCGGCCCTGCAGTCCGTGGCGTGCCGCTGTACCTTGCAGTGCTCGGCTGGTTCGGCGTTATTACGGCAGTTCTCGGAACACTGTACGCAATCAAGCAGGATGACATGAAAAAGCTCATGGCATACTCGACGGTTTCGAACATCGGACTGATCATTGCGGCGCTTTCCATGAACTCGTCTCTGGGCATTGCGGCGGCGCTCTTTCATACCTTCAATCACATGGTATTCAAAGGGGGCATATTCCTGTCGCTTGCTTCGGTCAAATACAGAACCGGAGAGCGGGAAATGCACAAATTGGGTGGAATGGCCTACCGTATGCCACTTTCCTTCTTCACATTTCTCATATGTATCATCGCTGCTGCGGGCATACCGCCGATGAGCGGTTTCGCTTCCAAATGGATGATCTATCAGGCCCTGTTCGAAAAGAAAATGCTTATCATGGCGATTCCCGCCTTTTTTGCATCGACTGGTTCGTTTCTCTATCTGTACAGAGGACTTCATACCATATACCTGGGTCAGCTCTCAAATCGATTCGCTAAGATAAAGGAAGTGCCCGCGCCCATGGCCTTTGCGATGCTGATTATGATGTTTATTGTTATGCTCGGCGGGTTTTTCCCCGGTCTTGTCTTGAGTCCGGTAAACAGTATATTTACGGGTATGGGACTTGCCCCCATAAGCCAGGACCTCTTTTCGATTCAGGGAGTCACCACGAGCATCAGGCTGACCTCGATCGGAGCGATCTTTATGGGCTCTTTTTTCATCGTTGGTTTTTTATATCTGATCGGCAGGAAGAGGGAGCATGTGGAGCAGCTTGACACCTACACCTCGGGGGAGACGCCTGAAGAGTGGGGCCTGACCGAGGAGAAGTATCACTACGGGATGCACTTTTACGAGCCTTTTGAGGTCACTATTGAGCCCTTTTTGAAAGGAACTTCGATGGACGGCCTTTTCAGGCGAATAGGATTTGAGGCAGGGAAGCTGAGCGGGACGGTAAAACGGTGGTTCAACACGCCTCAGCTCGGCACTCTTGTGCTGCTGATCGTTGTCGTTTTGTTGGTTGTTGTTTTTGGAGGAATCGTATAGCACGGTTTGTTTTTGTAATATGAGTCACGAATTAAGACGCGCGCTATTTTTATTTGAATATTTGCACGCTGTATATGTGCCCTATTGGGTAATGTGCCCTATTGGGTAATGTGCCCTGTTGAGTACTGGGTACAAATATCAGAGAGGACAGCATAATGTTACTGAGTGTGGTCAAGGTGCTGGGGCATGCATTTTTTGTTATGGCTGTGGGCCTGCTCTTCATGGGCATCGGCAGACGGTTTTCCGCACGATTTCATCGGAGATACGGTCCACCGGTATGGCAGAGCTATATAGACGTAATAAAATGTTTCAGCAGGAAGAGCATCTCGCATCACTGGATCATGGATATGGGTTCCGTTATGGGTCTTGCCGGGCTTGTTGCAGCTGCGATGTTTTTACCGGTCGGACGGTACCTGCCGTTTCAATCGACGGGCCCGATTATCGTCATTCTGTATCTCATGCCGATTGGATATCTCGGCATGGCAATGGGGGTGTCGGCCTCCGGCAACCCGCTCGCATCCATCGGTATCGGCAGGGCGCTTACCCTGATGCTCGGCTACGAGGTGCCCTTTGCGACGATTGTTCTGTGCATGATTGCTGCTTTCAATTCAACGTCCCTGGTTGCGCTCGGGCAAGCGCAGCAGGCTGGGTTTTTAAGCTGGAATATAATTACCATGCCGTTCGGTTTTGTTGCGGGTATTATCGCGCTTCAGGCCATGCTTGCCGAAAAGCCCTTTGATACGATGATCGCGCCTTCCGAGATTGCCTCAGGCCCGATGGTCGAGCTCTCCGGCAAATTCCTTGGGCTCGCCTTTCTGCAGCACAGTGTCGGAATCTTCATCGAAACAGGGCTGATCGTTACTCTCTTTTTAGGCGGGGGCCCTGGGATAGGGCTTTTTATTCTGAAGCAGTTTTTAGTGTATATGCTATCCCTTGCGATCAATGCCATATTCGCCAGGTACCGGGTGGAGCAGGCGACGAAGTTTTTATGGTTCACTGCCGGTGGGCTTGCATTTATTCAACTTGTCATTAATATGTACCTGAGGTCCGGTACAATTTAAATAAGGTTATTACGAGGTAACGGATATGCTGAAGGTAAGCAGAGAAGAGATACTTGACGGGAAGTTCGAACGCGTCCTGAACTTTTTCAGAAGTCGAAGCCTCTGGATGCTTTACTACTGCACCGGGTGCGGTGCAGTCGAGCTCCCCCCTACTATGACGAGCAGGTTTGACATGGAGAGGTTCGGCATCGGGCCCATGGCAACCCCACGGCAGGCGGACATTCTGCTTGTTACCGGATACGTGTCGGTGAAGACCCTAAAGCGGATAGTGCGCTCCTACGAACAGATGCCGGAGCCGAAATGGGTTGTCGGTTTCGGATCATGCCCTGTAAACGGCGGGATCTACTGGAAGAGCTACGCAACCATCAACCAGCTCGACCGGTATATTCCTGTCGATCTGAGCCTGAACGGGTGTATGCCGAGACCGCAGGCGGTTATCGACGGTTTCGTAAACCTGATGGAGATGATAAAAAAAGGCGAGGCGGTCGGATATAAGAAGTACCGGCTCAACTACGAGTGGTACAAGCGAAACCAGGCTGAGGTGCTCGAAAGAACGGAGCCCGTTCTGAGGCCAGGTATTGCATCTGTTGCAAAAGCCCAGGAGACAAAGAAGAAAATCTCCATCGTGGAAGGTGTGAAATGACGAATAAGGAGATGGCACGCAAACTGCGAAAATTGCTTGCGGGAGTTACGGTAAACGAGCGTTACGGCAACAGGATGGAACTTGTAACCGACGGTCAGCGTGCCGTAAGTACGCTCGTCGTACTGAAGTCATCCGGATTCGAGCATTTATCGAACATTACCTGCGTTGACTGGATCGATGAGAACCGCATGGATGTAACCTATAATCTGTGGTCCTACACCCACAGGCTTCATGCAGTTATCAAGGCGCAGACTCACCGTGATGCTCCGGAAGTTTCGACCGCACTGGATATCTGGCCGCAGGCGCAGGTGTACGAGAGGGAAATACACGAGATGTTCGGTGTCGAGTTTACCGGCAACCCCGATCTTTCACCGCTTTTTCTCCATAACTGGCGCGACATCCCGCCTCTCCGGAAGGACTTCGATACCGAGGAGTACTCCAGGCGGGCGTATGGAGTTGTAGACGGTGTTGAGGAGGCCGGTGTATGAGTGATTTTTATGAGGTAACGAAGATAGCAGAAACAGACAAATACGCGACCTATGATTTTTTCTTCGGCCCCAACCATCCGGGCATGCATGGCAACTTCGGGTATGTGTGCGACGTTGTGGGCTCTACCATAACACGGGTACGTGTGAATGCGGGGCAGCTGCACAGGGGGTTCGAGAAACTTATGGAACAGAACCTCTGGTTTCAGAATATCAGCCTCATCCCGAGAATCTGTGTTCCCGATCCAGACCCGAATGAGGTCGCCTACTGCACTGCCGTCGAACGTCTTATGGGTATCGAGATACCGATACGGGCGAAATTCTTGAGAAGTCTTACTCTCGAGATGAGCAGGATGACATCCCTCCTCATGGGTATGGGCGCGCTCGGCGCCATGATGGGGCTGTACAGCATCATGTACCGGATGATGAATGAAAGGGACCGTGTGCTCGACTTTTTCGAGTGGCTTACTGGCGCCCGTATCTATCATATATATAATCTGCCGGGCGGTGTGAGGAGGGACCTTCCCGAAGGTTTCGCAGCAAAACTTGAAAGCCTGCTCGATGATATGGAGTACAACCTTCGGGAATGGGACAGCCTTCTTTTCGAAAATCCCGTGGTGCACAGGAGGCTCAAGGGAATCGGGAAAATTTCCGCGGATGAGGCGGTAAACTACGGCCTGGTCGGGCCGAACCTTCGAGCAACGGGATTTACTGCCGATGTAAGAAAAGACGACCCGTATGCTGCATACCCTTTTCTTGACTTTCATATAATTACAACTGAAGGCGGAGACGCCCTTGCAAGGGCAGTGCAGGTTCGAAAGGAGTATGAGGCGGCCATTCAGCTCATCAGGAAGATTCTTGAAGCTATGCCGGGTGGAGAGTTCAAAGTTTATCTCGGGAACCCGCTGAAGTTCACGGTACCCGCAGGCGATACCTATGCACGGGTTGAATCAAGCAAGGGTGAATACGGCTACTACGTGGTTTCAAACGGCGGGCTTAAACCGTACCGTATTTCAGTTCGGGGGCCTTCACTGCCGGCAGGGTTGAGTCTCTGCCATAAGCATCTGCCCGGAATGCGGATAGACGATGTCGCCATATGGATGGCCTCTTTCAGTGTATGCCCGCCTGATTTCGACAGATAGAATAACGCAATCATCAAGAATTTACAGGAGGTATGTATGAACCCGGGTAAGAAAAGCCTGTTTTCACCGTTCAAGTTCTGGGGAAATGCTTTAAAAAGCCCGACGACCATACGATTTCCCAAAGAAGAGATCGATGTTTTTGATAAACCGGGTGCTTCCCCCCGGTACAGGGGGCTGCACTCAAACGATATAGAAAAATGTATCGGATGCGGGACGTGTGAGGATATATGTCCGACTAACGCCATAACCATGATCGAAGGCGAGAACGTGGGAGAGGGAAAGCTTGGAAAACGCCCGGTTATAGACTACGGAAGGTGTTGTTTCTGTGGTTTCTGCGTCGACATGTGCCCTTCGAGCTCACTGACCATGAGCAGGGAATACATTCGAACCTACAGGACAAAGCCCGACATGTTTGCCGATGAAGAAGTCGAAGATATACGAAGGAATTTCCTGTTCGTACCGGGAGATGCATACGCCGATAACAAGGGGTATGCAACTCTGGATGAGTTTTCCTGGCTTGATCTTGAGAGGATGGAGATTGATGAGCTCAAACCGGAAGAGAGGTGGGAAAGCTTTATTGAAATTGTGAAGGGCTTTTCCCGTCAGGAGGCGCTCAAAGAAGCTTCACGATGCGTTGAATGCGGGGTTTGCAAAGAGAGTTGCCCGGCACATATGAACATACCCGAGTATATACGGGCGATCTGGGACGATGACCTCGAGGAATCGGTTCGACAGATGTATATGGACAATCCCCTTTCCAGTGTATGCGGAAGGGTATGCACGCATAAATGTGAAACGGTGTGCTCGATCAGTCTCAGGGGAGAACCGGTTGCCATACGCTGGCTTAAAAGATACGCGGTTGATAATCTCGATACCGAATCGATGAAAAGGGTTGCGGCGGCGTTCAAGAAACCGGAAAATGGCATGCAGGTAAGTATCCTTGGAAGCGGACCGTCAGGACTCAGTGCAGCCTATTATCTGATTCTCCTTGGATACAAGGTTACCGTATACGAGGCCAATGAAAAAGCCGGAGGCATAATGCGTTACGGTATTCCCAGGTACAGACTTCCGGATGAGGCTCTCGACCGCGATATCGGAATAATTGAGGATCTCGGTGTTCGTATTATCACCGGAACGAAGGTTGGTGTTGACGTCCCGTTCAAGAAATTGAAAGATGAATCTCAGGCGGTTTTTATTGCAACGGGCTTCGACAATCCACGTTCGACCGGTACTGAGGGTATTGACGGCAAAGGCTGCTTTCAGGCGCTCGACCTTCTTGCGAAAATAGCCCTGGAAGAAGATTTTTTTGTCGGCAGGAATATAGTAATCGTAGGCGGAGGAAACGTCGCGTTCGATATCGCCAGGTCTCTTTCTCGTCTTCAGCGTAAAAAATACGGCGAGGTACAAATCATCCTGACCTGTTTAGAGAAAGAGGGCGAAATGCTTGCGGACGATGACGAGATAATAGAAGGCCGGGAGGAAGGAATAAAAATCAAGAACGCTCGATTCCCGACAAAGGTCGAGCATGATATTTCCGGCAGTGTAAAAGGTCTGGCGACAGTGAAATGCATAAGTATATTCGATGAAAGCAACCGGTTCAATCCCCAGACTGACGAATCTGATACGGAGTTTTATTCCGCGGATATGGTGGTCGAAGCCATTGGCCAGGCCCCTGATTACGGCTACCTGGGAAAAGATATAGAGGAAAAGCTTGATTTTGTCAGAGGAAAAATTGTAACCGACGAGAACGGCGGCACAGATATCCCCTGGCTGTTCGCCGGGGGCGATATTGTGCACGGGCCTGATGTGGTGCATGCAATTGCCGATGGTCACCGGGGCGCGCAGGCCATTGACGAGTATTGCTGCCGGTAAACAGCCTTATTCGTATGTGAAGCATCAGAATAATGTATAAAGTCCTGAAAAAAGACACCGGACACGGAGAAAGAAATGAAAGTTTACGATGTGCTTCAGCTTGCACACAGGATGGAGCTCCAGGGCATGGAGTTCTACAATGAACAGCGTGAAAAGGTAAAACTGCCTGTCTTGAAGGAGCTTTTCTCCTTCCTCAGTGAGATGGAGCGTGGGCATGCAGAGTACCTCAAAAAACAGATGCAGAACGTGAAAGAGGGAAAGAAGCTTTCAGAGCTGCCCAGAGATGCAGGGGAGGATAGGTACCATGCAATAATGGCAAAACAGAAGGTAGTTTCAACCGCGCTTGACTCCGACCTCGGCGACTATTCGATAATGAGGATGGCCTATCTCATTGAAAAGGATTTTGCTGAATTCTATGATAAATCAGCCGATGGGAGCGAGGGTGAAATCAGAATACTTTTTCAGACGCTTGCCGAATGGGAAAAAGGCCACGCCGCTATAATGAAAGAGGAGATGGGAAAGATACTTGCCAGAAACGCCATAGACATCGGCTTTTATCCTTTCTAATCATCTTTACAGTTCCAATTCCACAGACATAATCCGATCCTACAAGCTTCCGGTTTGGCCTTGCTCGGAGAACATGCCGCGTGACAGAGGGAATGGCATAAAAAAGATTATACAGTAAACCGGGATCTCATGTTATAATATCAGAGATTTACTATATGCAACCCCGGAGGCCAGGTCATGGAAAGGATGAAGAGAAGAGAATTCATTCGAATGATTTTCGGAACAACCGTGGCAGCTCTGCTTGTGAGACACCCGTTCAGGCTTATTGCAGCTTCTCGGAGTGAAGAATGGGAAATGCCCATGGAGGGTAGAATCAGTTTTGCAGCAGGTGACGTGTATGTAAATGAGGTCAGGGTAGAATCGGGGGTTCTGGTTGGTGAGGGTGATACGATCCGTACAGGAACGGGATCCGAGGCTGATGTGGAAATAAGGGATTTTGCAGTATTTCATCTCAAGGAAAAAAGCAGTGTAACGACTGAAAGTATTCTGTCCCAGCCGAAGATCAGAGTGAAGAAGGGCTGGTTTTTGCTGATCGTTAAGAGGAAAAATGGTTTTATGGTAGAATCTCCTACAGCTCTGGCCGGAGTTCGCGGCACGGTGATATTCTTCAATGTGCTGGATGAAAAAAAGACATACTTCTGCGACTGTAACGGTAAAGTAACACTTTCAGATCCTAAAACCGGAAACCCTGTTAAAAATATTGTAAGCCAGTACCACACAGCCTTTCAGCTGAACAGAGGCACCGAACGAGTCGAGTTTGAAAGGGCTAAACTACTCTACCATAATGATGAGGATATTCTGAAAATAGCGGATAGGTTCAAGAGGGAAACATTGGTCTTTCGAAAGGACCGGGAGTCGAAACGCTATTGAACAGCTTTAGCCCCTTTTGCCCTCTGTACCCAATGAAGAACCGCAAATACGACTATTCCGCTAAACCCCGCGAGCGCGTTGAACCCCACATCGCGTAAATCGTATACCCTGTTTGGAAGAAAGTACTGAATGGCCTCGTCGACATACCCGGCCGTAGCTGCTCCAGCAAGCGCTCCGCCTGCCGATCTTCCGGCTCTCCACCTGTCGTTCAGGACGCCTGTCAGCATAAATCCAAGAAGCCCGTACTCGAGAAGGTGAATCCTCTCGACCGGTATCTTCATCTTTAGAAACAGCACGCCATATGCGCCGAGAATCGGAATGAGGAGCAGAATGCTGAGAATGGGTGGCTTTAATCTCAACACATACAGGGCAACCAGTAAAAAGAATACAGCGGTCATGGTGTAAATGGTAAGAGAAAGCAACCCTCTTTCCCTGAGAAACATTGTTATGAATCGAACGATGTACAGCGTTGAATATATGAGAAGTATCTCACAGATTATAAGAATCCACTTCGTTCTGGCTTTCATGATTTACCTGTTTGTACTTGCCCGCATACACTGAATTACCCGGGCATCCCGCATATTGCCAGCCATTTTCTCCCATCCCTCTCGAGCAGCTCGTCGGCGGCTTTCGGGCCCCAGCTTCCTTTATCGTAGAACTGAAGCGGGGGTGCAGATGAAGATTCCCATGCCTTTATTATGGGGTCGATGAAGCGCCACTCCCTTTCAATACCGTCATTCCGTGTAAAGAGGGACGCATCGCCGAGGAGTGCATCGAGAAGCAGGCGTTCATAGGCATCCGGAATTGAGCATGCACCGAAAGATCCGGCGTATCGAAAATCCATATTTACCGTACGCATCTCTGCGGCAGTATCCGGGACCTTGGCTTCAAACCTGAGGTGGATCGCCTCATCGGGCTGGACGCAGATTGATATCGTATTAGCCCGTATCGGCGCACCTTCAGGCAGCGGAAACATTACATGGGGGGGATCTTTAAACTGGATGGTAATTTCACTGGTCTTCTTCTGCAGGGATTTGCCTGACCTGAGGTAAAAGGGAACGCCCTTCCAGCGCCAGTTATCGACAAACAGTCGAAGCGCTGCATAGGTCGCCGTTTGTGAGCCCTGTTTAACTCCATCCGTTTTGTTGTATCCAGTATACTGTGCCCGTACGGTTTCCCCTCCTATGTGTTCGGGAACTATCGGCCTGATTGCCGAAAAAAGCTTAACCTTCTCGTTTCGTATGGCATCGGCATCAAAGGATGCGGGTGGTTCCATTGCAACGAGTGCGAGCATCTGGAGCATATGGTTCTGGAACATGTCGCGAAGCACGCCGGCGCTATCGTAGTACCCGGCGCGATGGCCTACATCGACGGTCTCAGCTACGGTGATCTGCACATGGTCGATGTAGTTTCTGTTCCATATCGGTTCGAACACGGTATTCGCGAACCTGAAAACCAGTACGTTCTGTACCGTCTCCTTCCCAAGGTAATGATCTATCCTGTAGATCTGGTGTTCATCCATATCCCTGTGCAGGGCCTTGTTGAGAGCAATAGCAGTCTCGAGGTCATTCCCGAAGGGTTTTTCAATAACAAGGCGCCGCCACCCCGTATCTTCATCCATCAGTTTTACTTTTTTGAGATTGCCGGCGATTGAGGTGAATAGTTGAGGAGGTGTTGCCAGGTAGTATATGCGGTTTGCACTGTTTTTTTCAATATCAATAAGCCGTCGGTTGAGCTTTTTGAAGCCTGATTCTTCGGTGTAACTACCCTCGCAGTAGTGTAACCGTTCTGCAAAATTTCCCAAGCTGTATTGTTCTGGATTATTGCATCCAACATGGCTGTCAGGGACACGGACACGATCTCTGAACTCCTCATCATTCATCGGTGATTTTGCATATCCTATTATATTAATATTGTCCGGCAGTTTTTCTTTTACATAGAGACTGTAGATCGCCGGGATGAGTTTCCGTCGGGTAAGGTCACCGGAAGCGCCGAAAATAACGATAGATGTGTAATCGTTCATAAAGGTTACTCCTTTTTCATTTCATGACCGCCGAACTGATTTCTCATCGCAGAGAGGAGTTTATCGGAGAATGGATTTTCCATCCGGGACTGGAAACGCCTGTACAGCGACATCGCTATTACGGGTGCCGCGCATTCAGCTTCGACCGTCTCGAGCACAGTCCAGCGTCCTTCCCCGGAATCTGGAACAAAGGCTGCTATGTCCTCCAGATCGGGATTTTCGGAGAGGGCCTTTTCGATGAGGTCGAGCAGCCAGGAGCGTACAACACTGCCGAATCTCCATATGCCGGCTATCTGGTGTAGATCCAGATCGAATTCCTTTTTGAGCTTCATGAGCTCGAATCCTTCGGCATACGCCTGAGCAAGGCCGTACTCGATGCCGTTGTGAACCATCTTCACAAAGTGCCCTGCACCGGTCGGGCCGACATGTCCCCATCCTGATTCATGTCCGGGTGCAAGCGTCTGAAATAAAGGCTTCAGGCGCTGAACGACACTTTCTTTTCCACCGACCATAATGCTGTACCCCTGTTCAAGTCCCCATACGCCGCCGCTTGTTCCGACGTCCACATAGTCGATAGCCTCTTTTTTGAGCTCTTCAGCCCGGCGGATGTCGTCTTTGTAGTAGGTATTCCCACCGTCGATGATTGTATCTCCGCTTTTAAAAACAGAGGTCAGATCCGAAATCGTCTGCTCGGTCGGCCTGCCGGCAGGCACCATTATCCACACGGCGCGAGGAGGCTGCAGCTTTTGAGCGAGGTCACTCAACGAGGTACTTCCTGAGGCACCCTCTTTTTCAAGTTGTTTGACATTGTTTCTGTCCAGATCGAATACCACGCACTCATGGCCTCCCTTCATAAGCCGTCTCGCCATGTTCGCTCCCATCTTGCCGAGCCCAACCATTCCTATCTGCATTGTTCATCTCCTTAAAAAAGATTATTTGTCACTGGTTTTAAACAATAACATGGTTAGAGATAAAATCAAGGATATGAGGGGCAAACAGGCGGTATCAAATATTTTTTCCGGTAGAGAATGCAAATAATTCTTGACGAGATAAGTGATGAAATGCATAATGGAAGGGGTAAATTCCAAAATATATTTCTAATGTGCAAAGGGGGAAGTTCTATGAAAGCTTTAAAAGTTGTACTGCTTATGCTTTTTTTCTGTGTGGCAGTAGTTTCTTTTGCAGACACCGATCTGGTGTATGAGACATTTTCGAGCAGCTCACTTTCACGGTGGATGCCGGTAAGCGGAAACTGGAAGGTGATGAACGGAAGGCTTGTACAGACAGATACAAAAGAAACAATGGCGATGATCACCATACCAGTACGACAGTATGGTAAGATGCTCTACCAGTTCGATCTCAGATATGTAGACGGCGGACAGGATGATTATGCAGGATTCGGAATCCATATCTGTGTAAACAACCCGAGTACCGTGCGAAGCTGGGGGAATGGTCAGTCACTGCTGGCCTGGGTAACGTGGGATCCGGGTCACTATGGACCACCCGGTGCATTTCTCCAGGCATACGAGAGCAAGGGTCTGACCGATATGAGTCTGTGGGACAGGCTGTATCCTTCAGGTGACATTATAAAATATGGCGGCAAGTTTTTCATAAAAGATGAATACTTGAAGTCCGAGTATCTCAATTATACCGTACCCGTCAAGCTCGAGATCGATACACGCACCGGAAAAGGTAAATTTTACGATCCTTTCGATCCGGATAGGTACTACTATCCTTTTGACCTCGGCGGTCCGATACGTTCGGGAAACTACTTTACATTCAGAACGAACAGCGTATCGGTGAGCATCGATAATTTCAAAGTAACAAGGATTGACTGATTACCGTATCCGTTTACAAAAAAGGGGGGGGTATACTTGCCGAGTATGACCCCCCTCTTTCTTTTGCGTTTGTCCCTAGTAGTGCCCATCCGGGTTATATAAACTGCTTTCCTGATTTTTAAATAAAAAAGAATAAGGAGGAAGGTTGAACGTGCTGTCTGTATAGGTGTGATTTGTGCAGGGATTTTTTGTAATGTCATCGACTCGATGCGTCTCAGAGTGCGGGTTTTGCATAAATCTCGTCAAGGTACAGTGTATTGTTTATCGACAACGAATAATGAATAAAAGGCTGCCATTCATCTTTCTCTCATTAGTGCTGTTCTCTTTAATATTCTTTTCTTCCACTGCCAGCTGCCATGCGGCAAAAAACCTGCAGTTTCTGGATTTTTATGAAGCGGATGCCCGGGATATTATCTCTTCAATGACCATCGAGGAAAAAATAGGGCAGATACTCATATTCGGGTTTCAGGGGTACGACCTTGATGCTGAAAATACCCAATGGATGAGCTCCGGAAGACTTGGAAATATGAAATTGTTTCTGCGGAATGTGCAGTCAAGGGAGCAGGTTCGAAACCTTACGGACATGATTGAGAATCTTTGTGCAGGCACCCGTTTCAACATACCGCCGTTTGTCGCAACAGACCTTGAAGGCGGAACGGTGAATCACATCAGGGAGTTGCATGCCGCAATGGTCCCATCGCCGGGCCTGCTCGGCGCAGCAGGGGATCCGGAATTTTGCCGAGATTCAGCCCGGCTTATTGCATTGACCCTGCATGATCTGGGAATCAATATGAATTTTGCGCCGTGTGCGGATGTCCTGACCAATCCCGACAACAGGGTTATCGGGACTCGTTCATACGGCTCCGATCCGTTTCAGGTGTACGGCATGGTTCGGGCATTCATTGAAGAGCATCGTCAGCTCGGGATTCTCACAACGGTCAAGCATTTTCCCGGGCACGGTATGACGGACTTCGACAGCCACAGGTATTCAGGAATTGTCGACACACCGTTGAATGAGCTGCAGTGGGTTCACATCGAACCGTACCGACTGCTCATCTCTCAAAACCTGATGGATGCGTGCATGGTTTCACACATTGTCTACAGACAGATCGATCCCCTCTATTCCGCATCGTTTTCAACGGATGTCATTACAGGGCTGCTTCGAAACAACCTTGCTTACCGCGGCCTGGTTATAACGGATGATCTCGAGATGGGTGGCTCGAGGAGCTATGCCTCTGATATTCTCAAGGCGTTTGTTTTTGCATTCAGAGCGGGTAATGATCTTATGCTCGTCTCGCATGATTTGGAAAATCAGAAGCGGATAATCGAAAATGCGGCAGCACTTTTTAAAAACGGTATACTCGATGAAAAGGAACTTGATCAGAGGGTTCTTCGAGTGCTTAAAATGAAGAAACGATACCTCGTGAACTTTTATGTCCGGCAGGGCAGCAGTATCGTGCGAAAGAGGATGATCCAGGAAGCACAGTACAGGGTTGAATCCGGCACAGCTCAGGGCATAACACTTATTTCGTCGAAAATCGGTATGTTTCCGCCAGGCTATTTTTTCAAAGTATCACTGGGAGGTGTGAAGGGACTTGTTCTTTCGCCGACAAGTCAGTTCGAAGAGCTGGCAAAACAGTATCTTCCGGGCTGGGACATTATTAACATCTACTATATGCCCAACAGGAGAAGAAACCAGAACAGGCTTGCAGAGGTCAGGAAAAAGCTCAAAAATTATGATATCGTTGTCATCGGCCTTGCAAATGAGCTGCAGGCACCATGGGCGCGGGCATGTATGGAAAAGGAGGTTCCCTTCGCCGTCCTTTCGGTGGACAATCCCTATACGGCAATTCCGTTTGTAGAGGATGCTCTTTTTATAGCAGCTTCGTACGGTCCCTACAGCCCGTCGATAGAGGCACTCTTTAAGGCAGTTTTTGTTACCGGGCAATTCCCGGGCCGCTTCCCCTACCTTTACAGTGGGGGAATGGATGAATAATGTACGCTGAATGTATGATTATCCGCCTGAAGAGTAAAGATATATAAGAGGTAATAATTATTCCACCGGTAGGAGTTGTCATCATTCTTAATCGCGATGAGGATAAGATCCCGGCTGAAATAGAGAAGTTGGTGTGGGTGGGAGTTGAAAGTGGGGCAGCTCTTTCGGGCACAGTTCAAACCGAGAACATATAATTGAAAAAATCATATAGGTGGAAAGATAACAGATCGGATAATGCAGCCCTGGCGCTTTTCCAAGGATGAAAAGGAAATGGAAGCGGTGGAAAAGAAAAAGAAGCTGGCGGAGAAAATAAAAAGCGATCAGAAAAATCATAATTACTTGCCTAAAATTTGTTCCTGTGTAGTGAATTGTTCGTTACCTAAATTTCCTGTTTTTCTTGTAACTTCAGAATAACACTGGTCGTTATATGAAATTTTAAGTTTAAAAATCTTTTAAGAATTATATTTATGTTCGTGATCCAGATGCAAATAATTAAATGTAAAAGGAGGGATCAACAATGAGTGAAGAAAAAAAATTGACAACTGCTGCAGGCATACCTGTCGGAGACAACCAGAATTCGCTCACCGCAGGAGAACGCGGCCCGACACTTGTACAGGATCATTATCTGCTTGAAAAACTCGCTCATTTCAACCGTGAGCGTATTCCCGAGCGCGTCGTCCATGCAAAAGCAGCAGGTGCACATGGCGTTTTTACTGTAACAAACGACATCACGAAATACACCCGGGCAAAACTATTCTCCAAAATTGGTAAAAGAAGCGAAGTATTCGGCCGCTTTTCAACTGTGGCAGGAGAAAAAGGTTCTGCAGATACGGTTCGAGATGTCAGAGGCTTTGCACTTAAATTTTATACAGAAGAGGGTAACTGGGACATGGTGGGGAACAATACTCCCGTATTTTTTATCAGGGATGCCATAAAATTTCCAGACTTTATCCATACCCAGAAACGTTCACCCCAAACAAATCTGAGATCTCATATTATGTGGTGGGATTTCTGGTCGCAGGTGCCGGAATCACTGCATCAGGTAACTATTCTATTTTCAGATCGTGGCATTCCCAGGGGGATTCCATATATGAACGGTTATGGAAGCCACACATACAGCTTCATCAATGCACAAGATGAACGCTTCTGGGTTAAATTTCACTTCAAGACACAGCGGGGAATTCAAAATATGATGCAGGAAGAAGCGGATCGACTTGCCGGTGAAGATCCTGATTATCATACTCGCAAATTATTTGAAGCAATCGAACATGGAGAGTACCCCCAGTGGACATTTAAAGTGCAGATAATGCCTGAAGCCGATGCAGAAAAGTACCGCTGGAACCCTTTTGATTTAACCAAGGTATGGCCTCATGCAGACTATCCTTTAATCGATGTTGGAATATTGGAGATGAACCGTAACCCGGATAACTACTTTGCCGAAGTGGAGCAGTCAGCTTTTTCTCCCGCGAATGTCGTTCCCGGTATATCCTTCTCTCCATGTAAGATGCTTCAAGCTCGCATCTTTGCCTATGCAGACGCGCATAGATATCGCTTGGGTGTAAACTACGAACGTTTGCCGATAAACCGTCCCCGTGCAACTGAAGCCAAGAACTATCAGCGTGACGGATACATGAGATTTGATGACAATGGCGGTGCGTCTGTGAACTATGAACCGAACAGTTTCGGAGGCCCCAAGGCAGATCCTGCTTATAAAGAACCGTCGCTTAAAATTTCCGGAGATGCAGATTGGTATGATCAAAAACAGGGTGTGGATGATGATTACCTCCAGCCTGGAAATCTGTTCCGTTTGATGCCACCTGATGAGCAGAAACGACTTATTGAGAATATTGTGGGCAGTCTTAAAAAAGTGCAGAAAAATATACAGGAAAAGATGGTTGCTCATTTTCGCAAAGCTGATAAGGCTTATGGTGATGGTGTTGCAGAAGGGTTAGGGCTTTAGTAAATAGGGATTTTTTCAAGTATTCTAAAGAATACACCTGGCTCTTAACATTCCGTTTATCATTTTATTTAGCAGTTTATTCATAAATAGCACAACATCGATTACAAACTTCACCATGGGGAAGTTAACGATGTCTAGTTAATAATTATTCGCACAACATCGTGTACATATTGCTTAATACAACCCCTCTTGGGTACTATGGTGATGCGTACTATCATGTATTTCACAAAAGTTATTTGTTGCTTTTTGTACATCATCAACGGATATATTTATACGTGTGGGCAACACGTTTAATGAGACCACGAACCCGTTTGAGTATCCTGCAAATTGCACTGTTGTTCTTATGGTGAAGTACATGTGGAGGGATTTATTGTATAGGTAATTGATGTTGAGTCCCCTTCATGCCAGGACTTGTGGTTTGTGCAGGTTTCCATGGCTGAGAAGATGTGAACAAGACTGGAATGAGGTTGTTATCTGCGTGATTTGATGATTTCCTTAATCCGGGCTTCCATACGGAAGGCTTTGGTCTTTCCGATAAACTCGATTTTGATTCCGTTTTCCCGGGCAACGTGTTCAGCATTTTACCGGATCATGTCCAGAAGAGTCCGGGCAAACTGTGGATAATCAAATATTCTAATCATGTGTAAAAATAGAAACCTTGTCATCCCTTTGTCATAGCACCAGCCGGACAATGTTCCATGGAGTATAACGCGGTCATAACATGCCAGAACCCCGGCAATCTGATCTTTATATCGTTCAGTAAGAATCATATGTTGCCTCAATATCTACAATAGTGATTGCTTATTGTAGTATGGATTTTACCTTTTTAGTTATGGCTTGTCCGGGTCAGGATTCTATTAAAAAAATACCGGAGGGGCATCACGGATTAACTGTACACGTAGAGGTCCCAGTTGAGGTATTTTGTTACTGCCTCCTCAATAGCAGGCAAACAGTAGGATCGTGCCATAGCCACGTGGTGAGCAAACCCATTTTGACAGAGGTATTTCATTAGAAACTGGAGGCTGGAAATTCTGCAGATACCGATGCCGCCGTCCATGTTAAAAGGATCATCGGTAAACTCTCCCTTCCCAAGATAGGCGCGGATTTTCCCTGCAGCATCATCGGTATCCATTCGAAAGAAGGTAAAAGGTCCGGGTGCTATCTTTCCTTTGATTGCTCCAAAGGAACGGTCGTATCCAAGGGAGGCACCCAGAATATCCAGATTGGAGATTTCAATATCATTATTCATAAAACTTTTTGGATAATTACTACAATGAGTAACTGCACACTTGTTGCGGTCATCTCCGTAGTTGTTGTTCCAATCCAAAAGGGCCGAAGGAAGTCCAGATGCGAGAGTAAGTGTATACATGGATACGGCCCCGGCAATGTCTGCCTCGCAGGCAGAAGGAATGAGCTTTTCTCCAAGCATGCTCATGGCAGTGCAGGTTGCGCACCCATAGTTCTCCTGGATGGAAGGCCAGCATTGAACAGCACAGGCATCAATATTGTTTTCTGTCATCCACCGTTCCAAAATCACTGAAAGCCGTGCATTCTTAAAGATATTTTCCTCATTGATTGTATCGGGAATAGTACCATATGCGTGAATTTCGTCAAATTTATCTTTAACCGGTTTTTCGGAGTTCTTAAGTTTGTTTGCGGCAGAGATAATCTCTGAGAGGTCAACCGGAACCACGGTTATACCGGCAGACTGAAGAAGTTTCTCACTTGCTCTCACTGTACTGAAGGCCGCAGGCCTGACCCCAACCTGGCCGATTCTCGCATGTTTCAGACCATGGACTATTCTGCAGACACCAGCGAAAAACTCAAGGTCTTTCGTGAATACTTCATTTTCGATTTTGCAGGTGTGATTGGTCGTGTCGGTAAAGGGTATTCCGTATTGATGGAGATTGTTGCATACTGACAGCTTTCCGCAGAAGGCATCTCGCCGATGAAGCAAATCCACCCTGTCAGTATCATCATCTGTTGCCTGGACAAGTACAGGAACGTCGAGTTTTGATTCGCTCAGTGTAACAGCGATGCTGATCTCATCCCCAAAGTTGGGAAGTGATACGATAATACCTTCGATCTCATAACGGTGTTCGTTAAAAAGCCGCACGCATTTCCGAGCATCTTCGACAGTTTCGATTGCGCCACTTGATGTTGCACCGTCAGGCAGAACTACGGTATTAAAACCTGATTTTTCAATTTTTGTTAGAAGTTTTTTCTTTTCCGCTCTTGCAAGTTCTTGATTAAAAAATCCTCTGGTGCCTACCGCCAGGCCTAAAGTTAGTTTTTTTTTCATTCGCGAAGACCTCCCGCATTATGTACTGGCACATCAGTTTTTTTCATGAGGTAATCAAGCTAAAATTACCTTTACGCCCTTTTTCTCAATGAGATCTTTGGCCTTCCTGTCGATTCCATCATCGGTGATAAGGTATTGAACGAGTTCCAGGCCGCCCAGAGAGGCGAAGGATGTTTTCCCGATCTTTGTAGAATCCGCTACCAGGTAGACAACAGAGGCTGCGTTAATCATTGCCCGTTTCACCTGCAGGTCGTTGACTCCCGGATAGGTAAGCCCTGCTTCAAGAGAAACACCGCCAGTGGCCAGAAACAGCTTGTTAACGTAGATATGCTGGAAAAAATTGGCTGCTTTGGCGCCCGTTAATGATAAGGTCGGTGCTTTGAACTCACCCCCTGTTACCATGATCTCAAAAGAAAACTGCGAACCCAGCAGGAGAGCTATATTCAGGGAGTCGGTGATTATTTTTAAATCTTTTTTATTAACCAGATTCTTGGCTATCTCTGTGGTAGTTGAGCCTGAATCCAGAATAATGAAATCTCCATCATTAATAAACTCCGCTGCTTTTTCCCCTATCCTCGCTTTTTTATCCATATTTTCAGTATGTTGAAGCGTTAAGCTTCTCACCTGACTGGGGATACTTTTCAGATACGCTCCACCGTGCTCTCTGACTATATACCCCTCCTTTTCAAGCCTTTCAAGGTCCTGGCGGATAGTCGGCTCGGATACTTTAAAAATCTTACTCAGATTGGCAACCCGGGCACTCCCTTCTTCCTGAAGCAGCTCTAGGATCTTGGTTCTTCTCTGTATGGCAAGCAGCATTTTACAATAACCTCTTTACATTTTTTTTCCAGTCTTCGTAAAACTTGAAAACTTCCTTTTGTTTTTCACAGGGAGAGTGCTGCTTTTTACTCAAAACAAGGCTCTCCAATTGTTCAAGACTGTTATACACTCCCACCTCCAGGCCGGCGAGATAAGATGCCCCCAGAGCAGAAACCTCTTCAATGCCAATATTGGTAACCTTTACATTCAAAAGGTCTGCTAAAAACTGCATAACAAAAAGATTTGCTGTGATTCCTCCATCAACTTTGAGCTCCCGTAATTTGATTCCGCTGTCCGTCTCAATTGCATTCACTACGTCTTTAATCTGGAAGGGAATGGATTCCAGGGCAGCCCGAACGATGTGGTTTTTATTACACGCGAAAGTCAGATTAAAGATAGCGGCTTTCATGTCCATCCTCCAGTACGGAGCCCCCAGCCCGCTGAATGCGGGAACAAGATATACACCGCCGTTGTTTTCAACGGCTCGGGCCATCTCTTCCGTATCTTTGCTCTTCCCGAAAAAACCAAGCTGATCGCGTAGCCATTTGATTGTTGCGCCTGCTGTAACAATAATACCCTCCAGGGCATAATCCACGCGGTGCTTCCTGCTCCAGCAGATGGTGGAAACCATGCCCGTATTGGATTCGCTTCTTCGATCTCCTGTGTTCATCAATATCGACGAGCCGGTTCCCAGAGTGGCTTTTGCGGTTCCCGGAAAGAAACAGCCTTCTCCAAAGGCTGCAGCATGTGAATCGCCGATCATTGCCGAGATGCTGATTTTGTAGGGGAAAAGTCCTTCAAAATCAGTTTCCCCGTAGGGATACGATGACGGTTTCGGTTTGGGCAGCTGAAGGTTTTGCAGATGAAACTCTCTTAAAAGCATTTCATCCCACTGTAGATTATTAATATTGAAGAACAGTGTCCTGGAAGCATTTGTATAATCAGTGTAGTAATTTTTCCCTTTGGTAAGCTTATACAAAATCCATGTATCAATGGTCCCGAAATACGCTTTTCCTCTGGAAATTGCATCGTGAATCATGGTGTCGTTCTTGTTGAGCCATATTACTTTGGTTCCTGAAAAATAGGGATCGATTATCAGTCCGGTTCTTGCAGTTACCTCTCTTTCGATCCCCCTTTTCTTGAGATTCTCACATACCGCTATTGACCGTTTGCACTGCCATACCACAGCCCTGGAGAGAGGATTTCCTTCCTTGTCCCAGAGAAGAAAGGTTTCCCTCTGGTTTGAAATGCCGCAGGCAGTAATCCTCTGTCGAAAGGTCTTTATACACTTTTTAACGGAATTTAACACATTTTGATAGATCTCCAGGGGGTCCTGCTCCACGAATTCTGTTTCCGGAAAATAGGATTTCAGGCCCTCAGATGCTTTGGCAACGATTCTCCCCTGGTCATCAAAAATAACAGTTTTGGTGCCGCTTGTCCCCTGGTCAATGGACAGAATAAATGGTTCATTCATCAAGATAATTTCCTGTAAATCATTTTCTCAGTTGATCATCCCGAATATGAAGCAAAGTGCTCTATTTGTCATTGTAGTTTTCAATTGTAATATATAAGTATTTTTCTGTAAGCATTTTTTATTTTAAATGGAAAAGGACAAATCATAAATATTCAATAGTAATCTATAAATATAATAACAAAATAAATGTAGTATAAATGAAAAAATAAGTCACTAGTAATTAGTCAATTTAGAAAATATAAGAAAGTATAAAAAAATAATAATGAAGTATTCGAAGAAAAAACTTGACAATTAACATAAAATTAGGAATACTATATTATTGTAAACTTGCTCAAGGAGGGTAAGAAAATGAAAAAGGCATTAAAAGTAGTTATGTTCTGTCTGCTCGCGTTTGGTATTGTATCCCTGAGCTTTGCAGGCGGTCAAAAAGCAGAGAAGGGGGCTGCAAAGGAGAAGCTAATTTACATTATCATGCCTCCTTTTGATAACCCGTTCTTCAAAGCTGAAGCTGATGCTGCGAAAGCCAGGGCGGAAGAATTGGGTTACAAAACAGTAGTGGTAACCCACGCAGATGATCCGGCAAAACAAAATGAGCTGTTTGATAACGCAATAGCTCAGAAAGCGTCTGCTATTGTATGCGACAATGCAGGAGCTGATGCATCCGTTGCTGCAGTAAAGAAAGCCAAGGAAGCAGGAATCCCAACTTTTCTGATCGACCGGGAAATTAATGCTACAGGTATTGCAGTAGCTCAAATTGTTTCCAACAACTTCCAGGGAGCAAAGATAGGCGCACAGGAGTTTTTAAAACTGATGGGAGAAAAGGGAAATTACGCCGAGCTTGTTGGGAAAGAGTCGGACACAAATGCGGGTATTCGTTCGAAGGGTTATCACAGTGTTATCGATCAGTATCCTGACATGAAAATGGTTGCACGCCAGAGTGCCAACTGGAGCCAGACACAGGCACTGACTGTTGTGCAGTCAATGCTACAGGCGCATCCGGAGATAAACGGTATTATAAGTGGTAATGACACAATGGCAATGGGTGCTGAGGCGGCACTTGAGGCAGCAGGGAGAACGGATGTTATTGTTGTTGGTTTTGATGGAAGCAACGATGTCCGTGATTCTATTATGAAAGGCGGTATCAAAGCTACGGTGCTTCAGCCCTGTACACGACTTGCCCAGATGGCTGTTGAACAGGCTGATAAATACATCAAGTCAGGGTCTACGAAATTGCCTGAGAAACAACTGGTGGATTGTGTTCTTATCACAAAAGATAACGCCTCCAAATTGAATAACTTCTGGCTTAAGAAATAAAACAGATGCTGAAGGCAGCCGGATATTCTTTCCGGCTGCTTTTTTGTTGCACTTTACGGGAGAGTAGATATACTCTGAATTTACTACAAACCATATAAGGAACCCTATAATGGTGCCCCGGAAGTACTTTAAATATATATACCTGTGTTTATTAATATTTTTTAGTATCGGCATATTGATCTTTGGAACATCTTGTTATGTTGTACATGACGATATATTGGGAAAGGCCGAGGAGAAAAAAGGGCTTTCCATATATTTTGAGGCACGAACATTCAATGCAAAGAAATATGTTGATGACATCTGGGAATCTAAGATTTTACCTTATGCGGACCAGCATGCTGTACCACTTGGCAAGGTTATCAATGCTCTGAAGGAAGATGAACAAAAAGCATGCACAACTTACGGGTTTCGTGCTATACCCGAACACCAGAATCCCTATAATTTTATCGTAAAAGGTGAGGGTGTTGTTCTCGAGGTTCATACAAAATCTCGAAACGGAACAATTGATATTGATATCAATCCTTCTGACGGACATCCGGATGCTATTATACAAATCGGGCCTGTTTTTACCGGGGAGGCTATTCGCGATTCTATGGAGTTTATCCATTTCGGAGATTTTACGAACCAGCTTGATTGGGCAAAGCTCTCTGATGAACTGAATTCGAGGGTACACACAAACGTTTTAGCAGGGATTGATCCTGCCAAGCTCAAAGGGGCACATATCTCTTTTGAGGGGTGCTTCAGTCATCATTTGGGGGCAACCGATGAAAAAATAATTATAGCCCCGGTCCGTTTTACTGTTAAATAAAGGTCAAGAAATGACACCTTCTCAAAATCATAATGAAGAAGATAAGAAAGACGGCGTGATATATCGGGCTGAAAATATAACAAAGATTTTTCCCGGTACAGTTGCATTAAAAGGTGTAAATTTCAATGTCTATGAAGGCAGGATTAATTGCCTTGTCGGGGAGAATGGAGCGGGGAAATCCACCCTTATGAACATTCTTGCCGGTGTTGACTTTCCTACGGACGGGAAACTCATTCTTGAAGGTGAAGAAATAACCCTCAATTCACCGCTCGACGCAGATAAAAAAGGTATTGCAATTATATTTCAGGAACTTGATCTTTTTCCAAATCTGAATGTGGCGGAGAATATCTTTATTACCCATGAGAAGACAAAAAACGGCTTATACATTAATCGAAAAATTCAGGAGAAAGCAGCCCGTGAAGTTCTTGATAGATTGAAAACCTCAATAAATCCTAAAACAAAGGTGGAGCACCTTCGAATAGGGCAGCAGCAGTTTGTTGCAATTGCAAAAGCCCTCTCACGGGAAGCACGGATTCTGATAATGGATGAGCCGACCTCTTCTTTGAGTGCAGGCGAGGTTGAGGTTCTGTTTCAGGTAATCAAACGCTTGAAGACAAGCGGTGTATCGATTGTTTATATTTCACACAGAATCGAAGAAATTGTTGAAATAGGAGATTATGTGACCGTACTGAGGGACGGTGCTCTTATAAGTGAAGAAAAGGTGGAAAAAATCGATCTTCCGTGGATAGTCGATCAGATGGTCGGGAGAAAAATTGACAGACGATACATATATAAAGAACATAAAGTTGGAAAAGAGTTATTGAGAGTAGAATCTCTTGCTCTGCCCAAGCATGGAGGTGGATATTTAGTTGATCACGTTTCATTCAGCTTGAGGGAAGGTGAAATTCTCGGCCTGTATGGTTTAAGAGGGGCAGGCAGAACAGAAACATTGGAATGTATTATGGGTATTCATCCTGATGCAGAAGGGGTCTTATACCTGGAAGGCAGGGAGGTTGCCTCACATGATATCACCGGGAGACTGGGCGATGGTATAGCCATCATCCCAGAAGACAGGCAAAAAGAGGGTTTGATTCCGATACTATCGGTTATGCACAATATGACTATCTCAAGCCTCAGATATTTTAGCAGGAACTATGTATTAAATAAAAAAAAGGAAGTGACAGAGGTAAAGGAAAAGATCCGGGAGCTTGATATAAAAGTTCCTTCGCCAAGAACAATTGTGGCATCTTTGAGTGGCGGGAATCAGCAGAAGGTTGTTATCACCAAAGGGTTACTCACAAGGCCAAAAATACTTCTTATGGATGAGCCAACGAGAGGTATTGATGTTGGCGCAAAGGGAGAAATATTTACAATTGTACGGGATCTGGCCGAACAAGGGCTAGGCATTTTACTGGTAGATTCCGAATTAAAAGAGATAATGGCAATTTCCGACCGGGTGATCGTTTTATCGAACGGACAAATCACCGGGAAGTTTAATAGATCGGAAATGGATGAACACAAGCTTGTTATGGCGTCTGCCGTTGCTCATAGGGTGAAGAATGCTATAAATTAAACCGGTGTGAGAGGGAAGAATTTAATGGCAATGGAAGCTAATGCAAATGAACCCGTAAAAAAAGAACAGATAAAATTTATTGATATTGTCACGAGGCTGAGGACATTTATTGCACTATTTGCTGTATTAATTGTTTTCAGTATTATAGCTCCAAATTATCTTTCCGGAGAAAACCTTCTCCTTATGGCAAAACATGTCACTATTATGGCGATTATTGCCATCGGGCAGACGTTTGTGATTCTCACTGCCGGTATTGATCTCTCTGTTGGTTCATTGGTGGGGCTAACCGGGATGGCCGCCGGTTTTTTCATCAATAGAGGAATTACGATTCATGCTCTTAATATCACCATCTACTTTAGAGTGGGAGTAATCATAGTTATCGTTCTGTTGCTTGGCACTGCAGTTGGGTATGTCAACGGGTTTTTCATTACAAAATTTAATGTAGCGCCATTTATTGCAACCCTGGGGATGATGTACATTGCACGTGGTTTCGCTCTTCTTGCTTCCGGCGGGCAGACCTTCCCGAATTTAGATACATATCCAAAACTGGGTGTTATTGCCGTGAATCATCCAGATGCAACCAAATTGCACGGTTTGAATATTCTGCCGAATTTCGGCAGGAGCACCCAACAGATAGCAAGCACCCACTATCAGATAATAGGACAGGGCAATTTTCTCGGTGTGCCCATTATGGTTTGGATTTTAATTATCTTTGGTATTGTTGCTACATACGTAACTACTAAAATGCCATTTGGCCGATATGTGTATGCGGTAGGGGGTAATGAAAATGCGGCAAAGGTTTCGGGTGTCCGGGTTAACAGGACAAAACTGTTCGTCTATATGATATCCGGATTTTGCGCTGCAATGGTTGGAATTATGACCAGCTCACAGCTTGTTGCTGCTCACCCGGCTACAGGTACTATGTACGAATTAAATTCTATCGCTGCCACAACGCTCGGGGGCACTTCACTTTTCGGAGGCCGAGGGACTATCTGGGGTTCCATTGTCGGTGCATTTGTCATCGGAACACTGATAGACGGGCTTGTAATGGTGGGTGTGTCCACCTTCTGGCAGAAGGTGGTCATTGGGGTTGTAATCATCTTTGCAGTTACCATAGATAATCTGCAGGTAAAGATACAGGAAAAGAGAAGTCAGTTTTAAATAGGGAAACCTGTGAAACCGGAACGGCCCTTTCTTTCTCATGTAGTTTATTTCCTATACAGATTAACAGAACGACTTTTTAAATTTAAGTTGTTATCCTGTGACTGACTGTAGTATGTCCCAATTGCCTGCCTTATTTATTTCCATCAATTCAGGTTTGATTTTTTTCATTTATTGACATGTCCCCGGTACGTGGTATTATGTGATGGTAATCTTGATATGTATAAATAGGGGAGAATCGATGAGCAAAATATTTGAAGAGATATATGAATATGTGCAGGGCATCGAGATAATCGACACCCATGAGCACCTGCCCGCTTTTGAGGATATTAGGGATAAGAATACCGATATTTTGAAGGAGTATCTGACCCACTATTTCAACTGCGATCTGATTTCAGCAGGTCTGTCCGCTTCGGACTTTGCAAGGGTGATAAACCCCGACCTGCCCGTGGTTGAGCGGTGGGATATTGTAGAGCCGTACTGGAATGTTTCAAGGCATACGGGCTATGCCCGGGCGCTTGATATATCGGTGAAGGGGCTGTATGGCCTCGACCGGATATGCCGTGAGACTATCGAGGAGTTGAACGGCAAGTTTCTCGATTCTCTTAAACCGGGGCATTTCAAGAAGGTGCTGAAGGACAGATCGAAAATCCGGGTAAGCCTGCTTCACGATATCCCGAAGGAAAACGAGAAGATCGTATTCGACAGCAATCTGAAATGCGACCAGACTTTTTTCAGAAATGTGTACCCGATCGACGGCCTGATCTTTCCCCAGACAGGGGATGAAATCATGCGTATCGAGGAACAGGCAGGTTTCAGGGTATGCGGATTCGGAGATTACTTAGAGGCTGCGGAATCCCTTCTCGACAATGCGCTGAAGCACGGGGCAGTCGCGCTGAAGAGCGCCCTTGCCTATCAGAGGCCCCTGCTGTATGAACGGTTCACCATGAGTGAAGCTGAACATGAGTTCAACGAACTTTTCAAGTACAAGCACATGGGTAACTACCTGCCGCAGGTATTCCCCCTCGGCAAAAAGTTTCAGGACTGTATGATGCACTTCATTCTGCGCCTCGCAGGCAAGCGCAACCTCACCGTCCAGTTTCATACCGGAATCCAGGAGGGAAACGGCAATATGCTTAAAAACAGCGATCCCGCGCTTCTTTCGAACCTGTTTTTAGAGTATCCGGATGTTGATTTCGATATCTTTCACATGGGCTACCCCTTTCAGGATGTTGTGTCCGTCCTTGCGAAGAACTTTCCCAACGTGTTCATCGACATGGCCTGGGCGCATATCGTATCGCCGTCGGCAAGTGTGCAAGCCCTGGCAGGGTGGATTGATTCTGTCCCGGTTAACAAGATAAGCGCATTCGGCGGAGACTATCTTTTTATTGACGGCGTTTACGGCCATCAGGCTCTGGCCCGGGAGCACGTGAGCAGGGCTCTTTCCATGAAGGTCGATGAAGGGTTAATGGATGTGGAGCGGGCGAATGAGATATCGGAGATGCTTTTTTACAAAAACCCGTATAGAATATTCAAACTGGAAAAAAGCCTCTGACAGCAGTTATACAGTTCCGGTGCTATTTTAAGTAACTTCGAACAAGTTACGTTTTAATACCCAGTCCAGGGAGGATGTATCCCGGGAGGATGTATCCAGGGAGGATGTATCCCGGGAGGATGCATCCTATCAAGGATCAGCCCAACCAGGGATGCGTCCCGCGGACTTGCGCCGCTTTTAATTGTGAAAATCCAAAATAGAACTTGAAATGTTCACAACTTCTCATTTCTACATGACTGCAGTGAGCTCTCATGGAATAAACGCTGTTGTCCGTATACCCCTTATCGGTTTTAACTTTGAAGAACAATCTTCCGAGCGGTGCTTTCCAGTCAGTGTAGAAGGTTTTGTTGTCTGCCGTCGAAAAGGAAATCGTTACTTTCGGCGAATTTTGCAATATTTTTTTGACGTTTTTATCCGAGAGCTGCGGGGAGTAGGCTTCTGCATCGCCGGACCAGGACGTCTTCCATGAATCGCATCTGCTTTTCATGGCGCCAGGTGTCTTCCTCGGGAGCAAGCTCGGGAAGCATGATATAGTGAAACTGGTAAGACTCGAGATAAAATTTCCCTTCAAAGAGAGGTATTCCGGCCATCATGCTTTTCCTTCGGATTTGAGCACCTTCATTTTTTCCCGGATACGCTTTGCATGGTATTCCAGAGCGCGGGGAAATATTTTATGAGGGAACTTTTCCTTTTCATCAAGCTCTGCCAGTGATTCACGCAGTCCCGCCATGAAGGCGGTTCTCCCCTCCGCCCCGATATTAACCTTGGTAATACCGAGGCCTATAGCCCTCTGCAGGTCGTTGACCTGTATACCGGAGCCGCCATGAAGAACCAGTGGGACGTCCACGACCGCCCGGATTGATTCGAGGCGCTCAAAATCGAGTTTCGGCTCCTTTTTATAAAAACCGTGCGCGTTGCCGATTGCTACCGCAAGCGCGTCAACCCCGGTCTCTTTAACAAACACCTCCGACTCATGCGCGTCAGTGTAGTATTTTTCATCGGGCTCCGATCCGTCCTCTTCTCCGAGAACGCCTATTTCCCCCTCTATTGAAATTCCGGCTGCATGCGCAATCTCAGCAGCTTGACGTGTGAAACGGATATTTTTAGCAAGCGGAAAGCGCGAGCCGTCGATCATAACGCTCGTTGCCCCAAAGGCAATTGCGCGTTTGATGTCATCCACTTCCTGGGCATGATCGACAAAAATAACTACCGGGACTGTCGCTGATTGTCCGAAAGAAACACATACTTCATAAAGCTCTTTTTCCCCCGCAAAATCAAGCTCCGGTTGCCAGAGAGATATAATGACAGGTGAATGCATCCCTCCGGCAGTCGTGACGATGTTTTTTGCCGAGTACATATCCCAGGCATTGAAAGAACCCACTGCATATTTTCTTCTTTTCGCATCATTCAGTAGTTTTTTAAATGTTGTAAGTGGCATCTTTAATCATCCTGTTGAAAAGTATTTTATTTAGATGATACATGATCATTATCTGTTGCCTGCGACGACGGGCGTACACCGACCCCGGGTCGGGGCAAAAATTTACTGTCCGTACCATTCCACGGTATGCCTCTTTATATCACCACCTCACCGATGGTAAAAATGGCAATGAGGATGAAAAGTATACTGAGCGTAATCTCAAGCATTCTCTGCGGAATTTTACTGGCAATTTTTGAACCGATCATCGATTTCTTTGGAGATCATCCCGATGAAAAAAATGCGAACCCTCTTATTTCCAGCCGGCATCTCCTGCAACGAGGCCTGCGAAGCGTGCGTGTATTTTCCGATCGAGTTCATCGGAAAATACTGCGGGGTTGTCTTTTTTGAGAATGCTTCCCGCAAGCTCGAGCGCGCGTGCTGCCGAATCCTTTCTACCGGATGAAATCCACGTTTCACGCATGTCCCTTGTCGCTATTTTCGGAAATAGCGCCGTTTTTTTCATGTACTGCAGGGTGTGGTCAGAATCCATGAAGCTGCCGCCGGGACCTATCTCTTCAATCAGATCGAGTGCGAGTGTGTCATCGGTGAACTCGAACCCGCGGGCGACCCGCTTGAGCATCATGGCGATCTCGTTGTCGATCACCGCTTTGGAGAAATCGAAGGCCATGAGACTTCCGAGAAGCCCGCCCATATTGAAGAGGTCTGCGCCCGCAAGTAGCGCGGCTGTGGTGCCCATCCCCGTTTCGTATCCGGACTGCGCGTCGTTTATGTGCGCATTCGTGAGCCCGATATACCCTCCCGACGGCACATTGTAGAAGCGCGCCATCTGTGAATGGGCCATCTGCAGCATACCGGTTTCTATAGCTCCAGGTGAATAGGCACCGGTGCGCATGTCGGCGACTGTCGACAAAACGGCATATATCAGCGGGGTTTCGGGCTGGATCATCTGCTGCAGCACCGAGAGCGAGAGAAACTCTGCATTTCCGAGGGCCAGAGTTCCCGCAAGTGTCATTGGCGCGGTAACGCCTGCATTCGGGACGATGGTGCCGTATACCGGAAGCCTGTTTTCGGTAAGGAATATCACCGCTTCAGTTGATTCAACATCCATCGTAAGCGGCGATATCACCGGGCAGTAGTGATGGTTGATGATCGGTCGTTCACGATACGCATCTCTGCCGCCTGCAATGATCTCACCGAGCTCCAGCACATCATGCAGGTCTTGCATGTTCGGGGTGTTGCTCCGAACAGGTTTCAGGCAGTTTTTCAACGCCGGGTAGAAGCGGGACAGGCTGAACTGCCCCTCAGGCGCGTCATTCGCAAGTGTTGAAATTGAAAAAACATCATATCCCTCGAGATCGTTTATCAGAAAGGCGATATCGGCAATGTCCTTCGAAGCGGCACGTCTCTCCTCACCGGTTTTTAAGTCTATGATGTTGGGAGCGGAGCTTCCTGTTACTACAAGCGGCCTGTCGTCCGGAATGGTTCTGTCAAACTGTGGATCGCGGCCCCTGAATGTAAAGGAGGGTGTGAAGGCCTTACTGTATTTTTCGACAACGGTTCGTGGAATACGAATTCTGTTTGTTTTAGAATCAACAGCGCACCCGTGTTTTTTGAAAATAGACCGGGCCTTTTCATTGCGAACAAGAAGTCCGACGGTCTGGAGGATTTCTTCTGAGACTTCATGGATGTCCTGCATTTCTTCAGCAGTTAATATTTCAGTAAATTGCATAACCGCTCCTTTCCAGTGCTTTATGATACCCGGTGTAGATGTTACTCTGCGTGCTGTTTAATCCCACTGGTGAGCGGTATGTTCAGCCGACCTGTAGTTTGCTAAATGATGATCAGCGATCTGCAAACCGGCGGTACTTTCAGCACCTACGGTATCTTCGAAATTGTCCGGATGCAAATTGTCTGAATAAAATACAAATATGAGGCAAAACAGTATCAATGTGAATAAAAAAATATCTCGTTGGTGTTCATTGTTTTTTCTTTCCGGCCATAGCCCTGTTTACAATATCTCTGATCGCCTGAATTCTAAAGGGCTTGGAGATTACAAAATCAACACCCTTTTTGTGAATATCTTCATCACTGAGCTGTTTACCCCAGCCGGTTACCAGCACGAATGGGGTGTTGGGTGACCGGTCCTTGATGTGCCTGGCGACCTCCCATCCGGACATGTCCTCCATACCGAGGTCGCTGAATACAATGTCGTAGCCTTTGGCGGAAAAAAGCTGCAGTCCGTCAACCCCCCTCTCTGCGGTGTCAACACTGCAACCGGAGTTTTTAAGAATGTCGGACAGCAGGGAGCACATGATTTTTTCGTCGTCAATGACGAGAGCTTCTGCCGGTGTGACGGGGGTGGCTGCCTTCGGCGATTCTCTTTCCTCTTCAGCAGCCCTGACAAAGGGCAGGGTAATGGTGAAGGTGGAACCGCTTCCCTCTCTACTGTCAATTACAATTTCTCCTTTATGTCTGGTTATTATCCCGTAGCAGATCGAAAGCCCGAGGCCGCTTCCCCTTGTTCCCTTTGTTGTGAAGAAGGGTTCGAAAATCCGCTGCTTTGTTTCCCTGCTCATTCCCTTTCCTGTATCCGAAATGTTAATCACGATATTTTCAGCCTGTTTTTCCGTTTGAATACTAATCCTGCCTCCCTCCGGCATGGCATCGACCGCGTTGATGATCAGATTGGTAAAGACCTCCCGCAGTCCTGACGGGTCTCCGAGCACAGGAGGGATGTCATTGAATTCATTAGCGATAGTGATCGGCCTGCCCATAGCCTCAGCCTCGTTTTTCCAGCGAGTCCTGGTAAACTCAACCGCATCCCTGATGACCTGGTTTATGTCGGTGGTTTTGAATGAGCTGCTGTCAGCGCGAACACGGGTAAATTCCTGTATCCTCCGTACCGTTTCCGCGCCGTCCAACGCGGCTTTTTCTATTATTTCTATTCCCTTTTTAATGGAGGGGGTATCGACCTTTTCGAGCAGAAGCTGCGCCCTGCCTAATATTGCCCCGAGTATGTTGTTGAAATCATGGGCGACCCCCCCGGACATTTCACCGAGCGCCCTGAGCCGTTCGATTTTAATCAGCTCGCTTTCAAGCTGTTCTCTTGCTTCTATTTCTCTTTTTAAAAGCACATTTTTCTGTGAAAGCTGCTTTATCAGCTTTCTCTGCTGATCGTGGTTTTTTGCAAGCTCTTTCGTCATGCGGTTGAAGATGTTTGAGAGCTCTTCAATTTCATCACCGGTTCGTATCGTAATTTTCTGATTCAGATTACCCCTCGAAATGGAAAGGGCTCCTTCAGAGAGCTCCCTGATCGGCCCTGAAATCCGTCCCGCGAGGAGCGAGGATGCGACACCTGCAAGTAAAAGAGAGGCAAGAGAAATGATAATAAGATTGCTCCTGTTTCGTTTGATTTCCTCCATGAGGCTTTTTTTTGAAAAACCGATCCGCACGGTGCCCCATCTCTGATTCCGGTCGATAAAGATGGGGTACGCAATATCCCACATTTCAGTGCCGGTTTGAGGGTCTCTGTAGCTCTGAATGAGCTGTGTATTACTTGTCAATGCCGCGGTGCTCAAGGGGTCATGCAGTTTTTTACCGATCAGGTCGTCCCTGCTGCTGTGAGCCACGATATTTCCGTTTCTATCAAAGATTATCGCATAGACAATATCAGATTCCTGTGATACTTCATCCACATTCTGCTCTAATTTTATATAGTCGTACATCAACAACGGCGCGGTTGAGAGAGCTGAGAGGTATTTTGTGTTGGATATCGCCCGTTTTTTCCCCTCGAATAGAATAGCCTGCCTGTTGTTTTTTTCAACGACGATGAATACACCTGCCATACTGATAACAACGAGGAGAAACATGTACAGGAAAAACCTTCTCATAAGCCCGCTGCGGGGCCATTTGAAACCCAGTTTCTTTGAAGGGGGCCCTGTATGCATTTGACCGTTCCTTGATACCGTCCATTCCGAAATTATCTGTAATATTTATTTTATTATAAAGGAAGTGATAAAAAACAGCAAATAAATGTGGAAGATTTGGAACGGGGACGTTCATCCATTTTTTGTGTACGCGGATAAACTCGGGTGTTCTATTCGGTGACTTCTCGGTCTAACCACACCCTCTTCAAAGAGAAGCTGTGGTCGCCGATGGCCTTGGTTTTAAAATTCCGGACATACGGCTGGAATACGCGCTCATACGCGAGGGTATTCAGAACGATGACCGGCGCATCTTCCATAATTATCTTCTGCAGATCGGTATACATAGCTATTCTTTTTTTATAATCGGACTCTCTCTGCGCCTTCTCGATCATGGCATCAACAATCGGATCCCGGTAGAATGCCCTGTTTGTGGGGCTTTTTGAGTAGAAGAGGGAGCTTATGATATTGTCGGGATCTGGAACATCGGCCTCCCAGCTGTATTTAAACATGGGCGCTTTCCCTTCCTCTAAAATTTTCTTGAATGCAGGCCAGTCCGTCAGGTAGTTGAACTCAATACTGACGCCGATTTCCGAAAGATACCGCTTGATCTCACGATCTTCTATTAGTAATGCTTTTGATTTAACGCTCGACCAGAACTGAATGACGGGAAGCCCTCTGCCGCCGGGATAGCCTGCCTGCGCGAGAAGCTCACGGGCCTTATCCGGTGCGTACGGATAGTTGATGTTTTCAGGGATATATCCCGCCATTCCTTCGGGAAAGAGGCCTGTCGAAGGGATCAGTCTTCCCTTTCCTGCTTCCAGGCTGATTGCATCCTTGTCGATTGCATAGTTGAATGCCTGCCGAACCCGTTTGTCGGTGAACGGTTTTACCCTGTTGTTCATAACAAGAAAGCGCTCGGAAAGAGACGGTCTTCTCACTACTTGATAGGTGTTTTGTGAAAGCATCCGTTCCCTTTCACCTGCAGGAAAGAGAGAGTCTTCAAGATTTCCCTTCTCGAACTCGGCAAACATGTTTTCCATGGACATGCCCGGGTAAATACGAAAGACTATGCCGTCCAGGTAGGGCCTGCCCTCATGGTAATTTTCATTGGCGGTTAGGACAATTTCTCTGTTTCTTTCCCAGCGCTCGAACTTGTAAGGGCCCGTACCTATCGGATTATGTCCGAAATCAAACCCGGGCCTTTCAACCTCCTCTTTCGGCACGATGCCGAAATTTACCATGGCGAGCATGGCAATAAAGGGTGGAAAGGCCTCGGCAAGCTGTATTTCAACGGTGCGTTTGCCGGTTGCTTGCAGGCCTTCAACGCTGTCTGTTTTTCCGTCTCGAAACTCCCGCGCGCCTTTGATACGCAACATGAGGTTTGCAACAACGGATTTTGTACTGGGGTCGAGCAGCCGTTCAAAGGAATAGACCACGTCATCCGCGTTTACCGTCCTTCCGTTATGAAACGATGCATCGCTCTTGAGGTAGAACTTCCATGTCAGGTTATCGCGCGAGCTTTCCCACGACTCGGCAAGACAGGGTTTCACCATGAGGTTGTCGCTGTACTGGACGAGCCCTTCGAATATTTGCTGGGTAACGATAATTTCATAATTATCCGTTATTTTTGCCGGGTCGAGAATTGCAGGATCGTGCTGTAAGCCGCGGTGGTATATTCCTCCGTAATGCGGAACCCCTTCAGGCGACTCTGGAATGCTTTTTTCTTCAGACGAGGAAAGGGCAAACTGTCCGGTATATGAAAGAGTACCAAAAAGAATTACAAAGATCGTGAGGTTTCGAAAACTTTTCATTGAATTATCGTCCCTGTAAATGGTATTGTATGATACATGAAAACCTTTCAGAAATGTACTGTAACTGTTGTTCAATATACAACCGATACATCGTTCTGTTAATGAAATTATCTTTTTTATTCTGGATCAATTTGCAGGGTCTCAAATAGTGAAGGAAAATTTTAATTATAAACTTTTTAGATCTCCGTCAACAGTTACCTGTGTACGCTGATGTCAGGACTGGACGATGAATGGTGAGCATACGATTCTCATTGCCGATGATGACGAAACCTTCAGGGGTGTTTGTGAAGAAATATGTCTCGATATGGGCTTTATAACGGAAGTAGCCGTCAACGGGAAGGAAGGCCTCGAGCTATTAAAGAAAAGGCGTTTTACCCTCGCAATTGTCGATCTGAAAATGCCCAAGATGGGGGGACTTGATCTTCTTTACCACTCCCGTGAAATAGCTCCGGGGACCTCATTTATAATTATTACGGGATACGGCTCTATAGAAAGCGCTGTTGAAGCCATGAAACTGGGTGCGGTGGATTATATTACAAAACCGGCTTCAGTTGCTGAATTGAGAAGCACCATAAAAAAGGCACTTGAGCAATGGCCGTCTTCCAGACGATTGACAGACTCTGAAGACAGCGCCGGCCGCTTTGGTATTGTCGGAATGTCACAGACAATGCAGCCGGTATATGAGAGAATCGAGGCTATGTGCCGCTCGGATAACACAGTCCTCATTATGGGCGAGAGCGGGGTTGGAAAAGAGCTCGTGGCGAAGGCCATACATTTCTACGGAGAACGGGCAGCCGAACCCTTTATCCCGATTGAATGCAGTGTGCTGGGGATCAGTATTGTCGAGAGTGAACTTTTCGGGCATGTAAAAGGCGCATTCACGGATGCGCAGTATGAGAAAGTCGGGCTTTTGAAACTTGCAGGAAAAGGCACCGTGTTTCTTGACGAAATTAGTGAAATACCCATGCAGGTGCAGGCAAAACTGCTCAGGGCAATTCAGGAGCGTGAAATCCGGCCCGTCGGCAGCTCAAAAATCGAGAGGATTGACGCGCGAATAATAACCGCAACAAACAGAGAGCTTAAGAGGGCGGTTAGAGACGGTATGTTTCGTGAAGATCTTTTCTACCGCCTGCATGTGATTCCGATTACTGTTCCTCCGCTCCGTGAACGGATTGAAGATATTCCGACTCTTGTCGATCACTTCATTAAAAAGTACAATACGGAAAAGCGGAGCGTGCTCGGTATATCTCAGAAGGCACTTCAGATACTGCTTTCCCATTCCTGGCGAGGGAACATTCGCGAGCTTGAGAATGTGATACAGCAGGCGATTGCACTCGGTACGAGTGAATATATACGGCCCTACGATCTGCCGCATGAGCTCAGGTATCCTGCTGAAAACTCAGAGAACAGCACTTCTCTATTAAAACCGCTTGATGAGCTCGAAAAAGAGGCGATTATTGAAGCTCTCCGGGCAACAGAGGGGAGGAAGCTCGATGCTGCCCGGCTTCTTGGAATTGGAAAGACAACATTATATGAGAAAATAAGGCGGTATGGCATCAAAACCTCGAACTGGCAGTGATAGATATAACCTCCGGCTAATACGTTCAGTCCGGATTCCGGAAATTATTCCGGTTTCAGGAATAAATCATTTTAGATGATTGAAGCAGCCTTCCGTATAACATTTGAATCATCTCTATAACTCTTTTTAATTTCATACATCCAGGCTACACATGGAAAGTTTAATCCTACGGTATTGCAGGCACGGAATTTGCAGCTATATAGCTGATAAAGGAGTATAACTTGCTGAAAGGTGTAGCCGGACAATCGGAAAAAACCGTGCTTCTTGCTCTGAATGATGATACGGAAACTGACTTTTTGAAGGGAATGCTCGCACGGGACGGGTACAGAGTTCTCAAAGCTGGTAATTTTCACTCATTGATTAATAAATTCGAGCGATTCAACATTCATGTGTTGATTTCAGACGTCGATCTACCCGGATTTTCAATGATTGCGTTTCTTCCCTTTTTGAGGGAACGGTATGAAGAGGTTAAGGTCATAATCATCATGAAAGAGTACTCGCCGGAGGTGGAGCGCGCCCTTCGACCCTACAAGGTGATGTATGTTATGCCCCATCCGGTTAATGGAGATCTTCTGAAGTCGGTGCTGTCATACGGTTTGAAGGGAGCGTGAAACCGGTTTCAAAGTGATAAGAATGGATGTGTACCTTGAAAACATTGAACATCGAGTTCAATAGAAGGAAATGCTTTTCACTGTGTGCTGCATTAGTGTATGGGTGTTCATTGGGGTATTACCCCGATTAAAAAATAATTTATTTAAAGGAGTTTTACCATGAAAAAGATCCTGATTGTCATTACCCTCACTCTGGTTCTTGCGGGCCTGCTCTTCGCAGTACCGATTCTCGGCAATGTACAGAAAGCGGAAGTTCAGTATTATGGAACAGCCTATGCTGGTGAAGGCGGCGGCGGCGGCATCTGAACCCAAAGGAATTCCGGGAGGGGGATGTGCTTGAAACAGAACCCTCCCTGTGCCTTTTTCCCCATTACTGGGCCTCAAGAGCAAATACCTGAGA
>CAYSRJ010000022.1:2625-10810 GCA_964433545.1 uncultured Spirochaetota bacterium | reverse complement strand
GGGGATGGTATCGTCAAGGAAGGACGAATATGGGTGCAGAATTCGCCTGAGATTACTACGGTGAAGGTGTTTTTATATAGGCCGGGAACCATGAATGGATCAATTACTGCGAATGACGAATGAACGAATTTTGAACGAGAACGTGATGCCTGATAATTATGATCTGATATGGGAAAATAGGGGAGTCCGGCAGCTTTTAGCCCACCTACCGGTTGGGTTTCTTCTCGCAGGCGTGCCATTAAAGAAAGGGAATGACCCACTCCTATTTCGCATTATCGATATTAACCCTGTATTCCTTCGTATCTTTCGTCTTCAGAAAGAAGATTACATAAACAGAACAATCGATGAGGTATTTCCGGAATTTTCGCCCCTTTTGCGATCTATTGCCCAGAAGTGTCTTATATCAGCAGAACCGGTTACAGTCAGAAGGCACATAAAGGCAATTGAGAGGAATATTCAGACAGTTGCCTTCCGCCCGCAAAAAAATAGAATAATATTTTTGATTGCCGATAGAACTGAAGAAATCCTCACCCGGTGCGAAAATAAAAAACTACAGGGTCAGCTTATGCACTCTCAGAAGATGGAGGATATTGGCACTCTCGCGGGGGGTATAGCACACGATTTCAACAATCTCATTACCGCAATCCATGGATATGCCGAGGTCGCACTCCTGCAGGCGGATAACCGTGCGTATCAGGAAGAGTGCCTTAAACAGATCCTCCTCACCGCTCAAAGAGCGGCGAACCTTACACAGCAGCTGCTCTTCTTCAGTCGAAAAAAACCCATAGAGAAAAAGTCTGATAATCTATCAAAGATCATACGGGAACTCGTGAATATGCTCAAAAGAATAATCGGAGAAAATATAAGTGTGAAACTGAAACTCGACGAACATATCCCGCAGGTTGCTCTGGACCGCGGCCAGATCGAACAGGTTATTACAAATCTGGCGGTGAATGCAAGTGATGCGATGCAGGAAGGTGGGTTGCTCACGGTCAAGACGACAGCGGTGGATATTGACGAGGAGTACTGTAAATCATACAAATATGCAAAGCCCGGAAAGTTTGTTTGTATGATTTTTGAAGACACGGGGACCGGAATGGACCCGGAAACAACGCAGAAATTATCCGAACCGTTTTTTACGACAAAAAAAGGCGGGAAAGGAACCGGTCTCGGTCTCTCTCTTGTGTACAGTATTGTCAAAGATCATGGCGGCTGGATTAATGTGTACAGCGAACAGGGCAAAGGTTCAAGTTTCAAGATATACCTGCCCGTGTGCTCTCTTGAAAAAGAACCTGAAGATGAAAGAATACGAACCCGGGAAACCATCCTCGGCAAGGGAGAAAGGGTGCTTTTTGTTGAGGACGATAGTGATATCTACAGGTTGGTAAAAACACAGCTTTCAAAAAGCGGGTATACTGTTTTTACCGCAAAAACGGTAAAAGAGGCGGCTGAGATTTTTAAAAAACAGAAAGACAATATTGATATACTCATCACCGATGTGGTTCTTCCGGACAGCAGTGGTATCGAACTGGCCCGTTCGCTCCTCCTCGAAAAACCTGATTTGAAGGTCCTCCTTACAAGCGGATATCTTGACAGGGAAGGCGACTGGGAGCTTATAGATGACAAGAGTTACCGGTTCATTCAAAAACCCTACTCCCTCACCGACCTCCTGCGCAGTGTAGGAGAAACTGTCAATGGTACAGAGTAACTCTGTGCTGTATCTCCCCTCATGGCTGTTCATTTTATAGTGAATATTCTAAAGTTTGAATATATACTCAGAATACAAACCTAAAACGAGGAGTAGAAAATGCCTGCAATTGCAACTCTTGAAGAACTGAAGGCTATCGATGCCGCACTTAAAAAACTGAAAGAACAATTTCCGGATGCGTACGAAAAGTTTGCTCAGCTCTTTAGGGAGAACCGCAAGATCGGCTATAAAAACATCGTCAAGCTTCTCATCGGTGAAGCAACCCCGGAAAAATTGAAAGGCCTCGGCTAATATGTATGGTTTTATCCATTAAAATTTTGGTCTAGCAAAGCGATATCTTTCCCTTTTGTACCAAGGACACAGGTACCAGAATTTGCAAAATATAATGCTCTTTTACTTTTCCATGGCCTTTTATATATTGTGAAATTAAGGTAAAAACCATTAGACAAGTGCACCATCAGGCATTTATTGGTTTGAACCTTTTACGATTGAATGTTCACTTGCCTATATTTTCTCCCGAGAGATTTGTGCTTGAAGCCCGAAAATGTTAAGTAAGTGAAAAACAGTGCAATAAAATCGCGTACCCTGCGTCAATAGTAGTATGAGTGCGGCAATGCAGAGAAAAAGAATCGGTGAGTTCTTCAGGAGGGAAAGAGCGAGGTTTCTCGCCTATGTGCGAAAATGGATCGATGAGACAGCCCTGATGGATTCAGAAGATATTGTGCAGGATGTTGCGCTCTCTGTATTTGACAGGGCTGATGTTTCCGCTCCGATTGAAAATCTGGCGGCCTATTTTTACCGCGCGCTTCACAACAGGATAACCGACAGTTACCGCAGAAAAAGAAAGACGCTCTCCCTCGATCAAAACACGGCAGAAGGAAAAACATTTCTGGATGATCTTGCAGACGACCGGTCCACTATTCATTCAGAGATGGAAAAAGAAGCTCTACGCGCCGCGCTGTTTGTCGCCATTGATGAACTGAAGCCAGGGATGAGGGATGTATTTACTGCGACGGAGCTGGAGGGCCGTTCGTACCGGGAGCTCGCGGAGGAATGGGATGTGCCTGTAAATACGCTCCTGTCACGAAAACACCGGGCGACTCAGAAGCTTAAAGCCGTACTCGAGGAATTTAAAAATGCAGGAGGGGTATAAACATGACAAGAACACGATCAAATCGTATATTCGGCTGGAAACATTCGATTCCGCGGGGATTCCGAATTGTAGGTATGGTTGTTTTCGGTATTGCTGCCGCAGCCCTGTTTGCACTGGTTTTCGGGGCACTTGTGATGGTTTTGTGGAACTGGCTTATGCCCGCGATATTCCACATTGGCGAAATAAACTACTGGCAGGCATTTGGAATCGTGATTCTGGCAAAACTCATTTTCGGCACGTTCGGGCACAGGAGAGATAGGTCAAGCGGAAAATTCAACAATCATGACCGGTTTGATGATCACGGATATTTTCACAGGATTTTTGAAGAAGGGGGAGGAGCCAGTGAAGAGGAGGGAGGTCCCAGAAAATGGCGGCACTTCAGAGACTTCTGGCACGAGGAAGGAAAAGAGGCATTTGAACGATATGTGGATGGGAAAGAATCGAAAAAGGAGTGAATGCTCTATTCCTTGATAGCGCCCATCGTGAGCCCCCGCACGAGATATCGCGATAGAATAGTTGCCAGTATGACGGGAGGAATGATTGCAAGAATCGACAGAGAGGCAACCTTCCAGAAATCAAGCCCGCGTGTAGAGAGCGAGCCCGCTATCATGACCGGGAGGGTCATGGCGTTTTGATACCCGAATACAACAACAAAGAGAAATTCATTCCATGAAAATATAAAAGAGAGTACGTATACAGCCACAAGTCCCGGCGCTGCGATAGGGAGGGCAATACGGAAGAACGCCATGAAATGCCCGCACCCGTCGATCAGTGCAGCCTCTTCGATATCTTTGGGGAGGTCGGCAAAAAAATCAAGCATCAGCCACACTGCCAGAGGCAGATTCATTGTGACATGAACCATTATCACTGCGAGCACATTGTCGAGAAGGTGCAGTTTCTGCATGATCAAGAAGTAGGGGATAAGGACCGCGACTGGAGGAAACATCCTCTGAGAAAGTATCCAGAGGGCGATGTCCTTGTTCTTCCACTTCTTGAACTGATACCGGGCAAGTGAATAGCCCGCGAATGCGCCGAGCATGAGTGAAGCTGCGCTTGAAAATGTTGCGATTATAATGCTGTTTCTGAGTGACCTGAGGGTTCGGTCCCTGGTGGTAACGAAGGCATCGTGCCATGCATACACTGTCGGTTTAAACTGTTTGAATGGAATGAACGTTGCCTTGTATGAATCTCCCGGTTCCTTGAACGAAGTAATGATCGCCCAGATGATCGGGAAGAGCGTCCAAATGGTAAAGAGAATGAGAATGATGAGGATAATCATCACTCCAAGCGGTTTCCTTCTCTCCAATCCGTGTGAGGTAATCATACGGGCTCCTGTTATGTTCTCTGTTTTTTAAAACGTGAAATCAGTATCATTGCAAGAATCAGCAGTACGATCACAAAAAGCCACGAAATTGCTGAACCCCTTCCCAGCTTGAACCATTTCATGCCTATTAGATACGTATAGTAGGAGAGCGACTCGGTTGCGCCCCCGGGACCGGCCCCTGTTATGCCGAATACAAGTTCGAACAGCTTGAATGCGTCGATGGCCCGTATAAGTGATATTGTTACGATGACCGGTGTAATCAGCGGCAATGTCAGGCTCACAAACATCTGCCATGCGTTCGCCCCGTCTACAGCAGCAGCCTGGTATAACTCTATCGGCAACGATTGAAAGGCCGCGAGAAGAGCCAGAAACATAAAAGGCGTCCACTCCCAGACATCCACCATGATTAAAGTAAACGGCGCAATCCTGGCATCCGTTGTCCACTTGACCCCGTTCAATCCTATAAGCTTCAGCATCGAGTTCAATACCCCTATATCGGGATGGAGCATCATCCTCCATAAAAACGCAACCGCTATAGGCGGACAAGCCATGGGTATGAGATACACGACTCTGAAGAAGTTCTTGCCCTTGAAACGCTGACTCAGCATCCACGCCAGTGCGAGCCCGATAACAAGTTCTGCTGATACGCTGAGACTGACATACATCACCGTGAAGCCCAGGTCATGCCAGAAACGCGGGTCCTCGAACAGGAAGTACTTGTAATTATTCAACCCGACCCATACCGGTTTCGGCATTATGTTGGCATTCCATTTCATGAGGGAGAGTGTCAATGTCCACACAAGCGGCAGAATTGCCATCAGTGCAAGGTACCCAAGAGCCGGTATCAGAAACCCCCACTTCACCGTTTTTCTGGATGTAAGATGACCAGGCATTTATTATTCCTTTTATTAATGAAGATATTTTCTATATCCACCGAAAAAAACCTGCCCTCGAATAATTTTATAGGCAGATGCGGTGGATCCAGCTATCCGTCTAGGAACTCTCATAAGGTAGAGTCAAGTGTACCCTTCGACCGCAGATTATACAACTATGTTTTAAAAGGTGCAGTGGCATTTGTAATGTCCTGCACCTTTTACTTAAATTACGTATACAATCAAAGTATCATTTAATTGTACGGTTTACAGAAAAACTACTTTAAACCAAGTGAGCCTCTATAATATTTTTTCTGCTCCTCGACTCCTCTCTCCTCTGTAATTCTCTTCCAGTCGTTGTAAATGAGCTCACAGCCCTTTTCGGGAGTTATTGAACCGGACAGTACTTTGTTAAACTGTGTATCAATCGAGTTGTAGTACTCCGAGGCGCCCGGCACCATCAGGTCGGTGACTGCATTGGGGTCCTGAAGAATATCGGAGATGGCCTTCAGATAGGCTTTGACAGATTCTTCACCCCAGCCGCCTCTGACCCAGATTTCGGGAGTTGTAAAATGTGATCTTCTCCATGGGTTCGCCCCTGTATAACCGTGAATTCCGCACACATCCAGCAGGCTGTGCTCCGGGTTTGTTATGTATACACCTAGTTCATAGGCTGCATCTTTGTGTTTTGCGCTCTTCGGTATAACCCACACCCATCCTCCGAAATCGAGGAAATTGACGACATGCTGTTTTTCAACCCATTGGTTCGTTTTTCTATCGTAGTATTTTTTCGCACCGGGAAGCGGGCCGTATCCAAGCTTGCCTTTCACCTTGCTTCCGAACTTGTCGGGGTACTGCTCCTGAATGCCTATGTCACCCCAGTCAAATGCAATAGCGGCATTCCCCGATACAAAGGCCTGCCGGAGCTCTGAGTATCCATACCCGAGCAGTCCGGGAGGCGCGAACTTGGTAAGCTCGTACATCATTTTCATTGCCTCGACCCATCCGGGAGATTTGCAGAGGGGATCCATCGTATCCGCATCGAAAAACATGTTGCTCGTGTAGTTCGATGGGGTGCCTGCGATCGTCGTGTACTGTGCAACGGCATCGAGATAGGACCACACGGCCTGGGTGTTCTGCTGGGCGATGTACTCGACCCCGTACTCGATCTCACCGTCTTTGTCCCAGTCCCATCCGTTGAAGAATTCGGCAATGTCCCTTATCTCGCTCCAGTTTGCCGGGGGAAGATGGTACAAGTAGCCGTACTTTTCTTTGAAACGGTTCTGGTATTCCGGAACTTCCAGTGCATCCTTTCTATAGTAGGTCATATGGTTATCACCGTCGTACGGAAATGCCATGATCTTGCCCTGCCACTTTACGATTGTCTGAATCGCGGGCATGACGTCATTCCAGTCCGGATAGCCGTACTTCTGCATATAGGGCTCAAGGCTTTCCACATGGCCGCCGCCCATTACATCCCCCTTCCATGTTACTGGAATACAGGCAAGATCGAAAGAGCCGGCGTTGGTCCTGAATTCGATCCACATCTTTTCTTCAAGTGTTGCATAAGGCACGAGGATTATGTTGATCTTACCGCCCGTCTGCTTTTCCCAGAACGGTTTCCAGGTGTCGACAACCTGGATATGCGGGTCTGTGACCAGTACGGTGATCGGCACGGTTAAATCAACCTCTGCAGGCTTTTCTGCTGCCGCAGGCGCAGCTTCTTTTTCCGCCGCTTTGCCTCCGCCTCCTGCAAATGCCATGCTGAATGAAAATACAATCGCCAGTGCAACAATAGATGCTGATAAAAATACTGATTTTTTCATGCTGTTGCCTCCTTAGTAGATTTCTTTCAAAATGGTTTATTCTTTTTTAGTTTTATCGCCTCCTTTCTTCAAGAATCTGTTCTCTTTGCTGATGCAAGTGGCTGAAAAGACTACTCGCACTATTACTATTAAATGAGATGCGTGTGTTTTTCCGAAGCCAGAAGGTTATACCAATACTTTTTCATTACACCAGCTCATACGCAAGGCTATAAAGTTAGGATCAAGAAATCAACTAGCCTGTTTTTCATATAAACGTTTTCGCAAACGTTTATATAATAGTGTAAACGACCACTTTTTTTTGTCAAGAAAAATTTCTGCACTCATCGACTTATTCCTTGATGGCGCCCATTGTAAGCCCTCTCACCAGGTACCGTGAAAGCACAAGCGCAAGAACAACAGGTGGAATAATGGCAAGCAGTGAAAGCGCTGCAATTCGATAGAAATAGATGCCCACAACAGTTAAGGCGCCGGCTATCATAACCGGGAGCGTCATGGCGTTTTGATACCCGAATATTATAATAAAGAGAAATTCATTCCATGAAAATATAAACGAGAGAACGTATACTGCCACAAGCCCGGGTGCTGCAATGGGAACAGCGATTCTGAAAAAAGCCCTGAAATGCCCGCACCCGTCTATCATCGCCGCTTCCTCTATGCTCTTTGGAAGATCAGTAAAAAAATCGAGCATCAGCCATACCGCCAGGGGCAAATTCATTGTGATGTGTATTATGATAATAGCGAGTATATGATCGAGAAGGTGGAGTTTCTGCATGATTAAAAAGTAGGGAATCAGAACAGCGACCGGAGGAAACATCCTGTTGGAAAGTATCCAGAGCGCGATGTCTTTGTTTTTCCACCGCTTGAACCGAAAACGTGCGAGGGAGTAGCCTGCAAGTGCGCCGAGCAATAACGAGGCTGCGCTTGAAACTGTTGAGATGATAATGCTGTTTTTAATCGATTTCAGTGTTCTGTCACCCTGTGTCACGAATGCTTCATTCCACGCATAGAGTGTGGGTTTGAACTGTTTGAAGGGAATGAACGTGGGCTTAAGGGAGTCTCCCGGTTCCTTGAAGGCGGTAATGCCGGCCCATATAACCGGCACCAGAGTCCAGATGGTAAACAAAATGAGTATGCAGTAAACTGCAGCGGATCGTGCCGGATTTTTTCTCTTTACTCCATACACCGATATCATTTTTCTTCCTTACGGAAAATGCCGCTTGACGGCGGCACTATATTCCATTATGCTATTCAGCCGAATTTTGTCAAGTCACTAAGCGCTTCCTGTAGAAAAAATTTTACAAA
>CAYSRJ010000022.1:0-2525 GCA_964433545.1 uncultured Spirochaetota bacterium | reverse complement strand
CAAATGGATAAAACCATATTTGAACGATGAAATTGTGCGATAGTTTATGGATTAAACATATATGCTGATATTCACTGTGAGAGAGTCCGGTCTATATCGGCAATACTGTACTCGGGCACAGCTCCTCTCCGCGATGCGACAAAGGCACCCAGCCTGCATGCAAAATCGCAGGCATTTTTTGGAGAGATATCCTCGTAGTGTTTGTATAGTAGAGCTGCTGAAAACGCATCGCCGGCACCGACTGTATCGGCAATCGGGACCGAATATCCGGGGCAGAAATCAAAACCTTCATCGGATGAGATATACGCCCCCTCGGCGCCTCCGGTTATACAGAGTGTGTCAATGTTAAAATCATGCCTCAATTTTCGGGTTAATTCTCTGTACCCGGGTTCACGGTATCCGAAAAGTTTTTTGACAATCCCTGTTTCATATTCATTCATTTTCAAAATAGTGCACTGCTGCATTGAATACTCGAGAGTCTCTCTGTCATAGTAGTCGAGCCTGAGGTTCATATCGAAAAAGACATGACCGAATGTGCATTTTTGCAGGATTTTCCGGAGGCTTGAGCGGGAAACCGGGTTTCTCTGTTCGATCGTTCCAAAGCAGAAGTAGTTAAATCCGATCTTATTGATGCGTGCGACATCTGCGCGGTGCACACGAGTGGTATCCCATGATGTGAAGTCATCTATTGAATACGAGGGAGCACCGTTTTCATCGACCTCCACACTGACAATACAGGTGGGTATGTCCACCCTTTTGACGAAATCGGTATGGATTTTTTTGGACCGCATGATATCGAATGCTCTATCCCCCGGTTTATCGTTTCCGACGGCGGTGATAAAATGGCATTCTGCACCGAGCATTTTCAAATGCGCAATGAGGTTGAAAACCGCACCCCCGATATTCAGGCGGCCATCGATCTCATCCCATAAAACAGCTCCGAATCCCAGTGCCTTCATTTTACGTTCCCGGTTCCGCTGTCATCTTACCGGCTATGAATATCAGGGTTCGTTATTCTTTGCCGGTATCCGCAGCGCATTCAGTATACTACAAAAACCGGTTTTACAGAACTCTGTTAAAAAGGCGCACTTAAAATCGGAATATGCGTACTGTTTTTTTTGTGTTATAATCGGTAGGATGCTGTTAATGCACTGTGTGTTGTTCAGAGCCTAAAAATAAAGGAGATCGATATGCTGCTTCAACTGGCACTGGACAGTATAAGTTTCCGGGATGCGGAAAGCCTTCTTTATACGGTAAAAGATGTTATCGATATTGCTGAAGTGGGTACACCTTTCATTATCAGGGAGGGCATAGGTGCAGTTGCAAAATTGAAAGACACTTTTCCTGATTTGACATTCCTCGCAGATGTAAAGATCGTTGACGGTGCGGAATACGAGTCGCAGATTGCGTTCGAGGCAGGTGCTGATATTGTAACAGTACTTGGCGTTTCCGATATTATTACAATTAAAACAGCGGTTGACAAAGCGGAGAAGTATGGCAGATCGATTATGGTTGATATGATCAATGTAGACAGAGTTATTGAAAGGGCTGCAGAGCTCGATACTCTTGGTGTCGCGTACCTGTGTCTTCACACCGCTTTTGATGTCAAATCTCTAGAGGGACCGCCCCTTGAACAGCTCAAGCAGGTGAAAGGGGTTGTCAGAAATGCAAAAATCGCGATTGCAGGCGGGATCAACGATCGAAATGCAGCATATATTGTAAAGGAAAAACCGGAGATACTAATTGTCGGCAGCTGGATCGTGGGAAGCAAAGACCCGCTTCAGGCCGCCCGTGCTTTGAAGAATATCATGACCCGGGGGTGAAATCAAAAGATATGAAAGCATCGGAATATATGAGAAAGATTGCTGAAGAAATCGGAAAGACGGCAGCAGGAGTTTCAGACCAAAAAGCCGACCGGCTCGCTGATAGAATTCTAAGATCAAAAAAAGTGTTTGTTGCAGGTGCGGGCAGGTCGGGCTTGATGTTGCGGGCTTTTGCCATGAGATTGATGCATATGGGCTTTGAGTCCCACGTTGTCGGGGAAACCCTGACCCCTGCTGTTGAAGAGGGGGATCTGCTTGTCATAGGCTCCGGGTCAGGGGAGACAGAGAGCCTTCTTGTTATGGCGAAAAAAGCGAAGCAGATCGGAGCGCACCTCGTGCTTATTACAATATTTTCTCAGTCTTCGATAGGAGTGTACGCTGATGAGGTCATAACGATTCCCGCTACCACGGCAAAAGTGTTAGAAAAGGCAGGGGTCGATTCGATTCAGCCGAAAGGCTCCCTTTTCGAGCAGGCTCTGCTGATATTTTGCGAAACGATTATACTCATGCTTTTAAAAAAAATGAAAATAGACTTCGCAAAATTGATGCAGCGTCATGCAAACCTGGAATAAAGATGTAAAGGCGCTGCCGTGCTTGTAGTTTGAGTATTGTGTTTCTATATTACTTCGAGCAAGTTACTGTTTGATACCCCGTCCCGGGGGGATGTATCCCAAGGGGATGTATCCCAAGGGGATGTATCCC
>CAYSRJ010000021.1:0-60979 GCA_964433545.1 uncultured Spirochaetota bacterium | reverse complement strand
GAAAGGATATCTTCGTTTCACGCTCGTCGCAGGGCAGTACATCGATACTTTTCATATTTATCTCCGCTTTAGGTTTTCAGTCGGTTATTTTTAATATTTAAAATATGCATGAAGCAGGAAATTGTAAAATGCAAATCTTCACCCTCTGGGAGGGGGCGGAGGTTCATTGATGACCAGCCAGTAGAGGCCGAGTTGTTTAATCGAGTTTACGAACTGTGAAAAGTCAACCGTTTTTCGTATATAGCTGTTTGCCCCGAGGCCATAGCTTTCGGCCACATCCTGTTCTTCCCGCGACGAGGTGAGAATAACAATCGGGAGCCTCCTCGTGCGTGGAATCTGTCGAATTCGCCGAAGGACCTCGAGGCCGTCGATTTTGGGGAGCTTAAGGTCGAGCAGAACCAGGGTAGGAAGCGGTGATTTTTTCCAGTCCACTTGCTCACCCGTGCCGAATAGATAATCCAGCGCCTCCTGGCCGTCCTCTACTACAACGAGCTCGTTGGTGATGTGACTCTTCGAAAGTGCGCGCCTGGTAAGCTCGATATCACTGACGTTGCCTTCAGCGAGAAGAATGATCTTTGAACTCATGTTTCCTCCTGAATCGTAAAGTAAAATGTCGCACCTCTGTCTACCGCGGCATCCGCCCATACCCTGCCGTTGTGGTGGTGCACGATGTGTTGGACGATGCTCAGCCCGATACCGGTACCGAGAAATTCCGAATTCACGTGCAGCCGCTGAAAGGCGCCGAACAGCTTGCCGGGACACTGCATATCAAATCCGACGCCATTGTCCCGGGTGAAAAAGACCGGTTCTTCATCAATAACGGTCTGTCCGAACTCGATACAGGCAGGCGACCTGCCCCTGGCGAATTTCCAGGCATTTTCAAGGAGATTGGAAAGCAGTATCTCAAGAAGGTATCGGCCACCAATTGCCTTCAAGCCTGGCTGTATGCTGAGCTCGACTTGACGACCCTGACCGATTTTACCAAGCCGGTCAACTACGCCCTCGACCAGTTCACTGATATCGACCTCTTCTCTCACCATCTCTGCCTCAGAAACACGGAATAGCATGAGAAGGTCGTCGATGAGCTGTCCCATTCGTCCTGTTTCAGAAAGGATGCGTTCCAGGTATACACATCCCTGCTCGTCCAGTCGTTCGATATACTCCTCTTTGAGCGCCTGAGTCCACCCGCTTATACCTAGAAGCGGCAGAACCGAGGGCAACTGCGAGTATGAAAAGCATATAGGTCCTTATTCGCTTCAGGGAGGCAAACACTTCTTCGCTGTTCTGCTAAATAAAAACGGTCAGGCTGTATGGTTTTCCCACCGGGCCGTATGAAGCAAATTTGACGTCGCCGCTTTCCGGGTCGCGGTACTGCATCACACCCTCATTCCCGGTAAGAGCCGATTGGAACACGGGCGCAACACTCCGATCTATATATGAGCGATCCAGGTGGGCAATGATGAGACCGCCTGAAGACACGATTACAGTCTGCCCGGTACGCCCGATAACCATTTTGTCCACCTTCAGCCATAAAAAACGAAGGCCTATTTCACCGACCAGAACTACGTTCGATCGACCGTTTCTGCTCGGCATGCCGATATAAAAAACCGGTATCCGGTCGATCCCCTTCAATGTGGGAGACGAAATAAAGCGTTTGCCGCCTTCCGCCTCTTTGAAACCATCCAGCACCTCCTTCTCGACCTCGGTCGATGGGCGTTCGATTATCTGCGAGAGATGATGTTTCGTCAGCGCTCTTTTGATAAGCTCGGCATCGTTGGGATTATCTTCCACCAGCAAAACTGAGGTATGCCTCCCCCCGAGAGACAGCATGAATCGCTGAAATCAACTCTTCGGGTGCCGCCTCTTTTATGATATATCCTGAGGCCCCAGCCTTTATTATCTCTGAGATATATTCTTCACTTGTGTGCATCGTTAGAATCAATACCTTCACCTCTAGAAATCGTCTCGTAATCTGACGGGTAGCATCCAGGCCATTGAGGATAGGCATACTGATATCCATCACCACGATGTCGGGATTTTGCTCTTCGACTATCTTAATCGCTTCTTTCCCGTTCTCTGCTTCACCAACGACATCTATGCCCGTTTCACTCTCGAGGAGGAAACACAGACACTTTTTCACAATAGTACGGTCCTCGGTGATGAGGATTTTCACGCTGTTCATTGTGGAAATCTCCTGGGTATATTTACAATATTCTTCGTTCCCATCTTAGGCTGGGTCAGGATTCGCGTAGTTCCTTCAAATAAACCTCGACTATCTTGGATTTGATTTGAAGATCAATTAATCATTTTTCGAGTGATGACACCATCATCTACGATCAAGATATCTGCTGTCATTACCTTGTTGGTGTTTTTTAAGGGACTTTACGAACCCCCTAAGCAGATCTTTGCGGTTAACAGGTTTTGACAATATCCGGCCGGGTTTATTGGAATCGAAGAGAGAGCTTTTTGTCCACTGATGATGCCAAGAGGCAGATCAGTGAGTATATCTGGTACTACAACCAGAAACGACTACACAGTACAATCGGGTATGTAACACCCTTTGATAAATTGATTGGGAGGGATAGAGAGATACTGGAAGTACGAGAACAAAAGCTTGCAAGTGCCCGGGAATTGCGGGTACAATACAATACGAATTCCGCCTTAACTCAGGACTCCGTATACTCCGATTCCCGGTGAACCAATACGGTATAATTTCATATTGACTGCTAAAGTTCCGGCGATTAAGGTTATTATTAGGGAAGGATAAAAAAGAATGATTTCTGTGTATGAGAAACCAATAAATAATTAACTGTTATAATTTATGAAGATAGTAAGCATAAATTTTTAATAAATTGGAGGTTACCATGGCCGAAAAAGCTATAAAAAATAGATATTGGATCAATCCTTGTGATTGCGGTTGCGATTGTGATGATGGAGAGGAGGATGTATATCGTCTAACATATGAACTGCCAGGTATCAAGAAAAGTGATATTGATCTTAAATTCACTAAAAGTTCTCTTCGCCTAATCGCGAAGAGGGGCGATGCCGAGTATTATAATGAATTTTCATTTGTATGCGATGTTGATACTTCAAATGTACAAGCGGTATATGAAAATGGGCTGTTAAATATTGAAGTACCTTTTAATTGCCCCAATCCATATAAAGAAGCCAAAACTGTAAAAATTAATTAAACGTTTTCCGGCAGGGCATCATTGAGCTCTTATATTTATTAATAAATATAAGAGCTCATCTGTTTTAAGGGGAAAATTATGCAATTTAAACATGTTGACGGGAAAAACAAGGGTGATGTTGTTCTATATGCAATAAGCACATGTATGTGGTGTAATAAAACAAAAAAGCTTCTTAATGAAATAGGCGTTGAATATTATTACGTTGATGTTGATCTATTGCCACAAGATCATAAGGAGGAAGCAAAAAAAGAGGCCATAAAATGGAAGAAGCATGCGATTTATCCATTTATTGTCATTAATGATAAAAAATGTATTCCAATGTATAGTGAGGAAATGATAAGGAGGGAGCTTGGATAGTGAAATAGAGGTATCATCAAAAGAAATCGATAATTTATACAAAAAATTAGATAAAGAAGCAGAAGCCTCAGGATATCATCTCAATCCTTGTATTGAGGATACGAAAGATTTAGTAAAAGGTATTCTTGTAAATGAGAAACGATACGGCTACTGGTCATGTCCATGTAGAATGGCAGAAGGGAAAAAAGAAAGAGATCTAGATATTATATGTCCATGTGATTATAGGGATCCCGATTTGACAGAATATGGTATGTGTTTTTGCGGATTGTATGTATCTGATGAAGTGGTTAATGCGGATAAAAAAGTTACACCAATTCAGGAAAGAAGACCACCGGAAGAGGAAAGGGGGGATAAAAGATATCAAAGTGATTTAGGGGATTTATTTCATAATCTTAAATATCCAATCTGGAGATGTAAAGTATGCGGTTATTTATGTGCAAGAGAACAACCCCCTGAAACATGCCCTATCTGTAAAGCAAAAAGGGAAAGGTTTGAATTGCTCAATCTATAAATAGAAAAGTGCTTGATTGTTTTTCATCTTAAATTATTTACCATGTATCAGTACTCACTATACGAATACAGTCTTGATATTAACAAACTTCCTTATCCCATAATGAGATAATTCCAGGCCATATCTGCTTTCCTTGATCCCTCCAAAGGGAAGACGGGGGCCTGAATTCACAAAATCATTTACGAAACATGACCCTGTCTCGAGGAGTTTTGAGGCGATAAATTTACCCCTCTCTATATCACGTGTGAGCACAGCAGCGCCGAGGCCAAAGGAGGAGCAGTTTGCAAGTTCGATTGCTTACTGCTCTGATTTTGCCGATATCATTAGGGGGAATTGTCCAAAGAGATCGGTCAGCTGAAGGTTGAACTGGATTGGTTAAAAAAATCTGGCCTTAACTATTAAGGAGAAGAGGTGGAGGGTGGAGTTTGGCAACACTCAGATATCGGTGTGCGGGCGGTGTGAGCTTTTTGGGTTGCCCAGATCAACACTCTACTACAGGAACAGAGGGATGTGTGAGAGGAATCTTAAGCTGATGAGGCTGATTGATGAGCAGTATACGCGAACACCCTTTTATGGATCGTGCCGGATGGCTGTATGGCTCAACTCATGCGGGCATGGGATGAACAGGAAACGGATGAATCGGCTGATAAGGCAGGCATATACGTTGGCCGCTCAATCCATCAGGTCTTTGCGCGACTCGGGAAAATACGACACAAAGTAGCCGGTTGTATAGTACGCGGTTTCACCGCTATCCGGCGAGAGGTAGAGCTTTCCCGTCTTTTCGTCCTTTTCGGTTAAAACAACCGTGACCGGCGCTCTGCCATCAGCAAACTTCAGCTCCACGTTGTACTTCGGACTGGCGATGCCTGTTTTCTTGTAATCAGCATCTCCCTTTTTGATGGGTTCTCTCTGCTCGTACTCGGCAGTTGCTATGCCGCGGACTATATTGTCTATCTTGTATCCCTGGTCCAGTTTCTCTCCAGTATCAGAGAACTTCCAGTCATCCCCCTGCCGTGAAAACTCGTAGGATTTGTCGTCCCATTTGAGGGTTATGCCTTGCACGTCTTCCGGCTTGAAATTAAAAATGCTCCTGTCTTTCATGTCGAACTCGGTCCTCAGAAACCTGTTAACGGTTTCAGCCTGGAGCTTAAAGATCATACTGTCCGTGCTCCTCGTTGCATAGAAGAACCGCGCTTTCCCCTCAGTTTCCGGATTACCGACCGCGAGCAGGTACACGGACTGGTCTTTGAATTTCGCGGTCACAACTACCCTCGGATTGTCAAGGCCGTACTTGTGAAGCGACTGGGGATCCGCCTTTTCTTCCTCCACCTCGACAAAAGAGCCCCACTGCAAATTTCCCTTCAGGATATCCACACGTGCGTCGGATGCCCTGATTTTTTTCGGCATCAGGTACCATTTGCCGCCTATCTTCTCTAACATGATAAATTGAACAGCAGACATCACCGAGAGTGCGTCCAGATCTTCACTCTCGAAGTGGGCGATTGATTTATCCCGCAGATCGATGAGTTTCTTCTCCAGACCGTCCCTGACACCTGCCTCAACAGCAATAATTTTATTCTGCCCGGCAACACGGGCAAATACCTTCTTCCCGTCAAGGCTCTGGTTGCCGAAATCTATTCCGTATTGTTCGGCCCCACCTTCGTATGAGAAACGAATCGAGTACTCCGGGTCATTCAGGCCGTACTCATCGAGTTTCTCCGCAGACTCATATATGACAGAATCCCGCTTTGCCTTCTTCAATACTTCAGTATACGCTTCGACGGCAAGCGCGTCTCCCTCCGTCTTCACGGGAGAGGTTATTATCCACTTATCCTCTTTCTTTTTCTCTGTGTCCTTCCCGGTTTGTTTCTGTCCTTCAGACTTTTGCCCGGCAGGCTGCGAACCCTCTTTTTTTTGGGTTTCCTCCCCACCGGATTTCTTTTCAGCAGGCACTGCTTCTGCGGGAATACGCTTTAAAACGATCGGTTGGCCCCCTTTTTTCGTCAGAGTGATGTCTGAAATTTTTTTATCGGTTTCCTTAAAAAGCAGGGCCTCCTTCGCCTCGGCCTCCTTCTTTTCCCGCTTCCCCTTGACCTGAAAATACCAGAATGCCACCCCGGCGAGGGCGGCAATAACAGCGAGTATTATTGCCTTTCTGAAAAACTTCATGACCGCACTCTCCTCTGCACCGTGGTGTATATCCCGATTGCTATAACAAAAAGCGGTATCAACAGGACTGTAATAAAAAACGCAGTCCGACCCTGTTTGGCAGTCATGGTGAGGTATACCGATTCCTGCTGCTTGGGCCGCACCGAAATAAGCTCGCCCCTGTCTGAGAGATAATTCAGCGTGTTGAGAAAAAGGTCTTTGTTTCCCTGTGTCTGGTACATCGAATTGGAGATGAAATCGGAATCACCGATAGCGAGCACAATCGCTTCCTTATTTTTATCCGAAGCGGTGTCCGTACCTTCGGAAGCTTTTGACGATGCAGCGGCCGATTTTTGATCTTTCAGAGTAATGGTCGCATACGCCATAATGCTCACCGGGCCTTTCTGATCGATGCCTTTATCAAACTTTGCTTTTTGTTTCTGAAACAGGTCTCTGACGTTGGTTTCCGCCCAGCTCGATTCGCCGGTCCGGGCAACAATGCGTGTCATGATATTTTTACCCGGTGAGTCCTTGACACCTATGCTTCGCGCTACCCTTAAAAAGGTTGCGAGACTGAAGTTCTTCGTGATCGGGCTGTAGGTATAATCGTTTATAACCGGCATAAAATAATCCCCGGAAAGCACACGGCTCAGTGGGTCGATTATCACGTCGTTTCCGAGAAGCAGTCCGTACTTCTCGAGAAGGAGCGCAATCTTATTGAGGTGATTCTGACCCTCATCGGGATCGAGGAGGAATAAGACCCTGCCGCCTGACTGCACATACTGGTCAATAAGATCGATCTCATGCTGCTCATAGTCATTCTTCGGCCCCGCGGCGATGAGCACAGAACAATCATCCGGCACCTTCTCAGCGCGCAGCAGCAGAATCTGGTCGACTTCGAAATTCTCGGCCTTTATCGCCTGGGAAATCCGGTCATAGCCGTTGTTCCCGTAATCCTCGATGCTCTTCTCACCATGCCCCTTGATAAAGTAAACCTTTTTGACGGATGTCTGGGAAAGCTTGATGAGTGCGTTGGTAATCCCCTCTTCGTTAGCGGACTTCGCCTTTTCTGTCTTACCTCCGTACTTAATGAGTAATTCGCCGTACTCTTTGACTCCCATCTTCTCCACAATGCCGGGGTTGAGATCGGGGTCCACCACCTCGAAATTGAAGTCCTTGTCCAGGTAGTGGTACTGTCCTAAAAGATCGCTGACTGACCGCTTGTCCATCTGCTTTGAGTAGAAGGCATACGCATTGACCGGTCCATTGAGCCGGCTCAATATTTTCTGTGTCTGTTCGGAGAGGGTAAACCTCTTTTCCGCAGTCAAATCGAACTTTTTGTTCTTATCTATGGTTACAAGGTACACAATGACAACGAGCGCAAGAACAACAATAGTGATGATCGCACTGTTGAACCCGTACTTTACCTTTCGTTTCGTGATCTTCCGCACCACCTCTTCGTAGTACAGGACAAAAAAGATTATGCCGCCTCCAAGTCCGACAATAAGTGTTATCAGTGAAAGAAGCCCGAATTTTCCGGACAGGTAGTAGTTGAAAAGACTGATAAGAATGAGGACTGGAGAAATTATGAATAGATATTTTTGGATTTTTTTCAGCATGATTACCCCCTCCACCTTTTGGATTCGAGCACCCGGGTTGTCAAAAATACGGTAACAAAGATAAACAGAACGTAATACGCAACGTCTTTCGTATCGATGACTCCCTTGATGAAATTATCCAGGTGTTTGATTACACTCAACTCGTTCAGCACATTTCCGATCTTCTTTGGTGAGTTGGGATCAACGGCCCATCCCAGAAACCAGAAACCCAGAAGTGCACCGTAGGAGATGATAATCGCGACGATCTGGTTTTCCGAAACAGCTGATATCAGAACGCCAAGCGAAAGGAAAGACACACCCATCAAAAACATCCCCAGGTAGCCCGACAATACGGGACCCCATTCGGACGACCCCGCGAACTTGAAGGCAAGAAACGGCGCAGGAAGGGTAAGTATGAGCATGACGAGCAGAATGGTAATGGCTGCGAGCCATTTGCCGATTACGACATGAATATCTTTAACTGGATAGGTAAACAGAAGCTCGATAGTGCCCGACTTCTTTTCTTCCGCGAACAACCGCATTGAAAGCGGCGGTATGACGAGTAAAAATATTATACTGTTCGAGCTGAATAGCGGCGCGAAGATCCCGAGTATCAGGTCGATACGCTGCGGGTACTGGTTTTGCATCATCTGATAGGAGAGCTGGGAGTAGTAAGAGAGGTTTCGGAAATAGAGAAACCCGAACACCGCAGAGAAGATAACGATGACCACGTACGCGACCGGTGTGGTGAAATAAAAACGTGCTTCCCTCTTGTATATTTCAGCGATATTTCTCATTGCCGCACCCCCTCCTCTTCTGTCACAAGTTTGAGAAAGACATCCTCGAGACTCATGGCCCTCGATTTCAGCTCTAACAGGCCGAAGCCGCCTTCGACAACAGTCTTTGCTATCCGGGCACGAAGGTCCTTCTCCTTTTCTGTTTCGATCACAAATACGTCGCCGCTCGTTTCAATATGCTTGACACCCTGCAGTGCCGATAAGCTTTTCTGCACCTGCCTGCCGGGGCCGTCGACTTTTATCTCGACATGATGCGATTCGGTGAGGCTTCCTCCGATGTTGTCCGTGCTGTCCACCGCGATGATCTGCCCCTCGTTGATGATCACCACCTTACTGCAGGTCATGGAAACCTCCGGCAGAATATGCGTAGAGAGGATAATCGTCCGTTCGCCGGCCATCGACTTTATGAGGGTTCTGATTTCGTAGATCTGCTTCGGGTCGAGACCGGACGTCGGCTCATCCAGAACGAGAACAGGAGGATCATTGATAAGAGCCTGGCCTAATGCGACACGCTGTCTGAAACCCTTTGACAATTCACCGATATTTTTTTTCATGACCTGTCCGAGCGCGCACTGCTCGGCAACCTTCTCCATCCGTCCGTTAAGCTCGGATTTCGGCACCCCTTTGATCGCCCCGATGTATTTGATGTACTCACGCACTCTCATATCGCCGTACATGGCGGGTGTTTCCGGGACGTACCCGATACGTTTCTTGACCTCCAGCGGTTCGTCTAAAACGCTGTACCCGGCTACATACGCGTTTCCGTCGGTGGGCGGAAAATACCCGGTAATGATGCGCATGGTCGTGGTTTTTCCGGCACCATTCGGCCCGAGGAATCCGAGTATCTCACCCTTTTCCACCTCAAAACTGATATTCTTTACAGCGGTGGCGGATCCATACATCTTTGTGACATTTTCTATCTTTATCACAGTAACCCTCCCTCCTGTATTTAAGAAGAATTCCGGCACTCACCAGATTACAGGTATTAACCGGGAGAATACACGTATTCTTACGGTTAATACAGGTGTTATTGAAAACCCCGTATCAGAAACATACGTCACTTTTAATAAAAAAAGAGCGAACTTCGAATTCCACCGATAATAGACACTGCATCGGAAACCGTTCATTGATACGCACTCACAGCATCGTGTTCACGTCAACGAATGATTCGCTGAAAAACCCTCTCGTCACTGCAGCTTTGAATACACCCGGCATCTTTTGCCTGTCTATTCGGAAAACTCGTCATTCGCGCCTTCAAACACCGTAAAGTAACAACGTAAAATTGGAATGGTCAAGAAAAATACTCTGATGTTGTTAATGTATTTTTTCTCACAAACTCATTCACCTCCCGCAGCGTTGGAAGTGAGTAGACGGCTCCGGCCCTCGTTATGGTAATCGCCGCAGCCGCAGAAGCGAAAGAAATGCATTCAGCTATATCGCTGCCACTGGCATACATAAAGGCAAGAGCTGCAGTAAAAGAATCGCCCGCAGCAGTCGCATCCACCTGGTTTACCCGATACGTTCCAAATAGCAGGGAGAAATCTTCCTTCACCAGGAGGCTTCCCCTCTTCCCGAGCGTTACGACGATCTCCCGCACACCGTATGCAAAAAGCTCCCGTGCAGCCTCCGCTATTTTTACCGGGTCTTTTTCTTCGAACCCGATCATCGGTTTTCCCTTCAGATTACGCAGAAGGGCTTCGAGTTCCTGCATATTCGGCGTTATTATATCGGTGCCCTTCAATATGGATGTATCGAACGGCCGCATAGGCGCAGGGTTGAGAACAATTTTAAGTCCGTGCTCGCGTGCATACTCTGCTGCCCTGTTGTTTGCGCTGTCCGATACTTCAAGCTGAAGAAGCAGGAGCCTCGAATTCGTGAACAGCTTAGATGCACGAGTAATATCATCCTCATCGAGAAACAGGTTTGACCCAAGATCCGCCACCATTGTATTGCTGCCCTGTTTGTCGAGGATAATGAACACGATTCCGCCGCTTCGTTCCCCATCAATGACGGCCGAGGACAGGTCGACTCCGAGGCGGGCTATCTCCTCTCTGAGAAGGCTGGAAAACCCATCGTTCCCGAAACGGGCGATCAAAGTTGTGTTCACGCCAAGCCGCGCGAGGCAGGCAGCCTGATTCGCCCCCTTACCTCCCGGGCCGCTTTTGAAGCCGCCCCCGACCGCGGTGTTGCCTTCGGCTGGCAGCCTGTCGACATGCATGATAAGGTCGGTATTCGCGCTTCCGACAACAATCGCATCCATATATATATCCCCCCCGCACCAAAGCCATTGAAATTACGAACCAGTATCCGAATTTCTCTTTTAAAATATTCAGATGCCTTACTGCATCGCTATTACATACCCACGGATCGCAATGTATATTTACCGCCAGGCCGAAGGTTGTCCGGATAATATCAGCTTGACATTACCGTTATCAGGCGTACAGTATAGAACAGGTATGAATATACATCAAGAAAACATCTTCCCGTATCCAGATCGAAGATGCCGGCCCCGGACGGGCATTATCCTGCCTGTCTTTTATTTTTTAATTCTTATTCTATTAGTTATTTCGGCAGAGGAGTGTAAAGCACAGCAGGATACTGATTTTAAAACACAGCGAAGGCGGCTCGTAAAGCTGCACATAGCGAATGAAGGAATCAGTGATCAGGTTGTTATACGGAGCATGCTTAGCGTTCCCCGTGAGGAATTCGTGCCGGAGAGGTACAGAAAGCAGGCGTACAGAAACACTCCCCTGCCCATCGGGTACGGCCAGACGATTTCGCAACCCTATATCGTAGCCCTGATGACCGAGCTTCTCAAAGTAGACAAAAACGACACTGTTCTTGAAATCGGCACAGGATCGGGGTACCAGGCTGCCGTGCTTGCCGAAATCGTACAGTCCGTCTACACTGTTGAAATCATAGCTCCTCTCGGTAAAAGCGCACGGGCGAGACTTGAACGACTCGGATACGACAACGTCCATGTGAGAATCGGTGACGGCTATTTCGGCTGGAAGGAGGCTGCGCCGTTCGACGCAATCATCGTGACAGCGGCAGCCGATCATATTCCCCCTCCCCTGCTCGCACAGCTCAAGAAAGGGGGCCGCATGTGCATCCCGGTGGGCCAGCCGTATTTCCCGCAGGTGCTGAAACTTGTCAAGAAAGATGCAGATGGAAATATCACGGTCAGAGACGTGCTTCCGGTAGCCTTTGTACCCTTTACACGGAAAGACAATCAAACCGACAAACCCGAATGAATAAAACAGTGCACCCCCTCCCCCTCGTTCTCATCTCTGCAGCCCTGCTCTCCCTAGAAATTTCTCTCATGCGTGTTCTGAAGGTCGAGGGTTTCGGAAATTTCACCTACGGTGCGATAGCGCTTGCTCTCACCGGTTTTGGAACAGGCGGGACACTTATCAGTCTGTTCAGAGACAGGGTGCGTAACAGGGAGGGGGAACTCTTTTTCTGGGCTTGTTGCGGCTTCATCTTTTTTCTCGGGGCGGGTTTTTTCCTCTCCTCAAAGATACGCTTCGACCCGCTCGTCATCGTATGGGACCGCTCCCAGATTATTCGTCTTGTCCTCAGGTATACCTTCTATGCGGTGCCCTTCACCGCAGGGTCGGCAGCCGTTATTTGCGCCTTTCTGGTTATGAAAAGCGGCAGGGCATATTTTTTCAATCTCACAGGCTCGAGCTTCGGAATCGCAATCACCGTTCTCCTGATGTATGCGCTCAGGCCGGAGAAGATACTCGCCGTTTCCCTGAGCCTCGGTAGTTTCGGCCTCATTGCATGCATGATTCGCCGTGAGCGCCGACAGAAGCGCGCAGTATTTTTTACGGCGGCTGTTTTGTGCACAGTTGCCGGGCTTATACTTTTTTTCCTGGGCGGGATTAGAGTCCTCCCCTATAAGGGTGAACAGCTCGCCCTCAACCTGCCTGATGCCCATATTGTATATTCACGGGTAAGCCCGTACGGAAGCATCGATGTTGTGGAGAGTAAAAAACTTCGCATTGCGCCGGGGCTGAGCTATCGCTTTAAAGGCAGGCTCCCCGAACAACATGCCCTCTTTATAGACGGAGACCTCCTGTCCGCGATGGACAGCATCACAGACAACCGCCTGCCGGATTACCTCCGCTATCAGGTGCAGACTGCAGCGTACATACTGTATAAAAACCCCCGCGTCCTCATTGCAGGCCTGGGAGGCGGCATCCCGGTGGAAAGGGCGTTTATAAACGGCGCCAGGCGGGTAATCGTGTGTGAGGAAAATCCCTTCCTGCCGGATATCCTGACCGATGCATTTTCGGGGTTCAATAATAATTTCTTCAATGATACGAGTACCACGATAGAAAAAACAGATGCGCGGAGCCTGATCGCGTCCGGGCGGTTTGATATCATCGATATACCGGTGACTGCAGGTTCAATGCAGACCGTCGGCGGAATCTATTCCACCGACACGAACTACCTGCTCACCATTGAGGCATTCCGGGATTACCTGAACGGCATCGACAAAAAAGGTGTTGTGTCGGCAACCCTGCCCCTAAAACAGCCGCCGAGAAACCTCCTCAAGCTCACCGTAGTCGCCAAAGAGGCTCTAATGAGAGAACATCTTGATGCAGGCCAAAATCTGATTGTCCTGAGAAGCTGGCAGTTCGGAAACGTTCTGATGAAAAAGGAGCCTTTTACCGGTTTGGAAATCAAAAATATCAAGTCATTCTGCAAAAGGATGTTTTTCGATCTCGTCTACTACCCGGGCATGAAACCGGAGGAGGCGAACAGGTTCAATATCGTGCAGGATGCTGCCTACTACAAAAATGCCGGCCGTATTATTACAGAGAACCGGCGTTTTATAAGGAGCTACCTCTTCAACATCAGGCCGCCGACCGATACAAAGCCCTATTTTTCATACTTCTTCCGGCCGGGCACAATCCCCCACCTGTTTAAAACCACGGGGAAAAAGTGGCTCTTCGTGGTTGAAGGCGGGTATATAGTGCTTTTTGCCACATTCATTGCAACGGTTGCCATCGCCGTTGTGTTTATCCTGCTCCCGCCGATACTCAGGCGGCACAAAATCGAAGCCGGTGGGTCGAAAGTCGTCCTGTACTTCAGTCTCATCGCCGCCGGATACATGTTTATCGAGGTACTCCTGATGCAGAAATTTTTAAAATTCATCACAAACCCACTCTATTCAAATTCGACAATTATCGCCGCACTCCTCGTTTTTTCGGGAGCCGGCAGCTTTTTTGCAGACAGGCTCAGAATAAAACAGAGGCGCGCAGCACTTCTGCGGATCACCGTTTTCATCTCCGTGTATTTCCTCTGCATACTTTTTTTCAGTGACCGACTCTTTTTATTGATTGTCCGTGCATCGATGGCGTTAAAACTTGGTATGGCGGTACTGCTTACGGCGCCGGCTGGTTTTTTCATGGGCTTCTACTTTCCCACAGCCCTTTCTGAGCTTCGCGAACATTCGTCGTACTCACTCCCGTGGGCCTGGTCAGTCAACGGATTCTTTTCAGTTATTGCTTCGACCGGAGTGGTACTCGCCGCATCAAATATCGGTTTCATTGTAACCGGAATGGCTGCGGTTTGTTTTTACGGGCTTGCCCTGCTGTTCTATCCATCCATGGATTTACGCGTACGCACCGGTGTAAGCGTTAAAAATTATAAAAATTTTACCGCTTAGGAGTTTTTTTCCAGGATCTGGCCGGCAAATTCTGTGAGATCCTTTAAATGATGCTGGATAACATCTTCCAGTACTACAATCTCAACTCTCTGATACGCATGTACAAGCAAATTCCGGAAACCCACCATATTCTTCATTCTTTCACAGAGATTCTTATTGATCAATCCAGCCTGTTGAAGGAGATCGAAACTGTCTCTACTCGCCTGCGGGACTCCCAGCTTCTTTCTTCTAATAATAAGATTGGCCATATCAATAGCCTGCTCACAGGCTCTTTGAAGATTCATGGAGACCGCATCCTGCCTGAGGTGATCTTCAACAAAAGGTATGTCAGCAGACAGATTATAATACTTGTTGACTTGAGCAATACAGCGCTCTATGCTCGCCTTCTTATTGATCAGTACGTCATTCATAGGCAAAAAAAACACCTGTTTTCAGTCCGTTTTCCAGAATATCTCGTCTTTCGCTATTCAATTTCTGATAAAAAGACAGAGTAAGCATTTCAAATTCATCTGCCGCATCTGGATCTGAACAATAAATCCGTTCCCCATAACAGATGATCTCTTTCTGGAATACTGTTGACACTTCTCTTAGGTTGACAATATCAGCATCTCGATGCAGGAGAGGGCTCAATGCATTGCTCAGTTCCAATTTTTGAACAGCCGTCAATTCCCGCACCAACTCCTGAGGCAGCAGTATAGCCAGGTCCACATCACTGCTGAACTGCTCAGAACCATCCGCAAAGGACCCGAAAAGATAAATAGCCTGTATTTTGGGGAAAAACCGATAGATACACTCAATTATCTCTTTATAATTAATCATTTTAAAAATTTACGCCCTAACCGGTAAAATGTCAATTGAAGAAACCTCATAATTCTTCCCAGGATTTTAGAAGCCGTTCAACCCCCGCGAGCTTCTTGTAAAGGTGCGTAATGTGCTGAATGATGAATCGGAAGGTTCATGATAGTACAATCCCCGGGGGAACTTATCATGTTTTCGGCAAAAACACCCGCTTTCTTTCCGGATTGCCGTTGAATTCTATACATTAATAAACTTTCACCGAGAATTACAGACGAATGTTGCGTTCGCCTGCCTAGTACTAGAGCTTCTTCCGGTATATCCTGTAGCGCTTGTACTCCTCACCCCTTACGAGCCGTGCGGCGTTGATAACTGGAGTGTTCGTTTCGAGCACCCAGGAGAGCTCCCCCTCCGTATACCCGAGCTTCATCCCCTCGGTCATGTTATGGTAGTACAGCATAACATCGATACCCCGTTTCCTGTGCTCAGGTTTGATGCCGAGTATCAAAAGCCGAAGCCCCTTTATTTTCTTCTGCCAGTATAAAAACTTGAATACACCAAAGGGAAAGAGCCGTCCGTTCATATGGATGAGCGCCTCGTTGATATTCGGCAGCACCAGGGAGAAGGCCGCCGGTTCGCCGTCTACCTCGGCGATGAGTGCAAGCTCCTTTATCCGCACCCGGTTGAAGTTTTTGGCCGCTTCGTCGAACTCCGCATCCGTTATGGGAACGAACCCCCAGTTTCCCGACCACGCGCTGTTGTAGATGTCGCGAAGAATCTGTACATCCTCATCAAAGCGCTTCTCGTCGAAGTAGCGGACTGTGACCTTGTTTTTTGTTCTCACCCTCTCAGCAAGCTTGACGATTCTGGGATCGAGCTCCTGATGGATCGGAATTTTGAAGGCGAGTGTATCCATGGCTTTTTTAAACCCCGCGCCTTCGATAAGACCGTCATAGTAGGGAAGGGCATGCGACATATCTAAATACGGAGGATACTCAAACCCGCTGATCAGCACGCCTGGCGAGATATCGTTTGTACTGAAGCTCATCGGCCCGATGATGGTGTCGAGCCCCCGATCTTTTACCCAGTTTTCGGCTTCATGAAGAAGGCCGGCAGAGGCCTCTGCATCATCGGCGCACTCGAAGAAACCGAAGAAACCCGACCTGTCATGGTGGAACTCATTGTACAGCCTGTTCTCAATAGCGATTATCCTTCCAACGAACCGAGAGCCCCTGGACGCAAGAAACGACTGTATATCAGCGTGCTGGAAAAAGGGGTTCTTCCTGCTGCTGAACTGCTTCTTCAGCTCCGAGCGAAGAGGTTCGATATAACATGGATCTTCGGCATAGAGCTTTTTCGGAAGATTAAAAAACCGTTTCATGTCGGCCCCGTTTTCAACCGGTTCAATGTGAAGCTCTGACATTCTGAATCCACCTCCTGTACAAAATCTACGGAATATTCACGTCATTTTCAAAAAAAACGGGAGAAATTTCATTGCTTTTTTACAATAATACCATGAGATTAAAATATTGTACACCAGTTATGGCTGTTATCAGGAAACATCTCAGGGAACGGGCTTAAAGATGAAAGTTCTCATCACCGGGGCAAACGGTTTTATCGGAAGCCACCTGCTCAAAAACCTAATCGAAAGACCCGGGTACAGCGCCGTCGGAATGGTTAGAAAGGGCTCTCGGCTCTTTCGCCTCAATGACAAGGAGTACCCCCTGATCACTGCGACTCTTGAGGACAGGCTCGATGATGTTCTTTCGGAATTCGATGCAGTAATCCACACAGCAGCCCGCGCAAGCGACTGGGGAAACTACGAGAATTTCTATCAGACAAACGTCCGGGGAACGCTCAATCTGATGGAGGCCGCGGTTAAAAGCGGTGTTAGAAGGTTTATCCATTTGAGCTCCACTGTGGTATACGGCTTTACGGGGCATATCAATATTGATGAAAGACACGAGCGAAGGCCCTTCAAAAATAATTACTGTATAACAAAGACAATGGCGGAGGAAAAATTATTTCAGTACTGCGATAACATAGAGCTTTTTGTTCTCAGGCCTTCGAATGTTTTCGGGCCCCAGGATACGACCAGTACACTTCCCTTTCTGCAGGCAATCGACAGGGGGCTTTCAGGTTTTCCCAGAGGCGGAAGGGCACTTACCTCACCATGTTTCGTTCAAAACCTGGTGCATGCGGTTTCTCTCTGCATGGAAACTGAGAAGGGGATCGGAGAGGCATTCAATATCAGCGACGGGCATGATATACAGTGGCGCGAATTTCTGGGAATGATGGCCCGGGAGCTCGGCAGCCGGCCTCCCTCCGTATCCGTTCCCGCAACACCTCTGTACGGGCTTTCCCTCTTGCTTGACGCGTTATTCAGACTCTTTCACTCTTCTAAACCACCGCTCGTCACCCCGTACAGAATCGCCCAGGTGACAAAAGACTACAGCTTCAGCATCGACAGGGCGAAAAAGGTTCTGGGGTACAGGCCGCTTTTTACAACCGAAGAGGGGCTAAAGCGCTGTGTGCAGTGGTATGGAGAATATAAAAAATCCAGGGGGTGACAACTTTTTTATACCGTCGTTTGCCGAATTAATTTTCTCAGTACACCTTCTCCAGCATTTCCATGAGGTTTTCGAATGATGCCTTCCGCGGCATGTTGTTTATGTCTTCAAAGCGTATAGCCACCTCGGCAGCCTCGGCAAGATCGTCTTTTTCAAGCCCTAGGTCTTTGATCCGCGTAACGAGCTGAACCCCGAGATTCTTCCTGAAATCATCAACAGCCTCAATTGCAAGGCCGGCAGCTTCCGCCTCGGGCACCTGAGAGGTGTCTTTGCCCATCACCCTCGCGATTTTGGCAAGGCGGGACGCGGAGGCAGACTGATTGTACCCCATCATCGTTGTGAGAAGCAGTGAGGACATGATCGACTTTGAAGTCCGGTTTTTGCCGTTCATTCCCATGGCAAGCGCGAAGCCGGCACCAAACCCGGTAATAATATTGGCGATTGCAGTGAAAAGCCCGGCGGTGCAGAGCTTTTCACGCACCGTTACATCAACCGGGTTTTGTATATAACTCCCAAGATTATAGTAGACAATTTCGATTCCTCTTAAAAGAATCGGTTCGACAAGGGGAATCGCCTTCAAAGAAATATACCCTTCGGTGGAAAGCGATATAATATCGAATGCCGTGTACACGGCGGTATCGATCGGTATGTCTGCCATCAGAGCAGGGTCGTCTACAAGTACGTCGGTGCCGAGGCCTTGCAGGGAGAGCACCCTGTTTGTCAGATCATAGGCGTCGGTCACGAATACACTGTTCGTCAGGGCAAAAACTTCCCGAAAAATCGTGGGAATCTCGATAAACGGCACCCTCCTGCCATTGCCGTTCCGGCCATGAATATAGTCGGATACATCCCCTTCGTTACTGCAGAGGAACGCAACGAGTTTTGCGATATTGCATGTACGCGCACCGCCAACGCCGATAATAATATTCGCCCGCGATTTTCGTGCAATCAGAGCTACCTCGTCGATCACCTGGGTGTCCGCATTCGGTGATATGCCATCATAAAGGATGGCCTCGATTTTTTTTCCCTTCAGTATGTTTTCAATATTCTGCAGATTCCCGGCCCTGTTCTGCACGTTTTCGGACACGACGAGAGCCCTGTCACCGAGAGAGGCGGCGAAATACCCGAGCCGTGCAAGAGCATCTATACCGAATTCAACCTTCGTCGGTATTGTGAACTCGAAGAAACTCAAGCAATTACACCTCCGATCATGATAACAATAAAAAAGACGGAGTATCCCTCCGCCTGATTACCCTGTATGTGTGTATACACGATCGATAGAATGGTGTCCTAGGACTTTATTCCGAAAGATTCCGCTACCTTTTCGGCAATCTTTTCGGCTATCTCCCTGGTCAGATACTCATCGGGATTCTGAAGCTTGTCCCTGAGTTCCTTTATCTTCCCAGCAGTGAGTTCCTTTCGAATATCGGGAGCGGCCTTAACCTTTGCCTCGAGCTGTGAAAGTTCGGCCATCTTCTTCGCTTCAGGAGAAAGCTCGACCCTGTCTTTTTTCGCGGTCTTTTCACTCTTCTTGACTTTCACATCACCCTGGGTTTTCAGGATTTTGTTTAGTGGACCAATCTTATCTATCGTCATTTATCCGCACTCCTTCGACATAAGATATATCGGAAAGAAAATCTCATTACTTAAGCAAATAGGGCCCCCAACACAAATATTATTTAGCGTCGCACAACAGGACTATAGTACAGTATAGTACATATTCGGTTGCACCGGAACACTTTTTTTTAAGCGTTATTCTTGTTTTCTTGTATCGAGAATAACGGTATACTCACCACGAGGACCCTCTTTTTCTATACGCTGTGAAACCTCTGAAACACGTCCCCTGTAATGAGTTTCAAACTTCTTTGTAATTTCCCTTGATACGGCGCAGGGAATATCTCCGAGAACCTCATACACATCAATCAGAAAACCGATTATCCGGTGCGGGGATTCGTAAAACACGAACACACTGCCTGCGAGCCCTGCAAACTTTTTTCTTCGTCGCGCACTTTTATTCGAGGTAAAGCCTATAAAGGTGTATTCAGAAAACTGCATACCCGAAGCCACGAGTGCAGCGTGAACCGCAGACGGGCCCGGAATGGGAACAACCTCGCCGCCGTCTTCAACGATACTGCGTACGAGAATACCCCCCGGGTCGGACACAAGCGGTGTTCCACTGTCCGTTACATAGGCAACGGATTGTCCTTCTGCAATGATTCTTCGAATGCGATTCAGTATTTCAGGCTTGCTTTTCGAATGGAAGGAAATTAGAGGCTTTTTAATATCGTATCTGTTGAGCAGCTTTAATGTTACCCGTGTGTCTTCACAGGCAATATAATCGACATCCCTCAGTATTTCCAACGCGCGCAGAGTAATATCTTTGAGGTTTCCGATAGGGGTGCTAACAACGTAGAGGTCAGTCGCGCTCATACCTGGCAAAGATCATCCTTCCGGCAGGTGTCTGCAGAACACTGGTAACCGTCACAAATACCTCTTCACCAACGAACTTCTTACCCGAATCAATCACGACCATAGTTCCGTCATCGAGATACCCGATCCCCTGACCGGGGTCCTTCCCCTCCTTGATTATCACAATCTTCATCCGTTCTCCGGGAAGGACTACAGGTTTCAGGGCATTGGCGAGGAGGTTGATATTGAGAACGGTTACACCCTGTATCTCGGCAACCTTGTTCAGGTTGAAATCATTGGTGATCACCTTTGCATCGAGCACCTTGCCGAGCTTGACCAGTTTGGAGTCCACATCCGGAATCTCGGGAAAATCCTGATCGGTTATACGCAAAAGTGTGTTCCGGTCTTTTTTCAGCCTGTTAAGCACGTCAAGCCCGCGGCGTCCCCTGGAGCGCTTCATCGAATCCGACGAATCGGCGATCTGCTGAAGTTCGTCTAAAACAAACTTCGGCACAACGAGCACTCCCTCGATAAAATTCGTGTCGATAATATCCGCTATCCTTCCGTCGATAATTACGCTGGTATCGAGTATCTTGACGCCTTCGGTGGATGCTCCTTTGCCGACCGTACTACTCATCATTCCCACACCCAATTCGAGCTGGGAAACCACAGCAATACCGAAATAGAGTGTGCATAGATAAATAAAGGTCTCGTAGTACCAGGTTGTTTGAAGGCCGAATGAACGGGCGATTGCGGAAAAGCCCGCTCCAAGCACGAGCCCGACTACGAATCCTTTGAATATCTTGGTGACATTTTCCCTCTTGAAATTCTTTGCGATTCTTTCAAGAAGAACGACTCCTGCAGATATGACGAGGACAATGGCCGGATAGACAATGAAATTTTCATGACCAATGGTAAAGAAGACCGCAAGCGCAACAGTTACCAGAACGAATAGTATACGAATTATCAATCTTTTTCTCCGACATTTTATTATTCACCGTTTCGAACGTTTTTAAATTCACCTGCTTATTTTCTTCTGTTTTCAAGACCTATTGAAACCAGATTCTGAACATCCTCTTTTTCGAGGTCCTTGACATAGGAAATTTCATCGATCAGAAGCCTGTATGCATTTTCATACAGCTTTTTTTCCATTATTGACAGTTCTTTCACTTTATTCCTGTGAAAGAGGTTCCTCACTACCTCCGCTACATTGACAATGGAACCGCTTTTGATCTTCTCAAAATTGTGCTGATACCGTGACTTCCAGTCCTCATCCATATCGGTCGTTTCCCCGCCGATTATCTTGAGCGCCTTATTCGCGTCTCTGTCGCTGACAATCTGGCGGAGGCCGAGCTCATCGGATCTGTTTGTCGGTATCATCACCGTCATATCGGAAATCGAAAGTTTTATGATATAGTAGGATCTCTTCTCCCCGAGGACCTCCTTATCCTCAATCGAACTGATTATACCAACTCCATGAAGCGGATACACAACTTTTGCGCCTACTTTATACATGCCGAACCCTCTTTTATTATACGTATTCAGGTTTCCCCATGTAATAAGAATTTACTTCGCTTATTCGACTGCGCTGATTCACGTAAAGCTATATCACGCGGGATACGTGTTTACTGCCGCTGCATTTTTAAACGTGTGGGCATCTTTTTTTGCATAACCGGTTGAAAATTATTCAGAATGGGGTGTATTATTTTATAATCTTATACAGATTGCAAAAAAAGACATTACGTGTAAATTCTCAAGTCAAGTGCATGCAGGCGTTCAACGCCTGATTGGGGGCCCGTCGATTTATACACGTCCGAATAGCGGACGCAATTTATCATATAAGCCCGCCACCGATGACCCGTGAGTTCTAAAATATCAGGAGCTTGCACACCCGTACACCATACTACTATAATACACTTTTTTGACCGTTTCGTCAAGATGGAGGAAAGAATTGAGACATTTGATTGCTGTAATAGGCTCATCTCAGGCCGCCGATGCGGCGAAAAATGCCGCATATGAGGCAGGAAAAGAGATAATCAAAGCCGGGTTTTCACTTATCTGCGGCGGTCTTTCCGGTGTTATGGAGGCAGCCTGCAGAGGTGCTCAAGAGGAGGCAGGTGAAAACTCAGGACGTATTATCGGTCTTTTGCCGGGAACATCTAAACAGGATGCAAACCGATATGTCGATATCGCCATTCCAACCGGCATTGGGTATGCCCGCAACGCCATTGTAGCATGCGCTGCAGACGGAATCATTGCCGTATCGGGCGGAAGCGGCACGCTGAGCGAGATCGCCTTTGCATGGCAGTACGGAAAACCGATTGTTGTGATGCACGGCCTTCCCGGTGTATCATCGTTATTAATCGGAACCGCTCTTGACAGCAGAAGGACGGATACGATTTCAGGAGCTGAAAACGCAGCAGAGGCTGTTACCATTATGAGAGAAATACTGTACAGATGAAGTCAGTCCTGTAAAGGATCGGCCCCAAGAGGACATATCCCGATAGGGATGGTCAGGTATACATGCCGACAGGTACATGTCCCCATAGGGATAGTCAGGTATACATGCCGCCAGGTACATAAACCACTTTTAAGATTATAGCCGCAATCTGCCGAAAAATTAGATAAGAGAACCCATCAACTGTAACCAAAACTGACACAATCGAGGAAATGGTGCTATGAACGAAAACAGCTACATCGGAAAAGCCTTTGAAGGTCTTATTTTCTTTTTCATCATTCTTGTTATTATGCAAACCTTCGGCGAGGAATTCGCCGTATTCAGGGGATTCAGCGTACAGATTCGGCAATACCTGCTTATTGCGGGATTTTCATTTGATTTCATTTTCTCTGCAGAATTCATCTCCCGTCTCATTGTTTCCGGTAAAAAGAAAAAAGCCGGCGTATACATGGCGCGGGAGGGGGGCTTTATCGACCTTTTCAGCTCATTTCCCCTGCTCCTTTTAAATTCAGGCCCCCTGATGTATATGACCTTCTTCGCAGGACAAAATATGCTTTTTTTTTCCATCGGGAGCTTGAGCTTTCTTAAAATAGTTAAGATAATCCGAATCACACGAATACTTAGATTCCTGCGGGTGCTGAAGATTCTGGGAAAAACAAGAATCCGGTACATCATGACGCCGCGATATATCAGCGCAGTTTTGGTTATCGTTATTATTATCTGTGTCGGGGCATTTACAGGATTTTATGTTGTGGATAACAATACGGTTATCCAGCCCGCAGCTGCCGTCATGGAAAAAATTCTCGTTCATTCGCCGGAGCTGTTCCAGGAACTGATCCCTGTTTTCGGCCAGACGGGCACCGTCCTGATAGTTAAAAAGAATGGCGAGGAACTGTACCGCGCTATCGACCGGGAATCTTTCAAAAATTTGTACATGGGTGACGATTTTTACACCAGGACAATTGGTGATTATGAAGTTATTTTCAACAACATGGATTCGAAGCGGATGCATGCGCTTATCCACATGATGATACTGGCGATTATCATCGGTGTTATTATCGGGATTACAACAATATATCGTGGCTTTTTCAACAGGCATATAGCCACCGTGGTGAGCGTTATGCTGCATGGATTTTCAACGGAAAAGTACTCGACGCCTGTGCGAATCAGGCGGAGCAGGGCAGATTTCGAGACCTACAGGCTTGCAGAGCAGTACAACAAAAAATGGTTGCCGATAAAACGCCGTCTCATCGAGCTGAAAAAACGCAAATTCTGACAATGCCTGCGTATATGCAGGCATATAGTTTTTTAAAGTCCGGGAATTGCACAGACACTGCCGGGGACCCTGTGCAAAGCTGTGAAAGCATATACAACAGAGAAAATCGAAACAAACGCCCCCTTAACAGTACGCCAGTATGGAACCGACTGAACATACATTGCCCGAAGGGCATGAAGAATCAAGCGATATATATCGGCACCTCTACCACCTCACCCGGCAGGATTACAAACGGAAAAAAAAACGAGCGTTTTTTATCAGGTCGGCCCGATTGGTTGTTCTTCTCCTATCGACAGCGGGTATTTTTTTCACACTCTTCTACTTTTTTATCCTGCGGGACAGGATCAAAAAAATGAACACGGAGATGGCAGGCTACTACAGGAGGCTTAATGAGCTCGAAGGGGAAGTCGATACACTTTCTGAATCCGAGCGTATGTACAGGCGACAGCTCAGCGAATACGAATCGTTTTTGAGCAATGTTGAAATAGAGGATAACCGAATCGTCGATTTCAACCTGACCCAATCGGTGCGGGAAAACCTTCAAAAAATGGACAGTCACAAACTCCCGTATAAAAATATACGCCGGGGGAATACCGGTTTCAAAGAAACAGCACTTACCTTTGATCTCGGTACGGGAAGCGAGCTGCCGTATGTATATTCTGTTTTAAAAAGATTCGACGCACGGGCAACAATTTTTCTGAGCAATGAGATGCCTCAGACGGAGTACGGGGCACTCTTTAATGAAAAAAACATACACTACCTTAGAAAAATGGCCGATATCGGCTGCGAATTCGGCAACCACACCTGGTCACATTACAATCTCAAGCGTTCGCTGTATGAGACATCGCGCCGAAGGAGGCTCAGCCTCACATTCATCTCCGACGATGTGCTGGATGATCTTTCGCTCAGGCTCGAATTCGACAGGGTACAAACCAGGTTTTACGAGGCTACGGGGATACTCCTCGCCCCGATCTGGCGCGCTCCGTACGGTGCTATAGATCACAGGATTCTTTCCGCGGCAGCGGGAGCTGGATATCCAAACCATGTGTTCTGGTCGGGCAATTCGCTTGGCGCTCTCGACTTTCTGGATTATGTGTATAAAAGAACGGTCATCATATACAACAAAGATGAGAAGAAGTATGAGCGGGCCAAAAATCCAAGTTATTTCACGTCCAAAGAGATGCTTTTAAGGATGAAGGAGTGGGAGAGAATCGACCCCAACGGACTGAACGGCGCCATCTCCATCGCCCATCTCGGCACGGCACGTAAGGTGGATAAGATACTGAAGATACTTCCGGAGTATATATCCTACTTTCAAAATAAAGGGTATCACTTTGTCACCGTTTCCGAAGCAATAAACGATAGGAAGGATTACTGATGCCCGTTTTCGAGAAAACCAACCTTCTCGCATCATGCGGGGCATTTCTTTTCACAATGCCTTCGCAATATTTCTTCCGAGCTGAATAAGCTGTTCCCTGTCCTCATCACTGGGTGAATACTTCGCCTCCACCACAGGTTTGACGAAGTCGTTGAGACACCGTTCAGCAAACTCTTCAAGCACCTTCACCGCACCACCGCTCCAGCTGTACGAACCGAATATCCCGAGCACCCTGTTTTTCAGCTTGTCGTTATCAAGAGTGCGAATGAGCATATCCATGGGAGGAAAGAGCTTCGTGTTGTATGTACAGCTTCCTAAAATAAGTCCCCTGAAACGCCATATATCGGTAAGAACGAACGAGAGATGCGACCGTGAAATATTGTGGATTCGAATGGTGTCAACGCCCTCCTGCGCAAGAGACCTGGCGATTGATTCGGCCATTACCTGAGTATTGCCGTACATTGAGGCGTACACAATAACCACGCCCTTCTCCGATTCCTGCTTGCTCCACTTGTCGTAGAGGTTCACGATATAGGACGGGTCTTTTCTGAATATGGGGCCGTGTGTTGCGGCTATCACCTTGATGGGGACATCTTTCAGCTTCGTAAGAGCCTTCTGTACCATGGCGCTGTACTTCGCCACAATATTCGAATAGTAACGGAGAATCTCATTTTCGAAATAATCAAGATTCACCTCGTCATCGAAAACACCGCCGTTCAGCGTACCGAACCCGCCGAAGGCGTCACCGGAAAACAGCACCTGGTTTTTGACCTCATAGGTCATCATCGTTTCCGGCCAGTGCACCATCGGGGTGAGGAAAAATCGTAAGATATGCCGTCCGAGCTCGATAGTGTCCCCGTCATCCACGATCTGAATCTTTTCATTATCGATCCCGTAAAATCCCTTTATAAAATCAACAGTTTTTTTGTTCCCGATTATGCGCATATCGGGGAACAATCGCTGGAGGATTTTCATTGAACCGGAATGATCGGGTTCCATATGATTGACAACAAGATAATCGACGGTTTTTCCTTTTTTCAGGATATCTGTTATTTTGTCGATGAAAAGCGGCAAAAAACCTTTTTTTACCGTGTCTATTACCGCCACCCGGTCGTCGTCAATGAGGTAGGAGTTATAGCATACACCGTGAGGAAGGGGCCATATCCCCTCGAAAAGCTCGGTTTCAAGATCATTCACACCGATCCAGTACATGTCTTCGGAAATCGGAACAGGTTTCGACATCATACCATACCCCCTGAAAATATTGAGCTGAAACCTATAATCTAATCATTATTCATATAGAAACAATAGTAAAATAGCAGTCCGGAGACTGTTTTTCCATCCTGGATGGTGTGATCCCGTATCATTCGAAGACTCTCCTGCATGGAAAACTGCCGGATCAGAAGGTTTTCGTGCTCTTCCTTACGGCCGCCGACAGCCTGTATCTCAGAGCAGTTGTCAATTCGTGCCAGATAGAGGTGTATCTTTTCATCGAGAAGGCCGGGTGAAAGAAAAAACGAAATTAGGGGCCGGATGTTACTGGCAGGAAGGCCCGTCTCCTCAAAAAGCTCCCGCTGTACGGTATCCGCCGGTTTTTCATTTTTGTTTATCATGCCCGCCGGGATTTCCCAGAGATACCCGTCATCGCCTCCTCTCACAGCAGGATAGCGGAACTGACTGATGAGAACAACCTTTTTGTCATGCTCGCACACCGGGACGATGCCAACGGAATCGCCCCGCCGAATCACATACCGGTAGTGTTCCTCCCCCATTTTTCCATCGAACTGCTCCCAGGAAAGCCGAGCTTTCTCGATTTTAATGAACTCATTAAAGAGGGTTTCAGATTCACGTACATTAAACCTCATTTTTTTACCGCCTTGTTCGTTTCGTTCCTCACCTATCAATGCTGTCGCTAATCTTACGCAGCAGACGAACGTACCGCCTGCTGACGTTTTCAAGCTCACCTTCAAAACGCGCCCTGTCACCTGGATAAAAATGAACCGCGCGCTTCAACCGCTTGATCATGCGTTCCGTATACGTGAGAGCCTGTTGAAAATCTTTCAGGCGATGTTCGTATATTTTGGCGATTTCTGTGCACACGAAGAGGTATTCCGAAAGGCTGCCCTTTTTCTCACAGAGGCGTTTAAAATACTTGAGGGCCTGTTCGAAGCATTTGTCCCTCTTATGGAGAAGAGCGAGGCTCTTCAGCGAAGCGGCGTCATCATGCAAAGTTAGTATATCAACCGCCTTTTGCCGGTACTCTCGTGCCGCAAAAAGCCCGGATACAGAAACTGGATTATACTGGAAAGTATCGGGCAGTTCACCGGCTGTCGCTTTTTCACCTGCCCGGGCTAATATGCGAAGCTGAACTGCGAGCAGGGCAAAAAGAGAGAGTACGTCCTCCCTGTTATGTGAGAAAACCGCCTTCATGTCATTATACACATTTCGACCACGCAGAAAATCCGAATACACCTCCGGAACCCGCCAGCCGGGTATATCCTCTGTTCGTTTAACATCCAGTATCTTTTCTTCCACAGTTGAAAGGCTGTAGTCCGGCAGCATACCCCGCCAAAGGCGCCGTGAAGTATACAGGAGATCGAGATGAGACCCTTCTCCTCCGAACCGCATCCCCTGCATGATGAACCTGTTCTTGATGATATTGAAGTCGAAACTCTTTCCATTGTAGGATACAAAATGGTTATAGGGCGCAAACCTGTCTTCAACATGTTCGAGAAAGAGACGCTCGGATGACAGGCTGTTCAAGAAAAATTGTGTAAACTCGAGACCATCCTCTCCCACATTGAGAAAACCGATCAGAAAAAAAACGGTTCCCGCACCGCCGGATAGACCGGTTGTTTCCACATCGAAGAAGAGCAGATCTTTCATCGGCACGGGATACCCGGCCTCCGGAAACAACACGTCGAGGAGGCCCGTATCGATGAAGGACTGATTTTCATAGGGGATTTTCTGAAAAACACGAATAATGGATTTCGAGCCGCGAGAAACGACATCACCGCCGACCCGGGCGTTCAGCCGTTGGGCCTTGTTTTTTTCTTCTTCGTGTTCCGGTCTATCCGCACGGCGGGAACCCCTGAGCCTGCTGTACAGGTCAAGCCGATTCATACGCGTATATATCCCCCTCCCGCTGTTTTTGACGATACAGACGATTCACCCCTTCTGGCTGCAATTTTAATAACGATTCATGGGCCCCGGCGCCTTTCATTTTTCTGCGGGAAAACCTAATACCGGCTCCCCTCTGTAGCTCCTTCATTCATTGCCATCTTTAGGGCGAATCTCAACAAGGCCCGATACCAGGCGTTTTAAAAATTTTTCACACACCTTCTTGTTGAATCGATCTGGCCCGACACAGGAGGGACACCCCCGTCTGCATTCACACTCGCGAACCCTCCAAAGCGCCGCCTGGAGGATTTCATTTTTCATCTCGAACAGCCTGTCTGAGAGCCCCACACCGCCCGGGTACTTATCGTAGAGAAATACAGTCGGCAGCCCGATGATCTGCTGTTTGAGCGCCTGGGCCGTGCCGATATCCCGGAGATCGGTCAGGATATAGATGGGGCTTACGTTTCGCAGAAGGTACGACACGGAGAGGAGCAGGCCTTCGCTTTCATCCCGCGTCAATCCCGAAAAAAGCTTCGCTTCAAAACTGAGAATAAGACTTCTCGTGTGCATCTCGGTGGGCGGAAGGCTGATATCCCCGTAGCCGATATTTTCATGGGTATGGAACTTAATCTTCTTGTACTTCGTAGCGGTCGTTCGAACGAGAACATCGGATAAAAACGCCCTGTACGTTGGCAGGCCTTCCTCTTCATTGTTCTCCAATATTTTGATGTCGGTTTTTGTAATTGCGTCGGTATAGTAATCGGGCCGTGATTTCTCAACATAGGCAATCTGCTTGTCCCAGTCGAGTCTCGTCACCGTGTACTGGTCGCTCCCGTGAAGGTATACGGCATTCTCAAACAGCAACTCCGGCACCGTGGCCCGGTCCATCTCGCCGATTACCCGCCTTCTTCCGTGCGCCATTTCAACGATAACGAAATTCCCGATATCCGCGCTCCGTATCGACACGTTTTCCGCCGGGTATGAACGGTCCTGCCAGTGATAAACGCCTTCCTCGTGATGAACGACCTCCTCCTCCTCTAAATAGGCGAGGATGTCCCCCACATCGGCGCCGCCGAACGACTCTTCTTCCCGGAAGGGAAGCTCGAAGGCGGCGCATTTCACCTGGTCGACGAGCACATATATATTGGATGGGTTTATAAGAGCAGCCTCCGGATTTTTATCCATGAGAAACTCCGGATGCGCGGCAATATACTGATCGAGCGGCGAGTTGGACGTAATGAGAATAGAAACACTGGCATCCCGTTTCCTGCCGCTTCTTCCCGCCTGCTGATGGAATGAGGAAACGGAGCCGGGAAATCCGGCCATGATACTCGCATCCAGGCTTCCTATATCAATACCGAGCTCAAGCGCATTTGTCGATACAACGCCCTTTATGCTGCCGTCTTTCAAACCCCGTTCGATGTTTCGCCGCTCGTTCGGAAGATAGCCTCCCCTGTAACCCGCTATCGAGTCCGCGGTCCCTCTGAACGCCTTCTTCAGATAGGAGAGAATGACTTCGGTGTTGAGCCTGCTCCGCGCGAACACGATGGTCGCGTTCCCGTTTCCGATGAACCTTTTCGCTAAATTCGTTCCCTCGAGCACGACGCCCCGCCGTATACCCTGTTCCGGGTTGACGATCGGCGGGTTATATATGACGTAGTGTTTCGGACCCAATGGTGCGCCGTTTTTTGAGACGACCACCGGTTTTGCCCCTGTTATCCGCTCGAAGAGCTCATCCGGGTTGTGTATGGTTGCGGATGAAGCGATAAATACAGGATGCGAGTTGTAAAAGGCAGCAATACGCAGAAGCCGTTTCATGACATTGGCGAGGTGACTGCCGAATATGCCGCGGTAGGTATGAAGCTCGTCGAGCACGATATACTTCAATCCGTCGAATATCTTCACCCATTTGGGATGATTGGGCAGTATACCCGAATGGAGCATGTCGGGATTGGTGACGATGAGACGCCCGTTTTTACGGGCCGACTGACGGATCGAGGACGGTGTATCGCCGTCGTATACGTAGAGTCTGACATCATCGAGCCTGAAATCGCCGAGGCCTTTGATCTGGTCCTGGCTCAGAGCCTTTGTGGGAAAGAGGTACACCGCCTTTGCGTCCGGGTCTTTAAGCAGTCCATCAAGCACCGGAAGGTTGTAGGCAAGGCTCTTTCCTGATGCAGTCGGCGTGGTAATAACGACATGCCGCCCCCCCGCGACCGTGCGGTAGGTTTCCGCCTGATGAGTGTACAACTTTTCTATGCCCATTTCCCTGAGACGGCTTTTTATCAGTGAATGAATGTCTGACGGCACCGGTGCGTACCGGGCATCAGCCGCCTTCCGCACCCCCCAGTAGACGACACGGTTGATAAATGAAGGGTCTTTTTTCAGGCTTTCCAGGAAGATTTCTAGATCCAAGGATTCTCTCTTTGCGTTTGGCTGAACCTGCCATTTAAAAAATACAGGATACTATACAGTATATAGAGGTACGTGAACTTATCAATCGGAAAAGATCCAATTCACCACATGCCGAGGAGCAAATCGAGAGTTTAATCTGTTTGTTAATAGAAACAGGCTCAATATTTGCGTACTATCTGATTCGATGCTTCGGGAGGTGTACCGTAAATACAGTGAGGCCTGCTTCACTGCTTTCAACAGTAACATTTCCCGCAGAGAGCTCGATCGCCTTTTTTACCACCACCAGCCCGAGACCTTTGCCCTGAGTGCTTCCGGTTCTTGAGTTTCGTCCCCTGAAAAACGGCTCCCAGATCTTTGTCAGTTCATCTTTTGCCAGACCGGGTCCGCTGTTTTTAAACGTGAGCCTGTAGCCTTCATCATTATCAGTCAGCCTGATTTCAACCTGCGCATCTCCTGCCGAGTACTTGACCGCATTTCCGACAAGGTTTGCAAAGGCCTTTTTAAGAAGCATCTCGTTTCCATCCACACGCGCATCGTTCAAATCCGAAAAAAATCGGACTTTGTTTTTGTTATCCTCAATCAATTTCTCTATCACAGAAACAAGGTCAACCGGTTCGACCCTTTTATATTGCTGGGCCGATCCCATTCTCGAAAGGTCGAGAACAGCCTCCACCAGGTTGTCGATCTCCTTAATCTCGCCCTTGATGATGTTTTGCGATTTCTTTCTATCATTCATTTCGAGGGCAAGATTTATGCGCGCGAGCGGTGTGCGCAGCTCGTGGCTGATGAGGTGGAGAAGCTCTCGCTGGTTGGCAAGCATGGTGGCAAGCCTTTCTGTCATCGTATTGAAGGCATGCGCAACCTTTTTAAAATCATCGTCTCTCTCATGATGTATCCTGTATGTGAGGTCTCCCTGCCCCACTCTTTCTGCTGCAAGGATTATCCTGTCCACAGGCTTCAGTGTTTTTTTTATCAGGATAAAAACCGACAGACCGATTACAAAGATGATAAATGCGGATCCGATAAACGGTGAAAAGATATTTCGGTGTGGGGGGAGAGGTGGAAATATCAGCGCAAGCACCCTGTTTTGCGAGAGATAGACATACTCCATGCCGCGCTTCGGTCTTCTGCCTCCCATCATATCCCTCATCATCTGCATCATCGGAAAACGGGCATGGGCCATCCTCTTCCACCTGCTTTCAGTTACCCACACAGGCCTGCCTTCGACGTAGTACAATACCGTGATGCCGTAGACGCGAGAAAGTACCTTCGCGCGAAACTTCGAAGGAGGGTCGCCGATATATCCCGATATGAGCATCACCGCATCTTCCCTTCTCCCGTATTTCAGATAATCACCGATGCTTCTTACCTCGTTTCGGAAATAAATCCAAAGCACAACGGTAATCAGCAATATCCCGATTACTGCTGAAGTTACGATTCTTATCAACAGCGCCGTACGGTAGCTTAGTTTTTTCTTACCTTTTTTTCGCAATGAACATGTACCCCTCTCCCCAGATCGTCCGTATAATCCGGGGATTATTCGGATCGTCCCGCATCTTTTTCCGCAGCCTGCTCACCAGCACATCAACGGACCTGTCGAAGCTCTCCCATTTGATATTCCTGGTGCTCTCCATTATGATGTCCCTGGACAGCACCCTGAAAGAATTGTTGCAGAAGTAGTATAAAAGCTCGAACTCAGCGCTTGTGAGCGCGACCTCGCGCCCGTTGACAGTGAGTTTCATCGAATCAGGTACCAGGGTGAATGTCTGATAGGTATATCGTTCGAACTTTTTTATCTCAGGGCGCGAACGCCTTAGTACTGCGTCTATTCGGGCCAAAAGCTCACGCGGCTCGAAGGGCTTAGGAAGATAGTCGTCTGCGCCGAGCTCGAGCCCCACAATTCTGTCATACACATCGCCGCGTGCGGTGAGCATAATGACGGATACATTCGACTTTTCCCTGACCCGGCGCAGTACCTGAAACCCGTCGATTTCCGGCATCAGGATATCGAGAATAACTATTTCATAATTTCCGAAATCCTGTTCAAGAAACTCAGCGGGATCTGTAAAACTAAAAACCCTGTGATTATTGTTTTCGAGGTACTCTTTCAGCAGATCAATGAGCTTCACGTCGTCATCGATAACGGCAATCCGTGCCATATGCGATACCCTGCAGTCTTTACTTTCGTACTACCCCTCAAACCATCAAAACACAAAGGGTAAGTGAATTTTTAATCATAACCTGTGTAAACCATCTTACAATCTCTTTAAATCTTCAACAAGCTGTTTATACTCATCTTCAGTTATTTCACCCCGTGCATACCGCCGTTTTGCAATATTCAACGGGTCGTCAGCCCTGTACTGTACTCCTGCTGTCCCATTTTTAATCTTTTTTACAATCAAAACCGTCACGTATACCGCCAATGCGAGAAGCAGTATACCGAAGATTGAACCAAAAATTGGAAAACCGAAAAACCCGTACCCTGGGTGAAATCCCCCGTACATTCCGTGAATCATTGTTTTGCCTCCTGATAGGATAATAAAAAAAATATATCATTACTGAAAAGCATCCTCCGCCGCATCCAGGTGTCATTAAATACACAGCATGTGACAAAGGAAAGCGTGTTCCGCTGGATGGGAAATTTCTTCAACAGGGAACGCCTCCCGGCGTCCCCTGTATCTGTATCACTGAATATCTACCTTCTCCAACCGCGGGAATACGGTCGATCGTCCCATTTTCCATGCATCATTCCCGGACCCCGGCCGCGTTCCGACATCATCCCTCTACCATACCTGTCATGGCAGAAGTACTTGTCCATGTCCTCGAGATTTGCGATATCGTATGTTTTCGAACCCTTTTTGAGCGTCCCGGCAAAAAGAATACCGTCATCTTCAACACCCTGAACCGTTACCCTGTCGCCGTTTTTGAGCTTCAACCCCAGGTTGTCGAGATACCACGGTGGGCCGAGGACAAGCTTGTACTCCCCATCGGCGTCGGTGTTCAGAAAAAACCCGCCGCCGTACCTGAACGAAACAGTGCCGTTAAACTCCTTAACTTCCCCCTGTGCATCGGCAAAGGCAAAAGAGCCTATTCCGATCAAGAAAGCTGCTACCATAAAGATAATCAATGATTTTACCGCTTTTCGTCTCATGACGACCTCCTGTAAAATGGATTTTATTTTGATGCTCACCATTAATATAGGGGGGAGATTTTGCTGGATTATGAACCAGATGTAAAAAAATGTAAAAACAACATCGGCGCTGATGTCCGGCCGCCTTCAATCGTATGTGACGACGTTCGTCATATTGACATAGCCGCGAATTTTGCAGTAATGCCTTCCGGCGCCGACTGAAAACTCAGGGGTCCCGTCAAGAAGTATGTCTCCTTCGATGAGAATGGGCTTTGAGTGGAGCCTCTTTTTAGCCGCAACGAGCACGAGATTGCGAAGCGCTTCTCTGAGCGCGTCATTTCTGCCCTCCCAGCCCATATAGAAATCCGACGTCCCCTCGGCTTCAACAGACCGGAGCGTGTTTGACCTGAAGGCGGACATCCACCGTCTGGCAGACGGCGTAATCCGGAATACCAACTTCACGCGGTATACGATGCCCCACACCCCGCCGATCATCTGTTCGACGCTCGATTCCCTGAGCTGTCCCTTTAATGCAATATCGAACTGCTCCTCGGTTTTCATCAGCGTGCTGCCCGGCCTGTAGGAAAAGGAGTAGCCGTACACATTGGCGCTCAGAATATGAAGGGCCTCGATCAGCGCCTTTTCCTCCGTGTTTTTTCCCAGCCCGTAGTCAATGAGAAGGCCCTTTTCTGTTTCCCTGTCACGAAAACGCCCTTTTCCCAGCTCCTCAGCAACCGGATAGTCGCCGTACACGGTAATTACGCCCCGGTCTCCGGTCGAATCTGACGCGTAGAGCAGCCCGGGCCCAATTACATATACGATCAAGGCGATGAAAAACCCAGCCAAAAGAAGCTGCCGCTTTAATTTTTCCGAATAATCAGGCTTTGATTGTGCGTCGTAAATCCCTGTGGTAGGCCTTTTCATTTGGTCAACTCGATTTTCACCCGCTCTATTTCGTCCCTGAAAACAATGGCTCGCTCAAAGTCCAGATTCTTCGCAGCTTCGAGCATCTCGTTCTCCAGAGTTTTGATGTAGCGTTTCCTATGCACAGGGTTGAGGAGGTTGAACCGGTCCTGAATGACCTCGAGGTCTTTCTGTGAGAGGTCCTGTTTCTCCTTCCTCTTCCTCTTCAGAATATCCACAACCTTCTTTTTTATAGTTTCGGGCACAATATCGTGAACTTTATTGTACTCCTGTTGAATTTTCCGGCGTCGGTCGGTTTCCCTGATCGCCTCCTCCATGGCACTCGACATGCGGTCGGCATACATCAACACCTTCCCGTTGATATTTCTCGCTGCACGCCCCGCGGTCTGGATAAGGGATGTGGCGGAGCGTAAAAACCCCACCTTATCGGCATCCAGAATGGCTACAAGTGAAACCTCCGGCAGATCGAGGCCCTCCCGGAGAAGGTTGATGCCGACGAGCACATCAAACTCTCCAGCGCGAAGGTCCCGCAGTATGTCCGTCCGCTCAAAGGTCTTTATCTCGGAGTGAAGGTAACGTACCCTGATACCTGTGTTCGCGAGAAAATGAGCAATATCCTCAGCCATACGCTTTGTGAGTGTCGTAACGAGCACCCGCTGGTTTTGCTTTACGCGCTCGTTGATTTCACTGATGAGATCGTCGATCTGATACCGGGAATCTCTGACCTCGATCTGCGGGTCGAGAAGTCCGGTCGGCCGCACGAGCTGCTCGACGATTCTGCTGCTCTTCTTTCGCTCGTACTCGGCGGGAGTCGCGGAAACAAACACAACCCTGTTCACAAGCCGCTCGAACTCTTCGAAGTAAAGCGGCCTGTTGTCGAGCGCGGAGGGAAGCCTGAATCCGTGCTCCACGAGAGAGAGCTTTCTGGAATGATCGCCCTCATACATACCGCCGATCTGGGGCACCGTTACATGGGACTCGTCTATGAACATGAGGTAGTCTTCAGGAAAATAGTCAAGAAGAACCGCCGGCCGTTCCCCCTCCTCCCTGCCGAAAATATGCCGGGAGTAGTTCTCTATACCGTTGCAGTAACCGAGCTCGCGCATCATTTCCAAATCGTATTCAGTTCTCGATTTTAGTCTCTGCGCCTCTAACAGCTTGTTCCCGGCCTGCAGATAGGCATAGCGTTCGGCAAGCTCCGATTCGATCTTTTCGAGGGCTGTATTAATGTTCTCCTGCTCGACAACGTAGTGAGAAGCGGGATATATTATGATGTGCTCCCGCTCCTCCAGCACCGTTCCTGCGAGCGGGTCGATGATGCATATCCGGTCAGGTTCATCGCCGAAAAGCTCGATCCTCACCGCCATTTTCGAATACGAAGGAAAAATCTCGATGACATCTCCCCGCACACGAAAGGTCGAACGTGTGAACTCGATATCGTTTCTCGTATACTGTATCTCGACGAGTTTCCTCAGTATATCATCCCGGTTGTACGGCTCTCCCACTTTGAGCACGAGCCTCATCCTGCGGTACGACCGGGGATTCCCGACTCCGTAGATGCATGAAACGGTCGCAACAACAATGACATCCTCCCTCTCCATCAGCGAGGAAGTTGCTGAAAGCCGCATCCGATCGATTTCGTCGTTTATCGAAAAATCCTTTTCGATATAGGTATCGGTTGCCGGCAGATACGCCTCCGGCTGGTAGTAGTCGTAGTAGCTGACGAAATACTCCACGGCATTTTCAGGAAAAAATTCGTAGAATTCCCTGTAGAGCTGGGCGGCGAGTGTTTTATTGTGCGATATAACGATGGTAGGTCGCTCGATCCGTTCGATAACACCGGCCATGGTGAAAGTCTTTCCGGAGCCCGTCACACCAAGGAGGGTCTGAAACCGCTCGCCGTTGAGTATATCCTCCGATAGTTTTTCAATAGCCCGTTTCTGGTCACCGTTTGGTTCGAATGGCGCCTTCAGCTTGAACATGAACAAAAAATACCGGAGCGGGCGTAAAAAGTCAAAATCTATGATACCGGCGGCATTACAGCAGCCCCTCCTCCCTGAAACTGAAATACCTCCCGCCTGAAACAATAACGTGGTCGAGAAGATCGAGCCCGAGAATCGACGAGGCCTTTGCGAGTGTTTCTGTAACCCGCATGTCTTCAGAGCTCGGACTGACATCTCCCGCCGGGTGATTATGCGCCACGATAATCTTTGCTGCCCTCTCTTTCAAGGCTTCTGAAAACACCTCACGCGGATGCACGAGCGCCTGATCCGCGAGACCGATCGTAATTACGCGCCGGGAGATAAGCCTGTTTCCTCCGTTCAGCGTAATACACACAAAATACTCCTGTTTTTTATCGGCAAGCAGCGCAAGGAGGGGCATGACGTCACCTGTATCTTTGACGACACGTGCCGCTCCTTCATGAAGCCTCTTTGAGAACTCGAGCGCAGCCAGTATGCAGGATGCCTTCGCTTTTCCAATTCCCTGTATGCATGTGAGCTCTCTTAGAAAGAGCATGAGATCGTACCGAAGCTCCGGATACTGCTCACGAATAAGAGAAACAGCCCTTTCGGCAACATGCTTCACACGATTATACGCAGTGCCGCTCCCCAGAATGACCTGCATAAGCTCTTCATCGGTAAGATTCGCGGGGCCCTGCCTGCACATCTTCTCCCTCGGCAATTCCATTGGGGAAATAGGAACGTCCTCCTTATTGAGCTTCTGCAACATCAGAGCTCTCCTCCCATTTTTGCAGAGATACAGGTCCCTGGAACTTGTTTCACCGCCTGCAGAACACACACTCATTCTATTATCCCGGTACTTTTGTTGCCGCCGTCAAGCGGTACTTATCAGCACCTTCGGTACTTATCAGCACCTTCGGTATTATTCGGACGCGAGGCGTCTGAATCACATTGTGTTGAAGAGATGTAAAAGATTTTCGAACTTGCCATGATTATCAAACACATATAGAGCATTTTCTGTTTCAAAAAATTATTGCAATTTTTCCCGGAGTACGTAAGATAGAAAAATAACAGCCGATCCTCAGGGTTACCCGGCGGAATTGGATGAAAAAAGTCTATGCATCGGGCGCATACACTATAAAAAACGACAGGGTGGGTTATGCAGAACATTCTCGATGATGTCGTACGCGCGGGTTTTGCCATCTCGAAGGGCTTTGATATCAAAAAATTCATCGCCTCCCTCATCGAACAGCTTTTCGATATCACCGGCGCACATCTCGTCTGCTTCTACTCTGCAGAGGAACACAGAGCACGGCTTCTCTATCACCGCGGCAGGTATACCATCCCCGAAATCTTTTCAATTGAACAGGACCCGTTCGATTTCGTTCTTGAATCCGGGGAAACTGTCGTGCTTACCGAAAAGAAACCGAGCCCCTTTCTGCCGATTCTCCTGCACCCTTCCATGAATTCCGGTATTATTGCTCCGATTAAATCGGAAAGGAGGATATACGCATTTGTCGTTCTGAATTCGACACAACCGGATTTCTTTACCCGGACCCGGCTGCGATTTATTGAGACCATCTCCAAGCTTGCGGGCGAATATTTCCATAACACAATACTCCACAACCGGCTCAGAGACTACACCCGAAAAATTCAAAACCTCGAGATATACCAGAAGAATATTTTCACCTCGATGTCGAACCTTCTCATTACAACCGACATTACGGGCGCTATTCAATACTTCAATCAGGCTGCGGCATTACGTTTCAACCTTTCACAGGAACATCTCGGCAAAAATATAATTGATATTTTTAAAACAGGTATGGGGAAAAAGATGCGAACCCTGCTCGAGAGCTCCATACATGAAGGCGTCGGGATCGTTGCAGCGGAGGGTATCTATCAAAACGGAAACGATGAAATGGATTTTTCACTTACCGCCTCTCCGCTCATCTCCAGGCGGAACAAGAGGGAAGGGCTCACACTCATTTTTACCGATCAGAGCAGGGAACGCGAGCTTGAAAAAAAAGTTAAAACCGTGAAGGAAGAACGGCGGCTGATAAAGGATATGTTTTCCCTATATGTCTCCCAGGAAATCGCTTCACGAATAGTCGCAAATCCCGGCCTCATACACCTGGGCGGAGACAAGCGGGAAGCAACAGTACTCTTTGCAGATATCAGGGGGTACACTTCATTTTCCGAAGGCCGAGATCCTGCGTACATAATCCAAATTCTGAACGAGTACTTCAGCCAGGCGGTTGAAATCGTGCTCAGGCATCACGGGTACATAGACAAATTTATCGGCGACTGCATCATGGCTGCATGGGGCGTTCCGCTCAAATCGGAAACGGAGGATGCCCGGCTCGCAGTTTCATGCGCCCTTGAAATTCAAAGCATGGTAAAAGATCCGCAGAGAAACTTCTTCAAGGGAGAAGCGAAAAAACTTGCCATCGGAATCGGCATACATACCGGACCTCTCGTTGCGGGAAACATCGGGTCGATTCAGCGTGTGGACTACACGATGATCGGCGATACGGTCAACGTCGCAGCACGGCTCGAAGGTGTGGCCGGTCCCGGTGAAATAGTAATAACGGAGGACACACGAAACCATCTCGGCCTTGATTTCAAAGTAGCAAAGAAACGGCCGGTAAAGGTTAAAGGGAAATCCGAAGCGCTGAAAATCTACAGAGTCATGAAAAAGGTAGGGTAATCATGAAAATAATCGAACAATTTCTGTATCTCGACCAAATCTACTATATTGCAACAGGCGCAGGCATCCTGATAATCGTAGCACTGATTTTCGTTATCCGCTTATTGATAAAAAGAAACCATCTTGCAACCGTGATCAAAAAAATCATCTCTGATGAGCTGTCCGATTTCCCCGATTCTGTAGAGAAGCAGAGGCATAAGATGACCGGTCTTATCATCCGATTGCTTTCTGAAACAGCCAGGGCCCGGGAAATCCTATACAGAACAGGTCTTGCCGCCCAGTGGGTTAAAAAGCTTGCAGCCTCTCCGGATAAAAAATACTACCGGAATATTCTTCGGTATAACATCCGCGAAGGTTTTTTTTACTGCTTCAAATACGCACTCGAACGCAGAAAATGGCACAGGCATTTAACGCGGTGGCTCGATGAGAACAGGGAGCAGCTTCCGCTTCAGACAATCGCTCACTCGAGTAATGGTGAGAGCTTTGATGGAAGGAAAGCATATGCTCTTTTTGAAGACAGAAGAGAAGAGATAAAGGAAATGCTTGCAGACCCGGATTGGAAGGGAAGATACTTTGCCCTGAAAATTCTGCTCGCTGCACAGGAACCAGGCATACAGAAGATGCTTGTCGACCTGTTCAAAGACCCCAGCCCGGTTATTAGAAAGACCCTTGTGCTCGAATATAAAACGGAAATCCCGGAGGAAATCAGAGCCCCTCTCTCTACTCTGCTTCTGAAAGACCCGAATCCTGAAGTAAGGTATGAAGCACTGCAGCGGTACAGACGTGTATTTGCAGACCTGCCTGAAATAAAAGTCAAAACCCTCAGGCACCAGGAAGTCATACATCTCACCGAAGCCCTCCGTCTGCAGAACAAGGATGACGAAGGCATCGCAACCATGCTCATGCTGGAAGACGATGCTGAAATTCAGTACCATGCCGCACGGTACCTCGAAAAATCCGGAACGCTGGGCCGGTTCTGCACGAGGCTCGATATGGCCGACCCGGAAGACTTTCAAAGAAAGACGGCAATCCTTAAAAATGCCGTGCGTGTCGGGGTAACCGGATTTATACGAAAATGCATACTTGCAGGAACCAGAGAAAGCCTTACCCTCGCCGCCGAACTGCTTAAAAAAGCAGGCGACACTGCGCAGTTAGGCAATCTTCTCAAAATGTCCATCGATCATTCCTTCGAGGATGCCTACCGGCTTACCGTTGAGGCCATCGTCAAAAGGGGCGACCTTGAGACAAGACGACTCGTTTGTGATGAGATACTCCGTAATCTGTCGCAAACCGCTACGCTCGTCGGCATTATCGAGGCTGTCGTTCCAGCCGATGATCCGCAGTATATCGATCCGCTACTTGCGGTTCTCGAAAAACGTGAGGACCTCAGCGAACTCGTTAGAAAAGCTCTTATCACCAAAGACAACGATACACTGGTCGAAAAACTCATAACTATAATCGAAAACGAAAATAAACCTGAGAAGATGAATCTCCGGATACAGTCTCTCTTTCTTCTCGCAGAGATGAGAAAGGAGTACTGCCTGTCATTTTTATTCGAACACCTTCCTGATTTACCGGTGGCATTTGTTAATCAGTTTGCCGGCATACTCGCCCGGTATCCGAAAAAATCCGTAAAGGATATCATGAGCTACTACCTCGATCAGGTCGACGGTGAGCTGAGGGCCCATCTCATTGCGCTCATACCGGCGCTGAAACTTACCGAATTTCTCGGTGAAGTAAGAAAGGCACAGGAGGATGCCGACCCTCTCGTGAGAATTGCCTCAACCTTCGCCCTCGTTGACATGGGTGATACCCGCTCCTTCTCGCAGGCGTTAGCGCTCATGCGGGATCCGGTGGAGGAAGTGAGAAACCAGGTTGCCTTTGCGCTCGGGAACACCGGACGGAAGGACATCCTGAGACAGATGGCAAAAATATTCTACGATAAAAACGAAGTCGATTCCGTGAAGGGGGCAATAATCCGTGGAATAACCGAATCGAATACGCCTCAGGCAACAGACCTCCTGATCGATTTCCTCCAAAAGGAGAAGCGGTTCTCCTCAAAGATTCTCGCCGGCCTCGAAACACACACTGGAAAAAATAATATCGAAGTGCTCGTCGACAGGATGAAAGACGGCGGTGAAAGTTTGAAGAAAAATATTGCCACTATATTCTGCAGAATGGGTATGAGGGCACATCCGGCGCTGATAGGGCTTCTGGAGTCAGCGCTTTCCTCACACAAGGCCTATGCAAGTGAGATACTTGACGAGATCGGCGCGACGGAAGCGGAAATAAATAAACTGAAGCACAGAGACCCGGTAATTCGTCGGGAAGCGGCCAGAATACTCTCCCTCATCGGTACGGTAAAAGCGTTCAGGGGGCTCGTCATGGCCTCGCGTGACCCGGATCAGGAGGTCAGGATAAATGTCGTACGAGCGCTTGAAAGGCTCGAAACAAAGGAAGGAAAGGCAATTTTAAAGGCGCTCAACGAGGATCCCGATGCAAAAATACGCAAGTACACACACTGGGCGCTCGAGAGACTCAAGGCAAAGGAGCTCGTGTAACGCCCTCCGCCGCTTTTGCGGTTATTACGGGGAAATATTAGTTAATTTTCATGCGAACGAAATGAATAGAACCTTTCGTTGTGGCGCATACGATCGTGTCATCCTTGAAAACTGCGGGAGACGAGAATATCTTGCCCCCGGCATCAAAAACACCCAGCAGTTTTCCCATATCCGAAAGGAAGTACAGCCGCCTGTCAAAAGAGCCTATAACGATAGTACCATCTGAGAGTAGAACCGGTGATGAAAATATTTTTCCACCTGTCTTGAAAAACGAATACAGGGAGCCATCCGGATTTAAAAAATATACGTTTCCATCCATCGAACCAAATACAATTTTATGGTTATTTGTTTCAACCGGTGAAGAGTGAATAGACCCGCCCGTTTTAAATCTGCAGACGACATCACCCTGTTTTGAAAATATGTACAGGTGTTTATCATACGAACCGACGGCAACATTGCCGTTGCCCAGTTCAAGCGGCCGGGAATGCATGATCCAGCCGTTCGTTTTATAGGAGTGTAAAAGTTCGGCTCTTTCATCGATTACATACAGATTCCTGTCATTCGAACCGACCATGACACTCCCGTTTGAAAGTACCTTCGGTGTTCCGTGCACAAGGCCCCTCGTCTTGAAGAACTGCATTGTATCCTGTATCAGATCATAAATAACAACCCTGTTCCTGTTTGTCCCGAATACGATTCGGCCGTCCGGGAGCTCCGGTGTGCTGGTAAATATCGAACCTCCGGGCTGTAATACTCGAACCAGACCGCCGTCACTAGTAAAGAGGTATATATGTTTGTCGTATGAACCGATTGAAATCAAACCGCTCGAAAGCACCTCCGGAGTAGCATGAACGATACCGTATGTTTTATACGTATTGATAAGGGCACAGCTGCTGTCTAAAAAATAGACACAGCCGTTTTGAGAGCCGATGACAACCCGGTTATCGGGTGTTATTACCGGAGTTGAAAAAAAAGGAGACGCTGTTTCAAACGAGCCCACCTGGACGATAGGGCGAAGATTGTTCAGTTGCGTATCCCGGACTCTTTTCGGTGAAGTGGCGCAGCCTGTGCTTAAAACAAGCTGGACTAAAAGAAGTGCACTGACGAGATTGTACCTTGTTATCCTCAAATATCCTTCCGCCTCGTAAACAGAATATTTGCATAGCATAAACCAGCTGGCTGAAGCAACCGGTTCTGGGCTCAACTCGATTATACCAACCGCTCTGAAAATGGCAACCGGTATACGCCGGGTTTTCCTATCCTGGATAAAAAATCAGCCATCCGTCTCGAGGCCGTATCGTTTGGACAGCCCCTGCTCGACCCTGCCCAGATACTGGTCCATCAAAAAGGCTAAAAGCGCGGCTGCGACTGCGCCCTCAATGACGAATGCGGGGTTCTCGCGAACAAGCCCGGAAATAATCGGGGTTCCCAGGCCGCCGGCACCGACCACGGCGCCGACGGTGGCGGTGCCGACATTTATAACAACCGATGTCCTGATACCCGCCATGATGACTCTGAGGGCGAGCGGCAGCTCGATTTTCAATAGAACCTGTAAACGGGTCATACCCATTCCGCGGGCCGCCTCTATAAGGTGTGGAGAGACAGTTTCCATGCCGGCTATACTGTTTCGTATGATGGGAAGTATACTGTAGAGAAAAAGAGCGAGTACCGTGGGCTTAAACCCGAACCCGATAAAGGGGACGGCAAGGGCAAGTACTGCAACCGGCGGAATTGTCTGCGCCAGCGAGCTCAGGTCGTTCGCCAGATGGAGATACTCGCGCCCCGCAGGCCTGGTTACAAATACCCCCACGGCGACTCCTATACCGACCGCTGCAAGGCTCGAAACAAGGACAAGCAGGAGGTGCTCTCCGAGAAGACCGGGAAGACCCGCCCTGGGATACAGAACCACCGTTTCACCGGGAAAGATGAATACCAGAAGCAGCTCCAGAAACCGGCGGTCGAATACAATGAGAATGAACAGCACACTAACCACCGCAATCGGAATCCAGCGCAGCATCTTATGACGGCTCACTCTTTCCAACTCGCATCAACCTCTTCGGTTAATTTCTCGATATCCTTCAGGCTGACCTCGCCGATCACTCTCCTGTCTGCATCGACCACCGGAACCACCTTTACCCCTTCACCAAGCATCTTTGCAAGCACTTCCCTGAGTGTTGAATCCTCCCTGACCTCGATCATCTCCGCGGCCACTTCGGTGATCGCATCCTCAAGAGATGTATTTTTTTTAATTATCACGGTGTCAAGCCATCCGATAAGCCTGTTCCCGGAGTCCACAATCCATATATAGCGAATGTGCTTCCGCTCCCGAAGCCGCCCTGCCTCATTGAGAAGGCCTTCACCCATTTCGAGTGAAATGGGCTTGTGCATATACTGTGAAACGATAAACCTGGAAAGACGTTTCAATGCACGGTCGCTGCCGACAAAATCGTGAACGAACTTGTTCTTCGGGGATGCAAGAATACTCTCCGGAACATCATCCTGAACGATTGTCCCGTTACGCATTATGATAATCCTGTCGGCGATACGTACGGCCTCATCAAGGTCATGGGTAACGAACAGAACCGTTTTTTTGAGCTCCCTTTGAATCCTGACAAACTCCCTCTGGAGCACCTCCCGGTTCAGAGGATCGACGGCGCCAAAGGGCTCATCCATAAGCAGAATCGGCGGGTCTGCAGCAAGCGCCCGAGCCACACCTATTCTCTGCGCCTCGCCTCCCGACAGCTCATTCGGATACTTGTTCCTGTAGGCCGACGGATCAAGTCCGACCATCTCCAGAAGCAGGGCAACCCGCATCTCGATCCTGGATTTCTCCCAGTCAAGGAGCTTCGGTACCACTGCGATATTCTCGCCGACCGTCATGTGCGGGAAAAGACCCACGTACTGAATCACATACCCGATTCCTCGACGAAGAATTTCAGGCTTGATATCGAGAACGTTCTCTTCATCGACGAATATATCCCCGGCGGTGGGTTCCAGCATACGGTTTATTGTCTTTAATGTCGTTGATTTCCCGCATCCCGAGGGGCCGATAATAACACACACTGTCCCCTCCTGAACAGTGAAGGAGATGTTGTCAACCGCGGTGAAGTCACCGTATTTCTTCGTCAGGTTTTCAACTTTAATCATGATTCCCCCTCCGCCCTGTACCGAAGTCCACGCGGTGTCATCGCCTTTACGAAAAGCTGCATGAGCTTATCGGCAATCATAGCAAGCAGTATAACGGGAAAAGCGCCTAACATAATGAGGTCGGGCACCGCCTGGCCAAGGCCCTGGAATACGAACACACCAAAGCCGCCCGCGCCGATGAGCGCTGCAACCGTTGTGTTGCCGATGGCCTGCACAGCAGATATCCTGATGCCGCTCATTATGATGGGGATGGAAAGCGGGGCCTCTATGTGTATCAGAACCTGGAGCCTGCTCATACCCATACCCCGCGCTGACTCGACAACGGACGGATCGATTACCCTGAGGCTCGTGTAGGTGTTTCTCGTAATTGGAAGGAGTGCATACAGGGTAAGCGCAATAAGCGCGGGGGCGGAACCTATCCCTTTGATGCCGAGATCTCTAAGGAACGGAAATCTCTGAGAGAGGATGGAAAGCGGCGCGATCATTATGCCGAAAAGCGCGAGAGACGGTATGGTCTGTACCGTATTGACAAAGAAGAAGGCCGGCTTTTCGAACGCCTTTCTTCTGAATGCGAGCACACCAAGCGGCGTTCCGATTGCAATGCCGAGGAGCACCGCTGTTCCGGACAGAATGAGATGCCTGACGAATTCACTAAAAAACCTGTCTCTCCGTATAAGATACTCCTTTACAATGGAGAGCTCACTCAGGTAACCGGTAGAAAAAAGAAGCACAACCGCAACCGGGCCGACGAGTGAGAGTAACACGGCTTTCGGGTTTTTCAGCGTTAGTGTGCGGACTGATGCGTGTATGAGAATGTACCCGGCAAGGACCATGAGCCATGATCCGAATGCCATTGAAATTCTGGCAAACGGCATCTCCGGCGACTGGAGAAAGCGGGTTGCCCTGCCGACCATGAGAAACACTGTGATGATGATGACATTTCCGGTAATACCCTGGAGGAGAACAAACTGTTTTTTGCCGGCTGTCAGGAACACAATCAGCACTGCGGCCCAGAGGAGTATAAAAACGAGCAGGCCACTCCCTGAAAATGCACTCCATATGTAGAGTCCTGCCCCGGAAGCGATCCTGTTCGGCTTCAGTGCAACGAATTTCAGCCCGCAGGAAAACAGACCGATGACAATGCCGGTGAGAACTACTTTATTTCTGCCGGTCACCCCTTCGACACGATGCACTGCAAAACGGCCTTTCTATCAATTGTTTATATACGAGAGAATTTAGGCACATGCCCAGTCGCAGATCAATGATACTGTTTTTCCCTCACAGCAATCGGAGTGCCGGTTTTACTTTAAAAACCCGTTCGACTTCAGATACTCACCGGCGACATCCTTCGCGTTTTGCCCTTCAATGGCGATTTTCGCGTTCAGCGTCTGTAGGGTGACGAGATCAAGCCCCTGAAAAACCGGCTTCAATATCCCCTCTATCTCAGGATATTTATCGAACACCTCGCCCCTGATAATCGGCGTGGGCTCATAAATCGGCTGCACACCCTTTGTATCCTCCAGTACCCAAAGGCCCAATGCGGCAAGCTGGCCGTCCGTACCGTAGGCCATCGCAACATTTACGCCGTCAGTGCCGTCGGCAGCCGCCTTTTCGGTCTGCGCCGTATTTCCTCCTGACAGTATCAGAAGCTGATCCTTTGAAAGTGAAAACCCGTATGCCTTTTCGAATGCGGGAAGCGCATCAGGTCTGCTTACGAATTCCTCCGAACCGGCAACCTTCACCGTGTTCCCGTTATTAACGTATCGGGCGAAATCTTCGAGTGTTTTTACATTCTGTGATTCCGCAATATCGCCGCGGATCGCGAGAGCCCACGTGTTGTTTGCGGGGGCCGGTGTCAGCCAGATGATGTTGTGAGCATCTTTATCGAGCCTCTTCACCTCCTCGTATCCCTTTTTCGCGTCTTTCCAGATCGAAGGGTCCGTCCCCTCGTAGAAAAAGCCGCCGTTTCCGGTATATTCGGGGTAGATGTCGATCTCCCCGCTGAATATGGCCTTTCGTATGACATCAGTCGGACCGAACTCCGTCTTGTCCACCGTTTCAAATCCGTTTTCCCTGAGAAGAAGCACGATCATCTGCCCCAGAAGGCCACCCTCGGTATCGATTTTCGAGGCGACGACAATCGGCCCTTTGGCTGCAGGACCCTCCTCTTTCTTTGTACCGGCACCGAAGCCCGCTGTCACAGAAATGAGCGCAAAAACGGTTATCATAATGACTGACAGATACATCATTTTAAATTTCATATAAATGCCTCCTAACTTATATTACTGTGTTTTATTGTCTTACGCTTATCGTATACCTTAGGTGCTGGCCATGGAGAAGTCAAGGGTTTTTCCCCGGGTGATTCGAAAATCGCCATATCCATGTTCAGTGTAGGGTTTTTTTAATGCACAGGGTATGGATTACAGGAGCTTCTGACGGCGTAGATTTTCTGATTGCTTGTCCGGTTTATAAAAAAATGCTATGTTTCTGTAGGAATTACAATGAACAATACGAACGGATTCGTTACACAGACCAAGGCTTTTTTTAACCCTGAATATATCACTGACCGCGCAATCGCACGGTTTCATGACCTCGTCTACAGCTATTACAGAAAACGCGGCCGCAACCTCCCGTGGCGAAGGACAAAAGTCCCCTACCACATTCTTGTTTCTGAAATCATGCTCCAGCAGACCCAGGTCGACAGGGTGCTTAAAAAGTATACTTCGTTCCTCAAGGCATTTCCCGGGATACACGAGCTTTCGCATGCACCGCTGGATCAGGTATTGAGAGAATGGCAGGGGCTCGGGTATAACAGGAGATGTCTTTATCTGAAAAAATCAGCAGATGAAATGATTAATAGGTTCGGCAGCCGGGTGCCCGACAGCTATGAAGATCTGCTCTCGCTCCCCGGAATTGGCCATGCCACTGCATCGTCCATTCTCGCGTTCGTATTCGATGTTCCTACCGTCTTCATCGAAACGAATATCCGGACCCTTTTTATCCACTACTTTTTTTCAGGACGGGACAACATACACGATAGTGATATCTACCCACTCGTCGAGCGGACACTCGACAAACAGAGCCCCCGCACCTGGTACTACGCGATGATGGATTACGGTGCCGAATTGAAGCGGCGTATAGGATCGATGAACAGCAGGAGCATCCATTACACGAAACAGTCACCATTCGAAGGCTCGAAACGGCAGGTGCGTGGCATGATTCTGCGGGTGTTGCTCGAGAAACCCGGTCTCAGCAAACGGGAGATAGCGGTCAAGACGGGGAAGGATACCCGGCTCGTAAAAGAGGTGATTGCCAGCCTCGCGCAGGAGGGTTTTATTCAAAAAGGGAACAACGGCTACTCGATCGTGAACATAGAAAATAATTTTCCGGACACTGCGCTATCAATACCAGAATATCTTGAAAAAATATAGTTCCTCATGGGATTTGCTTTTATGAGCAAGAAGTGACACAGGTAAAAAAGTATTGTCGAAAATTAATCAAATTGAGCCCGATATACCGGTAGTAGTTCGGCTTTCAGTAATAGGCCGGGCGCACAAAAAAAGGAGTGTTGCATTTTCAGAGCTGAATAGAATAAACCATGATAACAATTCCCTAATACCAGTCATAGAGGCTGAGGTTTGAAACACAGCCGTACATTCAGCCACCCTCAGGGCCAATCAGCTTGCAGGCCTGTCTATGCAACCTCTTTTTTAACTTTTTCCCCATAACGAAAATTGATTATACGTGTATGGCCCAGCCTTCGGCTGCTCGCATTGCCTCCATAACCGCCTCCGACAGCGTGGGGTGAGCGTGAATCATCTCCGCTATATTCGCCGGGAGGAGCTCGGAGGTTTTCGCAAGGAGTATCTCGTGGATGAGCTCTGTTGCATCTAATCCGGCAATATGTGCGCCTAAGATTTCCGATGTTTCCGGGTCGTACAGCACCTTCACGAAACCCTCTGAGCGTTCAACCGCAACCGACTTACCTGCTCCCCGGTACGGAAAAACCGCCTTTTTATAGGGAATGCCCTCTTTTTTTACTTCATACTCCTTGTACCCGATACTCGCAACCTGCGGCTCGCAATATACGGCAGAAGGAACCCCGTGAACATCCACACGGGCAACTGGGTTTTTACCCCCAAGGTGTTCGACAACGATCTCACCCTCCTTTGATGCCACGTGCGCGAGCTGTGGTGTTTGTACCACATCTCCAATCGCATACACCGAAGAGACATCGGTCCGGTAGTAGTCTCCCGTGAGGATGAAGCCCCGTTCTGTTTTAATACCCACCTCCTCAAGTCCGATATTTTCAATGTTTGCCTGTCGCCCGACGACCACCAGGAGCTTTTCCGCCTCGAGCTTTTTTTTCTCACCATTCTGCTCGACAGTTACCATAACCCCGTTTTTACTCGTTTGAAGACTCGATGCCTTCGTTGATGTGGATATCTTTATGCCGCGTTTCTTGAACGCCCGTGTGAGGAGTTCGGCGCTTTCCTCGTCTTCTATTGGAAGAAGCCGGTCCAGAAGCTCCACGATGTGAACCTCGACACCGAAGCTGTTCATGATGTGGGCGAGCTCGACGCCGATAAAGCCGCCGCCAAGGATGATGATGCTCTTCGGCAGCTCTTCGAGCATGAGGGCGCCGTTTGAGGAGAGCACCGTTTTTTCGTCGAATGGAAATCCCGGTATTTCTCTCGGTCGTGAACCGGTTGCGATGATGATGTTGTTTCCGGTCACCGTCTTTTCGCCGTCGACGAGCACCTCATGCGGTCCTTTCAACACACCCGTGCCCGCTGTGAGTTCAACATTGTTTTTCTTTAGAAGAAAGTTGACCCCTTTCGACAGCATGTCCGCAGCCTTCCGCGACTTTTTAAAAACCTTCTGATAGTCGAACCCATCTGTATCGGCCTTTACACCAAGTGTTTCGAGCTCCTTTATCGAACGGAACAACTCGGCCTGATGAATGAGCGCCTTTGATGGAATGCACCCGATATTCAGGCATACACCGCCCGGTTTGTCCTTTTCGATCACTGCTGCTTTCATCCCTAACTGAGAAGCGCGTATCGCCGCTACATACCCGCCCGGTCCCGCTCCGATAACAACAAGGTCATAATCATGGTTTGAAGACATTGCGCTGCTCCTTTGTCCTTGTTTGGAATTTAAATCTGGATATGCTATATGTACAATGCTTCCTACAATGTACAGAATAATAAGTAATCAATCAACCATTTGAGAACCGGACGATTATCATCATCCGAAAAACAGCACAAAATATTTCTATAATTCTAATATTATAAAATTATATACATTGTTCAATGATTTTCCGATTATTAACCCTGGTATAGGATGCACGGCAAGCGATGTGTTCTCCATGACGCGTCAGATTAGGCTATATCCGCTTAACTGTATTTACCCGCAAATCCAGGTACTGGCAGTAATATCCGGATGTGACGTATTCGAAAAATGGAATGATTGATACACCGTTCGATACGGGACAGAGGGCATTTCAGTACAGCGCAAACACAGGGTATTCGATCATTTCTTTCATGTCGTTCAAAAAGAGTGCCCCCTCTGCGCCGTCTATAACCCGGTGATCACACGAGAGTGTGACCGTCATATTAGTCCGGATTTGTATCCCATCGTTTACGCCGACCACCGGTTCCCTGCGCGCCTGCCCGACCGCAAGTATGGCGGAACCGGGTGGATTAATAATCGCCGTAAACTCATGTATCCCGTATGTGCCGAGACTGCTGATCGTAAATGTGGCGCCTGTGTACTCGTCGGGCTTCAGTTTGTTGGCTCTCGCCTTTTCTATGAGCAGTTTGAGCTCCGCATCGAGTCCGGCGATTCCCCTGTTCCAACAGTCGCGGAGCACCGGTGTTATCAATCCGTCAGGCTGCGCAACGGCGATACCGATGTCAGCCCTCCCGAATCGGACGATTTTATCACCCTGCCAGCTCGAATTCACGACCGGGTGCCGCTTCAGCGCCTCCGCGACGAATTTCACGAGAAAGGCGTTGAAAGTCAGCTTGTCGTTTTGCCTTTTTTTATTGATCTCAAGGCGTGCAGCCATCAGGCCGTCCACCGCAATCACCGCTTTGAGGTAGTAGTGCGGCGCACCGAACTTCGACTGTGAGAGCCGCTCGGCTATTACCTTCCGCTTTCCGGAAACCGCGATCTCCTCCGCAACAGGAGCGGGACCGGTTGGAATATCCCGTGAAGGCGCTTGTCCTGACGGGACCTGTCCTGACGGGACATTTCCCGGTACAGCATATGCGGCAGTTGCCTGCACGGCTCCCGTCCCTCCCCTGGAAACAACACCGTAAACACCGGCGGTTTGGGCAGCACTTGATATGGTTCGCGCCGCATCGACATCCCTTTTGATGATCCTTCCTCCCGGGCCGCTTCCCTGCACCCTGCTCAGCTCTATTCCGTACTGGTCCGCAAGTTTTTTCGCAAGCGGAGAGGCCTTCGCCCTGGAGGACTCGATTGAAGCTCCCGGCCCGGACACTCTTCCGGTAAACGGTGCTTCAGAAACAGCAGCAGGGGGCAAAGCGGCCTCATCAACTACGGACGATGACCCTCCAACCCCGGTTAATGCGCCGCCCTCCTCTTTCCGGGCACCGGCATAGCCCTTCCCTGTCGACGGCAAACCGCCGGCCGTTTCTTTGGAAACCTGCAGCGCTGCCGCATCCGTCCCCGAACCCTTTTTTTCAAGCGCAATCTCTTCCAGAAGTGCAGAAACATCCTCCCCCTTTTCTCCAACAACGCCGATCGACTGCCCGATAGCCGCATTCCCACCTTCAGGAATGATAATCTTCAGCAGGGTACCATCGTTCATGGATTCGTACTCCATAGTCGCCTTGTCGGTCTCGACCTCGCAGAGCACATCCCCTGTTGCAATCTCTTCTCCCTCCTGCCTGTTCCACTTTACAATCGTACCCGTCTCCATCGTTGGCGACAGGGCGAGCATGAGCAATTTTTCAGCCATGACAAACTCCGTATTAGGCTCTCAGTTTTAATCTCTATACAACACCTTCATTACCGCATTCATCACCTTTTCAATTGAGGGCTGGGCAGCACGCTCCAGCCGGTGATTGTAGGGCATGGGAACATCCTCGGCTGAAACGAGCTCGACCGGTGCATCGAGTAAATCGAAACAGTTCTTCGAAACGAGCCAGCATAAATGCGAGCCGACGCTCGCAAATGGCCACGCCTCATCCACAATCACACACCGGTTCGTTTTTCGAACCGATTCATACACTGTTTTCTCGTCGAGCGGTCGTATGGTACGAAGATCTATGATATCAGCGGAGATACCCTCTTTTTCGATCTGTACAGCAGCCCCTTCGATGATGCGCACCGTTTTCGAAAACCCGACGATGGTAACGTCGTTGCCTTCTCTTCGCAACGCAGCATCCCCGAAGGGTATGAGGTACTCCTCATTCGGGACTTCTCCCTTCCATCCGTACATCATCTCCGCTTCCAGAAAAACTACCGGGTTGTCATCTCGAATCGCAGTCTTTAAAAGCCCCTTTGCATCGAAGGGCGTCGACGGCGCGACTACTTTGAGTCCCGGCATGTGCGCGTACATCGACTGCAGCGCCTGGGAATGCTGAGCGGCTAAATACTCCGCCGGGCCGTTCGGTCCCCTGAATACGACAGGAACTGTAAACTGGCCCCCCGACATATACCGCATTTTTGCAGCGTTGCTGAATACCTGGTCCATTGCCTGAATGGAGAAGTTGAGAGTCATCCACTCGACGATCGGCCGCATCCCCACCAATGCCGCTCCTATGCCGAGGCCCGTAAATCCTTCCTCTGAAATGGGCGTATCTATGACCCGTTTTGGGCCGTATCTGTCAAGCAGGCCCTGGCTTACCTTGTACGCTCCGTTGTACTGGGCGACCTCCTCACCGAGAAGTATCACATTATCATCGCGCGCCATCTCTTCATCGATCGCCTGCCGCAGGCTCTCGCGAAACGTAATTACAGACATCCTCCTCCTCCCTCGGACGCACTATAGAGCGTCTGTTCCCCTCTCCTGTAAAAAACCGACTTTGATTTATCCTGCTGGTTCAAATGTCGTGTCTAACCTCTCTGAACCCAGCCGTTCTGATCCATACATAAAATACATTCCAATAACTAACACTCTCTCCTGCCAGGACGATAAGCCGCAGGGCGATAAACCGGTACATCATAAACGCGCCGGGATATGCATATCAAGGATATGTATATCGGGGATGCATGTACAGGTTAAGCAAATACATCCTCATAGAGCGCGGAAATATCCGGCTGGGGACTCTTCTCAGCAAAGGCAACCGCCTCATCACACTGTTTCTTACACGCGGTATCCATTCGCTTATACCCCTCTTCGGTGATAAGTTTCTTCTCCTGCATATACTGTTTGAGTATGAGTATCGGATCTTTTTCCTTGTAGGACGAAAGCTCATCTTTCGACCGGTACTTTGCAGGGTCGCTCATCGAATGCCCCTTGTACCGGTAGGTCCGAATCTCTAAAAACTGGGGAAGTTGCTCTTCTCTTATGATTTTAATCGTTTCTGAAACCTGCTCGTACACCTTCAGCACATCCATCCCATCCACCTGCTTTCCGGTGATTCCGTACGAGCGTCCCATCACCGCAAAGTCTTCGACGGCCGACACTCGTTTGAAATCAGTGCCCATTCCGTACTGGTTGTTTTCGCAGATATATACGATTGGCAGATCCCATATCTTCGCCATATTGAGGCTCTCGTGAAAGGAGCCCTGGTGAATGGCACCGTCGCCGAAAAAACAGAGCACAACGCCCTTCTCATCCTTCGATCGTATCTTAAAGGCAACCCCGGTTGCAATGGGAATATGAGCGCCGACGATGCCGTTTCCGCCTAACATGTGTTTTCCAGCGTCGAACAGGTGCATAGACCCGCCCTTGCCGCCGGAACAGCCGGTTTTTTTTCCGAACAGCTCGGCCATGATGCTGTTTGCGGGCATGCCGCACGCAATGGCATGCCCATGGTCCCTGTAGGCCGTAACCACGTAGTCGGTGCGGAGATCAAGCGCTGCAATGGCTCCGACCGCAACAGCTTCCTGGCCGATATAGAGATGGCAGAAACCGCCGATCTTCTGCAGACCGTACATCTGTGCCGACTTCTCCTCAAACCTTCGTATTAAAAGCATCTGACGAAGAAACTGCTGCAAAAAATCCTTTTTATACTGCATGTCCGTCCCCGATTATGATTCTTTTTCTCTGGCCGTAATACATAAAAACTCATCAGAACAGCACTGCCTCCTTTGCCCCCTTCATCGATACATAGTACACCGCCTTCTGAATGATAGTTTCAAGAACCAGGAGGTCTCTCTCATCGTGTGTGACTTGCCAGAATGCATGGAGTCTCGGTCCGACAACCTCAAGAACCTCATTCCGTATCGAAGGATTGTCCAGAACATTGACCTTGCCGTATATATTGATAATCGTATCAAGCGGTTTCGTCTGCAGCATCCACTGCACGTCGGGATTCTTCCGCACATGCCGCACCTTATTGGAATTGGGTGAGGCCACTATGTACAGGGCGCCTGTCCTTCCCCGAAGCAGCACAGGTGTGACCCACCGCATGGAAGGCCTTCCGTCATCATCGACTGTCGCGAATACTGCTGTCTTCACGCCGTCGACGATCCTTCCGATCTCACGCATAACATCCTTGGTATTCATCTCCCTCCTCCCGACCGTTTCTATTTCTCAATTACCGCTGACCTATGAGCATACTACTGCCCGGCATGCGAACACCCGGGCAAATAAAAAAGACTTCTTAAACTGAACAGCCGCATCGCTGCTTGAAAAACCCGGACACAAAGCATTCTCTCACAAAGACAACCGAAGGCACATGTTGTACAATTCTCCTCTATCCTTTACAGCACTTCCCTCACCCGATTCACATCCAGCCTTCTCAAAACCTTAAGCCATACAATCCCTTCTGTCAAGTATTAGTCGTGGCCGTGCTTTCTGTAACATCTGAACCCGTTCGATCAGCGCTCCAAATAGTGATTGACTCAAAACTTATGCATAATTATTATTCGTGTACTTTGCATTTTTACATTTTATCTGCAGCCGGCAGCATTTTTCGGATACGAGACATCCGAATAGCATTTCGCCAGGCCGCATAAACAGCCCAGGGGTTTTCTATGTCCTATGACCACACCTTGTTCCTACCGAAAACATCCTTTCCGATGCGGGCAGGGCTTACGAAAAAAGAACCGGAGATGATTAAAAAGTGGGACATGGAAAAAATGTATGAAAAGGCCGTCGAAAAGAGAAAGGGCGGCAAAACTTTTATCCTGCACGACGGCCCGCCGTATGCAAATGGTAAGATCCACATCGGCACTGCGTACAACAAGGTGATGAAGGACTTCATCGTCAAGTTTAAAACGATGATGGGTTACTATTCGCCCTATGTCCCCGGGTGGGACACACATGGACTGCCAATAGAAACCGAGGTATTGAAGGCGTACAAACTCAACAGAGAAAACCTTCCTCCCATCGAGTTCAGAAAGAAATGCAAGGAGTTTACTACTAAATACATTCAAACTATGACAGACCAGTTCAGGCGGCTCGGCGTATGGGGCGACTGGAAAGACCCCTACATCACCTACCATCATACCTACGAGGCGAAGCAGATTGAGATATTCGGCGAGATGGCTAAAAAGGGTCACATCTACAAGGGACTGAAGCCGGTGTACTGGTGCACGAGCTGCGTAACAGCGCTCGCTGACGCTGAAGTCGAGTATCACGATCATACGTCGCCCTCCATCTATGTTACCTTCAAGGTGAAGAAGGGATTTGCAAAGTATGAGGAGCTTAAAGATGCGTTTGTCGTCATCTGGACAACAACCCCCTGGACTCTGCCCGGCAATACCGGTGTCGCACTGCATCCCGATTTCGAATACACCCTGTTCGAGGACAGCGGCAAGAGGTATCTCGTTGCAACCGAACTGCTCGGTGATTTTTCGGATAAAACAGGAATCAGGACAGATGCGGTGATCAGGCGGTTCATGGGGAACGAGTTAGAGGGGGTTGTTCTGCGTCACCCCTTCATCGACCGGGACTCTCCGGTTGTGTTCGCCGATTACGTAACCCTCGACACAGGCACCGGTGCCGTGCATACTGCCCCAGGCCACGGCCTCGAGGACTACGAAACGGGAATAAAATACAACCTCGATATCGTCTCGCCACTTGACGACTACGGACGATTTACCGACGAGGTGCCCCGGTTCAAGGGCCTGTTCACCCAGGACGCAAACCAGAAGATCATTGAATACCTGCGGGAGATCGGCGTACTGCTCGGCGTCGGTTCTCTCACACACAGCTACCCGCACTGCTGGAGGTGTAAAAATCCGGTCATCTTCAGAGCAACGGAACAGTGGTTTACCTCCATCGAAGGGTTCAGGGATGATGCGCTCTCCGCCATCGACGGCGTCGAGTGGATTCCTGCTTCGAGCGCCAACCGGATCAAGTCCATGGTGGAAAACCGGTCCGACTGGTGTATATCGCGGCAGCGGACATGGGGTGTTCCTCTCCCCATTTTCTACTGCTCCTCATGCGGCAGGGAGATCATCAACGATATCACGCTGAAGGCGGTCGAAAACCTCTTCGCGGAGGAGGGATCGGACAGCTGGTTCGTAAAGGACGCTGAGGAGATTCTGCCTGATGGATACACCTGCTCCCAATGCGGTGGCAGTGAGTTTACGAAGGAAAGCGATATCATGGATGTGTGGTTCGACTCCGGGTCTTCGCATGCAGCAGTACTCGAAACACGAAAAGAGCTCCACTGGCCCGCAGACCTGTACATCGAAGGCTCCGACCAGCACAGGGGCTGGTTTCAGTCGTCACTGCTCACTGCAGTGGCTGCTCGGGGCGGTGCACCCTACCGGGCCGTGCTCACCCACGGGTTTACCGTGGACGGCGAGGGGAAGAAGATGAGCAAGTCCCTCGGAAACACCGTTGCTCCCGAAGAGGTGATACAAAAGTACGGGGCGGACATCATTCGTCTCTGGGCGGTGTCCTCCGACTATTCTGTGGATATACGCATCTCAGAAGAGATACTCGGCCAGCTCGTCGACTCGTACAGAAAGATAAGGAACACCGTACGCTTCATGCTCGGAAACCTGGCAGGCTTCGACCCGAAAAAAGACCTTATCGAGGTGGGAGATCTTGAAGACATTGACCGGTGGCTCTTGCAAAGGCTACAGGAGGTGACTTCCCGCATTCTCGATTCGTATGAGCACTGGCAGTTTCACACCATTGTCAAAGAGCTGATAAACTTCTGCAATAGCGATTTGAGCTCCTTCTACCTGGATATCGTCAAGGACAAGCTGTACTGCTCCGGCCCGACGCTCCCGAGAAAATCGTCCCAGACCGCGCTCTTCTACACCCTTAAAAACCTTCTGGCGCTCGCCGCACCAATACTGAGCTTCACCGCCGAAGAGGCGTACCGGGTGTTCGCCGATGAAGTGCTGAAACCGGGCAAAATATCATATGAAGAAAGTGTGCACCTCACAGATTTTCCGACGGTGAACAAGGATTTCATGGATGAAAAACTTGCCCGAGTGTGGGACACCCTCATCGCCATTCGACGGGATGTGCTGAAGCCCATCGAAGAGCTGAGAATAGCAAAGGCAATCGGCCACTCACTCGAATCAGAGGTGGCAATCTACGCGGGTGAGGATTTGTATCGGCTTTTAGACGAAAACAGGGCGCAGCTTGCGCCTCTTTTCGTGGTGTCAAACGTGGAGCTCTTCAAAAAAGGCACCGCTGACCCCGACTGTTTCAAGGGTGAGCTCGTCAGCGTGAAGGTGAGAAAGTCCGAATCGAAGAAATGCGAGCGATGCTGGCGGTATCTCGAAAGCGTCGGGCAGAATAAAAACCACCCCGACCTTTGCAACCGGTGCGCCTCGGTGGTCGATACGCACTATTCGTGAAGCGCCGGTTCCTGACGGACAATCCACGGTTTTAGTACACCTGTAATGAAGTTTACCGTAATTTTATTTGTACAAAAACATGTTTTTTACTGCCACTTTACTTTCGTGCTAAAAATCACCTTGGGCGAAGTAAAATTATTTCGGAGATATAAAATACATGAATTCTAAAGAGAGAGTGATTTGTACTCTTGAAAAAAACATCCCTGATAGAGTTCCCACATTTGAGCTTGCAATAGACAGCCACGTTATAAATGCCATTCTTCCTGGTGCTGATATCTTTGACTTTACAGAGAAAATGGAACTTGATGCAGTATTGACAAAACCTGTAATAAATAAAGAAAAGATAGAAGCCGGTGTTTACAGGAATGAAAAAGGATTGATACTAAAAAAAACCGAAGAAGAATACATGATTCCGATAAATACCGTTATAAAGGATGAAAAGGATGTTAAAAAATTTGATTTTCCGGCAATCACTGCTGAACATCGTTTTAGGCATGTTGAGCATACGATAAAAAGATTCAAAGGAAAGAAAGCTATTGTCATAGTTTTGAGAGATGGTTTTTCAGAGGCACGTGAATTACACGGATTTGAAGATACACTTATTGACATGATCGACCGGCCAATGTTAATCAGGAAAATAATTGAAAAATCGGTTGATTATTATTCTGAAATAGGAAAACGCGCAGCTCAGATGGGAGCAGAAATTGCAGTCACAGGAGATGATTATTCCAGTACCCATGGAATGCTCATGTCAAGGGAGCAGTTTAAAAAAATAATATTTCCCCCCATGAAGAGATTGTACAAAAACTTACACGACTATGGACTGTATGTAATAAAACATTCAGACGGCAATCTGTACCCGATTATAGATTTACTCATTGATACCGGGATCGACTGTTTAAATCCTATTGATCCTCTGGGGGGGATGAGCCTGGCAAAAGTTAAAAAAGAGTATGGAAACAAGGTGTGTATAATGGGGAACGTAAACTGCGCGGGCAACCTGGTGCATGGAACGGAGGAACAAGTTATCGAAGAAGTAAAGGGTTGTATTAAAACTGCCGCACCTGGAGGTGGGTATATCATTTCATCAAGCAATTCGATTCACAGAAGTGTAAAGCCCGGTAACTATGCGGCTATGTTGAAGGCAATCAAACAATACGGGAAATACTGACAGACACTAAAAGACCGGCCAGTTCTGAGGCCGTATTTATAAAGTTTATAAAGATCCCACCTTTTCTTTACAATGCCGCTTAACGGCGGTGTTGTTCTGATTCCAAAAGTCCGAATGCCTTTTTATTTTGCCTAATTGAAATCCGGGATGTTATTAAGATCGATAAATATATCTCGAATCCTGTCAAAAATACCTTCATACAGCTCCACATATTTTTTATAATAGTTGTGATTCTTTTCGTCCGGTAAAAACACATCAGTTTTAACAGTAAACTCTTTTGCCATTTTACGAAGGTTTTTGTATATACCCATAGAATAACCGGCAATAAGAACATCTCCAAGCAGGGCAAAATCATCTCTGTTAAGCTTTACATACGGCAGTCCGATTACATCACTTTTCATCTGGTTCCATAAATTCGAACGTGAACCTCCCCCAATTACCAGTACCTCTTTGATTTCAAGATCCGGGTACGTTTCCTTTATAACTTTAAATGAATACCCATATTCATACGAAAAACTTTCTAAAAGAGATCTGTAGAAATGCTCTTTTTTATGACCCCATGAATAGTTGAGCCACATACCCCTGATGGCCGGATCACTCGGATACCCGCGCCCTCCCAGAAGGCCGATGGAGAATAATTTATCAGAGCCCGGAGGCACACTGCGTGCCTTTTCATCCAATATTTGAAACGGCGATTTGCCCGATGCTGAAGCCATTCTCTGTTCTTCTTCACCAAAAACATTTTTAAACCACTCGTGGGTCACTCCCGAACCAATCAGAATTAGGGTGGGAAAGTACTGCCCTGATATTGGCGATGGAATGTTTTCAAGAGTTTTATATTTTAAATCCGGAATGTACTTATTTGAACAGAGACTGAAAGCGGCGAATGAGGCTGATTCATCAATTAAGGTCCCCGGTTCAACTACTCCCGCACCGATGTACCCGGCAGGCTTATCACCGGCGCCTGCGACAAGGGGGATGCCGCTCGGCAAATTACACTCTCCCGCAACCGATTTATCAAGTTTTCCTATAATGGCACATGAATCGACAATCCCCGGAAGTTTTTTCATATTGATTTTAAATTCACTGCAAAGATCGAGTGACCATCGATTACTCGGTATATCTGCTATTCCCGTCATCTGCAGATACGTTTTATCAACAAAGGCGTCTTCTATGGAAATATCTCCCATCTTACCTGCAATGAAACCTGACAAAAGCATAAACTTATGGGAATTCCTGTAAAGCTCGGGAAATTCATGTTTCCACCAGAGAATTTTCGGGGCGAAGTAGGGATAATTCGTACCGGATAACTTCAAAATATCTTCACCCGCACCCTTCAACATTTTTGAAATATAGGGGGTGTATCGGGTATCTATGGGATTCGACCATTGTGTAACGGCATTCCAATCCCTGTCCACCCCTATTGCGCCGCCCATCTGACCTGAAAATGCAATTGCATGGATTAATGAAGTATCGATATTAGATTTTTCAACAGCTTCTTTGAGAGCATTTATAACAATTGAAAAGAATTCTTCGCCGGATTGAATAAAAACTCCGGACCCGGAATGTTTACCAGGAGAATTTTTTGTAATGATTGAAACACAATTTCCCTTTGTGTTATAAATCCCGACTTTGACCAGTGTAACCCCTATATCGATCCCGATTAAAAAGGAACTCTCCATACTTTCTTCTCTCTTTCATTA
>CAYSRJ010000020.1:47125-63276 GCA_964433545.1 uncultured Spirochaetota bacterium | reverse complement strand
GGGATACATCCCCTTGGGATACATCCCCTTGGGACGGGGTATCAAACAGCAGCTTGATCGAAGTTACTTAAGACAGCTATTCGTCAAACCGAAACAGATTGTCCAAAAATCGTGCAGCAGGCCAAAAAAGGGACGCTGAAATAAAAAATTCACAGAGGTTCATAGTATGAAAAGCAGAGCGCGCGTATTACGGGCGATAAATTTCGAATACCCTGATAGGCCGCCCATATCACATGCTATTCTACCGGCCGCGCAGATCAAGTACGGTGAAAAATTGGACGAGATACTCGAGACTGTGCATGAGGATTTCGGCTGGGAGTTCCTCCCGGATACGAAGCCCGAAGATCTACCCGCTCTCTACAGGGGAGGATTGAATTACGATGATTTCGGCACCCTGTGGAACGTTGATGATGAAGGGGTCGCAGGTATTCCTGTCGAGTGGCCTTTCACAGACTGGAACAAGTATGACAGCTTTGAATGGCCGGAATTCGATGCCGGCCCACCTGATGCCCGCCTATACAGCGGACATATGGCGGGAAAAAACGATGACTACTATGCCCGCGGTGCATGGATTACGTTCTTCGAGGAGATGCAGCAACTGAGGGGGATGGAAAATTTATTTGTGGATCTGGCAAATAAATCGAAAGAGGTGTACCGTCTGCGAGACGACCTTCTCGAGTTCAACCTGAGGTGGCTCGATAAGTGGCTCGAGTACGATTACGACGGTCTGCATTTCGCCGACGACTGGGGGGCGCAGAGCAGCCTGCTTATATCTCCGGACTTATGGAGGGAATTTTTCAAGCCTGCTTATAAAAAGATGTTTGAAAAGGTTACTGATAGAGGTGTAGACGTGCATTTTCACTCAGACGGGTATATAATCGACATTATTCCCGACCTCATTGATATCGGTATAAAGGTGCTGAACTGCCAGTCGTCGGTTATGGACCTGAATCAACTTCAAAAAAATTTTTCCGGAAAGGTCTGTTTCAGAACGGATCTTGACCGGCAGTGCATTATCCCGTTCGGGGCACCGATGGAGGTGAAAAATCATATTATCGAGTTGTTCAAACATCTCGGCACTAAGAGGGGAGGAATTATCGCATGCGGTGAGATCGGCCCTGATACTCCACTCGAGAATATTCGGGTTATGTATGAAACTTTCATGAATTACAGGTATTGATCCTGAGCGGTTTTCAGCGGAGAAAAAATATTTATTCCGGTTACTGCCCGTCATACCGGGACATCGGGTGTTCAGACTCGAATGGTTCGGGTGCAACCGGCAAAGGGGGTGTAGTATGACATCCATGGAACGCGTTTTGAAAGCGCTGGATCACAGGGAACCCGACCGTGTTCCCTACGATCTTACCAGCACGCTCGTAACGGGGATTCATTACATTGCATATGAAAGACTGAGGGAGTACCTCGGCCTCGAAAAGAGGGAAACCGAGCTTTTCGACAGGGTGCAGGGGCTTGCCCGTGTGCATGACGATATGCTCGAAAGGCTCGAGGTCGATACGCGGGGTGTGCTGACGGGAAGTCCGTTCGGATGGGAGCTCGAGCTCGAGGAAACCCCCGAGTATGAGCAGTTTATCGATGTATGGGGCATTACATGGCGCAGGCCGAAACCGTACGGCCTATACTACGATATGGTTGTCCACCCGTTAAAAGGCGCTGACCTGGAACGGGTGAAAAAGTACAGGTGGCCCGATCCAAAAGACAGGCGCAGGCTCGAGGGGCTGAAGGAAGAGGCCTCGAGGCTTGCTGAAACTGACTGCCTCGTGGTGCTGGGAACGGTTGGAATGACCGTCGGGCTCCTGCAGACGTTTCAGTGGCTGCTTGGATTCGAAGATTCCTTCTATGCATTAGCCGCCGAACCGGAACTTACCCACTATATCGTGGGGAAGCTTGCCGAGCTCGATATCGAATTCTGGGAGTGGGCGATTCCCTACCTTGGTAATGATATCAAGGTCGTGCTCTATGCTGATGATTATGGAATGCAGACAGGACCGGTTTTTTCCTACGATATGTTTGCACGCTACTTCAAGCCGTGGTACGAGAAGATATTCTCCGTTATAAAGAAGCAGAAGCCGGATCTGTATATCTTCTTTCATTCATGCGGTTCATCCCGCTATATTCTGGCCGATCTCATCGAAAGCGGGGTGGATATTTTCAACCCGGTGCAGTATTCCTCGAAGGATATGGAGCCTGTACAGCTCAAGAAGGACTTCGGGAAAGACCTCACCTTCTGGGGCGGCGGCATAGATACACAGCGGGTGCTTCCGAACGGTACGGTTCAGCAGGTTCGGGATGAGGTACGGCGTAGGATTGAGGATTTTGCGCCCGGCGGCGGATTTGTTTTCAACCCGGTGCACAATATTCAGGCGGACGTTCCGCCTGAAAATATAATGGCGATGTGGGAAGCGCTCATGGAATACAGGAGGTATTGAAAATGAAGCCTCGTGAACGATTTGTCACTGCGTTGAATTGTGGCATACCGGACAGGGTGCCGGTCTATGATTTTCTGTTCAGTAGAAAGCTGATGAAGGATCTGTTAGGCTATGAAACCGAGCTCTATGATGGGAAAACCCAGGTTCAGCTTGCATCGAAGCTGGGACTGGACGGTATTTTCATTCCTATAAACGGATACTGCGGTTTTGAGGAAGATGTCCATGAAGAGGGAACGAGGTATGTCGATGAGTGGGGGATCACGTATGTAAAGGGCGGCTGGCCGGTTATGGTACAGATCGATGTACCGATTAAGAACAGGGAGGACTGGAAGAACTACCACCTTCCCGACCCTGCTGCGCCTCACCGGGCCCACATGATAGAGGATGCTGTCAGGGCAAATAAAAAGGAGCTTGCGATCATCGTCGGGTTTCTCGGCCCCTTTACCATGATGTACTGGTACTTCATGGACCTCGCAACCCTGTCACTCACTGTTTTCGACGACCCGGATCTCATTACCGAGATGTGTGATGCCTATACAGAGTGGGTTCTAGAGACTGCAAAAATCGCGTATAAGGTCGGAGGCATCGATGTTTTTATGATCGCGGACGACTGGGGAGGGACAAAGAGCCTTTTGATGTCACCGAAACATCTGAGGCAATTTTTTGTCCGGCCCTTCGGTGATATCGTGAGGGGGTTGAAGAGTTTCGGCGTTCCCGTTGCCATGCACAACGACGGAAATATCTGGGATGTTTTAGAAGATCTTGTTGCAACCGGAATCAGCGGCTATCATCCCGTTGAGCGTGCAGCGAGCATGGACCTTTCAAAGATCAAGGCGCGCTACGGGAAAAAAATCTGTCCTATCGGCAATATCAACAACAAGACAACCATGGTAACCGGGACACCGGAGGAGGTAGCACGGGAAGCACTCGAGTGCCTGAAGACCGCTGCGTCCGGCGGGGGATATATACTCGCAACTGACCATAGCCTGCATGATGATATCCCGATCGAAAATATCTATGCCTATATCGAGGTTGCAAAGAAGTACGGTGCATACCCGCTAAAACTGGAATAACATGTGTGCAGTTTTTATTTAAAAATATGCTGTTCGGTGAACAGTAAAATATAAAAATTTTTTCAGGAGGGAATGGTATGAAAAAGTTTTTGGTAGTTTTGACAGCGCTTCTTTTAATTTTCTCCTTCACCGCTTTCGCATTTGCGGGAGGGGGTGGAAAGGCGGAAAAACCTGCGGGGAAAGTCCCCAAGAAGGTCGGCTGGGTCGGCAACTATATGATGCATGAATGGTATCAGAATGTGTGGAAAGGTATGAAGGCTCGTGCCCAGATGCTCGGCATCGAGCTCGATGTGGTGGATGCCAACCTTGACATGGCCAAGCAGGTTTCTTTAGCCGAGGACCTGATGGCAAAAGGGGTTGATGTGCTCATTATCACGCCGGTTGAGCAGAAGGGTGCCGAGCCGATCGTAAAGAAGGCGAAGATGGAAGGTATTCCTCTCATCATCGAGGCGAGCGCGGTCGAAGGTATGACAACCATGGTGGCGATATGCGACTATGACTGCGGTTACAAGGGCGGCGTTGCAACGGGCAAGTATGTCAAGAAAAATCTTGGCGGCAAGGCGCGGATCATGGCAATCGACCTCCCAATGCTCAGGCCGTGTATTCTTCGGGTGGACGGGTTTTATGACGGGATCAAGACCATAATCCCCGATGCGGAAATGGTGCATCGTCTCGATGGCCAGGGACTCAAGGACGCTGCGCTGCAGGTCGCAACAGATGCGCTTACGGCTGACCCGGACATCAATGTAATATACGGGTGTAATGACGACTCCGCACTCGGCGCACTGCAGGCATACCGGGCTGCAGGGCTCGACGAGAATAAACTCGTCGTATGCGGAACAGGTGGTGAAGGAAACGCTTTCATCCACGCAATGCAGGAAGGAGGACCGTACAAGGTCGAGGCTGCCATGTTCCCCGAAGCTGTCGGTTACGAGTGCATTAACATGGCGGTGAAGCTGTACAATAAGGAAGAGGTACCCAAGCACTACGTGACTCCTACCTTAGCGTTGACCACCGATACCTGGGAGGATTATTATACTCTCGAAGGAGACGTTCGCACTATCAACTGGGATAACGTGAACAAGATCAAGAGAGAGGATAAGTGCGGTAAGTATTGATAAAGAAAGACGAAGTAATGCTGTCAGACAATCCCCCCTTCCTGTATCAAGGAAGGGGGGATGATCGATAGAGGAGAGGAATCTTGAGTCTAAAAGACGCCCCGCGGAAGGAAAAACTTTTCAGCAAACTGGTTCTTTTCAACGAAATAATACTCGTTGCAGTTCTTGTAATAATTTCAGTCGCCATATCCATAGGTACATCGAAATTCTATAGTGCAACGAACCTTCTCAATATACTTCGAGACAGTTCCATGGCAATTATAGCCGGGATCGGTATGACAATGCTGCTGATTACCGGAGAGGTCGATCTTTCCATCGGGTCACTCATTGCCTTTGTCGGAGTTGTGACAATGGATATCATCAACAAGACGCACAGTGTGTTTATCGGCGTGCTTGCGGGCCTGGCACTCGGCGCATTTGTCGGCCTGATAAACGGTCTTGTCAGAACAAAACTGCAGGTAAACTCCCTTATCGGAACAATTGCAATGATGATGATTCTACGGGGCAGCGTGTACATCTACAAGCTCGAGGCCGTTCAGAACTATCATCAGCTCGAGGCATTCTATGAGATCGGCAACGGGTATGCGGGCTTTATGCCGATACCGGTAATCACCATGCTGGTGCTGTACCTCGTATTTCTCTTCATCCTGTACAGGACGGTACTCGGTAGAAGACTGTATGCAACCGGAGGCAACTACACGGCCGCAAAGATTTCGGGAATAAAGGTCGACAATCTGAAGATTCTTACCTTCATCGCCAATTCGGTATTTGCTGCTATCAGCGGCATTATTCTTGTTTCTCGTATGAACTCAGGACAGCCAAATGCCGGTGTTGGCTTTGAACTGACGGTTATTTCAGGTGTTATACTCGGCGGAACGAGTCTCGGTGGCGGGGAAGGGACGTTGATCGGCACGCTGATCGGCATGCTTATTCTTCGTGTTATCAACAATGGTATCATAATACTGCGGTGGAATCAGGATCTGCAGATTGTGATAAGCGGACTCATTATTATACTTGCCGTTTATATAGACAATAAACGAAAGGTGGCACGCTCAAAGATCATTACAACCTGATCAGACGGGACGGTGAAATGGATAGTAATCGAAGTGCAATATTGGATGTGAAACAGGTATCAAAGGAGTTTCCCGGTGTCAAAGCGCTCGACTCGGTGGATCTTACCCTCAAAAAAGGCGAAGTGCACGCGCTCATCGGTGAAAACGGCGCGGGGAAATCAACGCTGATTAAAATTCTTGCCGGTGTATATACGAAGGATGACGGGGAGATACTGTTTGACGGATTGCCTACTGTCATCGATTCACCTGCGGATTCACTGAAGCTGGGGATAAAAGTTGTATTTCAGGAACTTTCGTTAATTCGGCATATGACGATCGGGGAAAATGTGTTTTTGGAATCTTTCCCACTGAAAAAGAATAAAACCATTGACTGGGACACACTGTACAAAAGAACATCGGAGATACTCGAATCGATCGGTATTGACCTTAATCCGAAGACTAAGGTGTACAAGCTCACGGTATCCCAACAGCAGATGGTCGAGATAGCCCGTGCCCTTTCACACGAGGCAAAAGTGGTAATTATGGATGAGCCGACATCGGCCCTTACCCCCAATGAGATACGTTTCCTGTTTGATGTTATCAGAAAGCTGCGGGATCGAGGAATCGGCATACTATACGTGACTCATAAGCTGGAAGAGGTGCTGGAAGTATGCGAACGAGTAACCGTGCTGAGGGATGGAAGACGTATTTCTTCAAGAGAGGTAAAGGAAACGAACAGCGATATGCTTGTCACCGACATGGTCGGCCGGTCGATTAAAACCCTCTTTCCGAGGACGCATACGGGAAGGGGGAAGGTTATGCTTACCGTTGATCATCTTTTTACAGGAAAAAAGCTGCGGGATGTCTCGTTCAAGGTGCACGCAGGTGAGGTGGTGGGCATCTTCGGCCTGATGGGAGCAGGTAGAACTGAGCTTGCAAAGGCTATGTTTGGGCTTGATCCGGTTGACGGAGGGACGGTAACTGTGGACAGACAGGAATTGAAGACTGGAAGCACCGCCCACTCGACGAAACTTGGAATCGGATACCTGACCGAGGATAGAAAAGAGGAAGGGCTTGTCCTGCAGATGTCGGTTTCACAGAATATCACTCTTCCATCACTTGATGAGTTTTCCTCATTCGGGTACATCCGCACTAAACAGGAGATGGAGCGTGCAAAGGAGTTTGTGGATGCGTTTAGCATAAAGACGCCCTCTCTCAGGCAGAAGGTAATGTATTTGAGCGGCGGCAATCAGCAGAAGGTGCTCCTTGCCCGCTGGCTGATGAAAAAATTGAAGGTAATTATTCTTGATGAACCGACGCGTGGCATCGATGTTGGAGCAAAGGCTGAAATACACCGGCTTATAGACCAGCTCGCGAGCGACGGTCTTGCGGTTGTGGTTATGACCAGTGAGATGCCGGAGCTTCTCGGCGTGAGCGACCATATCATTGTCATGTGCGGTGGAAGGATTACCGGCGAGTTCGATAAAATAGACGCGAAGATGGAAAATATTCTGGAGGCAGCCATTGGTCAGAGGGAATACAGCTATGCAGAACACGGTTCAAAATAAGAAGGGGAATTTTTTCAGGCGGATATTTGCAATCAATGAGCTTGGACTTTTAGTCTCATTTATTGTGATCTTTATCTTTTTCAGTGCAGCGTCACCATATTTTCTTACGGTACGAAATATTTCAAATATTATAGGCCAGGTATCACTCCCACTTATCGCTGCGGTCGGGCTTTCAATCGTACTATTCAGCGGTGAGGTGGATATCTCCATCGGATCCCTGCAGGCCTTTGTTGCGCTCCCCCTCGTTACAGTTATGAATGCAACGGGAAGTTTCGCGCTTGGTGCTCTTCTTGCCCTCATAACCGGGACAGTTGTCGGTGTAATCAACGGGCTTATCGTCACCCGCCTCAAGGTTAACTCGCTCATAACCACGCTTGGCATGTACTATTCCCTTAGGGGCGCTGTGTACCTTATTACAAAGAAGGTCGCAATTGCCGAGCGCTCCGGAAAGGACCTGTTTTTCTTTATCGGCAACGGCAAGCTGTTTCACTTCTTTCCCTATCCCTCTATACTGATGTTCGCAATCCTCTTTGCCTTTATGTTTATCATGAAAAATACGAGCTACGGACGGAGGATATACGCTGTCGGTGGCAATGCCGAGGTGGCACGGGCAATCGGGATAAATGTCGAAAAGATGAAGTTCAGCGCATTCGTAATATGTTCTGTCCTCGCTTCGATAAGCGCCATACTGCTTGCTTCCCGCCTGGGTTCTGCAAATCATATGGCGGGTCAGGGGTTTGAGTTCCAGGTTGTCGCCGCAGTAGTGCTGGGCGGGGTAAGCCTTTCGGGCGGTATCGGCACCCTGCTCGGCGCATTCATAGGGGTGCTTATTCTCGGCATTATACAAAACGGCCTCGGTATGCTGAATGTATTGACGATGTGGCAGCTTGCTATCACCGGGTCGATTATCATCCTGTCTGTGGCAATCGATGAATTCAAGAAGAGACGCGTGTAATAGATGAACGAATTGATAATTCAAGAATAGACGTATGCAGAAAAGGTCCGAATCGATAATTCAGGAAGACACGCGCATAGTTCATAAACGAATCGATAATTCAAGAAAAACACGTGCATTGAATGACTAAGGGGGCATCACCGGATAATGGCCTGCCGCATGTTTAACCGTGTGCCTGTACCGCTTTTCCTCGGTATCGTTTTTATTCTTGGCTTTTTTATCCGAATTTTAAGCGGCAGCCCCGCTGTTCATACAGACCTCGTTTACTCACCGGGTATCACGCAGAAACCACCCGGGGCAAAGACACCAGGCGATACGGCCGTATCCTTTTACATGCTGCTCGACAGCGGACAGTATGAAAAGGCATGTGACCTGGCGCTCGAGCCAGACTTCATTGAAACCGGGAAGGTTGCATCGTTTACAGAAAGGGTCAGGCCCGGGACTTTTTACGGCTGGACAGATAAAGATCGGTTTACAGAAAGAATGAGGCGGGAGCTCGGCCATGGCGGTACGGGAATTACGCTGAAAAATATCAGAGTTGATTCCGTTTACGCTGTTGATTTTGCACAGTATGAGAGTGAGCATCCCTTGAAAAGGTATCCCTTGAAAAGGTATCCCTTGAAAAGGTATCCCTTGAAAAGGTATCCCTTAAAAGAATCTTCCCTGCTGGGGTTATCTTTACAAGATGAATCTTTGCAAGATTCACCTCTGCAAGGTGTACCTCTGCAAGATGCAACTCTACAGGGAGTTGAGGATGCATATCTCGTGGACGTTTCCGGCAACCTGCTCGGTGCGTGCACGATTTTCAGGTGGGATAAACAGGTTCTGGTGTTTCGTATAGGTAAGAAATACAAAATACTTTTGAGCGGAACAAAATCGACAAAATCCTTTTTCTATCAAAGCTGGTTTTCTAATATAAAGAAGATCGGCAATTTACGGGGAGTGCAGAGGTGAAGATCAGGTACTTTGACAATGCCGCAACCTCCTGGCCCAAGCCCGGGTCTGTGCTCAAGGCGATGAAGGACTATTTCCTGCACGGCGGCGGGAACCCGGGACGCTCCGGACACGGCAAATCCATCGGTGCAGGCAGGGTTGTGCTCAATTCGAGGGAGCGGCTCGCTGGCTTTTTTAATGTACCTGACCCATCGAGAATCGTGTTTGCAAAGAACGCAACCGAGGCGCTCAACACGGCACTGTTCGGCCTGCTGCAAAGAGGCGACCATGTCGTCACCTCGAGTATGGAGCACAATTCGGTGATGAGGCCGCTTGCCTTTCTGCAGGAGCACGGCATTGAAGTTACGGCCGTAGAAGCCGATGACACCGGCCTTGTTCATCCCGATTCTCTGATGAAAGCGGTGAAAAAAGGTACGAAACTCGCTGTTATAACTCACGCTTCAAATGTGACCGGAACGATAAACGATATCGGAGCTGTTGGAAAGATGTGTCGCAAAAGGGGTGTGCTATTTCTTGTTGACGGCGCGCAGACTGCGGGTATCGTGCCGGTTGATGTACAGCGGATGAATATCGATCTTTTTGCCTTCAGCGGCCACAAGGGACTGCTTGGCCCGCAGGGAACAGGTGGTCTTTATATCGGGATAGACGAAAAATTGTTACGCCCCCTGATGCGTGGAGGCACCGGAAGCGTATCGGACAGGGAGGTCCAGCCGGATTTTCTTCCCGACAGGTTTGAGAGCGGAACACTGAACGTTATCGGTATAGCCGGTCTTTCGGCAGGTGTCGGATATCTGCTTAATATGGGGCGGGATAAAATCCTGGAACATGACGGCCGACTGCTCGAGATGTTTCTCGATGGATTTTCTACTATCTCGCGGATTATGCTGTACGGTTCAAGGAAGCCCTTGGAGCAAACAGGCGTGCTCTCTTTCGACATACTGGGGAAAAGCCCCTCGAAGGTGGGCGAAATTTTGGACAGGGAGTACGGAATACAAACGAGGATCGGTCTGCATTGTGCACCGTCGGCGCATAAAACAATCGGAACGTTTCCAGACGGTACCATACGTTTGAGCTGGGGTATTTTTACCACGGAAAAAGATGTGCAGTACGCGATACACGCTGTTAAAAAGATTGCCGGTTCTGCATAGCAGGCGAATTATAGGGACATCATGCATATTTTCTATCAGGGCACACCGACTGAGCGTCCGAATATTAAGGAAGCAACTTTGTGCGAAGTTATTAAAAAGCAGGAAACGATAAATGGTCGGGAAACGGAAAAACAGAGTTGATCTGCGATCTCTGGAGGGGGTGGTGACCTTTTTCGGCTCACATCATGCACTCAGAGCGGAAGAGGTGCTGAAAAAAAACGGCCTGCAGGCAGTACTGATCCCCGGCCCGAGGGAGATAAGCCCCAACTGCGGGGTTGCGCTTCGTTTTGGATATTCACGAAGGGCCGAGGTTGAAAGACTTTTTGCACAGTTTTTTGTGCATTACGAGGATATTCACCTGTATCCGGACCAGGGGTGATGTGGTTTATGCTGATATTCATCTGTACCAGGATCAGAGGTGAGGAGATCAGGTGATGCGAAAAAGGTATTTGAAACCATGGTTGTTCGGTATAATTGCCGGGAGCATGATCGTTTTATTTGAGGCACTTTTTAATTTCTATCCGCCGTCTGCGTATTCATTTTGCCTCACCTGCCATACACGTGACTTGGTGAATGGGACGGTCAACCTGATCTTCCGAACAAATTTCCAGACGGCACTCATCTCCCACAGGGCTGTTGAGGCGACTTCATTTTTCGTTATTCTCGGTGCATTCATCGCCGCTAGGCGATACCGAGAGTATAGACTGCAGAAAAGCACCCGTCCGCTGTTGTTCTTTGTCGCAGGATTTGACGTGATGATTTTAGGAATCATCATTTTCGGCTGTCCAACGAGAATCGCGGTGCGAGTGGGGTACGGCGACCTGTACGGCATCATCGCCTTCGCGGGAATGGTTTTTGGTATCTGGATAGGGACCGTTCTGCTGAAAAGAGTGTCTCAAAAGCTGACCTGAAGGCCCCGGCAGGATCAGGAAATACAGCTATGGCCATATTAGGAATTTTTAAGCCAATAAGGCGGAACAATAATGGAAAGGATAGTGCTTACCCTTGCACTTGCAATCCTTGGTGGCTGCATCGGTTTTCTCGCGCAGCGGTCGAGGATGTGTTTTGTTGCAGGGTTCAGGGACTATTTTATTGTCCGTGACAGGGAGCTTCTTTCCGGTATATTCTCTTTTATCGTTACCATCTGGTTTCTTACCTCGGTGCTCTATTCGCTGAATGTCATCAGGAGCGGTATACCGCAGTATGGAGATGCGGTGATTCGCCGTAGTGTTGAGTATCTTCGCTTCTCGTTATCACATGTGCTGCGCATCAGCAATTTTCTTGTCGGGGGGCAGGGTGAAGCTGCGGGCCTTTCGTCGCATTTTATGAACAAGTTCATCTATGTGACCTTTGCAGGCGGGCTTTTGATCGGATTTGTGTCGACCCTGGCAGGCGGCTGCGTATTGCGGCAGCATGTTCTTTTTGCACAGGGGAATATGAATGCGTTTTATTACATTGCTGGCTTTTATACTGCGGTGGTGGTATACTATGTTTTCCTGTTTAAATTTTTTGTAAAGCTGTATTGATTTTATCTCGGCATGAACACTGGTTGTTCGAAGAAGAACAGCACAGCTAAAAAACGTATTTGTTGAAGCAAGCGGGAGAATATAATGACGCACAAAGAACGATTTATAACGGCAATCAACCATGAGGAACCCGACAGGGTGCCGATCGACGTATGGTACACCCCTGAAGCTGAAAGAAAGCTTCTCTCATATCTCGGAGAGGATACGGAAAAACTTTCACTGTACGCGGCAGACGGCGGATATCTCCCTCATTTAATGGAGCACGATTTCTTGATCACATGGATCGGGCCCTGCACGAGCTACTATATGATAGATGAACCCGAGTACTACGACGAGTGGGGCATCAAGTGGCGGTGGGTAGACACAGATACGGGAAATCGATATACAGAGATGGTCGGGCGGCCCATGGCCGGCACCGACGATATAGATACCGTCAAAATGCCCGATTTCAAGGATGAGAATCGGTATACAGAATCGAAGGAGATGATAGAGAAGTACGGTGAGGAATACGGCATTATGGGGGGTCTTGCGTGCACTCTGTTTGAGCTTTCCTGGTACCTGCGTGGGATGGACAAGGTTATGGAGGATATGGTGCTGAACAAGGATTTTCTCCACGCCTATCTGGACAAGCTCCTTGGCTGGGTATGGGATGCCGGAACGGTTCTGGTCAAATACGGTGTTGATGTAATATGGATCGGCGATGATTTCGGTATGCAGGACAGGCTCCTTATTTCACCTGCCCAGTTCAGGGAATTCTTCAAACCGCGCTACGCGAAACTTTTCAGCTACCTGAAAAGCCTGAACCCCGATATCAAGTTTGCATTTCACACAGATGGCTACAATGTTACGATACTTCCGGACCTTGTAGAGGTTGGGGTGAATATACTCAATCCCGTTCAACCAAAGTCGATGGACCCGGGAGAATTGAAGAAGAAGTTCGGTGACAGGCTCACCTTCTGGGGCACAATTGATAATCAGGAAACGATGCCGTTCGGGAGTGTTGAGGATGTCGTCAACGAAACAAAACTAAGGCTGAAAACGGTGGCGCCCGGCGGCGGACTGATTCTGGGTCCCGCACACAACGTGCAGCCGCAGGTGCCGATCGAGAACATCATGGCATTCTACGATACGGTGAAAAAATACGGCAACTACCCGATACGTCTATAAGCTAAAGCACTGCTTAGAGCCTGTTTTTCTTATGCCGTGCCGAGATGTCTGTACCAGCCGTACTTCATAACTGCTTCGAGCATTGCCTGGTAATTTTCCGGTTTAACATGGGAATGTATTGTATTGGCGGATGCTATTATATACCCGCCGCCGGGGGCGAGGTCGACGATCATCTGTCGTACCTCCTCCTCCACCGCTTCAGGCGTAGATTCGGTGAGGAGCTTTCCGGTATCGATGTTTCCGATTACGCATAAGCGGTCAGCGTACCTCTTTTTTATCTCCCTGATATCCATACCTGCTTCCGGATCCAGCGGGTGAATCCCGTCGGTCCCTGTGCTTATTATCATATCGAGAATGGAAGATATGTCGCCGTCCGTGTGTTTAATTGCGTACGCGCCTAAACCCTTTGCGTGCTCCACAGCCTCCTTCATTCCGGGCAGGAAAAACTCCCTGAAATGCTTCGGTGACATCATCGGGCCTGTCGTGCCCGCATAGTCATCGCCGAATACGAACAATTCTGCGCCGAGGTTGTGGGCCTTGGTAATGAGAGCTTTCGAGTGGTCCACCGACAACCGTACAAGCTTATGTACCAGTTCGGGATTTTCAATGATATCCATGAGCAGATTATCCATTCCCCGCAGATAGGACGGGTATGAAAATGCATCATGGACATGCATGCCGACGAGCTTTTCACCCTTGAATGCTTCAAGAAGCACAATAAGCCCTTTAAAGCGATAGGGATCGAGCGGGTCGGGCGGTGTGTATGTATCAAGATCGGATTCCGACTGAATCGGCCCTTTTATTGGAAAAGAAACCGTCTGGTCGGAAAATTGCCTCATGACACCCCATTCATCACGGTATATCCTGGCCTTTTCATCGACCACTTCCATTCTGTAATTATCCGAAGGCGTTGAGGTCAGCACGATATCGAAATTGTACTTTTCGGCAAATTCGGTGTACGAGCAATCTTTGCATATACCCTTTCGCACTGATGGGTCAATGAGAAGCTCGAATATTGGGACCCTGTCGGGAATTTTTCTCTGCAGCGCTATTTCAGCCCGTTCACGGTTCGTCATTTTCATTTTGTTTTCCTGTACTTAATTCGGATTGTTTTAGACAACCGGTTTTTGGGTATGGATTCTAATAAATACACCTTGATGTTCCAATAGGCACTCTAAAGTGGCGCAAGTCCCCCTGGGGAAAGTCCTTGACAGGATATGCCACTTCGCTGCCGAGTATCAAAGATAACTTGTTCGAAGTTACTTAGAAGTGGTCTGCGTTCTTTCAGGCCGAATATCATAAAGTAACTTCACGAGAAGTTACTTAGAAGCGGCGTACGTCCTTGACAGGATGTACCATTTCGTGACCGAGTATCTGTAAGTAACTTCGCAAGAAATTACTTAGAAGATCGATTATTGCTGAATAGATTTTAACGCAAAAAGGCAAAAAACACCATACATCCTTTCACCTTTTTCTTAAAAATAGATCTTTTCAGAAAGTCAGCCCCAGCCCGGCTTCGAGGTATATACCGCTTTCACCAAGCGAGGAAAAGGGATACACGTACCCGCCGATAATTTCAAAGAGGAATTCATAGCCGATAATGGTCGAGACGGCAATTTCTGCACCAGCCGACGATCTGATATACTGGAGAGGTGATGCGGTAAATTCTTTGATGCTCTCCGCCGCAAATGAATAGGGCGATGAAGGCGAAAAGAGTATCCCGTTGTCGGAGTAGAGATTCAGGTATATGCTTCTCAGAAAGAGTGGAAATGCATACACGCCCCTGTACACTGTCAGAAGCGGAACAGCTGCGTTTATCCTGCAGTCAGTCACAGATGTTCCGGTAACCGGCAGAGGATACCCGCGGGTGAGTATGCCGTTGAGCGGGATATAGGCATAGGTGGATGTGTTTCCTGACTGGATATACCCGTTGAATTCACCAAACCCGGTCTTATTTTTGAGTCTAAGGTTTAATAAAAGAAATTGGGCAGGCGCGTAATAGGTTGAAAAGGTGCTGCTCAATACGGTAAATGGATCGCCCATGCGGTTGAGGAAGATATCCTCAGAGGCTGTTACTCCTTTCTTCGGCCTGTCCCACAGAGGGGGTATTTTTATATTTGAGAAATAGATGCCGAGGTCCGGCCCGAAAAACGGGTCTTCAAAAATGGCGCTGATTTCGCCCTTTAAAATAAAATTACTCTTTACAACAGGATATGAAACGGCAGGTTTTAAGGCAAATGCCGGTGAAAATGATTCAGTGTACAGTTCTTGTGAAAGAAACAGATTAATGGAAAAGGTGAGAGAATCGGTGTTGAATGTATAGCCTAATTCATTCTTGAACCTGGAGTCGAAGATATCATACATAAGGCTCAAATCATACTGGTGTCTGTTCAGCAGGTCGTTTCCGTGCGTGTGAAAGCCCAATCCAAGTTTGATATTTTCACTGCACCATACGGGAAGCCAGTACCCGGGAGCGAGGTATTTATATGCACGGTATCTGTCCGGGGAAGATAGCTCAGTTGAACCGGAGACCCCGTTCTTTTTTTCTTTTGAAATAGCACCCATTTCCACGCTGCCGGAAATGGGTTTTATATGTCCTCCTATGAGATCATGAAGTGCCACCATTTCAGTGTATACTGGACGAAGGCCCTTCGATGTGTATTCGCTCACAGCAATTTTCCCGTCGATGCTTATATCCGGGATGAACACGCCGGTAACTACATTTGTCATTCTATCGACAGAGCGGGCATCGGCATCTGCCCTGTACAGGTTGAAACAACCTTCGTCACTGCCCACAAACAGTATCTCGTGATTGTTGATCCATCGCGGCGAGTACGCACTGCGCACGGGAGTTTCTACTATTTTCAATTTAAGACTATCGTCAAGAAGCTCATTTAGGTACGCGGTAAACAGGATTCTGCTTCCGTCAGAATCTTTGCCGGAGAATACAATCCTCTTTCCGTCCTGTGAGACGGACGGCTCCTCTAAAATAACCGGTCGAAGGTCATTGGTAGTTGCAATGGTTTTTAGTACATTTCCCTCCATGTCTGTCAGCTTGATATCGGTGCCGTACGGCGTCGACAGGCAGACGAGGAGTGCGTCCCTGTCGGGAACGTCCCTGTCGGGAACGTCCCTGTCGGGAA
>CAYSRJ010000020.1:0-47025 GCA_964433545.1 uncultured Spirochaetota bacterium | reverse complement strand
CGTCCCTGTCGGGAACGTCCCTGTCGGGAACGTCCCTGTCGGGAATAAGTGCAAAGCCCTGCACGGCGCCCGATTTCGTAACCTTCTTCTCCTTTTTTTTCCTAATGTCAAGGCTATAGATATTTTTCCGAAGGTTTACGTTTCGTTCTCTCTCCATTCGTATGTAGTAAAGCCGTCTGCCGTCTCTTGAGAAACAGATATCATAGGCGGCTCTGTCCGCTTTAATACGTTTATTCCTTCTCTCGTTAAAATCGTAGATATAGATCCCGCCGGTATCATCCGGTGTGCTCATTGAATAGGCAAGTTTTTTTCCGGAGGGGTCGAAACTCAGTGAATACACAGTGCCGAGCCTTTTCCCGATCGGGTCAAATGCGGTTATTCCCTCTTTTACAGCACTGTTCGGAAGGGGCAGACGTCGGTTTTTCTCGTAACCTTCCCAGTCATCCCACATTTCATGCATCGATTTTCCGAACTCTCGCCTAAAAGCGATACCCCAGGTAAAGGGGGCGCAGTATTCACTCTTCTCATTAAAATCAAGTATCTTATCTTCGCCGTACTGCAGGGCCAGATAGTTGAAAAAAGAAACACCGAAGAGGTAGTAGTTTCCACTGCCAGGCCATACCGATGAGCGATTCGCTGCTCTGTCTAACGGGGTGAAATCGTTGTCAAAAATAGAAGCGTTTATATACATATCGGTATACGGAGAATTTCCCCTGCCGAACTCCGAATCATTCCTGGTTTCCGAATAGGTTGCGAATCCCTCTTTGACGAAAAGCGGGGTTGCTGAATTCGGATATAGTATTTCCCCCAGAACATGGCGGGCGATCTTCGGCAGGCCCTCGACCCTGTTCAGATGAAAGTAATGGGACATCTCGTGAATGAGGAGGTGCCGGTACCAGTTTTTGTACTCATCGATGCTCATATTGAAAGTGGAATAGGGATATACCGCATACAGGGTTATATACAGGCCGTGTGGGCCGTATTTTGTATTGCCGTTTGCTGCATCGCTGTTGCCGGCGAGCAGGATATCGATTTTTTTCGGTGGGTAATACCCGGTCCACGCAGAGAGCATTTTATACACATATTCAGCTTCTTTGGCGATTATAATGGAGAGTTGGCTGAGAGAAGCAGGGTAGGTGATTCGAAAATACGGACTTTCAACCTGGAGCCATTTCTCACGCAAGTCTGTTTCAGGTAGTTTGATGGAGCCTGTGCCTGCGGATGCTGCTCCTGCTGTTATAAACAGCAGACTGAAACATATCACCGTTTTTAGCAGAAGCGTTTTCATACCTTACCCATTCAATCGGCATGCTCACCTTACATTATCATATATAAATATCAGGCATGCAAAAAAATATCAGGTTGTTATTTCATACCACGGGAAACTGAGTTTAAATGACATTTTCGAAAAAAGTGCTTGACAAACCCGGTAGTTAAGGAGTAGTATAAATACTACTAATCTTGTTTTTATCATTTGTACAGGCTGTGAAAAAGTGTATGAACCGTAGAATCGTATCTTAAAAAAAGGTACGGTGAGGAGGGTTGACATATGGGTTTAGCATCGAAAGGGAAGAGGGCTGTGGCCAGGGTCGGCCTGCATATGCTGAAAATCAATTTTATAATGGAGGCCTTCCTGCGATGGGGGGAAAAGCAGATATTGAATGCGCTTGTTGAGAAAAATGAGCGAGGCAGACCTATCGGCGCGCAGGAAGAAAAATTCTATGTTGTTCAGAATCTCATGAGGGCAATAGAAAAGAAACTTAAGGCCAACTACTTTGCTCCCTCTGTCAGGGACTGGATTTTCAATACCCTTATCGGTGATGTAATAGTCAACTGGCGGGAGCGGTATCCTGAAGCCTATAAGAGAAGAAAACTTGAAGTTGGGCTTCCCACATTCATGACAATCAGCCCGACACAGAAATGCAACCTTTCCTGCATCGGCTGCTATGCATCGAGCTCAAACAAAACCGCAGTAACGATGGAGTGGGATGTTCTCGATAAAATCATGCAGCAGAAACGCGATATATGGGGTTCGCATTTTACCGTTATATCGGGCGGCGAGCCGCTTCTGTATGAAAGCAACGGAAGAACCATACTCGATCTATTCGAGAAGTACAACGACACCTTTTTCCTCATGTACACAAACGCAACACTCATCGATAAGGCAATGGCGAAGAAATTTGCCGAGCTGGGAAATGTTGCGCCCGCCATTTCTGTTGAGGGTTTCGAAGAGGATACCGATTACAGGCGGGGAAAGGGCGTGTACAAGCAGATTCTTCAGGCGACTGAAAACCTGAAGGAAGCGGGGGTGCTTTATGGGATCTCTTTTACTGCAACGAGGCTCAATGTGGACAGGGTGCTGAACGACGAGTTCGTCGACGAATTTTTTGGCCCGCACGGTGCATCGTTCGCCTGGATGTTCCAGTATATGCCGATTGGAAGAGGTCCTGATTTCGATCTGATGATAACCGCGGAACAGAGGAGAAAGCTGTGGTTCCAGGAGAGGCACTGGATACGGGATAAAGGTGTATTCTTCATCGATTTCTGGAACGGCGGTCCGATCAGTGATGGGTGTATCAGCGCTGGCAGAAAGGGCGGATACCTGTACATCGACTGGCATGGCAACGTGATGCCCTGTGTGTTTGTTCCGTATTCGGTAGGAAATATCAAGACCGACTTTTTCGATAAGGGCAAAACGGTCGACGATATCCTCGATACATCGTTTTTCAAGAACTTGAGAAAATGGCAGGAGGGGTACAGCTATAAGAAGGGTGCTGCAGAGGCGGGGAATGAAATCGTGCCCTGTCCGATCAGGGACCATCACAATGAATTTCATGAAATAGCTGAAAAAAGCAATGCAATTCCAGTGGGTAAAACGACTGAAAGGTCCTTCAAGGATCAGAAGTATATGGATGAGTTGACTGATATCGGCAGGAAGGTCGCAGAGGCAACAGGCGATATCTGGAAGAAGGAGTACCAGAAACTGTAGATATTAGCTTGAATGTGCGGAAGCAGGTTACAACATAGTCAAGAATCGGGAACGGTGCTAGTGTACATCATGCTGATCAAGACAGGCACGTTCCCGTTCTTTTTTTTGCCGTCCACAAATGGAATGTCCCCTCTGTTCTGTATTGATCCGTCTAGTACTACAGCGATACTTACCGATTATATGATATAAAATACGGCTTGTTTATACAAAACAGGCCGTATTTACCGCCGCTGAACGCATCTTAGTTGCTCTTGAAATGAAAAATTTCGCTGTAGTACTGGTATAACCTGCATCAAAACCTAAGCATTTTGTTCTCTCGCGCCGATTGTTCCGCCATGCGGATGGCAGCGACAACTGCCTTTGATTCTTCAGGGGTTATCACGTCGGGCTTTTTTCCCTTTAAAATACACTTTAAAAAATAGTCGAATTCTTCCTTTAAATACCCTCTCCGCAGATCATGTACCTTCGGCCAGTAGGTCGACTGCGGATAGCTCCATCCCTTCTTTGTAAGAACGGTGTAGTTTGCGCCTGAATTGTCTATGTAAATCGCGCCCTCTGTACCGATGATTTCCATACGCGCATCGATGGCATAGGGCACGTTTTCCGGGAGGCACCAGATGGTTTCAATAACGGCAATCGCGCCGCTGTCAAGCCTGAACATCGCCCACCCGAGATCGTCATTGGGAAGCTCGGGCCTCGTATTCATGGTCTGTGCATACACGCTGACCGGCTTCGCCCCGGAGTACCAGAACATGAGGTCGAGATCATGCACCCCGTCCCCGAAAAGGGCGCTTAATTTTTCCAGGTGCGTGGGGGTTATCCATTTTGCAAGGTTTCTCTTTGCGTGCATGGAAATGATTTTTCCCAGGTTTCCCGCCTCTATCTCTTCTTTGGCAAGCGCATAGGCGGTGTCGAAACGGCATATATGGCCGACCATAAAGCACTTTGCCGTTTTTTTCACCTTGGCGATGATTGTGTCGCACTCCACGGCGTTATCCGCCATCGGTTTTTCGAGAAAAACGTGTTTTCCCGCCTGCAGTGCATCGATCGTGGGCTGGAGGTGGTCCTTTACATGGGTGACTATGGAGACCATGTCTATCTCTTCGTCTGCGAGAAGGTCGTGGTAGTTTGTGTAGGTTTTTGGAACGCCGTATTTCTCGGCAATCTCCTTCAGGCGCCACTCGCGCCTTGTGCATACCGCAGTTACTTCTGCCAGGGGTAGCTCCGTCAGTGTGTCGACATGGTGCTCGCCGAACCACCCGAGGCCTATTACGCCGCATCGTATTCTTTCCATGATTTTTACCCTTTCTTTAATTTTTTTCTTGATAATTCTTTTTCGTAGTGACATTATAAATCAGTTTACCATCCTGTCAAGATTTCAGCATAATATTAAAAACAGTTGACAGGGTGATTTATCTGTATACAATGAGAGCAACTATTGAGGAAAGGGGGTTTCAAAGAAAATGAAAGATTTGTTCAGTAACGAAAAGATGACAAGAAGGGAGTTTATCAAAACTTCAGCCCGCACAGGTATCGGAATCGGGCTCGGCCTGACGGCTGCCGGGTCAATATTGATCGGTGCGGGAAACAAATCGGGCGGCAAGAAGCCTGAAGAGCTTGTAAAAATGACATGGATGACCCCCAGAGGAACACTTGATGTTCCTGATGATTACTGTCTGTGGGTTGCAAAAAAAATGGGCTACTTTGAGGAGCTGGGTCTCGATGTTGACCTTGAACCCGGGCCTCAGGATGCATTTGCCTGCACAAAGTTTGTTGATCAGAAGAAGGCAGATCTCGGATATCCGTCTCCCGGTGTGTTGACGGCAAGTATCGATCAGGGTATGGATGTCCTCATGATGTTCGAGATGATGATAGGGCAGGTATTTGACTTTGCCGTGAAACCTGACAGCCCCATCAAGGATGTCCATGACATTGAAGGTAAAACAATGTCTCTCGGTTTTGCAGGCTGGGAGGTAATTGTAGAGCCTATTTTCCTCGAGCTCGGCATTGACCCCAAGAGCGTTACGTATATTTACAGTGGTATGCAGATGGGTCAGGCAGTTGCCATGGGTCAGGCTGATGTTGCTCTCTCCTGGGAGGGCCTCAGAGCGCAGTGGCAGGCGCAGGGGCTTGATCTGCGGTACTTTATCGGTCAGCAGTTTTCGATTATGCCCGCAAACGGATATGCGGGGCGCAAGTCAGATCTTGAGGATCCTGCCAAGCGCGATCTTCTCGTCAGGTTTCTCAAGGCAACGGCAATGGGCATTCATTTCTATACTGTAAATTCAAGAGCTGCGGCGCAGATTATGTATGACAGTCTGCCTGCTGTGCGGGAGCAGATGAAACCCAAGCTTGCCTATGAGTCTATGAACCAGCTTGCCTTTCCAAACAGTGAAGGCGAGAGAAGGGGTAAAGGCTATGGATGGCACGATGCAGAAGGCTGGAACAAGTATCTTGATATCGTTTATAAACTGAAACAGACATCGAGACGCCTGAACATTGATGAAGTCATTACAAATGATCTGATCAAGGAAGCAAATGATTTCAGCAGATCCAGTGTTGCAAAGGATGCTAAAAATTTCAAGCTCAACGATGATTGGGCTGCTGTGCAGGAAACAAAGGGACCTTATTTCTAAGTAACTTCGAGTAAGTTGCTTTTTGATACCCAGTCCCGGGGGGATGTATCCCGGGGGGATGTATCCCGGGGGGATGTATCCCGGGGGGATGTATCCTGGGGGGATGTATCCTGCCAAGGATCGGCCGCGAAGTGGGGTAAGCCATTTTTAAATACTTGGCCACTTTTATGGGTAACGTTTTTTATTGAGTTGTTTTTTCACTATGATGGTAATGAAGCATCTCTGCTAAAGCTAATGATTACACAGCCCTCTCTGAAAGAGAGAGGGCTATTCATTATGTAGATTTTAAGGAATGGTTATGGATAATGTCATCGATGTTAAAAAAGTAACAAAGGTCTATGCCAGTGAACGCGGACCGGTCCATGCAGTTGATAAATTTTCTATGGAGGTGGCTGAAGGCGATTTCGTTGCCATTGTAGGCCCGAGCGGGTGCGGAAAAACAACGCTTCTCTGGGGCCTTACCGGGCTGCATCCGTTTACTGCAGGCAGGGCATTTATCCTTGGAAAGGAGGTCGATAAACCAAGACGGGAGGTGGGAATCATTTTTCAGCAGGCCAACCTGCTTCCATGGAGAACACTTATTCAAAATATAAAATTTCCTCTTGAAATTATGAAGGAAGATTTGAAAGGATATGAGCAGCGTCTTCAGGAGCTCATCGACAGTGTTGAGCTCTCGGGTTTTGAGGGTCACTATCCGCGTGAACTGTCAGGTGGAATGCAGCAGCGGGCGTCGATTGTGAGGGCACTTTCATACGATCCTGAAGTGCTCCTCATGGATGAGCCCTTCGGGGCGCTCGATGCGTATACGAGAGATGAGATGGATACGCTTCTCCTCAATCTATGGAAAAAAACAAAAAAAACCATTGCTTTTGTCACCCATAGAATCGAAGAGGCCGTGTATCTGGCAAACAGGGTGTATGTTATGACACCGAGACCGGGGACGAATTCAGCAGTGTTCAAAATAGATCTGCCCCGTCCGCGTCCTGAAGGGATCACCATAGACAGGAAATTCTTTGAAATCGTCGCTGAAATCAAAAAAACAATTGTGAGGGATGTTGAGAAACAGAAAGAGTCGGGTGCGTATCAAAGCCAGGCATACAGTACGGTAACATAAAAAAAATCATCGTTATTCGAAATCAGTATTATAGCGTGTATATCCAATTTTTATTAAAGAAGGGTTTTTTTATTACTTGTGGGAGAGTAATCAATGGATGTGTATGAAAAACAGTTGGAAGAGGAAATTCCAGAGTTTGAAGAATCGTCACATGAACAGCAGGGTGGATTTGATATTTCATCCACGGTATCCGCCGTAAAGATACACGGCTGGCAGCAGGTGCTTGGTATTCTTGGTGTTGCCGTTATAATTCTGGGAGGCTGGGAATTGCTCGTACATATATTTAAGGTTCCGGAGTTTGTATTCCCCGCACCAAGCGCGATAGCCGTGGCTTTCGTAAAGTCGTTTACTAATGTATTTCCCCATTTTCTAATCACTCTGAGTGAGCTGGTTTCAGGGTATGTGATCGGTGCTTCAATCGGGCTTGTGCTTGCCGCTGTTCTGACGCAGGCCCCGTACATTGAAAAAATTATCACCCCATACATACTGATTTTGATCACCACCCCGACAATTGCACTTGTACCGCTTCTCATGCTGAAACTTGGATTCACCATAGTTCCCCGCATCATTGCTGTGGCGCTTGCATCCGGGCCGATGGTCATGATCAATGCCACAACCGGGTTCAGGAGAACGGACCTGGCGAAGATTGCACTTGCAAAATCATACGGCGCTTCGACCTTTCAGATATTTAAAAAGATACGTTTTCCGCTTGCACTTCCAATGATAATTGTTGGACTGCTCGTCGGCGGTATTTTCGGACTTATCACGGCAGTCGGCGCTGATATGGTAGGAGGGAAGATGGGCCTTGGAAACAAACTGGGCTACTATTCATCGCTTGCAAGAATGGCAAATTTCTTTGCGGTGCTTGTCTTAGTTTCTGCAATTGGTATATCCATCTGGATTATTTTCTCGAGAATCGGTAAGAAGTGGGCAAGCTGGCAGGAATAAGCCCGGATATAGACAGGAGGAGGAGCATGAATACGTACAGAGTGGGCATTGTTGGATTTGGATGGGTCGCCGGTGCACATCTAAATACATTTGCGGAACTTCCGAATTTTGAACCGGCAGCCATTATGTCACGCAGGGATCTCGATCCAGCCGAAATAAAACAGCAGTACGGCGTGGATGTGAAAATTTATAACGATTATGATAAATTCCTGGAAGGTCCGGAAATCGATATTGTCGATATATGCACCCCGCATCCGTTTCATCCCGAACAGACGGTTAAAGCTGCTGAAGCGAAAAAAGACATTATCATAGAAAAACCGCTGGGGTTGAAATTTGAGGATACGGTCAGAATGATGGATGCGGTAGAAAAGAACAAGGTGCGGACAAACGTCTGTTTCGAGCTTCGTTTTGTTTCCGCAGCAAAGGCGATGAAATCTCTGGTAGAAACAGGACTTATCGGTGATATTTACTATGCCGAGGGAGATTACTTTCATGGTATCGGCCCCTGGTACGGCCAGTTTGCATGGAATGTGAAGAAGGATATGGGGGGAAGCTCACTGCTGACTGCTGGATGCCACGCCCTCGATACAATGCTCTGGCTTGTCGGTGCTGAGGTGGATGAGGTCTATTCCTACTCAACAATGAACCCGAACGAAGTATACAAGCCGTACGAGTACGACACTACGTCGGTTACCCTTTTAAAGTTCAAGAACGGCCTGACCCTGGGCAAGACGGCTTCCGTCACCGACTGCATGCAGCCCTATGTGTTTAACATGAACATCGTCGGATCTCATGGAACCATTAAAAACGATCAGTTCTTTTCAAAAAAAATAGACGGACTGAACGGGTGGACAAAACTCGATGTTCATCTTGCAGACAGCGGAGATGTGTCCGCCCATCCGTACAGGGATCAGTTTGCCTACTTCGCGGACTGTATGGACAGGGGAGAGCGTCCGCATAACGACCTGGCAAACGCCTTTGAAACCCACCGTGTCATATTCGCGGCCGATAAATCGGCGGAAACAGGGAAACCGGTGAGCCTGAGTGAGTTCTCCCGGTAATGCCATCGGTAAGCGGGTACAACCCCCGCGCTCACACGCTGTAGAGAGGATGCTTCATAGAGGAGGGTTGACAGCCTGCCGGCTCTCTAAATACCCATATTGCTCAGGATCATTGTGACCTTGTTTAAAATATCGGTAATGCCGGGATGTCTTACCTCGAAAAGCTTTATAAGCTCGGGAAGATTTGCCCTGATCCGTGTAGCATGTTCGCCATCTTCAGGATGCACAATATGGTGCTCAAGATCATCGATAAACTGATCTATTCTTTTTCTTTTTTCCTTCTGGGTACTATCCAGAGAATCTCTCTCGTCCCGAAGTTTTCGTATTGATTCCTGCAACTCCTGTTTATGCTTTTCATGCATGTCGCTTCACTCCTTCGCGTCACGTTATTCCGTTACCCCCGCCTGGTCGAATCCATGCGTTTCTTAATAGTACTCCCTTGTTCCACGCGTATCAAGAATTTCCTGTTTTCTCTATAGCGCACCCAATATAAGGGCAGTACTGAAATGTCAATGATGTATGACCTTCACACCCAATCTATCTTGACTTTACATATGCACCTGTTACACTGCGTATACAACCAAGTTAGTTTTTCTACCAAATAGAAAAGAGGAGTAACGGTATGCCTCTCTATGAAAACGACAGAAACGCGCAAAACCGGATAAAGGTAAAAAAAGAATGGAAAGATGCGGTTATTTTCGGTACCGACGACACGATTGGTGAAATTGCTGTGAGGATCAGCAAAAAGTTTCAATCTTCGAAAAAGATCGTCACGGTCGCGTTCGACGGTTGGTATGGGGTTGACTTGCATTCGGTGATCGACCGTGTGCAACGTTCTTTTTCAAAAACAACCCTCAAACTCGTCTTCACAAATATTAAAAGTGTTTTTCTTCCGGAAGAACGAATTGCAGAGTACAAAAAGGCCTTTCTTTCGGATGATCCGAGCTTTGGCATCGTCAATACGGACGGTCGTATTGAGGATATAATGGATGAAAACGCGGTGCAGCGCCTGAAGGTTGTATTGAAAAAGTCTGGCGAGGAGCAGGTGCACATTGTATACGGGTGCGGGTCTGCCGCACCGGTTCTGAGTGATGCATATGACATGATTTTTTACTTCGACACGACGAAGCAGTCGGTGCTGTGGAAGATGTGGGGAGGAGAGCTCATTCCGTTCGGCGAGGATGACCCGAAACAGGATTACTGGTGGAAGGAGTACTATTACTGCGATTTCTATCTCCTGAACGAGCAGAAGCACTTTGCATTTAAAAAGATGGATTATTACGTGCAGGCCATCGATGTGGAAGAGCTCAACATCATTCCAAGAGAGGCGTTTGACGGCATTCTTTCAACACTCGTTCGATACCCGACAAAGAATGTTAAGTATGCCCAGCCGGGACCCTGGGGAGCCTACCGGTTCAGGGACACGAGGTGGAATATCCCTGAGCTTTCAAACAATGCGTGGAATGCCGCCGTTTCTCCGAATGAGCTTGCGGTAACGATCGATATCGGCCGTGAGAAGATGCTGAAGATGCCCTCGGAAAACCTGATGCAGTATCCAGAAGAGTTCGTCGGCCCCTACATTCACAAGACCTATCCGCGCCTCATCCCGTTTTATATATGGATCGATGACGGCTACTTCCCGGAGCCGCGGATCGCGGAGCGGACGAGCATGCCGATACACAACCATCCAAGCACCGATTACGTGACAAGGCATTTCAGAGAGCCGATGGGACGATACGAGACATACTACATTGCGGAAGCATACGAGGGTGCAAACACATGGATGGGCTTCAAAGACGGCGCCGACCTGGAGGAATGGGAGCGTAAATGCAGGGAATCTGAAAAAACAGAGGCACCGGTTAAAAACTGGAGGGATTACATTGCCAACTGGGATACAAATGTGGGCGACCTCTTTATAATTCCACCGGGGACATCCCACGGCCATGGCGGTAACCAGATGGTGGTGGAGATGGATACGGTACCGTCGGTTGCCGGAACAGAATACTCCTTTATTGGTTATAACTACTTAAGCCATGGGTGGGATGATGAGAAGAAGAGCATGACCGCCCGGCCGATGAATCTGCAATTGGAGCACTATTTCGACAACGAAAAATGGCGGCGTGAATCCTGGGTAAAAGAACACCTGCGGGTGCGTCCGAAGGTCGTTAAGTGGACAAAAGAGTATGCAATCGACCGTTACTATTCAGTACCCGAGATGCCTTTCGAGATCGAACGGATACATTTTCTGAAAAAAGGGGAATACAGCACAGAGGGACGCTTTCTGCACATGGTCGTTCTCACTGTCGGAGAGAAGGTGCGGATACAATCGAAAAAAAACCCTGAATACGGGTGTGACATCGAATGGCTGCAGGGTGCTGCCATACCAGCCTGTTTCGGCGATTACGAGTACATAAACCTCGACAGGGGCATGTGTACCGTTGTGCTCATCCGCTGGAAAAAGGGGTAGGTACGTGTCAGAGTGTTGAGATAATGTATTGTAAAACGAATGACATCCCAATAAAAGAGCATATTTTTGTTAGATTGCTGAACAGAAACTTGGTGCCAGTGAGCTACATAAGTAAATAGATTTTTTTATCGCTGTCCTGCTTTCAGAGAGCCATGACCAGTTTCATTTATGAATCAGCTTCCGGCCTTCTTTGCCTGGCTGAGTGAGCTTACACCCAGGGCTATGAGGAGTACGAAACCAAAAGTAACATCCTGATAGTATGGGCTTACCTGCATCATGTTGAGTGAGTTAGAGATAACACCCATAAGAAGAACCCCTAAAAAGGTTCCCAGGATGCTTCCCTTTCCTCCGCTCATTACGGCACCTCCAATGACTGCAGCGCCGATTGCCCGGAGTTCCATACCTGAACCGGTGGAGGCCTGAGCCGAACCGATTCGTGATAGCATCATCGTTGCCGCGATGCCGACTAAAAGACCGTCTATGGCGAAAAAAATAAGTTTATTCAAATTAACGTCGATTCCAACCAGATATGCTGCGCGTGGATTGCTGCCTATGGCAAAAATTCGTCTGCCCAAAATAGAATACTTGAGTATCAGGAATACCGCTATAAATACAGCAAGGGCAATGATAAAGAGGAGAGGGATTGTATTAAACAGCCTTGTCGTTCCGATAGTTTCGAATCTGCCGAAAATGTTCTGAAAACGTGCACCGGTTATTGCCAGGGCGATACCCCGGAAGATGCCGATACAGGCAAGCGAAGTGATGAAAGACGGTGCCTTGAACAGGATTGACGTATATCCCACAAGTAAGGAGCTGATAACAGAAACGAAAATTCCAGCGGTGACAGCCGCCAGCGGAGAGATATCAGCCCTAATCATAATAGCCATAACACATGCACTTAGACCCACATTGGCACCTACCGAAATATCAAAGTTCCCTGAGATGATAAGGATAGTTGCTCCTGCTGCAACGACACCAAGGCTGGAGATCTGCTCAACAACATTGATAATATTATTTAGATGTAGATACCGGGGATTAAGAATTGTGGTGAAAATGCTAATGCCTATAATGACTACAAGCAGAAGAAACCACTGGTTTTGGAATACCTTGGAGGATAGTATTTTCCTTTCCTGTTTCATTGTACCCCTCCATTTACCCACTGATGAAATATTTGATCAATTCTTCTTCGCTGATGTCTGTGTTTTCAATGATTTTTACTATACTCCCGTTTCTCATAACACCAATACGATCGCTCATTGATATAAGTTCAGGCATGTCGGAAGAGACCATGATCACACACTTTCCCTTTTCAACTAAATCTTCCATAAGTCCATAGATCTGCTGTTTTGCACCCACATCCACACCTTTTGTAGGTTCATCGAATATATATAGCACGAAATCGTCCAATAACCATCTGGCAACTATTGTCTTTTGCTGATTACCTCCGCTGAGGCTTGTAACTATCTGGTTACCATCGGCTAGGGCAATGTCAAGTTTTTCAATCATTTGATCGGCGAGCTGGCGATCTTTTACCATACTGATAAGAGGGCGACCGGCTTTCTGATGGTGCGCGATGGTTATGTTTTCAATAACACTTTGTTCCTGGAACATACCGTACTTGTGACGGTCTTCGGTAATCAGGCACATACCATTACGGATAGCATCTTTAGGATTCCGAATGTTAACTCGCTTTCCCTCCAGCAGCACTTCACCCGAATCACGGGATACGATCCCATAGATTAGACTAATGAGCTCCGTTCGACCTGATCCAACTAAACCACCTATACCGAAAATTTCTCCACTGTGAACGGTAAAGCTTACATCAACAACACTTTCTTTCCAATTCATATTTATGATATTTATAACGGGCTTGCCGATTGTACTCTTCTTTCTACTGAAAAATACTGAAGCATCCCTTCCAACCATTTTTCTCATAATAAAATCTGGATCAACCTCATCTCTATTGTACATTCCCACATACTCGCCATCCTTGAGGACCAGGACCCTGTCTCCGATCTCAAACACTTCTTCGAGGTAATGTGAAATATAAATAATTCCGATCCCCTGTGATTTGAGCCGTCTGATTAAATCCATAAGTGAGCGAGTCTCCTCGTACCCCAATGAGCTGGTGGGTTCATCCATAATTAAGATACGGGATTCACGGTGTAACGCTTTGACTATCTGGAGGGTCTGCTTCTGCGCCGAAGATAGATTTTCAACCAGCACCTTTTCATTGATCTCAATATGAAGCATGTCCAGGATCTGTCGGGCCTTCTCATTCTGTTTGGTCGTATCTACGAAGAAACCAGAACGACTTCGATACTCGTCTCCCAAAAAAATGTTGTCTGCCACTGTTAATGAGTCTATGAGCTCTACATCCTGATAAATTGTGGCAAGTCCCAGATCAAGAGACTGACGAGGATACAATGCTGTATAGCTGTTGCCCTGTATGCTCACAGTGCCTGCGTCGGCAATGATTGCTCCAGAGACTATCTTTATCAGTGTTGATTTTCCTGCACCGTTTTCACCTACAAGACATAAGATCTCGCCTCCATACAAATCGAGTGAAATATTATGTAAGGCCTGGTGGCCGCCGTAGTACTTGGTAACACCATGTATCTCTAACAGGGGCTGCTCTTCCATGCTTGTTCTTGTATCGGTCATGCTCTTCTCAAGATCTCAAAGTGTGTAGATTACATTCTTTATTGTATATAGTAATGGGGCGAAATTCCAACCGGATTTCCGCCCCAAAAGATTTTTCGAATGTTGATCAGTATAGCCCATCGTATTCAGGGAAATACTTATGGGTGAGCTCAAGCCAAACAGGATCTTCTTCCCATGGGATAACCTTTGTCTTATCGTCAATTGTTTCGGGTGTTATTGGAGTGTTTGGAAGCATGATCTGCTGATTTAGCTTTTTAACCTTACCTTTATTGTATGCATGAAGCGCTAAAAAGGAAATCATTCCCTCCCAACCCGGGGAGGTGCTGATAGAGTATTTAATACTCCCTTCCTTAATCAGTTCCAGGCCATAGGGCGCACCGTTGGTACAAATGACCTTTATCGGGTTGTTGAGCAGGTTGCGTGTTTTGAGCATCCTTACAACGGCAGCTCCCATCTCTTCGTTGAACACGAACAGAATGGAGAAATCAAGTCCAGATTGAATCATATCCTGAGCCTGATTTACTGCCTCCTCGGGAGAATACCGGCCGTCACGTACGGCGACTATCGTATTGGTCCCCAGTTCTTTTACCTTCGGTTCGAAGGTTTCCCGGAACATCTGCACGGGTACATGCTCAAAGATACCCATAATTACTCCAATTTTTTCACCAGGGTAATTTTTTGCGATATACTCGGCCACATTGACTCCCATCGCTTTCCAATCGAAATCAATGGCAGCGACCACATCGTAGCCCGACTTTAATACTTGACCTACATTGTCCGTCACTACCAGCGGAATATCTGCCTCGGAACACTTTTTAGCCGCGATATTAGCTCCGTTCTGGTTGAAGGTAAAGATACACATTCCGTCGACACCTTGATTTATCAATGTATCGATATTGGAGATTTCCTTCTCAGGGTCGTAGTCAGAATTGAGGACCTGTATCTCAATATCCGCTTTTTGTGCAGCATATACAAATCCATCAACATCCTTCTTGTACCAGTAATCAGGACCAGGTGTGACGTATCCGTAGACCAATTTTTTTTCTTGCTTTGCCTGCTGCCCACCGGCGAATGCCTCCATTCCGAAACCAACAAGTAATACAGCAAGAAATAGAATGAACACCGCTCTTCCTTTCATCTTACTACCCTCCTAATAGGTATAATTTGTTTTATTTGATCTTTTCAGTGATACTGAACCCTTTCATGCCGGTTCTGGACCACTGTAAAGATTTCTCAAAAAATTGCCACCTTATCCTTCGCGCCCATACAGGGCATCAATGTATTGCGTATTTTTGAATCTGAATACAGGTAAGTTAAATGCGTCTGTATGGAATGTAATCCGCATGTACATCACTACTACACTTCTTAATTCCGCAGAGCTCATCTTTTTGATGCAAGACGTTAAAACATTATACATCAATTGTGTGTTCCTGCCAAGATATTTTTTCTCATCAAACTGCAGGCTAAACTTATGCGTTCGTAAGAGTTTTCAAGATTTGGGCGTAATTGTTTAATGTCGCGGCAATATTTGAACCGCCTGTTTATATATCCTGGTCGGCTCTTGCACATATAGCGATGGAAAGGTTGAATTGTGTCGGGTTATGAGCACGAATCAGGCAGGCGATTCTGATTGTTGTTTGCAGTTGTTGTTTGCAGTTGTTGTTTAAGGGCCTCTCCCAACCCATCATCATGAATCTGTTGTTGAAACTTGACGTAAACGATATAATATGCTATTAAAAGTCAAGACAATTACCATCTATTCATTTGTACGGCAGGATGAATAAATAGTGTATAATTAGGAGAAAAAAATGGCAAAGATTGCAATCCTGGGAGCAGCTAGTATAACATTCGGGACAACTCTTTTAAATGATATGCTAAGAACAGAGGCATTAAAAGGTTCTACGTATGCTCTCATGGGTCCTACATTGTCAAAACTGCAGAAAGTTGAAAATTTCACAAAGAGGCTTATCGATAAAAACTCTCTGTCGGCAAACGTGTATTCCACAACAGATAGAAGGGATGCTCTAAAAGACGCTGATTACGTGATTGCAGTACTACAGATCGGCGGAATGGAATCCTATAAAACAGATTACGAGATTCCGATGAAATACGGCGTTGACCAGTGTATCGGACAATGTGTCGGTGTGGGGGGCGTATTCAGGGGAATTCGGACTATTCCGGTTATGGTGGATATTCTTCATGACATGGAGGAATTATGTCCGGATGCACTCTTTTTAAATTATGTCAACCCGATGGCATCTATCTGTATCGCCATGGGAAAATCGAGCACAATTAATTTTGTAGGATTATGCCATGGAATCCAGACAACTCTCGACTTAATCGCGGGGTACACGGGTGTGAAGAAAAAAGAGATCGATTTTCTTGCGGCAGGAATAAATCATATGGCGTGGTATCTGAAACTTGAAAAAGATGGTAAGGATCTCTATCCTCTATTCAGAAAGAACATCGAAAAACCGGAATACTACATAAACGACAAAGTAAGATGCGAAGTAACGAGACATTTCGGATATTTTATGACTGAGAGCTCCGGTCATCTATCGGAGTATTTGCCCTGGTTTCGGAAAAATCAGAAAGCCCTTGATACTTACTGCGACCAGCCTCTTTTTGGAGGTGAATCTGGCATTGGTTATAAATTTCACTCCGGAGTGGCAAAGAAATTCCAAAAGACCGATTATTTACGCTATGAAAGCACTGATCTCAAACCGAGAAGCGCCGAATACTGTTCCTATATTCTCGAAGCAAAAGAGACAGGCAAAGTATTTAAATTGAACGGGAATGTAATAAACAGGCATTACATTACCAATTTGCCGGAAGGGTGCTGCGTGGAAGTGCCGATTTTCGTTGATAAAATGGGCCTGCATCCCGTGTCGGTGGGAAATTTGCCTGCACCGCTGGCTGCTATGAATCAGAGTAATGTGACAGTACAGATGCTTGTAGCAGAAGCCGCTCTCACCGGCGACCCGGAAATGGTCGTTGCGGCCATTGCCATGGATCCGTTGACGTCAGCAGTATTGACGCTCAAAGAAATTAGAGATTTGACAATTGAGATGTTCGAAGCGCAGGAAAAGCACCTTTCCCATTTCAAAGGAAAGAAACCAAAAAAGATTTATGATATTTCTATACCGGAAGGCACTAAAGGTGTGCCTGTTCCACTTGATCCCGCTCTCGCCGTGGCGAACAGACTTGTTTCTTTAGCCGATTAATAGGTGAAAAAACATATCTTTTAAAAGTTACTTAGAAGTGGCGTACGTCCTTTCGGAACCGAATATCATAAAGTAACTTCGCGAGAAGTTACTTAGAAGTGGCGTACGTCCTTTCGAGGAAAGACGCTTCGCGGTTAAATATCAAAACGCAACTTAAACCAGGTTACTTAAAAGCGGTGCAAGTCCCTGGCAGGACCGAGTATCAAACAGCAACTTGTTCGAAGTTACTTAGAAAAAAGTGATTTTCTGATACAGGATGCAGCCTCTTCGCTTGCTACTTTTCAGACTTGAGAAAGAGGTTCATCTTTGTCCCGCATTCAGGACATACACCCTTTGCCTGCCGACGACCCTTTTCATTCGTAACAACCTGTGCATCCTTCATAATGCGTTTGGCCTTGCACTTAACACAGTAGGCTTGAAATTCACTCATATTCTCCTCCTTATATTTGTATGACAATTATTGTAGATAAATAAAAATAAAATACAAGGAAGTTAATAAAAAAAAATTAACGTTTCTATAATAGATGGTAAGCCTGATCCAGCACACTCCTTTTTGAAGAGTTTCCCGTTCACGTACTATTGCATAAACATGAAAAAAGTCTGTTCCTGTACGATTACAACAATAAGGGGTATGAATGAAACAAAACCTCATGTTTATTTCCCCGTTGTAAGCGTGAATCCGCGTACGAAGTACTTCTGCATAGCAAGAAGAATGACCACCGTAGGAATTGATGCCATGATCGCTCCTGATATAAGCTCAGGAACGGGAACACCGGCACGTGCGCCCTGCAGCCGTGACAGAGCAGTCATCACCGGCCTGTAGCGCTCGGTGAGCACGAGCCCGAACAGCAGGTCGTTCCATGTCCAGATGAACTGAAAGCAGAAGATAACCGCGAATGCCGGTTTGGACATCGGCAGGAATATCCGAAAGTACGCCCCCCACTTTGAAGCACCATCCACCCGTGCGGCATCGAACACCTCACCCGGCAGTGTAAAGGCGTAGTTGCGGTACACAAAGAGCGCGAACGGAATACATATCCCCACGTATACGATTGCCATGCCGAGGCGTGTGTCAAAAAGATGGATATGGTTGAGAAAGAGGTACAGTGGAATAAGAAACATCTGAAAGGGGAAGATGTTTCCTATAAAAATACCGAGAAACCACGATTGCGGTGCCCTCACCTTGAGATGAACAAGCGCGTATCCCCCGAGGGATGCAAGAAATGCTGAGCCGATACCTGCAGTGAGGGCGAATATCCAGCTGTTGATAAAGTTGCCGCCGAGCCGTGATTTTATCCATGCATTGCTGAAATTGACCGCCAGATTGATAGGAATAGCACGCAGATGAGGTAGCTTCCAGAAGTGCAGGGTGTTGAACTCATCGGGGCTTTTTACCACGACGGTAAGCATTGAAACAAGGGGAAATATCCATATAACGCTCAAAACAATGAGAACTATGTATATGGGTATGTGACTGTATTTAATTCTCATTTTTTCTTTTCCCTTGCACCCAGTGAGAGCAGATATCTGTACGAAGCAAGGAGGGTAATTACCGAGATTACCACGGCAATTGCGGAACCAAGGCCCATATGAAAGAGCAGAAACGATTCACGGTACAGCGAAATTGCTAGCGTTTCAGAAGCCCTGCCGGGCCCGCCCTGAATCATGACCCAGGGAATATCGAACATCCGGATAGAGTTTATGAAGGCATTTGCAACAACGAGGAGCATAATCGGCTGCAGGAGCGGAAATACAATACGAAAGAAAACCTGCGCCGGGTTCGCTCCATCGATCATTGCAGCCTCCACTGGCTCCCGTGGAACAGTTTCAAGACCGACGAGAAATAAAATGAGGTTAAGGCCGAAGTACTGCCATGTCCAGACTCCAATCATGATAAAGGTATTGATCTGCGGATTCGTCAGAAGTGGCTGAACGGTAACGCCCATTGTCTGGAGCAGAGATACGAGAGCGCCCTGCTGGCTTGCGAGCACTCTGCGCCAGAAGATGGCGGCAACCGTCGGTGACAGCGTTGACGGCAGAAAGAAAATAACTTTGAAAATCGACCGTACTTTTATACGGTTTATAAGAACTGCAACAAGGAGGGGAAAGGCCACGGCGAAGACGAGGGTTCCGATTACCCAGAATGCCGAGTTCTTCAGGGCATTTAAAAGCTCGGGAGTCGAAAAGACCTTGATGTAATTAGCGAGACCGGTCCATTTCGGCGGATTGATAACATCCCACTGCATAAACCCCAGGTATATCGTGTAGACGACAGGTACGAGCTCCGCCATTATAACAAAAACTGCAGCGGGAACGAGAAAAAGAAATGAGTTTTCAGGCTTCTTTCTGGGGGTCATATTTCCTCATTGATATCTGTTTGCTGTAAAACACTAGTGCTGCCAGGCGGTACTGTAAACAGAAAGTACCGACCCCTTTGATAGGTGGGGCCGGTATATAAAAGTCAATCACATCAATACTCAACCCCGTATTTGGGCCAAACTTCCTTTGCTTTTGCCTCTATACCGTTGAGCAGGTCCATGTACTGTTCCGGGTTAACAAGCATTGTGTTGAAAGCATCGACTGCAAACTCAACGATTTCTACAGGCGTCGCTTCCCAGAAACGGATCATCTTGTTGGGATATTTTTCCAGAAGCTCGAATTCATGTGCCAGCACCGGATCATCCTTGGCGATGACATCCGGGGGAATGAGCTTGGTTGATGCAAACCGCCACTTTTCCCAGAGAAGCTTGGCGCCCGCCTCGCTTGCGTACCATTTGAACCATTCTTTCGCCAGGTCCGGATGTTTGGCGTTTTTGCCCGAGCACAGGGGTGAAATCTCGAGGATGATTGATTTTTCCCCTTTCGGTGTGATCGCTGGCGGTATGAAGGAGGCGTAGTCCACATTAGGCTTCAGTCCCTGCTGCTGGAGTATACCCCCGTACCAGTCGCCGAAGGGGGCGAAGGCAAGAGAGCCTTCCTTTATCATTCGCGGAAGGTCTTCAGCAAATGTCGCATCCATGGGTGCGAAGTAGCCCTTATCGAGCATGTCCTTCCAGAGCTTCATCATCTGCACCGCTTCAGGGTCCGTGTAATGCGCTTTGCCATTCATGAGCCGTACATAGAAGTCGGCGTCGATTCGGTATAAAAGTTCCATAGGAATGATAAACGATGTCCAGCGTGATTTCCCGATGGTGTTTCCGATACCGCTTATCCCCTTACTCTTGAAAAAGGCAAGCTGTTTCATGAACTCATCCCAGGTTTTGGGAAGCTCCATATTGTACTTGTCGTATACCGCTTTACTGTAAAACCAGACCCAGTAGCCTGAATTGAAAGGAAGGGCGTAGGTTATACCTTTCAGCGTAAGAGCTTCACGGACACCTGCGGGGTAGTTATCGCCTACTGCATCCCAGACATCACTCAGATCTGCGAGCAGGCCCGCATCGACGAGCTCGAGCGCACGATAGCCGAACCACCACTTGAACACCTCCGGCGCGCGGTCTGTTGTAAGGTCAACCTTTACCCGCGCCTTATATACCTGGGTTTCCAGAACAGTCGGCACACCCTTGATGCCGATGTCCTTTCCGGATGCTTCTCCGAACTCCTGCCAGAGCGTTTCCCACTCAGGGTTGTCGTGCAGGATTTTAATCTCCCCTGTTTTGGCCGCTTCTTTTGAGCCTTCCTTTTCGGTACCGGCAAAAAGGGCGCTGCCGAATGTGAAAAGGAGAAAGACTAAAACAAGAGAAAAAACGAAAAACTTCTTCATAGCAAAACCTCCTGATTTATTGTATTTGGCTTTATAGAAGTCAAAAACTTTCTCCGGGTTATACAACTTTCAGGATCACGCACACATAGACATACATATCCCCCTTTGGGGATATTTTTTTTATCATACACAGAAACTGCTGTCAAGTGCTATTTGAGTTACTTCCCGTCGGTAACAATGTAAACGAATAGACAGGCGCGAATATGAACTCAAAACGATAATGATTCTAGTTCAGTGCCTCATCGAGCATGGTCAGATAGTTCTCAAGTGGAATGTAGCTCGGTATCGAGTTACCGGCACCGATTGCAAAACGTCCGCCTTGAGCGCACTCATCGATGATACCGCGCACGTATTGCCTGAGATGTTCCGGGACTATACGTGGTAAGCTTGTCGACATCCACACCGCCGAGAATGCATATCCTGTCACCGTACCGTTTCTTTGCCTTGATAACCGGCAGCACATTATCCTGAAACGAGTGCTTGCCGTCTATTTTAACATCTTCGATGAGATCTTCCATGATATCGTCGACTCTGCCGCAGCTGTGCAGGTAGTAGGGTATTCCCTTCTCATGGCACATGGCGGCGTAGGTTTTATGCCAGGGAAGGAAGTACTTGCGGATATCATCTGGAGGTATCAGGGTCTGGGTATTGAAACCGTAATCCTCCCCCTGGAATATGACTGAAAGCCCGTCAAGCTGTAGCAGATATGAGTTGTATATACGAAAGAGCCCTCCAAGCTTATCCGCTACCGCTTTAATGAGAGCCGGATCGTCGTGTAATTTGTAGCATAAATTTTCATAACCCATGAGCCTGGATATATATTCGTACACACCACCTGCATGGCAGGTAATAAATCCAAGTCCGTCCGGCAGATGATCGCAGATATACCGGTGAATGTAGAAGTTGTCGTCGTTTATCTCGGGCCAGGGATATTTTTCGAAATCCTCCCGGGTCTGTATGGGACCGTCGTGAAGGCCCTGCCAGGCCCTGTTATGGTTTTCGTACCCCTCAGCTGTATCGGCGGTTATGAGTGATACTGCGGGAAGCGGCAGGCTCACCTCAACGCGGACAAAGTCGTATCCCATGTGATACCAGAAGGCGATCTGATTGTCGAGCCACGCGTTGACCGTTTCGAGGCCTTCCTTTGAAAAATCCATCTGCCCGCCCACATACTCGGTTTTATCTGCTGTCTCCACCCATTCTCGGTCCATCATGTCTTCGAGGATCGGCTTCATCAGGGCATTGTCGATCAGGTATTCGACCATCGGGGCCTTTTCCGGTACCCTTTTGCCGCTCATGGCATCGAGAAAACGATCGATGTCCGGCCTGGGTGTATCGAGAGGGACTCTATAGCTTTCCATGTATTTCTCCCTGCGGTTTATTTAATAAAACTGCGGCTGAATCTGTACTTGTCAAAGCCTTAAATATTCGCCATGAGTGGTTAAAATCCATGTAAGTAAAACACAGGAATTAAATCATGCTTCAGTAGTATACAGCAGCGAGAATATATGCTGCAATCATTTTTTAAAATGTGTCGAGACAGCTTCATCTCTCTCTTGGATTATTAAATAATTTAGGTTATTATAGTGGGATAGAACAGGCGTTGATTGCCAGTCTCTCGATTACAGGAATTAGGAGGGTGAAATGACATCTCGAGAAAGAGTACTTGCAGCGCTCAACCATAAAGAGCCCGACAAGGTGCCAGTTGATTGCGGTGCAATGCGTTCAACAGGCATCATGGCCATTGCCTATAACAGGCTGAAGAAGCATCTTGGCATCACCGGGGGTGAGACGAAGCTGTACGATTCGGTGCAGCAGCTCGCGCTGCCGGAACAGTGGTATCTGGACAGGTTTCACATAGATGCGATCGATCTGGAGCAGGCCTTTGCAGATGACCCGGCCGACTGGCAGGACTGGCCGCTTCCGGATGGCTCACCCGCCAAACTTCCGACATGGCTTAAAATAGAAAAACGGGACGATACATGGGTCTGTGTTAACGAGGAGGGAGATGTTATCGCGAAGATGCCGCATAATTCGCTGTACTTCGATCAGGCTCTGTGGCCGCTTCATGAGGTGCACAAGGATAGTTTCGACGCCCTGCCCTATTACCTGGACAAGGTGATGTGGTCGTACATGAAGGGGCCTCTCTGGAAGAATTCCGTCAGGCCGGATTTTTACACGATGCTCAGAGAAAGGGCGAAGAAGCTGTATGAGAAGACCAATTATGCTATCATGATAGGGTTCGGCGGCAACCTCTTTGAATGGGGCCAGTTTCTCTACCGGACGGACGGGTTTCTGATGAACCTGGTGACCCACAGGGAGGAGATGGAGAAGATGCTGGACCGGTTGACTGAAATACACCTGGAAAACCTGAAACCAGCGCTCGAAGCGATCTCACCCTACGTGCAGATCATACAGATGGGTGACGATCTCGGCATGCAGTCCGGCCCGATGCTTTCCCCGAAGATGTACCATGAGATATTCTTCCCGCGGCATAAGAAGATTTACCGGTACATCAAGGATCATTCGGACATGTACGTCTTTCTTCACAGCTGCGGTGAGATATCGGAGTTTATTCCCGATTTGATAGAGGCGGGTGTGGATGTTTTGAACCCCGTTCAGATAAATACCCCGGGTATGGAGCCCGAGCGGCTCAAGCGGGAGTTCGGGAGGGATATTTCGTTCTGGGGCGGGGGTGCGGATACACAGCATATTCTGCCTGAAGGGACGCCGGACCAGGTCCGGGCCGATGTCAGGAAGAATACGGAAATATTCATGAAGGGCGGCGGATTCGTATTCAATCAGGTGCACAATATACTTGCCGGCGTGCCTCCTGAAAATATCATTGCTATGTACGATGAAGTGAACAGTATCCGATGAGAGGAGAGTATCTTCATCATGGCGAAGACGATTGAAGAAATAAATGAGAAGATAAGAAAGAAAAAGGCATGTGTTTTTACCGCGGAGGAAATAATAACCTATGTGGAGGAGAAGGGGTCCAAACACGCGGCTGAGGAGGTTGATGTGGTAACCACGGGGACCTTCGGCCCTATGTGCTCCTCAGGCGCGTTTCTCAATTTCGGACACTCTGCACCGAGGATGAAGATACAGAAGGCATGGCTCAACAATGTTCCCGCCTACGGCGGGCTTGCGGCCTGTGACGTGTATATAGGCGCTACGGCGATTCCTGAAGATGACCCGGCAAACAAGATATATCCCGGTAGGTTCCTGTACGGCGGGGGGCATGTCATCGAGGACCTCATCGCCGGGAAAAAGGTTGTGCTCAGAGCGACATCTTACGGGACCGACTGCTACCCGCGCAGGGAGCTCAAGACAACCGTGACCCTGCAAAATCTCAACCAGGCGTTTCTCGTCAATCCGAGAAATGCATACCAGAATTACAATGTCGCGGTTAACCTCTCGAACAGGGTAATATATACCTATCTCGGCGTTCTTCAGCCGAACATGGCAAACGCAGGATATTCGAGCGCCGGTCAGCTCAGCCCGCTTCTCAATGACCCGTACCTGCGGACAACAGGAATCGGCACGAGGATTTTTTTAGGAGGAGCACAGGGGTACGTATTCTGGGAGGGCACGCAGCACAACCCGACCGCCGAGCGCGGCAAAAACGGGGTGCCGGTAGAAGGGGCAGGAACGCTTGCGGTCACCGGAAATATGAAGGCCATGAATCCCCGGTACGTGCGGGGTGTTTCAATGGCCGGGTATGGGGCGAGTATGGCTGTCGGTGTCGGTATACCGATACCGATACTCGATGAGGAGATGCTCAGCTTTGTTGCCGTAAAGGACGAGGATATTTTTGCTTCGGTTGTAGACTACTCCGGGGTATACCCGAAGAGGGAGAGCGGAATCGTTGCGCGGGTCAGTTACAGGGAACTCAAAAGCGGTAAAATTATTATCAACGGGAAAGAAGTGATTTCCGCAGGCCTGTCGAGCTATCCTATGGCGCTGGAGATAGCAACCGCGCTTCGTGACTGGATCAGAGGCGGTGATTTTTTCCTGTCGGGCAAGGTTGCAGATCTGCCGGACGTCACTTCAGGTCAGACATTCAAGCCGCTGAATTGTCAGTAGATGTTTTTGTGCCGAAAACAGATGGGGGTATAGCCATGGCGAAAAACTATTCTAAAAATGTAATGCTGCACTATCCTCGGCTTCTTACCGAGCAGCCCGTCATATCGAACCTGATAAAGATGTATGATCTCACCATCAATATTTCAAGGGCACGGATCGGACAGGATGAAGAAGGAACGATGGTAATAGAGATTTCAGGCTTAAAGAAAAATGTCGGTGAAGGCCTGAATTATCTCAAAGAAATCGGCGTTACATTCAAGCCGATTTCAAAGGTTGTCAGGAGGATCGACTCCAGATGCACGCACTGCGGCGCCTGTACGGCAGTGTGCCCTGCGGGCGCGCTTGTGATCGAGGACAGAATCCTGATGGAGGTGCAATTTATCGAGGAAAAATGTATTGCCTGCAGTCTCTGTATTCCTGCGTGCCCGTACCGGGCTATGGAGATGCATGAATAGATAAAGTGGTGGGACTCTAAGGGGACCGTCTGTTGGTCGCATAATCAGCGCGTATCGTGCAGTACCAGAAAGAATATTAGTTCAGAAGCTCTATCTCTCCCCAGACGCCGAGCTTGCACCCTATAATAATCAGTCCGCCACGCACATCGAAATTATTTTTCACAAAATCCAGCGCTCCGTTAATGTCCTCCTCTGTTTTAACCATATTTCCGATCGCAGTCGCAAAGACATCAGCAGTTACTGCTGAATCGGCAATGACTACAACAGCATCCGTATTTCCAAAACTTTTTGAATGGCCGACCTTCTTCGAAGAAGTGCAGACGCCGAACTCTCTACTGTTTCCCCTGAGCCGTATTTTTATCTTGTCCCTGAACGGCGAATCTTCCCCTGCGTACACGAGCAGTGTCCGGTCACGGCCGGTTTTTATAAAAATATCTCCACCGTTTTCAACGATGGTTTCCCGGGTATGTTTGAGGAGGCCGCGACCGACAAACTCGGCAATGGCTCCTGCAACGCCAGCCATGGGCCCAACTCCGGCACACACAGCGTTTTGTATCATCACGTTGATAATCTCGAATTCCGATCTGAAGGACACTGGTTTCAGGGATGTGAGGAAAGATGGCACGTCCCTTATTGTCTTTTCGAGCTCGGCCCGGTGTTTCAAAACCAAATCGGATGCCAGGCGGCGCAGGTCTTTTGGAGCAAATATCTGCAGGTCGGTTTCGCCATGCATAATCCTGAATGACTGCAGATCGGCAGGTTTTTGCCAGCTTCTGTAAAACCGGCTGGTATACTCATCCGCTTTCATCTGAGTACCTTTTTCCCTTTTGCCGCAAAAATATATCTGAGGATTGCAAGAAGCAGTATGAGTTTTACGAAGGGAAACACGATTACATCCAGAACGGAAATTTTACCGAATAAATTGACATCCATCTCCGGAAAATACGAGCGAATGAGAGAGATCGGGAAAAATATGAGGGCTAAAACTATTATCCAGATATTCTCGCGAAGCTTCTTTCTGATGATGAACACGACGGCTATTGCAAACAATATAAAGGAGAGCAGAAGATCGATAAATTGCATGGAAGGGCTCCTCTACCGACTTTTTACAAAGAGGGCTGTCCCTGCATCAAGGCAGGGGATAATTTACGCCTCCGGCTGCCGTGCTAAAGGAAGCGTAAAGTAAAACACCGTTTTTTCGTTTTGTTCCGATTGAACGGTAATTTCACAGTTGGCAGTTGCCAGGATTTTTCGAACAAGGGCGAGGCCGATTCCGTATCCCTGCACATGGATACTGCCGTTTTCCCGGTGGAATAGTTCGAAGATGAGCTCCCTGTTTTCAGCAGCAATGCCGATTCCGTTGTCCTCCACAAAAAACTGGCACAATCCCTCCGCAGTCAGGGGGCCGGTATCTGTCGAGCCGATTTTAATACAGGGTACTATCCCGGCCTTCGCGTATTTAATTGAGTTATCAATCAGATTTGAAAAAACTCGCTGCAAGCCTCGACGGTAGAAATATACTGAAGGAAGATAGTTTTCAACAGTGAGTGTAATATTCTTCTCCTTCAAGGCGGGGGCAAAGTTGTCAACAATATCTTTAAGAACATCCGAGGCGTCGATATTCTCCCACAGTTCGTTGACCTTGCCGATTTTCGAAAATTCAAGAAGCCCTTCGGTTATTGATTCCATTACCGACAGGTTCGACCGAATCCGGTCGATGAGGAACTGTCCTTCATCATCGAGCCTGTCTCTGTAATCATGAGACAGGATTTCTGAAAATGACTTCACGGAAAGTATTGTGGCTTTGAAATCGTGCGCCACTGTGTAGAACAACCGTTCCATCTCTAAAAGCTTGCTGTTTTTTTCGATGAGGGCTTCCCGCTTCTCCACGGCGCGTGATATCCGCGCTTTTAATTCACCTGCATTTATCGGTTTGGAAATGTAATCCGTTGCACCGAAATACATCGCGTCGACGGCGCTGTTATAAGAACTGTACGCAGTAATGAGGATAACCTCTGCTTCAGGTTGAAGCTGTTTTGCCTTCTTCAGAAGTTGTATTCCATCGATTTCGGGCATAACCAGGTCGGTGATAATAATATCATACTCCCGGTCGGCTATCATTTTAAGGGCCTGTTTCCCGTCCGTGGCTTTTTCAACGTTCAATGCGCTGCTGTTTTCTTTAAAAACCTTCTCGAAACTTTCCAGGACGAGCTCGTCATCATCGACAATAAGGACCTTTTGCCGTCGGTTATTTTGTTTATAGTCGGGTAGAGAAATCTCCATTCAATCACCGTCAGCTTTCAAAATCGACTTTTGGAACTTCTCGAGCCTTCTCCTCAATTTCGAAGTATTCCCGCTTTTCAAATCCCAATCGCTTCGCGACGAAGGATGCAGGGAACCGCCTGATCTTTGTATTGAATATTTTTACACTATCGTTGTATCGTTTTCGCGCTACCGCAATCCTGTTTTCGGTGCCTGCCAGTTCGTCCTGCAGCCGCATGAAGTTCTGGTTTGATTTCAGCTCTGGGTACCGCTCAACCACGACAAGAAGCCTGCTCAATGCAGAATCGAGCATATTGTACCCCTTGGCCTTCTCTCCCACACTCCGGGCGCCTGCAAGCTTTGCGCGTGCCTCCGCGATCTGAATGAATACCTCTTTCTCCTGGGCGGCATAGCCCTTTACTGTGGCAACGAGATTCGGTATGAGATCGCTTCTCCGCTGAAGCTGGTTGTCTATTTCTGACCATGCCGCGTCTATCCCCTCATCGAGCGTAACGAGTGTATTGCGTGTCCCGATAAACCATCCGCCTATAATGATGAGAAACAAAACGATGACGCCGATAACAGCAATGATTCCTACGAGCTTGACTTTTTGCATATCGAAATCCCTCCTCACTGATACGACAATATCCATTCCAAAACGCGGTAAAACACCTATTTTTTATATCGTCAGCCTAGCCTGTTTTTTCTTTCTGTATCCGGAGGCAGTTTTTTTCAGCAACATGCCTGATTGTCCTTTGAAGATTGTATACTCACAAAAAAAAAGCTAAAATCCCCTTGTAGCGCCTCCTCCTCCGAAGCCGCCGCCACCGAAACCTGAAAATCCTCCTCCGCCGAATCCTCCACCCGAGCCGAACCCGCCTCCATAGAATCCCCGCCGTGACATGCTTCCCAGAAACAGAAGGGGCCAGAAAAACCTGCCGCCGCCGAATAGAAAGGCGATTATTATAAAGACGATGAACCCTGTTGCAGCGCCGCTTCGCCCGGATGTATACTTTTTACTCTCATTAAGTCTGTAAGAACCGAGGTCGACGTTGTACTCCTTCGCGATTATACCGCTTACCGCTTCCACACCTTTTAACATACCCTCACCATAATTGCCGATTTTAAGTGAAGGGAGTATTGACCTGTCGACAATTTCTCCCGCAAGCCCGTCGGGGATGATTCCCTCGAGGCCGTAGCCGACTTCTATCCGAATTTTTCGCTCCTGCATGGCAAGTAGTATTAGAATCCCCGTATCTTCACCTTTCTTTCCGATACCCCACTGTGACGCAAGTTCCACCGAGTATTCCTCTATTGATTCATACGGTGCGATCGTATCAACCGTGACAACGGCTATCTCAGCGCCTGTTTTTTCACGAAGTGCACCGGCCAGCCCTTCAATCTGCTGTTTGGAACCTTCATCGATTACGCCAGCAAAATCGTTGACATATCCGATAGGCCTGGGAAGTTTCTGTGCGGAAATGGGAATGCATATAATGCTGAATAAGAGTATAGCTGAAAGAAAATAAAAACCGACCTTCTTCATGGGTGAGGTAACCTCGCGTTGTAGTTTGACTGAATAGTACCCTCGTTGTTGCGACGGGAGCCGTATCTTCATTCTTGTTTGCGGTTCGAAAAAATCAAATGTTTGTGAAACACTCATTCATATACTTTTATTCATTTTACATTCATTTTATCTACAATATGTATGAGTTCCTCAAGGGAGGTGAGAACTCCTGCGGCAAGCTTTGCAGGGTTGGTTTTCCCCCCTTTTCTGAGCTGAAGCAGCTGCATAAATGCTTCTCCCTGTATCCCGAACTCATCCTGTACTTTTTTTACAAGCTCAACACTTTCGCGAGGTATATCTGGTATTCCTTTCAACCGTAGAAGCCCTTTGAAAAGAGCCTTGAGAGATCCGAAAAGGCCTTTTAATGCTACTCCAAGGATTCTGCCTCTTCCTCTCGATGCAGCGATCATCTGTCGCAGGGAGTTAACGTTTCCCCGGAGCCTCTCCTCCAGCTCATGCCGGAGGTTATTCTTTTTTATCGAGAGCGATTCGGTCTCGTCTGTTCCGAGAAGCACATTGTTTTTCTCCCGGATATCGAGATACTCCATCGGGAAAACATCCGCTGAGTTGATAAATTCTGCCCTGGTCATAATGAGCGGGGTTATTCGAAATTTTCTCATAGCTGAATGTGTTTTCTTCCCGAGAAGGCCTATCTGTTCTGTATCGGGTTTTTCCAGGATAACGAGGAGATTGATATCCGATACACCGGGAACGAAATCACCGCCTGCATAGCTTCCGTATGCCATGACAGAAAGAAGATTGGTACTGAAGGCCGCCTTTAGAGCTTCGACAAGTTTCCCTTCAATTGCTTTTTGTATTGATTCCAATGTTTTTGCCATTCTATTTTCCTCTGATACGCGGGAGTTTGATGCCGCCTGTGAGCAACACCTTCTCTTCGTCAAGTCGGAGGCGTGTACGCGGAAGCCTCAATCCGTTCCGGGATTTATCCCGGCGGCATAATGGTTAATAATACTACTCAAAGGTAAGTTTATCAAGTTGAAGTTCAGCAGGTGTTGAACTTTAGCAGGCCTTCGGATGACCGAATACATTCATCCGGCCATCCGCTGACTGCATGGAGATGGAATTTTGTGCAGAAATTCCTCATTTTAAATGGCGTAGTAATAAAAGTAAAATACTGGTATACTTAATACTGAAGGGAGGTGAATGCTATGCCTGTACGAAGTATGGATTTTGCGGGAACCTGGTATCCGGGGAGAAAGGATGAATGTATCGGCACTATTGAAGATTTTCAAAAAAATCTCCCGTCCATATCGGATGAAACAGGGTCTTCTGAATATATAGGCGGTATTGTTCCGCATGCGGGATGGTATTTTTCCGGGAGTACTGCCGCTGCGGTTTTCAGTGCGATACATCGAAGGGCCGTGCAGAGCAAGCGGATGCCGCAGCTTTTTTTTCTATTCGGAATGCATCTTCATGCAACGAGCCCGCATTATATCTTTATTGATGATGGGTTTGAAACTCCTCTCGGTATACTACAGGTTTACGGTGAGCTTTCAAAAAGACTGGCGGATGCCTTTGACTTTAAGAAAGAGGATGCGTCTCACTACAGCCCCGATAATACAATTGAGCTGCAGCTTCCTTTTATAAAATATTACTTTCCGGATGCGCGAGTAGTTGCCGCAGGTATAGCGCCGAATAGGACTGCCGTTGAAATCGGAGAAAAGGCCGCCGGGTTTGCAGATGAGCTCGGAATAGAGGCCTGTTTCATCGGGAGCACGGATCTTACCCATTACGGTCCGAATTACGGATTTACCATGCATGGTACGGGGAAAAAAAGCGTGGCGTGGGTGAAAGAAGAGAATGACAGGCGGATAATCGAAGCTTTTATCAGCGCTGATCCTCTGCATGTCATTGATGAAGCTCTCACTTCACATAATGCCTGCTGCCCGGGAGCTGCTGCGGCTGCAATAGCAGGAGTCAGGAAACGAGGCGCAAAATCGGGAACGCTTGTTCAGTATACGACCAGCTACGACAGGCATCCGGATTCAAGCTTCGTGGGTTACGCCGGTGTCGTGTATTAGACTGATGCGTACCTTGGCGGGGTGTTCTTTTTGAATCTGACTGAGACCGAGATACATGGTATTAAGTATCACGGAGAATTCCGGTCCTGTGTTTTTTATTTCGATAAAGAGGGTTCCTTTTTTCATCTCCCACTGCACTTTTCCGGCGCCGTAGTGTAAAAGGCCGACAAGTGCGGTTTGTGTCACCGCTGAAACAGCAGAGCATACAATGTCTTTGCCCGATTTACCACCCGCATGGCCTTTTACGCGGACCTGTCTTATATTTTGATCGGTATAACTAATCTGTATTTTTATCACATTCGGTTCCCGTTCGACTGGAATAACGGCTCTCAAAAACTACATGTTTGCAAAAAGCAAAAAAATATAGTACATTGTGCCCGCCGAAAAGCGGCGTTAGTCCCTGGAGGGATACATCCCCTTGGGATACATCCCCTTGGGATACATCCCCTTGGGATACATCCCCTTGGGGCTGAATATCAAACAGTAACTTACTCGAAGTTACTTAGAAGTGGTCTACATCCCCGGGGACCGAATATCATAAAGTAACTTCGCGAGAAGTTACTTAGAAGCCCTCGGGTATTCGGCAATACACCGGTAAACGTCATGAGCTATAAATTAGTTGTACTTATCATTTTTCTTCTATCTTATATCGGAATCGTTGCCCGTTCCAGAAAAAAATCCTACTTTGCCGGCGGAGGAGCCCTTATACTCATCATTTTACACGGTATTGTAAATCGGGGGGGATTGAGCGGGACATTTATGTTTATAGTACGTTCCGTGAACTGGAATGTTCTCGGGATCTTTCTCGGCACTCTTCTTATTGCAGAGGCGTTCATCGAATCAAATGTTCCCGCGTTGATTGCACATTTTCTCGTATCGAGGGCTCGAACCGTCGGTATGGCGGTTTTGTACGTATGCATGATGACGAGTTTTCTTTCTGCCTTTATTGAAAATGTTGCGACGGTGCTCATCGTCGCGCCAATTGCACTCGAAATAGCAAAAAAAGAAAAAATATCCCCCGTCCCTTTTCTCATCGGCCTTGCAGTTTCCGCAAATCTCCAGGGCACGGCGACTCTCATTGGTGATCCTCCGAGCATGATTCTTGCGGGATATATGGGTTTAAATTTCAATCAGTTTTTTATTCTCGATGGAAAGCTTGGCATCTTTTTCGCCGTGCAGGTAGGGGCAATTATCTCATTTTTTGTTCTCGCACTGTTTTTCAGGCAGTACAAATCACCTGTTTCACCATCAACAAGGCCGGGTGTGCAGAGTTTATTCCCGACCGTTGTTGTGCTTCTCATGATTGTACTACTGGCGCTTTCATCGGTTATTGACCCTGAGTTTTCGTCTATCGGCGGAATTATCTGCATGGTGCTCGGCATTGTTTCAGCAGTCTGGTTTACCGTTAACGGCAGGTACAATGCGAGAGAAGTTATAAGAAGAATCGACTTCGATACTATTATATTCCTCTCCTCTATTTTTATCTTGGTTGGAAGCCTGACAGAAGCACGGCTCTTGCAGGATATGGCATCTCTGGTCCTTCGCCTGATCGGGAGCAATACATTCATGGTGTACACGTTTCTAGTTTGGTTCTCCGTTCTCGTGTCCGGATTTGTCGATAATGTTCCCTACATAACAGCAATGATTCCGGTCACGAAGATAATATCAACAAACCTCGGACTGCCTCCCTATCTCTTTATCTTCGGGCTACTTATAGGCGCCTGCCTGGGAGGTAACATCACCCATGTTGGTGCATCTGCAAATATCGTATCAGTTTCGATACTCAAGAGAGAAGGATTTCGCATCGGGCTGAAGGAGTTTTCAAGTATAGGGCTCCCCTTTACCATTGCCGCGACGTTCGGCTCCTATATTTTTATCTGGCTTTTATGGGGCGGATAAGATGAATTTTTTATTGCAATTTTTTTTTGAAATGGATATTCTATCTAATGCCGCTCACCGACGTACCACGGGCACTAAAGGCATTATCCGGATGATTTGGTTTTTGCGTATTATAATTATTGTATTTTGTGAGAATATACCGGTTTTGAAAGCAGGCCGTATGTAACAGTCGGCAGAACACATGTTGTTGAAAAACTCTCATAGAGACCTTGCCTAAGCGAAAAACTTGTATGACTGCTCAGCGATTTAAATACCTACAGACCGGGAGAATGTAAATGAGATTGTTTTCCTTCAGGGGTGGTGTGCACCCTCCATACCGTAAAGAGCTTGCCATGGATAGGCCTGTGCAGGCTGCAGATATACCGGAAACTCTCGTTGTTCCGCTCGTGCAGCATATCGGCGCGCCCTGCGCTCCGACGGTCGAGGTCGGTGAGTCTGTCAGGGAGGGACAGCTGATAGGAGAAGCAAAGGCCTTTGTAACCGCGCCTGTTCATTCGCCCGTTTCTGGGACCGTAAAGAAGATCGATAGAACCTTGCATCCTTTGGGATTCAAGGTTCCTTCTGTTGCGATTAAACAGGATGGTGAGGGGCAGAAGGCGTACCTGCAGCCTCTTGGTGATGATATTGCGTCTCTTGATGGAAAAACAATGCTCGAAAGGGTAAAGGAGGCGGGGATTGTCGGCATGGGAGGCGCAACATTTCCGGCCCATGTAAAGTTTGCCCCACCAAAGGGAAAAATTATCGATACTCTTATAATAAACGGGTGTGAATGCGAACCCTACCTCACCGCTGATTATCGGGTTATGCTGGAGTATACAGAAGATTTAATCCTGGGTGCCAGGATGATCGGGAAAATTCTTGGTGTTGAACGTATCATTATTGTGGTGGAAAAAAACAAGCCTGAGGCGATTGAGAAATTGAAGGTAACGCAGAATGACGGGGGATTCACAACTGCGGTAACCGAGACCAAGTATCCGGAGGGTGCAGAAAAGGTCCTTATACATGCACTTCTCGGCAGGGAGGTGCCTTCGGGCGGGCTGCCGATGGATGTTCATGTGGTAGTATCCAATGTGGGAACCGCGCTGGCTGTGTGTGAAGCAGTGCGTAACGGCAAACCCCTCATCGAACGGGTGGTAACGGTTACCGGTGACGGAGTTAAAAACCCCGGCAATTTTCTGGTCAAGATCGGCACGCCAGTTGAGTGGCTTGTTGAACAGGCGGGCGGAACAATCGGAGAGATCGGCAAGCTCATTATGGGTGGACCTATGATGGGTCTTGCACAGGCCAGTTTTGAGGTTTCCGTCATAAAAGGCACGTCAGGAATACTTCTCATGCAAAAAGAGAGCGTCCTGGTTGAGGAGTACCACCCATGCATAAAATGCTCTTTCTGTGTTCAGGCATGCCCGGTGCATCTCCTGCCGTCACGTCTGTCAATCATTGCCGAGGCTGAAAACTGGCAGCTTGCCGGTGAGTACGGCGTAAACGACTGCATTGAATGCGGGTGCTGTACCTATGTCTGTCCGGCCAAAAGGCCGATTGTTCAGCTCATTAAAACAGCCAAAATAAAACTTCGCAAGATAAAAGCAAGGGAGCATGAATAGATGGATGCGAACGCGCTCGTTCTTTCAACATCTCCGCATATCAAGAGCACCGAGTCCGTGCCGAAGATAATGATAAGTGTTATCATTACGCTTGTCCCGGCCATTGCTTTCAGTGTTTATCAGTACGGTCCGCATGTTCTGTATATGTATCTCGTATCTATTGCAACATGCATCGCAAGTGAGTATGTTGTGGTGCGGCTTCGGAAAAGGCCGGTATCCGTAGCCGATTACAGCTCAATTGTAACCGCATTACTGCTCGTTATGGTGCTCCCCCCAAAATTTCCGCTTTTCGGAGTTGTTCTCGGCGCGGTAGTGGCGATAGTTATCGGAAAACAGATCTTCGGCGGCATTGGATATAATATTTTCAACCCGGCTCTCATCGGGAGGGCGTTTCTTGCAGCGACCTATCCTGTATTTATTTCAAGCTACAATGCGCCGAAGATGTTGGTTGATGCCGTTACCGAGGCTACCCCTCTCGCAATGATGAAGTTCGACGGCGTTCTCACTCCGCTTTCCGGGCTGTTTTTTGGAACGGTAAGCGGTTCGATTGGTGAATCGAGCGTCCTCCTTCTTATCGTGGGGTCGATTTACCTGTTTATAAGGAAGTATATCAAGTGGAGAATTCCCGCATCGATTATTGTAACGGTGGTCGTGCTTGGCGAGATATTTCACCTCATTAACCCCGCAAAATACCCTGGCCCAGTTTTTCATGTGCTGGCAGGAGGTCTGATGATCGGTGCCCTGTACATGGCAACCGACATGGTGACATCACCTATTACCAGGAAGGGCTGCGTGATTTTCGGGATAGGGATAGGGACACTGGTTATGGTTATCCGCCTGTTCGGGGGCCTGCCGGAAGGGGTGATGTACTCCATTCTGCTGATGAATGCCTTTGTTCCGCTGATAAACAGGGGAACAAGGCCAAGAATATTCGGAACGGGGGCTGCCAATGAATAACAGGGTGAAAATGTTGCTCATAATGACGCTTTTTGCGTGTATTTCGGGCGGAGTTCTTTCCTTCGTCTATCTTTTCAGCGCCCCGCTTATCGAGGCGAATATACTGGAAGAGCAGCGGAATTCAATTTTTCTCGTTGTGCCCGGTACCAGGGATTATGATGAAAAAGCGAAAGATGGGGTTGCCTATTTCGAATGCAAGGATTCTTCCGGTACATTGATCGGATACGCGCTCCCAATCGAGGGGAATGGCTATCAAGGGGTAATAAAACTTATGGCCGGGCTCAAGCCGGACCTTTCAGAGCTGACGGGAATAAAGGTGCTCCAGCAGGTGGAGACCCCCGGGCTGGGCGGCCGTATCGGCGAAAAGGGGTTTCAGGAGCAGTTCAAGGGGGTGAAGACTGAGCCTGCAATCGGATACGTGAAAAACCAGGCTCCCGAGAAAGATACCGATATTCAGGCAATTACAGGTGCGACGATTTCATCACGGTCCGTTGTCGCCATACTCAATAAAGGGATTGAAAAATTCAGGACTGTGCAATAGCTACTGCATTTATTCATAATATCGCTGGTACAGACATCAAGATATGTTATAAGCCGCGAAATAAGAGGAAAGGGGCTCTTCAAATGGCTTCACAGGATACGAAGAAAGACGAGGGACGCGCTTCGCGCGCTTCAATTGAGTTTCTCAAGGGGTTCTGGAAAGAGAATCCGACGCTCGTAATGCTTCTGGGCATGTGCCCGACGCTTGCCGTCACCACATCTGCAGTAAACGGATTGACAATGGGGCTCGCTGTTGTTTTTGTGCTGACCTGTTCGAGTCTTATCGTATCTCTCGTTCGGAATATAGTACCCTCACAGGTGCGTATTCCTGTGTTCGTCATTATCATTGCGACATTCGTCACAATGGTCGATCTTTTTCTCAAGGCTTTTCTGCTCGATCTGAGCAAGGCGCTCGGCCCCTTCATCCCCCTTATCGTTGTAAACTGTATAATACTCGGCCGGGCCGAGGCGTTTGCCAGCAAAAACAAGGTGTGGCTGTCGTTCCTCGACGCATTCGGTGTGAGTCTCGGATTTACGGTCACCCTGGTATTCCTCGGCGGAATACGGGAAATTCTCGGAATGAGGACTTTTTTCGGTATGCAGGTTCTTGGCAACGGGTTTGAGCCCTGGATTGTCATGCTATTGCCGCCAGGGGCTTTTATAACGCTCGGATTTTTACTCGGTGCAAAAAACAGTATAGACAGGAAATTGGCTCAAAAGAAAAATTCCTGATGCCGCCATCAAGCGGTATTTTCCAGATGCAAAGCGTTCGGATAAGTGGTTTTGAGCGCTGTGGCCAGACAGCCCAGGTGAGATTTGGTTTTGGTGAAAAACCGGTAGTAGAAGGAAAGCATGGCGTTATAAAAAAATGAATTTGGAGGCCTGTTTTGGGAATCGTCCTGATTTTTATATCTGCTGTTCTCGTAAACAACTTTGTTCTATCCTATTTTCTCGGTATATGCCCTTTTATCGGGGTATCCGGCAGAATAGAATCTTCGGTGAGTATGGGTTTTGCGGTAACCTTTGTTCTTACGCTTTCAGCCGCCATTACATGGCTTATCAACCATTATATTCTGATAGCTTTTAAGGTTCCCTTTCTTGAGTATGTCTCTTTCATAATTGTTATAGCAGCACTCGTCCAATTCGTTGAGATGTTTATACGGAAGACGAGCAAAACCCTGTATGATGCGCTCGGCATCTATCTGCCGCTCATTACAACGAACTGTGCCATTCTGGGGCTTGCGCTGTTCGGCGCACTCAGGGAATACTCGTTCATCGAAAACATCGTGTTCGGAATCGGCGCGGGAATCGGGTTCACGTTGGCCCTTGTAATCATGGCAGGGATACGGGAGGAGCTCGATCTTGCAGATGTTCCTGAGTCGCTCAAAGGAGCTGCGATTACCCTGATCATAGCGGGAATTCTTGCGCTCGCCTTCATGGGGTTTGCAGGATTGATAGCGGTATAGAGTTTAACAACTAGTGCTACAGCGATACTTTTCATATCAAGTGCGATTAAAATATTTTTAACAGAGGCAAATGCGTCTTTTGTGTCAAAGAGGTGCATTTTATACCATAGAATCAGTAAGTATCGCTGTAGTACTAGAATACTTCGTATTGAGGAGTGAGTATGGGAATCGCCGTTCTTTTCATATCGATTGCCAGTATGGGTGGGCTTGGTATTGTACTTGCGATGATTCTGGTAATTGCCGATAAAAAACTCGCGGTAAAAGAAGACCCCCGCGTTATACAGGTACTTGAATCTTTACCGGGCGCAAATTGCGGTGCTTGCGGGTTTGCAGGGTGTGCAGCATACGCCAATGCCGTTGTAGAGGGCAAGGTTGCACTCACCAACTGCAAGCCGGGTGGACAGGCAGTTGCAGAGAAGCTTTCACAGATACTGGGGATCGAATCTGTAGCAGCGGAAGGTCCGAAAAAAGCGCGGGTGTTCTGCAGCGGCGGCCTCAAGGAAGCGGTACGGGATAAAGTATACGCCGGAGTCAGGACCTGTGAAGCGGCAAATATAATCAGCGGTGAAAAGGCCTGCCTGTACTCCTGTCTCGGGTACGGCGACTGCGTGCGGGCGTGCCCTTTCGATGCCATGTATATGAATGACAACGGCCTTCCTGTTGTCGACCTTGTGAAATGTACGGGATGCGGGGAATGCGTCAAGGCATGTCCGAGAGGTATTATGGCCCTGACCGATATCGACGAAGCAGTTCATGTGTATTGCGGGTCGAGGGACAAAGGGCCTGTTGTTCGAAAAATATGCTCTGCAGGATGCATTGCCTGCAAGCTCTGCGAAAAAGACGATGACACGGGCGCGGTAAAGATCACGGATAATCTTGCAACAATCGATTACAGTATCAGCAAAGCGCCGGTTAAGGCAATACTCAGATGTCCGACGAAAGTAATCAGGATAGCGGAGCCTGTGCCCGGTTATGAGGATGCTGTGCGAAAAGCTTTGAAGGTAGAAGGAAGTCTTAAAAAAGAACAGGAAAAAGCCGCTGAAAAGAAGGTATAGGCGGCTTGAGGGAACGGATGTTCATAGAGGGTATACAGGGTGAGGAAGGTGAAGTTGTCGAAGTAAAGGGAAACAAGGCAACGGTAAAAATAGCTGCAAACAAATCGTGCGAAAAATGCGGGCTCTGCACGAAAATATCTTCCACTGAAATGATAGTAGAGGCATTTGTTGATAAACCGGTCAGCATAGGTGATCACGTAACCCTTTCTATCAGGCCCGGCATAATTGTTTCCTCTGCAGCTATTCTCTACATTTTCCCCCTTCTCAGCCTGGTTTTCGGGTATTTTGTAGGCAGATTTATTTTCAAATCCATTGTGATAAAAGGAATGGAAGAGCTTCTGCCTGCCCTCACATCACTGGTTTTTTTGTTTCTTGCATTTATCCCGATACGTGTCTATGATAAAAAAAAGCAGCATGATAAACGGTTTCAAGTGTTCATTAAAACCTGAATATATTCTCATCTAAGAACAAATTATTTACGGCAGCAGCACGTGTACATGGACAGTAATTGCAATGAACAAAGTTATAAAAACAGTACTGATCATTATTACCGTTATTGTTTCCGTTTGTCTTCTTTGCACCTTTCTTCTGTATAACTTCCCCTACAGCACGCTTATCAATAGAATCAATAACGAGCTCCAGAAGGGCTACGGAATATCACTAAGTGCAGAAGATGTGCGATACGGGTACCCATTCCGGGTTATTTTGCGTGATGTTGAGATCACCCGGAGGAAAGAGAATTTCAAACTTGCAGCTGACGTTATAACGATTCGCATGCGGCTTTTAAACTTTAAAAAATACAAGGTGGTCGAGATAAACGGAACTGGTATCAGTGTGAGTAATAGTTTTATTGAAGCATCAGGCGGGTTCATGCAAATAACATCAAACATCAACGTGATCCGAATGCTTCGGTCGGATGCCGTACATCAGATACGATCTGTGCTTCTGCAGGCAGGAGGTATGGATGTCGAGCGGATTTCCTTTTCAGGATTCGAATTTTCTTCCCTGAAGCTTCAGCAGGTGGTGATCGAGTTAGCCGCTGATGAGAAGGGGTTTTCAATTCAGAGAGGCGTGCTGAAGGCGGATGTCGTGCAGTCCGAATTGACCGGGACGCTCGACGACAAGAGTATGGATGTGATAGTTTCAGTTTCATTGACTAAGGAATTTTATGACAGGTTCAAGGATTTGAAGGGCCTTGTCGATTCATTTTTTAAAAATGGGAAACTGCGTATGCATATTCGAGGCGACTGGCAATCTCCCCAGGTTGAATTCATAAAGAAATAGTGTTATAGTTATTCGGTTCTTTCGCGTCCGAATAATCCCTTTAGTACCCATGGTACACGGTGTGCGTTATTATCCAAGCTTAAGGAAGTACCGATTTGTACGAGAGTAAAATCCTTCTTGCTGACGACAATCCGGACATGATTTATATCATTAAAAAAGTCTTTAAAGATGAAGGGTATACCTTTATCGAAGCCCGCGACGGGGATGAGGCGCTAGAGAAAATCAGAGATGAGATGCCCGATCTTGTTCTGCTCGACCTGAAGATGCCGAAAAGAAATGGGCTCGATGTGTTAAAGGAAATATCCACAAACGAAGCCTTGAGGGATATACCGGTCATTGTACTCACGGTTGTTGATGACGTGCATGACAGGATTGAAGCATTGAAAAACGGTGCAAGTGATTTTCTACTAAAGCCTCCGGCTGCTGAAGAACTGAAGCTTCGTATGAGCACACAGCTGCGACTTCGGCATGCTACGAGTGCCCTGAAGGAGTATTCACACAAACTGGAAAAAATAGTCGAAAGAAATACTGAAGATATCAGGAGGTATGCGGACCACCTTGAGGAGATGGTAGAGGAAAAAGTCGGTGTTATTAAAAAACAGCACGAAGAGCTTTTATCCAACCTGCGGTCGGCCAGAAAGATACAGAGGGGGCTTTTTCCCATTCGGATGCCCGATGTCCAGGGAGTTGATTTCTCTGTTCGGTACATACCCTGCGAATCGGTTGGAGGAGATTTTTACGATGTTTTCAGGATAGATGAGAACACGCTCGGTTTTATTATTGCGGATGTCTCCGGCCATGGGGTGCCTTCCGCCATGATCACGGTTTTTCTGAAACAGGAGGTTTCACAGTATGCAAAGTTTCTCAAAGGTTCGGGTGAACATACCGTTGTCCAGCCGAAGGATGTGCTTGCACGTGTCAATACGGAATTCTTTCGTATGGGTATCGGAGAGGGTGAATACTTCATTACCATGGTATACGGGATCTATTCAATGAAAGACAGATGCCTGTCATGTTCGCTTGCTGGGCATCATGCTCTTCCGTTAATAAAAAATGCGGACGGATCTGTCAATTCAATCGAAATGACCGGGTTCCCCGTAGGCTGGTTTGAGCATGTTGCCGGATATGAACAGAAAGATGTTTCACTAAAAGCGGGAGACAGCGTCATCCTCTATACCGATGGGCTGCTCGACATTCTGCAGGATATACGGATATCGGATCATGCCGGGAACCTGGTGGACCTCGGTAAAGATTTTTTCAAATCCGATAGCTATATGGATGAATTTGACAGCGCAGTACAGCGATATAGAAAAAAAAATGAGAAATTACGTGACGATGTGACCCTTTTTGTTCTACATATACAAGAGTCTGGTGGGGCCCCTTCTTAAGACTCGAATATTTGCGAAAACATTTGTATATTTGAAATGCTTGTTGAATCAAGTTTTTCAGCAAGCCTACGGCCGGCTGAATGTAGCTCGTTGGGTTGTATGCGGTCGAACAAAGTACGCATGTCCAAACTCGCTGTTGCTGCTGATCTGTGAGTCCTAATGAAAGTGTCGGATTGTGAAAAGAGAACTGATTATAAAATCGAGACGCATTGTTATTAAGATCGGAACAAAGGTTTTAACCAGGGACGACAATTCTCTCGATTTTTCAACCCTGAAATCGATTGTCGGTCAGATATCGGCTGTGCTGGACAGCCGGAGAGAATGCATTATTGTGAGCTCCGGTGCGATTGCGCTCGGTTTGAGCGGGATGGGTTTGAAAGACCGGCCGAAAGCACTTAATCTCCTTCAGGCTGCGGCGGCGATGGGGCAGAGCCGGCTTATGTACGCGTATGAATCGGAGTTTGCACATAGTGGCAGAACGACAGCGCAGATACTGCTTACAATAGAGGATATACAGAACAGACGGCGGTATCTCAATATTCGGAACACTATTTTCACCCTGTGGTCGACCGGCGCGGTTCCGATTGTCAACGAAAACGATTCGGTTTCGTTTTCAGAAATACGGTTTGGCGACAACGATATCATCGCTGCTCATCTTTCAAATATGATCGATGCCGACCTTCTGCTAATATTGACGGACACAGACGGTGTGTACGATAAAAATCCCAAGGAGTTCCCCGCAGCAGCAGAAGTTATCAGCGAAATTTCTGATGTTACCGATAAGATACTGCACGGGATGTCAGGTAAAGGCTCTGCTTTTTCGTCCGGGGGTATAGAATCAAAATTGAAAGCTGCGGATATTGCATCGAAAAGCGGGGTCGGTGTTGTTGTTGCAAACGGTACAGCAGTTGATCTGAAACGCCTCTTCAGAGGTGAGGAAATAGGAACATACTTTATCCCTGCGGAAAAGAAGATCAGGGGCAGGAAAAAATGGATTGCGTTCAATCCAAGGGTTGAAGGCACCGTGATTATCGATCATGGCGGTGAGCGTGCAATCGTCGAGAAAAAGAAATCACTCCTTCCCGCCGGAGTAAAAGAGGTTGTGGGTAACTTTAAAATCGGAAGCAACCTTTCGATTGTGAATGAAGACCGCATTGAAATAGCCAGGGGATTGACCAATTTTTCAAGTGATGAGCTGAGACGTATCATGGGGATCAATACAAAGAGAATACCTGAAGTTCTCGGTGTTGATTCCTACTTCGATGAAGTGATTCATCGGGACAACATGGTTATTATCCGTTGATCCGCGAGCTCCAAAGATTTTCTTACTTCGAACCAAGTAAGAAGGGGAAGTCAGTATAGTAATGGAGGAGGACACAGATGGAATTAGCTTTGTATATACAGGATACGGCAAAAAAGGCAAAACGGGCATCACTCAGTCTTCGGCTGATGCACGACTCTCTGAAAAACAGTGTGCTGAACCGTATTGCAACGCTCATAGTCGCCGAACGCGATGTCGTTTTAAGGTCAAATAAAATTGATTTCGACAGAGGCGAGGAGGCAGGTATGTCCCGTTCGTTTCTCGACCGCCTGCTCCTCACCGACAAGCGGATTGATGAGATGGTGCAATCGGTAAAAGAGATCGCCGAAATGGAAGATCCGGTCGGCGGAATTGAAGGGGTGCGGCGTCCGCCGGGCTTCGTACTCGAAAAGGTGAGGATTCCTATCGGCGTGGTGGCGATGATTTATGAATCCCGTCCCAATGTAACGGTTGATGCTGCCGCCCTCTGTCTCAAATCAGGCAATGCGGTTATACTCAGGGGAGGCAGTGACGCGCTGGAAAGCAACAGGGCGCTTATTTCAATCATCCAAACCGCACTGAAGGAAGAAGGCGTTCCGGAAACCGCAGTGCAGCTTATTGAGAGAGTTGAGCACGAGGGAGTGAGCCTGCTGGTAAAACAGAGCGGGTTTGTTGATCTAGTCATTCCGAGAGGAGGAGAGAAGCTCATCGAAGCGGTAGTGCAGGAGGCGACAGTGCCGGTTATAAAACACTACAAGGGAGTATGCCATCTGTACATAGACCGGGATGCAGATATAAAAATGGCTGTTAATGTGGTGCAGAATGCAAAGGTACAGCGCCCGGGAACTTGCAACGCCCTTGAAACGCTTCTTGTGCACCGCGATATTGCGCAGGAATTTCTCCCGGAGGTCAGAAAGAAACTTGACGGTGTTGAGCTGAGAGGCTGCGCGCAAACAAGAAAGCTGCTTCCTGGTATTGGTGAAGCATCTGAGGACGATTATTATGCGGAGTATCTTGATATGATACTTGCAGTTAAGATAGTTGATACAGTAGAAGAGGCTGCTGATCATATTGAACGATATGGAAGCAGCCACACAGACGGTATTGTTTCGCAGAATATAAACACTGTCGAACAATTTGTACAGGGTGTCGATTCTGCGGTTGTAACGGTTAACGCCTCCACCAGGCTCAGTGACGGCGGTGTTTTCGGACTGGGTGCTGAAATCGGCATCAGCACCGACAAGCTTCATGCACGTGGTCCGATGGGCATCGGAGAGCTCACCACGTATAAGTGGGTCGTACGCGGGAACGGCCACATACGCACATGATAAGGTTAAAGTAATTCCTGTTTTCTGTCGTTCTTTTTTGTAGAATGAAAAGACCAATGGGAACACAACTGCATATTGCACTTTTTATCATTGTTGCGTGTGTTATGTTGTGGATAGGCTATATCGTCGTTTATGGCAAAGGTGGTGTCTTTGAACGGAGGGAAGCGCGGAGGCAGGTAAGCGCTCTCGAGGCTGAAATTACTACCCTCCAAGGGGAGAAAGATACGGCTGAGAAAAAGATCGACTTTCTTCATAAAAATACACGGTATATCGAAGGATACGCACGGGAGCTCGGGTATAAGAAAAAAGGTGAAATGATATTTAAATTTATCAAGAAGAAAGAAGTGGATCCTGATGGCGGTTGAAAGATGGAAACTCCTAGAGGAAAATTACATATTCAACCGAAAATGGCTGAAGATACAGCAGAGAACCTACTACCTTCCTTCAAGAGAGAGAGAAGCCGATTTCTACCTCTTTGAATATTCACCCTGGGTGAGTATCCTTCCAGTTACCCATTCAGGCGAGATCGTGCTAATACGGCAGTACAGACCGGGTCTTGACCAAATCCTGTGGGAAATACCTGCCGGTCTCGTTGATGAAGGGGAAAAACCCCTCGATGCCGCAAAACGTGAGCTTTTTGAAGAAACCGGATACAGGACGAACGCATGGGAGCTTCTCGGCACCTTCTCACCGAATCCAGGTACACATACGAATCTTTCCTACGGGTATATTGCGACAAACATTATTCTTGCCGGCAGTCAGGATCTTGATGAAACGGAGGAGATCGATGTTGTTTTGAAACACCCAGATGAAGTGCGAAGTCTGCTTAAAGAAGGAAAATTTATCGCTTCTCTGCATGCAGTCAACCTTCTCCTTTATTTTTTCCGCGACATACTGTAAAATAAATTGACAGTCATGTTCATCCGGGCTTCGTTCGGATGAATTAAAAATGTTTGACACCAAACTGGAAATTTGGTAGTATTTATCATACTTATGCGAGGAGTAGTACATGAACAAGGTAAAGATCAATATTACGATTGATGAAGAGCTGTATGGATGGCTCAACGAAAAACGGGATATGGTGCCTTTATCTACGTACATAAATTACCTGCTTTGGGAGCGAAAAGAGGCGGAAGAGCTGATTCAAAATTACAGCAAAGATTCGGGAACCTGGAAAGAGTACGTTAAGAAGATGCTTTCAAAAGTCAAGGGTGGTGACCGATTTCTTGAGATCCTGTCACGGGAATATCTTAAAGAATTTTAATACAGTAACAGTTGGAGGTGTACGGTATGAATATGAAAGCAACGCTGAAGTCGAAGGCAGTGACAATCGGTGCTAAAACAGCCTTGAAACTCATGACGACCGTGTCTGAAGACAGATGGATAAAGCTTGTTCATCCGATTATTGCCCGGCAGACTATGCCGGAGGCCGCTGTTATGCTCAATCTTATGCTCAGGCGGCTGCACCAGGGATTTCCTACACTTTCAAAAAATGTAAAGGAGAAGTTTGTACAGAACTTCATAGTAAAACCGTATTCCATATACGGTCCGCGGAGGAGGGCATACCTGGAGGAGACTGGTGAGTACGTACCTTCTCTGCTTGTAATCAGCCCTTCGATGAAATGCAACTTAAACTGCTACGGATGTTACGCAGGGGATTATAAAAAGGCTGACGACCTTCCCATCGAGGTCGTTAATCGAATAATAAACGAGGCAAAGGAGCTCGGGGTATTCTTCTTTGTTATATCGGGCGGCGAGCCGAACATGTGGCCACACCTGGTTGAGATGCTCGAAACCCATAATGATGTCATTTTCCAGATTTACACCAACGGTACGCTGATCGACGATAAGAGGGCCGATGAGTTCGCACGCCTCGGCAATGCGCTTCCGTGCATCAGCGTGGAAGGGTTTGAAAAGGAGACTGATGAAAGAAGGGGAAAGGGAACATTTCAGAAGATCTCAGATGCCATGGACAGGCTCAGGGAGAGGGGGGTTATATTCGGATTTTCGGCAACAGCCACGAGGGAGAATAACGAGTTTATCGTAAGCGATGAATTCATCGACTACTACATCGATAAAGGTGTCTATATCGGGTGGTACTTCAACTATATTCCCATAGGCAAAATGCCGAATCTCGACCTTATGCCTACACCGGAACAGCGCAGCTACCGGAGGAAAAAGATCATTGAGCTCAGAGACAGAAAGCAGGTCGTTGTTGCTGATTTCTGGAACGACGGCATTCTTACCAACGGCTGTCTCGCAGGGGGCTATGAGTACCTCCATATCATATCAAACGGCGATGTCGAACCATGTGTGTTCGTCCATTTTGCCGCTGATAATATCAAGGAAAAGAGCATTCGTGAGGTGCTTCAGTCCGACTTCTTCAAGGCCTTCAGGAAAAAACGCCCGTACAATGATAACCTGCTCCTGCCCTGCACCATAATCGACAATCCGCACATTCTGAGAGAAGCGGTGGAAGAAGGCGGCGCGCACCCGACACATCCCGGTTCCGAATCGATTATCACCACCCTTGCGCCTGCTATTGATGAGTATGCGAAGGCATACGGTGAGGTTGCGAAAAGGGCATGGGAAGAGGAGTATGAAGATAAGACCTACAGGGGCCATCTTTCTTTTATCGATGAGCTTATAAACGGGAGGCTTCGAAACTCGAAAAACGGAAAGTCCGACCAGAAGGAGAAAAAGAGGGAAAAGGCTGAAGTGGCAGTATAGTCCCGACGGGGAGTGGTATTATACGGCCGGTCGAACAACATCACAGTGTTTTTCGCTGTTCTTCCGCAAACAGGTCAAGGTGGTATTGACTCCATATTCTAAACCTCCTATATACGTTTTACTTCTACAGTTAGCTATCTTACAGTATTGGCCTCCTGTGCTATTTAAAAGCGGTGTAAGTCCCCACAGGGGAAAG
>CAYSRJ010000019.1:49747-63574 GCA_964433545.1 uncultured Spirochaetota bacterium | reverse complement strand
TTAAACTGAATTTTTTATTGAGGAGTTTGCGTAAAAGTCGGTGCCCCGTCACTATATCAAATGCTACAGCGATCACACGGAAGAATAAAAGTATATTTGCAGGCTTCTTGATATCGAGGCTATCTAAGCGAGGGGTCCGCCCTGTTGGTAATTACACGTTCGACTTTTTCAGTCCTTCGGCGCATAACTCCCTTGTAATACGTGAAATTATACGCCTGTCATTTTGTATTCGTTGATTATCCTTGAGCTCTTTCTCCAGCACGCCGAGCAGCTCGTTGAAAAATGTATTTTCCTTTATCAGCCTGTACGTCACCCATCTCCCGTTCTTTTCATCATCGAGGATTCCTATATTCCTCATCAGTTTGAGATGAGCTGATATCGTGGAAAGCGCAATATTGAGCACCTCATGCATCTCGCATACACAGAGGGGGCGCACTTTCAGCATCATCACGATCCGGAGACGGTTTTCGTCACCGAGGGCCTTCAGAACATTCAGATATTCCCGCATTTTCATGCCTCTAGTGAGTTAGAAACAAGGAACTTTCTCTCTGAATTACAGTGTACTTGATTATTTTTTTATTGACAATAACAAATATATTTTTATATTATACGAAATATGAAATTAAATTACAGTTCACCTGAAGGTTTTATTCAATGAAAGAGAAAACAAAGTTTTTCATCCTGGTGTCGGTTTTCACAGCACTGTATTTCATCCCGTTTCATAATCAAATTGTTTCCAATGCCCTGCTCGAATCTTTTTTCATGCTCAAGGAATATGTGCGCCAGCATGTACTGCTGTGCCTGGTGCCTGCATTCTTCATAGCGGGGGCAATTGCAAACTTTCTCAGCCAGCAGGCGGTCATGAAGTACCTGGGCGCGCAGGCGAACAAAGTACTGTCCTATGCCGTTGCCTCTATTTCGGGCACTATCCTTGCCGTGTGCTCATGTACTGTGCTCCCTCTTTTTGCCGGCATCTATAAAAAGGGTGCAGGCATCGGGCCTGCAACCGCGTTTCTCTACTCGGGACCGGCGATAAATGTTTTAGCCATAATTCTGACGGCACGCGTGCTGGGCCTTGAGATCGGGCTCGCACGCGCTATTGGAGCCATTGCGTTCGCAGTCGTTATCGGCCTTCTCATGCATGTCCTTTTTCTGAAAGATGAGCGAAACAGGAATATAGAGGGAGATTTTGCCGTTGTAGAGGACGAAGAGCATTCGCGCTCCCTGCCACAGACTGCGTTGTACTTTTTTACAATGGTTGCGATAATCGTGTTCGTGAACTGGGGAAGAGATGAGAGCATGCCCGTATGGAACACCATCTATCGGTTTAAATTTCCGATTACCGGCGCTTTTCTTCTCTTTCTATTATACACGATACTCTCGTGGTTCAAGAAGGAAGAGCTGAAGGAATGGACGGCATCTACATGGGAATTTGCAAAACAGATACTGCCGCTTTTATTCGCCGGCGTCATGGTTGCCGGTTTTTTGCTCGGAAGACCCGGCCATAAAGGAATCATACCCTCACAGTGGATTACAAGGCTGGTTGGCGGAAACAGCCTCCGCACCAATCTGTTTGCGTCGGTGGCAGGGGCATTCATGTACTTTGCGACCCTGACCGAAGTGCCGATACTGCAGGGACTGCTCGGTGCAGGCATGGGAAAGGGTCCCGCTCTTGCTCTTTTACTGGCAGGTCCCGCGCTTTCACTGCCCAATATGCTCGTGATACGGAGTGTTTTAGGGACGAAAAAAACGGCTGTATACGTTACGCTCGTCGTGGTTATGGCAACGTTCAGCGGGATGCTGTTCGGACATTATTTTTAACAAAAATAGTAACGTTATATACAGGAGGAGTTACAATGATAATAAAGATTCTCGGAACAGGCTGCCCGAAGTGCAGAAAGTTAGAGGAAAATACAGTTGCTGCACTGAAACAGGCGGGCATCGAAGCTGAAATCCTTAAAGTAACAGATGTAAATGAAATTATGAAACACGGGGTGATGATGACCCCGGCTCTTGTCATAGATGAGAAGGTGAAATCCTTCGGCAAAGTGCTTTCTATCGAAAAGATAAAGGAGTATATCAGAGCATGAAATTAACCTGATTGACAGCATATGGATCACAAAAACAGGATACGATACTGATGTTCCAGTATATACTGTGTATGCATGCTAATGTATAAAGGGAGGTCTCTATGAAAAGGGAAAAAGGACTGAATGCCTTTGAGAAATACCTCACCGTGTGGGTGCTCGCCTGCATCGGGGTGGGAATACTTCTCGGTAAAACAGCTCCCGGATTCGCCCTCACGCTCGATTCTCTTTCTATTTATCAGGTGTCGATCCCCATTGCAATCTGCCTCTTTTTCATGATGTACCCAATCATGGTAAAAATCGATTTCGCAGAGGTGGTAAGCGCCGCAAAGACCCCGAAGCCGGTCGGTATGACGCTTTTTATCAACTGGGCGATCAAGCCGTTTACCATGTACCTGATCGCAACCTTTTTTCTTGGGTACGTATTCAAGGGTTTTCTGCCGGGAACTGAAATCATCAAAACAGGACAGGAAGTCGAACTCTGGAGAAGCTACGTTTCGGGGGCTATTCTGCTGGGTATCGCACCCTGCACCGCCATGGTGTTGATGTGGAGCTACCTATCCAGAGGCAACGACGGGCTTACACTAGTGATGGTCGCCATTAATTCACTGACCATGCTTTTCCTCTATGCACCACTCGGCGGTTTTCTCCTGGGGGTGAACGCGATGCCCATTCCCTGGAAGACGATACTCTTCTCGGTTACCATATACGTCGGCCTGCCCCTTGTTGCAGGGTATTTCTCGAGAAAATGGATTATCAATGCGAAAGGTGTCGATTGGTTCAACGAAAAGTTTCTTCATATACTCACACCGGTGAGCATCATCGCCCTGCTCGTCACCCTGATACTTCTCTTTTCTTTCAAGGGAGAGATCATTATTTCAAACCCGCTTACTATCGTGTGGATTGCGATTCCCCTCTTCATTCAAACAATTCTTATCTTCAGTATCGGGTATTTTGTGATTGCGCGTATATTGAAACTCTCCTATCATGACGCAGCCCCCGCAGCAATGATTGGTGCCTCGAATCATTTCGAGGTGGCGATCGCAACGGCAACAATGCTGTTCGGCCTCTCATCGGGTGCAGCGCTTGCAACCGTTGTCGGGGTGCTCATCGAGGTACCGGTAATGCTTATGCTCGTGGGAATCTGCAAGAGATCCTGCTACCTCTTCAGGGAATGCAACCTCGATCTCCCGCAGTGCAGTAAGATCAAGAAAAATGTGCTTTAAAATACAGCATCTTGAACTTATTTTTTCCCAGACCTGACGGTGTTATCATAAAATTGATACTTCCGGATTTCGGACTCATAACATTCATCACAGAACAGCAGAAATCCATAATGAAACCATTTGACATAATGGATATATTTTACCGCGGGTATTTCTTCGCTAAGCTATTTTATGCAGGCCAGCCAAAGCTATCGCCCATAGGATATATACTCAATACGGTAACACCCTGTTCAAGTATGGTAATTGCCTGGACCGCTCTTGCAGGAGGAAGTATCGGAGTTGCAGCCATGCTCGTTGCAGTGGGCCTATTACTTACAGTCATTTTTATTTCAGGCTGGATGTGGGTTCTTATACACACAGTGGTAACGGTTCCCTATGGAATCATCTTTAAAGACCTGACAACCGTTATAACCATACCAATTATCGTGGATTACATCCTTTGCTCCCTGCTGCTGAAAAAACTTGAAAACGAAAAGTTCATGTCGCTGTATCACCGGGCGTTTACTACATGGCATTATTCTTCATAACACTGGGCTGGGGAATAATTATGACAGGTTACTCCTTAAAACCGAATTACGAAACGTGTGATTATACGTTATATCAAAAAAGCACTTGAAATACGGTGTATTATGTGTATATTACATATAGGAGCTTTCGCATGAAGAACCGAATGCAGATTGTAATTTCAGAAGAACTAAAGAAACAAATGGAACTCGCTAAGGATTTTTATGGAGGATACTCCGGTTTGATTGAAACGGCTGTATGGGAGTTTTTAAAACGCCCGGTAGAATCATATCCTGATGACATAGAAGATGTAAAAGAGGCAAAGAGCAGTGATGAGTGGATTGATATTGAGTTACTACGAAAAAAGATTATGAACCCGTGAAAATTTTATTCTCCAAAAAAGCTGAAAAGTATCTCTTGTCCCTGCCAAAGAGAACTGCTCTTAACTTGCTGAACAGAATCAATCAAATTCCTGAGGGTGATATCAGGCCGCTCTCCGGAAGGAAGGGTGAATACCAAATGCGATACGGTAAATTCCGTGTGCTTTTCTTTATCAAACCTGATACTGTAAAAGTCTTTAAAATCGATACTCGTGGAGACATCTATAAATAAGCAGGATTGGTTTATCCGGCATATTTATTTCTATATTTACAATATTATAAAAATATATTGTATTTGCCAACAAATTCCTTTATATTAAATTATAAGGGAACCGGTACATCGTGGATAAAAAGATTCTGCGAGACAAGATGATTGAAAATATCTATCCATTATTTAGGAGGGCGCGTGTTATTGAAAGCCTTTGAGAATGTTAACACCTTTTTTCCGCCGTGTCACCCCGGAGCAGCTGAAACCATTGCCGCATCTGCGGACTGCACGGATGACATCAGTGAGGTTTTTCCCTATCTCAACGCAATCATGAAGGGAACCATCTACGACCCTAAAAACAAGACCCTCCACTTCAAGCTCGGCGGGCACGGTATTACCCTGTACGCGAAAAAACTTCTTGTTGCCGGTCTCGAGGATAAGAAGGATGCCGAAAAGGTCCTGGAACATCTGAAATCCTTCATCAACAGAACGAATGAAAAGAGAGATGAAATCGAACCGAGTTACAAAACACGGGCCCAGCTTAACGTTCTAGGCGTGTACAAGCTCCTGCCCAGAACAAACTGCCGAAAGTGCGGCCAGCCTGCATGCATGGGATTTGCAGCCAAGCTCATTGCAGAGGAAACGCCGCTAGAAAGATGCATTCCTCTGTTTACCGATGAGTACGCCGATGCACGACAACAGCTCTTCGCTGTGCTGAACGAAGCAGGGTACCCTGTTCCCAAGGTATAAGGGAGTATCCAATGCCGGAATCGATTATCGACGTAAAGAACCTCACGAAAAAGTTCAACGATGTGACGGCGGTTGACGATATCTCTTTCTCCGTAACCATGGGGGAAATTTTCGGTTTTTTAGGGCCGAACGGCGCGGGAAAAACGACAACGATTCGGCTTCTCACCGGCACCCTCACACCGGATGAGGGGGCGGTTTCTATCAACGGCATAGATATGCTGAAAAACCCCGTGAAAGCGAAGTCAATAATGGGCATCATCCCTGAAATGGGAAATATCTATCAGGACCTGACACCCATGCAGAATATCGTTCTTGCGGGGAAATTCTACGGCATGCCCCGAAAAGAACTCAGGCAAAAAGCTTCCATCCTCCTTCGTCAATTCGAGCTGTTTGAAAGAAAGTCTGTTCCTGCACGCACACTTTCAAAAGGCTTGAAGCAGAGAATAAATATTGCAAGCGCACTTGTGCATAATCCCGCAATACTCTTTTTAGACGAACCGATGTCGGGACTCGATATCCAGAGCCAGAGGCTTATCAGAAAACTGATAACATATATAAACAGCAGTGGCGCGACTGTTTTTCTCACAACCCACAACATAAACGAGGCAAACCTATTGTGCGACCGGGTGGGAATCATCAATAAGGGGAAAATCGTCGCTATAGATAGGCCTGAGGTTTTGAGAAAGGCCTATGAACAGACACGGTCCGTTGAGGTGTCGTTTCAGGAGCTCATTGAAATAACAACAGAGATCAACACCGAGCTGATAAACCGGGCAGAAAAGATGGGCGATAAATGGAAACTATATACCGGCAACCCCGATTCACTCGTTAAATTCCTCTGCCGCTTCGCAGAAGAGAAAAATCTGACGATCAATGCGCTCGAGATCTGCAGAACGAGCCTGGAGGATGTGTTCGTTGCGCTCACCGAGAAACGGGATTAGAGATAACGGATGCGTGTGTATACAGATAGGCTATGGAAAAAATGGACCCTTTCTCGGCAAAGGACGACATAGTTCGGTATTAAGGAGGGAAAGCTCAAATGAACACCCGGGCCATTCGGGGTATTATCACTGTTACCGAAAAGGACATCCGTATCTACTATACCAAGGCCCCGGTACTTATTTTCGGCCTGCTCTTCCCCTTTTTCATGTTTATTGCGTTCTATATGGGGAGGAAGATCAGCTTTCAGGAATTCTACCCGGGGCTTCTGGCAATGTCGCTTTTCTTTACCGCATCCTCGGTCGGACCCCTGATTACGCCGTGGGAAAAAAGCTTCAGAACCTACGAGCGGCTCCTCTCTTTTCCGGTAACGGTCTTCACTATTCTGCTCGGTGATATAGCGGCAGGCATGCTGTTCGGAGTCATCGTGAATGTCGTTGTGCTTGGCGCAGGCCTCGCGTTTACCCATTACAGCATTCAGTATTTCGCCCTGATTCTCGGGATCATCCTCGGGTCTTTCTGTTTTTCTTCCCTCGGCGTGTTCCTCTCTTCATTTTCCGGTCGGGCACCTTCAAACGTAATGATGATGTCCTCCCTCGTCAGGTTTCCCATGATATTTATAAGCGGCGTCTTTATTCCCCTGCAGGGTATGCAGGGTTTCTTAAAATCCCTTGCATTCATATCGCCGCTCACCTATCTCGTTGACCTGTTAAATTACAGCCTGAGAGGAGGTTCACTGCTGCACCCTGTCGCCAGTGCAGGTGTACTGGTAGGATTCAGCCTGTTGTTTATGTATTGTTCACATCTTGCCCATAAAAAGAATCTATTGAAAGGATTATAATTCCGTACACAGGAGAGGATAATCATGCTCAAGGTAAAAACCCCATGAAGATTATCCGCCTTAAGAAGGGAGATATATCAGGGGAAACGATTTTTCGCCCGTCATCGTCGTTATAATCCTGAACCGTGATGAGGATAAAATTCACCAGACAACAGCAGTCTCTGAAACGGAGGTACCCGTGAATCAGTCACACGAAGGTGATAGCACCCTTTCAGGATTGTGGAAAGGCAGCTTCCGGTTCCAAAGCCAGAGAATAGACATGTTTGTTGATTTTGGCACAAGTACAATCAGTATTCCACAACAGGGGTTACAGAATTATCCGATCGAAAACTTAAGTTACGATGCCCCGTATGTTTCTTTTACACTGGCTTTGGGAGGAACGGTGCGATTCACCGGAGAACGGACTGGCGATACTATCCTTGGCACCTTTCGACAGCCCGGCGCCGAGGGGACATTCGAGCTCACTTTCTCTGGTCAAAGCCGGGTAACTCCGGATGCGCCTACGGGCACTGAAGCCCCTGATTCGAGCGAATCGGGAATACCTGTAGCGAGTGAAGAAGTTACCCTGACCATGGACACTGGAACACTCTACGGGACCCTGACACTTCCGGATCATAAGGGACCTGTTCCTTTGGTGCTCATCATTGCCGGATCAGGGCCGACTGACCGTGATGGTAACTCTTCTTTAAACTCAGGTAAGAACAATAGCTTGAAGATGCTCGCCGAAGGCCTGACACGGCAAGGTGTGGCCACTGTACGCTACGACAAGCGGGGCATAGCAGCGAGTGCAGAGACAGGGTTGGAGGAAAGCAAAGTCACATTCGATACTTTTGTCGATGATGCGGTCGCCTGGATCCAGGATCTGAAGAGAGATAGCCGGTTCTCGCCTATCGGTGTAATCGGCCACAGCGAAGGCTCTCTGATCGGGATGGTTGCGGCGCGCCGTGCAGGGGTCCAGGCTTTCGTGTCTATAGCCGGTTCCGGACAGCCGATTTATGGCACTCTTCTCAATCAGCTAAAGACTCGCATGCCCGCAGTTATGGAGGAAGCCGGCAGTATCATCAACTCACTCAGACAGGGGAAAAGGGTTACACAAGTCAGCACGGAACTTCAAAGCCTATTCCGGCCGAGTGTGCAACCGTTCCTGATCTCAATGTTCCGATACGATCCGGCAGCGGAGATCGGCCGGCTTCACATACCGGTACTTATCGTGAACGGTTCCCGGGACCTGCAGACAGACATGACACAAGCAAAGCTGCTTGCTTCTGCTATGCCGGACGCGAACTTGTGTATCATCGACAGAATGAATCATGTCCTCAAGGATGCCCCGGCTGATCAGCAGGGCAATATCGCAACATACTACAACCCGAAGCTGCCTCTTGCTGACGGGCTTCTTAAAGCTGTCTGGAATTTTCTGGAAAGGAGCTGCACTGACATTCCAGAACATATGGGAAAGCATCATAATTAATAAACCGGTAAAAAAGTAAAAGCGGTTGCTACACCAATTCAGGAATTGATCTTTAGGATAAACCTCATGGGAACGAGACAGATTTTCGGGTTATTAAAGACAAAAGGCTTATCCCGAGGGTTGGGTAGAATTGCTGTGATGCAAGAGCCAAATCATATGTTAAAGTTCAACCCTCAGCTCCGAACTGACTTGACGTGACGTGTTAAAAGGCCAAGCGCAGGAAGAGTCAGCGCGATGATAAACAATATCCAAAGGGTCCAGGTGAACCGTCTCTTTTCCGGGTGATTCACCCAATAACAGGTCAATACTGAAAGAAGATAAGACTGCGACAGGACTTCGACCAGTCCATCCCACAGACCCCTAAAGGGTAGTCTCGTGTAAATGAGACCCTCGATTGAACCCCGTGCAGGCCCGAAGGTTGAGATAATACCAAAAAGAACTGATGGCTGAATCGGCGAATCTTGCGGAGTAGTTGAATAGCCTGAAGGCCATGAACCCTACAGCGAAATAGGTGAGCGTATGGACTATGGCCGTTTTTGCGGTAATTCCCCAAAGTGTCAGCTGGTTCATCATCTTCATTACCTCCCAAGATAGCTATAATTAGCGGTATTGGTGGCTTGCGTCAATTCTACCTATCACTTAAAACAAAAACCCTATGTTAATATGTGTTTGGATTTTCATGGCCCGTATAGGTCGAACTATTTAACAAATCCTCTTTATATCAGCGTTAATGTAATGAAAATCATTAATATAGCCATTATTTTTTCCTTCGATACCGTGGTGTTTTTTTATACTTTATGGTACAGTAACTGCGGGTTGGGATCGCAACCCGAAACAGATGAACAGAAAAGATGCATGAATGAAATTATATCAAATATACGGGAACAAAGCCGATGAGCAATGAGACTACACCTGCCCCTCTTACCGAAGAGTTACTCCGAAAAGCCCCGAAAGTACTGCTCCACGACCATCTCGATGGGGGTCTGCGGCCCGAAACCATTATTGCACTAGCATCCGACCATAGGCTCGAACTCCCTGAATCCAACCCTGAAAAACTCAGGCTCTGGTTTTTCGACGGGACGAACAAGGGAAGCCTGGCGGAGTATCTCAAGGGTTTCAGGTTTACCACCGGCGTCATGCAGACCGAGGAGGCCCTGTACAGGGTCGCCTATGAAATGATGGAAGATATGAAGAAGGACGGCGTCGTCTACGTGGAAACCAGGTTTTCGCCGCTTTTTCATACAAAACAGGGATTGAGCTATGACCAGGTGCTTGAATCGGTACTGTACGGCCTCAGGGAAGGTGCTCGCGCCTTCGGTGTAAAGTTCGGCCTCATCATATGCGCAATGAGAAATATGCCCCCTGAAACGAGCCTCAAGATGGCGGAATGCGCCGTCCGCTACAGGGATCAGGGTGTAGTCGGTTTTGACCTCGCGGGGGATGAGCTCGGTTACCCGCCGAAAGACCATCTGGCGGCATTTCACTACATACAGAGAAGCAACTTCTATATCACCATTCATGCGGGAGAGGCATTCGGAAAAGAATCGATCTGGCAGGCGCTTCAGTTCTGCGGCACTCACAGGATAGGCCATGGCCTCCATTTGAAGGACGATATCATGGCATCGGATATGAAAATCGTCGAGATAGGAAACCTTGCACAGTACGTGCTCGACAGGAGGATTCCTCTGGAAGTATGCCTTTCAAGCAACCTCCATACGGGCGCGGTACCCGACCTCCGGTATCACCCCTTCCTTCTTTTCTATAAAAACGGATTCAGGGTAACTCTAAACACCGATAACAGGCTTATGAGCGGAACGACGCTTACGAAGGAGCTTGTCACCGCATCCAGCCAGTTCGACCTCTCGCTCAGGGATTTCGAGAAACTCACCTTGAACGCCATGAAAAGCGCCTTCATTTCCTTTCCCCAGCGGCTCGATCTTATATACAACACGATCAAACCGGGCTTTGCAAAATTGAAAAACTCAAACAGAAGGAAGAAAAACGGTGGGCAGAAAAGCACATCATAAACTGTCGAATCCGAACACCAGGGATTCACGTGAAATTCTCTACGATGTATCGGGCCTGGGAAACCCACTCGTCGACATCCTTACAATCGTGGATGACAGTTTTCTTTCCGCAAATGGTCTGAACAGGGGCATCATGCACCTAATAGACAAAGAAAGAAAGGACATACTCATACAGACGCTCAAAGGACGCGGTTACGGTATAGCGGAAAGCGAGGGCAGTGAAACAAATTCCATTGATAAGGCCAATCTTAATCCTAGCGGAACAGGTCTCGTTGTCAAAGCGGGGGTTGATAGTAAAACAGGTCTCGTTATCGAGGCGGGCGGTTCATGCCCCAACACGATTGCGACCCTTGCTCTTCTCGACGTCAGAACCGCCCTTGCAGGCGGTATAGGACATGATGATTACGGCAGGATATTCTCCGAAAAGATTCGGGAAAAAGGGATTTCATCCTATCTGCGCAAAGGACCTGCCGATACGGGTATATGCATCGTCCTTATTACGCCTGACAAGGAGAGGACGATGAATACCTATTTGGGAGCGTGCAGAAATTTTTCACGAGGAGATATCACTGCTGAGATGATCGAAAAATCGAGGTTCTTTTACTTTACCGGATACATGTGGGATACAACAAATCAAAAGGGGGCGGTAACCAGCGCTATAGAAATCGCGAAGAAAAACGGAGTGAAGATCGTATTTGATATAGCAGATCCCTTTGCGGTCGATCGCCACCGCTCCGATTTCCTGAAAATTATCGAAGACTCTGCCGACATTGTGTTTGCGAATGCTATGGAGGCAGATATCCTGTACGATACCAGGGGACAGAAGGATATCAGTACCGCCGTCAGGCAGATGGGAAGACTCTGCGAGATTGCTGTTGTAAAAAACAGTGCTGATGATACCCACATCTCGTACTCCGGAGAGATGGTAAAAATCCCGAGCTTCAGAACCGAGGTGCAGGATACCACTGGTGCAGGCGATAACTTCGCTGCCGGATTTTTATATGGGCTGATAAATAAGTTTGAGCCTGAAAAGTGCTGCACCATCGCTTCCTTCGTCGCTTCAAAAACAATTGAAAAAATAGGCGCTCAGGCGCCCGTAGATATCAAAAAACAGCTTGAGGAAGTGTTATAGCAGAGAAAGGAAAAATTCCCATATACGGTGCGATTCAAAAAGCTCGAAACCTCCATGACCAATATCCCAAGACGGTATTTTAAAAACAGTTTTCTTCATACCGCACTGGAGAGCGCGTCGCTTGTTATTCTTGATATGAACGGGCTTATCGTTGATGATGAAGAGCTGCAGCTCAAATCAGTCAATACAGCGCTCGAACCCTTGAGCGTACGAATAAGCGAACAATACTGGATTCAAAGCTGTGTCGGAAAACGAGCCGATGAGTACTTTCGCGTTATTATGACGAAGCACAGGATCAGAAGCCCTTATTCCATCGATGTACTTGTTGAAAAAAAGAACGCTGTGTATCGCCGGTTAATTACAAGCTGTGTACAAACAGTAGTCAGACCCGGCATTACCGATTTCATAGAGTATGTGTCGTACCATCCCCGTTTGAAGTTGGCGCTTGCCACCTCTGCGCTTCCGGTGGAAGCCGAAACCATTCTCGGCGTAAAGGGACTCGGTCTTTTAAACCGGTTTGCCTTCACTGCAACGGGAAGGGATGTTCAAAAAAGTAAACCGAATCCTGAGATATACGAATATCTGACCCGAAAGTCGGGTGTTCCGGCAACGAGCTGCCTCGTGTTCGAGGACAGCAAGACCGGCGTAACGGCAGTATCGAACGCCGGTATGAAATGCATAGTTGTGCCAAACCGGTTTACTGAGGGGCAGGATTTCAGCGCAGCACTCTGTATTATCGATAATATGACGAGAAATGCAGTTTTTCTCTAAAAGTTTTTTCCGCAAACCCCAGTTTTGTTATATATTTATAAGAGTGTGTGTATAGAAAGCGGCGTTTGTCCTTGACAGGATGTATCCTTGACAGGATGTATCCTTGACAGGATGTATCCTTGACAGGACACGTCCCTGGCAGGACACGTCCCTGGCAGGACACGTCCCTGGCAGGACACGCCGTACGGTCGGGGGCTGCAGTTAAAAAATGCTACTAAAAGATCAGAAGATTTTCGATACTATTGAAAAACTCAAAGAGAGGTACCATATATTCAGCAGTAATAACTTCATAAAAAGCTATCTCTTCGAAGCCGACATTTCGAAAAGCGATTGGATGGATATCGAGGATCTGCTCAATGCCAACCAGTACTACGATGCAACCGGGTATGACCTTGACAAGCTGTATGACCAGATACTATCCTTTACGAAATTTCTCACGCGGCTTGAAAGAGATATCGTGCCGAGGATGCAGAACGAAGTAAGTACCCGTGCGAACACCCTTTCAAAGGACAACAGGGTTATTTTCAAGATGACGGTAAACAATGCGCCGGGCAATGTGACAACTCTTGAGAGTCTCATAAAAGATCTCTTTGAGGGACTTAAACTACTCGACAGATCAGCGCATGGGGAGGAAAGAATGCGTCTGCACTCAAAAACCTACCTGAAAGAACTCGAACAGAAACTATCGACATAGTGCCACCATCAGGCAGTATTATCCGAACGCAATGCTATTGACCTTCGCATATGCATGAATGCTGAATTCAGATGCATTGCGTTAACTGATCATTCTTTTATAAACTTTTACCCTGTCACATAAAAACAAAACACTTCACCGATCTTAACAGCAGCCAGAAAATGTAATTGGAATAACCGTTTTCACGGAGTACATTCAATTCACCATGTTCGGACTTAAAGCAGAAAGAAACCACGATCAGGTCGTTGGTACCCGGTATGCAGTAGGTGCATTTTCCCTGTGGGGGATACTGCCTCTCTACTGGAAAGCGCTCAAGAACGTGCCTGTTCCACAGATAATCGCGCACAGAATTGTCTGGTCTTTTGTAGTCGTCGTCATACTTCTTTTATTTCAGCATAGAATTCAGGAATTAAAGCAAGCAGTATCATCATGGCGGTACAGGTTCTTTTTTTTACTCAGCGCGGTTACTCTGGGTACCAACTGGTTTATCTATATCTGGGCTGTTAATGCAGGGTATATCGTTGAAACGAGCATGGGCTACTTTATCAACCCTCTGCTCAATGTGCTGCTCGGCATGCTGTTTCTTCGTGAACGACTGAATTTCTGGCAGGCGATCTCGGTTGCCCTCGCCTTTACAGGTGTGCTGTACATGACACTCCAGTACGGCAAGTTGCCGTGGATTGCCCTCTCACTGGCATTTTCCTTCGCATTTTACGGACTGCTCAGAAAGACTTCCCATGCAGGATCTCTCATCGGCCTTTTAATCGAAACCATTATTCTCTCACCTGCCGCGCTTACAT
>CAYSRJ010000019.1:29215-49647 GCA_964433545.1 uncultured Spirochaetota bacterium | reverse complement strand
GCACTCAGCATCTATTCTCTCTCCAATACTGTAATTATGCAGCGGTTCACACCAGGCGGGAAAAAGGCATGCGGCGGTTGAACACTAAGGGCTATCCTTTGCGTTTTTTTCATGCAGCAGGCGTTCTGTAAGGCGCATAAAATCTTCAACAGCAAGCTGTTGTGCACGCACATGTTCATTATGAAACAGATGTTTAACAATGCCCTGCAATTGCTTCTTGGACATACCAAATCCCAGCCTTAAAAGATTGTTTACCAGGTTCTTTCTTCTGTTCGAGAAACCGGCTCGTACGATATCTCTGAACTCTGTTTTGCACCTATCTCTTTCGGGACGCATAACCAGTGAAATAATAGCACTATCAACTTCAGGCCGTGGAAAGAAATTTTCAGGTGCAATACTTTTTTCCGGAACGTGAATATCCGCAGCACATTGAGCAGCTACCGATACGTATGCGTACTCCTTCATACCGGGATTTGCCGTGAGCCTCATTGCAATTTCTTTCTGTACGGTGCCCGTTATACTTTGAATACTGTTCATGTCGTCGATAATCTTCAGTAATGCTCTGATACCGATGCTATAAGGAAGATTGCTCACCACTTTATCGGCAGTGCTAAGCGCCGCAAAATCAGAGGAGCTCAACTTCATAAAATCCCTATGCACGATATCGATATTCGGGACCGAGAACACCTTAATTTTGTTTTCAAGATACCGGGCAAGCCCCCGGTCAAGCTCGACTGCGATGACCCGTTTTACCCTCTGCGCGAGAGCAAAGGTCAGTGTGCCTAACCCGGGGCCGATTTCGAGTACAGTATCGGATCCATCGAGCTGGGCGTAGTCAAAAAGGCGCCTTGCAATATCTCGATTGATCAGGAAATTCTGTCCAAGAAATTTTTTCAGCGCAATGCCTTCATTGTTAAGGATACTTCCAATAAAAGAGGGAACGTAAAGATTCTTGGCGTACGATGCAATCCCACCATCGCCGCCCGTGTGGTTCTGGGCATCCAAATAGGGTAATTCCCGCCAGTCATGAAGATATTTTATGCAGAAGCCTGGTCAGCTCACACTGATCTATAAGATCAATCGGCCGAATCTGCGCAAACTCAACCGCTGTTTTCGTAAAACGGGAAGCGGTTATGCAGATACTCCTCGTTGCATTTGTTTTTCTCATATGATCGTACAGCCCTCTGATGGCATCGTATGAAATTGGTTCGACACTGCGAAATATTCGGATAATACTCGGCGTCTTTTTTGCATTTCTCCATTTGCTCTGTGTTCCGAGAGCATGCATTTCAATGAGATCATGATTTCTGAGGAACACATCCTGAACAGCTAGCCCTAATGACTGCACCACGCGGGTGCAATATTCTTTGAATTTCGGCTGTGGTGCAGTAAGAAAATCCTTGAGCGCATCATCAGCCCTGAGGCTGCTGTACACCGCGAGCTTTTCCGCTACATCTCCGAACTTCGGATTTTTTCCGTATACCCACTCCCACTGTTCGACTGCTTTAAATAAATCCTTACTGATTTCATAGCAGCGTCCCAGTTGATATCGAATCGCTAGAATTACGGATGTATCCGAGTCACCGAGATTCAATGCCCGTTCAAGATCCGTGATCGCAGGGCTGTGGTTCCCTTTTATGATATAAATACTGGCTTTCTCATATAGTGCCCGCTGTTTTAATTCCGGACTACGCGCAGCCTTTTCAAACTGATTGAGCGCGCCGGCGCTGTCACCGGAAGCCTTGGAAAGTTTGCCAAGATAGTAGTATGAAGCATAATTTTTAGGGTCGAGCTGGAGTGCGGTCAACAATGATTTTCGCGCCTCGTTCAACATCTGCTTTTTATACAAAATTACACCCATACGATGGTGGCTTGTAACATGTCCCGGGTTGATCGCAACTGCCTTCTTATAGTTCGTCAGCGCCGAGTCAATGTAATTCCGTTGTTCAAAGAGCTTTGCAATATTATAAAAATGTTCGTAGTTATCCGGCTCTATCTTTGAAAGCAACACGTACTCCTTCTGGCTTTCATCAAACTGGTCGAGCTTCGAATATTCTTCCGCAAGCCGGGATCGAACCTTTTGTTCGCTTGCAGTTTGTGTATAGCGTCTGCTGTTCGTGATGAATTGGTACTCGGCAATAGAGAGGTCCGGCCTGCCCTGTAACCTGTAACACTCGCCGAGAAACCAGTGCGCATCTATAGACCGCTCGTTTCGTGACAGGAGTGCTTTTGCATTTCTAATTGCGGCTCTCGTATTCCCGCTTTTTATCAGATGTTCAATTGCAAGAAGTTTCTTGGGGCGTACAACTGTTTTAATAATAAAAAATACGAATATTGAAAAGCCCACTCCACCGAATATTATACCGAATACCGAGATGCTGTCCATAGTTTCACCCTCGTATACACTATCGATTCTTGCTGCACTCAAAGTTGTACATTATTTTCACATAATGCTATATTTTATTAACACGATACTAGAGATGAAAACCCTATGAAAAAATATTGGAAATATAAAATGAAAAAAATCCTGTATTATCTATTTATTATTATAGTATGTTTTCTACCCGTTTTCGAAATTTTCGCATCTGAAAACGAATATTTTAATAAAGGGTTGACACACTATTCAAAAGGTGAATTTCAGCTTGCCGCAGCGAGCTTTGAAGAGGCGAAAAATATTGATGCTATGAACGCCCGGGTGTATTTTTACCTCGGTAATTCATATTACCAGTTAGGTGAGCTCGACAAGGCCATTCTCAACTTTACAGCAGGATTGAACTTTACCGAAAAAAAGGGAATTTACTTCTACAATCTCGCAAACTGCTACTACCTCAAGGGAAATTACGATTTTTCGGCACAGATGTATAAAAAGGCTGTACATTACGACACTACCCTGTACGACTCCTACCTGAATGCGGGAAATGCGTATTACAAGGAGGGCAACTATTCAGACACGATAATTCAATGGGAAACATACCTCAAAGAGTACCCGCAAACCCCGCAGTATGAGAACATACGGAAGGCGATCGCTTATCTAAGAGGTGAAGCCCAACAACCTCAGTCCGATAAGAATGTAGATGAGAAGACTGGCCTTGACCGTGATCTTCTGAACGACGTGCTGAGTGATCTCGATAAACTTGTTAACTCCACCGAAAATATACTGGAAACAAGTGAAAAACCGGTTGACGATCTCTCGGTGGAGGGCATCGAAAGATAAGGAATAAAAAATGGCTGACAGCAGAAGAACAGCAGTTATTCTTATTATACTCATTATACTTATAATTGCAGGCGGCGGTTACTACACTTTTCATAAATTAAAAAATCGCCCGAAATCGGTAGTTGAAACCGGGGAAGAGACAGGAAAAGGAGATAAGATAAAAAACACTTTAAAGCTCGCCAGGTACTACTACGACCGTAGTGAATACGATCTCGCCCGTGCGCAGCTAGAACAGGTGCTTGTCGAAGATCCGGAAAACAGTGAAGCCCTTTCACTTCTCGATGAAGTCATTGCACAAAAGAAGGCCAGTGAGAAGGAAAAATCGGATAAGGAAATTGAAAAAATTGATAAAGTGGTTAGCAGCATCAAGGAGTCGATTCCAAAAGAAGAAAAAACGAATAAAATCGTAAAACAAAGCCCTAAAATCGATTTTGAGGCGGAGAAGAAAAAACGCGAGAAACTGGCAGAGGATTACTTCAGAAAGGGAAAAGCGTTGTATGAAGCAGGATCGTTTAAATCCGCCATTCAGAACCTGGAAAAATCAGCCCAGATAAAACCGGACCATGCAAATGCATTTGCCTATCTCGGGGCAAGTTATTTTTCTGAAGATTCCGGCTCTCAGGAAAACATCAAAAAAGCAATTGAAACGAGTAAAAAGGCCCTTCAGATCGACCCGAACCTCGCCCTTCCTCATTTCACCCTTGGGCAAGTATATGACGATCAGGATATGCTTGCAAGCGCAGTCACCGAGTATAAAAAATCCCTCGAACTCGACCCGAACAACGGAATGGCATACTATAAGCTGGGTATAATTCAGTATCTCCAGCGACAATATACCGAAGCACTGCAGAGTTTTACTAAAGCAACACAGCTTTTACCCAAATTCCATCAGGCTTTCTACAATCTCGGCCTTACTGCACAGAAGCTGGGAAAAACGAACACGGCCATCAACGCGTACAGCAGGGCAATTTCCCTTAATTCTGACTATGTAAAGGCCTATATAAATCTGGGCCTGCTGTACTATGAAAATAATTTTTACGATAAGGCCATGAACTTCTATAAAAAAGCTGTTGCTATTGAGCCCGACAATGCCAAGGCCCATATCAAGCTCGGGGATACGTACAGGGCAAAAAAAATGTTTTCAGATGCCAAGAAGGAGTACGAAACCACCTTGAAGCTTGATCCAAAAAGTGACCTGACCTACTACAACCTTTCGATACTGTATGAAATGGAGGAACAATTCGACAGTGCTGTGGAGGCGCTGAAAAAGGCCATTTCCCTTAAAGCAAGTGATAAGCGATACTTCTACAATCTTGGCAACAATTATGCCCGGCTTGAAAAATACAGTGAGGCTATTACCGCGTATGAAAATGCCATTAAGCTTGACCCGAAATACATGGAAGCCTACAACAATATCAGCGATATATATATCAAGAGCAACCTCTATGACAAGGCTCTTGAAACCCTGCAAAAAGCAATAAAACTCGATCCGAACTCACTACCGGCCCGCATCAACCTGGGCAATGCCCTCTTGAAAAACGGCCTTATCAAAGAAGCGGTCAACCAGTTTCAGAAGGCTATTAATATCGATCCACTCTCGCCGGAAGCCCACTTCGGCCTTGCATCATGTTATGTCAAGATGGAAAAAGAAGACGAAGCGGTAACCGAATATTTGAGGACAATAAAAACAGATAAAAATTTTATTCAGGCATACGAACCACTCGGCAATCTCTTTCTCAAGCAGGGAAACAAAAAAGATGCACTAACGATCTTTAAAACACTCATTACCATCAAGCCCGACTACCCGAATGCGCAGAAGATTAGAGAGATTATTAAACAGCTCGAGGCATGAACCTGGGCATCCAAGGAGCCAATGATGGCGGACAGTTACTATGTTCTCCATACGTATGTATCGGGTGTTGTGCAGGGGGTGGGATTCAGGTTCTTTGCCATGCACCGGGCTCGAAAGTACCATATAACGGGCCGGGTAAAGAACCTGTACGATGGGAGAGTCGAGATCGAAGCGGAAGGAAAAAAACAGGAACTTATTCTTTTTTTAGAGGATATCAGGTTAGGCCCTTCATATGGCCATGTTTCAGGCATTTCGGAAGAGTGGCATGAAATAGCATTTCCCAGGTACAAGGATTTCTCCATTTCATTTTAAATACCGACAAAAAATTAACCCTTGTCAGGAATATCCCGGAATCATACATTTATAGTATGAAGAAAAATCGAACAAACGCGATACTAGACCTTGAAGGCGCGCACTGCGCCTCATGTGCATACACGATAGAACATCTCGGAAGAAAAGTTCGGGGAATCTACGATATACATGTTGATGCCTCTAAAGGTGAGATCCATGTAGATTACGAAGGGAATCCGGAGTCTCTGCATAGTGTAACCGAGATCGTTCAGCGAATCGGATATAAGGCCGTTATCAGAAAAAACAGTACCTTATAGATTTCACGGAAAAATATTCCGTATAGCACACAGTCTACATAAAAAGAAGATTTTCGATCTAAATCGTCAGGGGACCACCTTCATCAAATAACCTCACAAAAATAAAAGATTCAGATTTGCCATAATGGGTCTACTCTTTTTTATGTTTCTCGATGCTCTCGATAATACTGTCGATCATACTGTTCAGTTTTTTACCTGCTGCAGAGTCAGGGTTTTGTTCTATAAACGGGGTTCCCTCGTCACCCTTTTTAGCCATGTCCGGATCGATGGGAATCTTCCCGAGAAAGGACACATCGAGCTCTTTTGCAGCACGTTCCCCCCCGCCTGATCCGAACAGATCTACCTCGCCGCCGCAGTGCGGGCATACAAACCCGCTCATATTCTCAATGATACCGATGACCGGCACCTTCAGTTCCCTTGTGAACAGTACACTTTTTCTGGAATCGAGAATCGCAACATCCTGAGGGGTGGTGACCACCACAGCGCCATCAACATCGGGTATGATCTGACATATGCTGAGCGGCTCATCTCCCGTGCCGGGCGGTGAATCGATCACCAGGTAATCGAGCTCTCCCCAGTTCACATCACTGATAAATTGTTTGATTGCCGACATTTTCAGCGGCCCCCTCCAGATGACCGGCTGATCCTGACGATCCATAAGAAGAGCAATACTCAGTGCCTTCAGATGTGGTATAACCTGTACAGGATCGATGTACGGCCCGGAACCGTACAGCTTTCGCCCCTCTATGCCCAGCATTTTGGCAACGTTCGGCCCATGGATATCAATATCCAGTACTCCTGTTTCAAATCCACGTAAAGCGAGTCCATATCCAAGATTTACTGAAACAGTTGTCTTCCCCACCCCTCCCTTGCCGCTTAAAACGAGAATCTCGTTTTTAATCTTAGATAGGTTTTCCTTGAGCCTCTTCTCCTGTTCTTTCTGTTCTTCACTGATCTCATTTTTCATTCGTTCGATCCCGTCATACCAAAGTGCGGACCCACATTCGCACTTCCAAGGGTGCTGTACTTTCCACTCCTGAAGTTTTCAACTGCTTCTCTTATCGTGCCGTTTACTCCGATATATACTTCGATTCCGACGGCATTGAGGGTTTGAAACGCATTTGGCCCACAGTTGCCCGTGAGTACTGCCTTTGCCCCCTTTTCAGCGGCAAGACGGGCCGATTCAACACCTGCGCCCCCCATTTGTCTGACACCGCTATTTTCGACTGCTTCGAATTCGAGCGAATCGGAATCCACTACGATAAAATACTTGCATCTACCGAACCTTGGATCAACCGGTGCATCGAGGTCAGGCCCTTCAGACGTCACGCATACCTTCATTATTATTCTCCTTCTTTTTATTTCTGCAATCTTCACAAAAGCCGTAGAACGCTATGATATGGTTGTTAATTTTGAAATTATGCAGTGTTTCGAGCCCCTTCTCCGTTTTCCTGAGCAGCTCGATTTCATCCTCGATAAAATCTGTGTAGTCGATTATCTTGTTGCAGCTCGTGCAGATAAGGTGGTGATGATGGGATCCATGTACCTCTGGTCCAACACTCAGCTCATACCTGGCCCTACCGTCGCCGAAATCGAACCGAAGCACGATACCGATCTGAACAAAAAGCTCTAGTGTCCTGTAAACCGTTGTAAGCCCTATTGAGGGATAATCCCCGTATACCCGCTGATATATCTCCTCTGCGCTCAGGTGCTCATCCGTATGTGCGAGCACATCCAGAATAGCACGTCTCGGTTTGGTGAGCCGGTATTCCGATTCTTCAAGGCGTTTCCTGCTCCAGTGCGTCTTTTCGTCCGTACCCATACCATTACTCTCTTTTTTTGATAATGGTTATCGTTATCAAAGATAACGGTGCACAACTGCTTTGTCAAGCACTTTTGCCACCGCACTTCTAAGTAACTTCTCGCGAAGTTACTTTATGATATTCGATCCCCCGGGATGCAGACCACTTCTAAGTAACTTCTCTCGAAGTTACTTAAAGATACTCAGTCCCGTCAAGGATACATCCTGTCAAGGATACATCCTGTCAAGGATACATCCTGCCTAGGACATATCCCGCTTTTAAGTAATCTCATGCTCCGGCGGTGTACTGCTGATAAATAAGTATTATGTCTCCATAATTACGGTGGTATACATCACTTCTATACACTGTCAGGAAGTTCGCAGGCCCTTCCACGCAGATTGAAAAAGAATTTAAGGAGCCTTTTTGTTTTATCTGAAAAGAACTTTTCTGCAAAGGGCTTTCCGGCTACCTTGAAGTTTATTTCTGCCAGAGTCGGAAACGGATGTATGGATGAGGCAACCTTTGACAGCTTCAATCCGCCGTTCATGGCAACTACCCACTCACTCACCAGGTTGCCCGCATCGGGACCTAAAATCTGAACGCCTATGGGTTTTTTCTTTTCATCGAGGAGCATTTTAATCACACCGTTTTCAGAACCCTCCGCTACGGCCCTGTCGCTGCTCGAAAATTTCTCCCTCCAGACATTGTATGAAATTCCTGCGTTTGACGCGCGTTTTTCATTCAAGCCGATACTCGCGAGCTCGGGTTCAGTATACGTGCACCAGGGAAGATATGTATAATCGACTTTTTTCGGTATGTGTCCGATTGCGTTCATTGCAACAACAGAACCTTCATATCCCCCTGCATGGGTAAAAAGATACCCTCCGATCACATCCCCTGCCCCGTAAATATGGGGGTGATTCGTTCGAAGGCGGTTGTCTACTTGAATGCCGGACCTTTCTTTTATGATGCCGATCTTGTCAAGGTCCAATTCCTGGGTATTGGGAACTCTGCCGACGGATACCAGCAGGGTGTCGCAGGAAAGTATTTTTTCCTTTCCATCTTCGGTTTTTATTACAACCTCCTTGCTGCCTGCTTTCTCACGAACTTTCAGAACTGAAGCCCCTAGATAAAAGTGCGCCCCTTCCTGTTCCATAACGTTCATCATCATGTTCGCAAGATCTTTGTCCTCTTTGAGTAAAATCTGATCAGCCTTATCGACTACGGTCACATCAGACCCGAATCTGCAGAAAGACTGGCCCATCTCGATACCTATGGGACCTGCGCCGATGATGACCATCTTTTTCGGCAGCTTTCCGAGGGAGAATATTTCGCGGTTCGTGATGTATGAAACATCCTTCAGTCCCTCAATCGGCGGTATGAATGCAGACGACCCGGTCGCAATGAGCCATTTTTTTGATGAATAGCTCTTTCCGTTCAAATTTACTGCATGCTCATCCGTAAAATGCGGTTCACCGAACTCCACCTGCGCGCCAAGGCCGCAGAATCGCTCCACAGAATCGTGTACCTGCAGAAAATCAATTACCGATTTGATACGTTCGGTAATCCTGGTGAAATCGACTGGTGGAATTTTCGCACCGGGAAGCCCGAAACGCTCCGGATGGGTCATGAGATGATATACACGCGCGCTTCGTATCAGCGTCTTACTCGGTACGCAGCCGAAATGAAGGCAATCCCCCCCCAGTTTCGGTTCCTTTTCAATTAAAAGCGTCTTTGCACCGAGCTGAGCTGATAGAGATGCAGTTGTAAGCCCCGCAGAGCCACCGCCGATAATTCCAATATCATAATCAAAGTGAGCCATATTTCCTCCTGTAATTTTCAAATACCCTCTTAACTGCGGGTATTTTATTTTGTTCTGTACTGAGCACATTCCTTAGATCTTCAACTGTATCGATGTCTTGCAATAAAGGCCCCTCATGTAACTTGAGCCCGCATGCATGAATATTTTCAATGGTTTTCCCATAGACATCGGCCGTGCTCCAGGGGATACCCTTAAATACTGTTTGCGTCAGTGCATGCCTCTTGAAACCTATCAGATAGTAGCCTCCGTCTTCTGAGGGACCGATTACAGCATCGTGCGTGTCGAGCTTTTTTAAATATTCTGTCAGAATTACATAATCGATGTGCGGAATGTCCGAACCCATGAGTATTGCTTTCTCAATACCGGCCTTAAACTCATCAAGCAGTGCATTATAAATTCGACTTCCGAGATCTGCACCCCGCTGGATATAAACATTTTTCCCTGTGATATGCTCGAGCCCGACGCTTACCGCTTCCGCACAGTACCAGGCCATTTGCTCATACAGTGGTTTGAGGTTCCGCGAGAGATCTTCTAACATCGCGGTATACAGGTCACACGCGAAGTGTTCATCAAACTCTTGAGCTACCCTCGTTTTAACCCGACCGACAGTCGGTGTCTTGAAAAATACGATTATTCTCTGTTTGGCCTGGTTCCGGGATCCGATATTCTTTTCTCGTTCCATCGATTATCGACTGTTTGTGGAGGTTTCCTGCATCGCTTGTACGCGTTTTGCCTTGATCTTTTTATAAATAACGGGAACAACGCTCAATAACGCAAGCAGCAGGAAAGCAAAGATCAAATTCTTCGGAACCCCGGGCTGTGCGCCGAGCTTTGCCACTGCATAGCCGGAATATGCGTATGCGAAGGAGCCGGGAATAATACCGAGAGAGGTTGTCCATAAAAATGTAAGCGGTTTGATTCTGGTAACACCGGCAAAGAGATTAATGAGGAAAAACGGAAATATGGGAATAAGGCGAAGTGTAATGAGATAATTACTCCCGTTTTCGTCAAGCTCCTTGTTGAACTTCCCGAGCTTTTCGTTGTATTTTCTCTGCACCATTTCACCAATAAAAAACCTGGCGGCAACAAAGATAATAAATGCGCCTGTGGTTGCGCCTATGTTGATGAAGATTGTTGCCGGAATTGCGCCGAACAGAAACCCACCGAGCAGTGAGAGGACGGCGGCACCCGGAATCGAGAGTGCAACCGCGCCTATATACACGAGAATATACACAACAGAGTAGAGAAGCATCCTGTCCTGTACCTTTTCAAGCAACGCATCCCTGTTCTGAAATACTTTCTGCAGATTGAAATAGCTCTTGATTGGAGCGCCGTTGATATCAATAAAGTTAACCGCCGCAAATATTCCTCCGACGATGACAACAAGAATTATAATACGAACGAGGTATTTCTTCATTTGAGTTAGTTCCTTCCTTGATTTGATTCTATGTTCAGTATTGCTTCTGTTTAATATCATGTATTCATTACAGTACTGTTAAAAAATTTAATCGGGAGTTGATACAAGTCCACATAAATATACTATTAAAAAGATAATATTTATCATATATTATAAATTATTCACTGTGCGGGGTATACCTCCTTGCGAGCTTCTGGGCAGGGAAACCGAATCGGTAACAGAGAAACAACAGCCAATTTCGAAAGGTCCCTCGATACACACCCTCTTTAGCCCATCTCCGTTCAGATGTAACTGACCGCTGTTTTAAAATACAGAGTTTAATTTTCCGTTTTTTTAGCTCAAGCATGAATGCCACATCTTCCATAATTGGTATATTCTGGAACCCTCCGACTGCATTAAACAGGCCCTTTCGTACAAAGTAGGTTTGATCACCATATGGAAGCTTCATGACTCTTGTCCGTATGTTCGCGAGTATGCAGCCCAACCGTAAAAAAGGATGCGACGTATCTATTTTCAATAAGAAGCAGCCTGCACTGCATTCGTGCATGGCCCGATCAATGAGGGACAGGGCTTTATGAGGTAGACTGGAATCGACATGGAGAAAAATTAAAATATCACCTGCTGCTGCTGCTGCCCCGCTGTTTAGCTGTATGCCACGGCCCTTCGGTGATTCGAGAATGGCCAAGGTATACGGTCGCTCACGGGGTTCTATTGCATTTATTGTCGTTCCCCCACCGCCGTCTACCATAATAACTTCGGCTTCATGCACCCCGTTTAAACCGGCTATCATATCGAGGCAGCGCCCTATCAGCGCCTGTTCCCTGTACACCGGCACTATAATCGAAAATAGGGGCAGACCACTCATGCCATACCCTTTTTTCTATACACGAAACCTGTGGCACGGTCAATGATAAAAAAAAGTGTAATCGGAATCACCATAAAAATAAGGGTAAGAAGCGATGCAATCGATCTATCGGAAGAGTTGAGAAAGGGAAACAGATACCCCGTATACGAGGGAACCGTGCCGCCTCCAATAAGGAATACAAGGAAATACTCCGAAAATGCGACAAGAAAAACCACGGTGCCGCCCGCTACTATCGAGGGCAGCAGAAGTGGCAGATCAACCCGAACAATACGCATAAAAACTCCCGCTCCCAGGTTTTTGGCACATATTTCATATTCCTCCCCATACGCGATAAAGCCTGCTATGAGTGATCGGAGCATGTAGGGATAGCTGAAAATTGTCAGCACAAGGACGATACCAATCATATTATCGGATACTCCTATTTTGATAAACAGGAAATGAATGCCAACTGAAAAAGTTATTGCCGGAACCAGTGCGGGAGCAAGAGAGATGCTCTCGAGCATCTTTTTTCCTTTAAATTCTCTGCGCGCAAAAACGGAGGCCGGAAATAGGGAGATACCGAAAGCGCATAGAACCGTTATGATAGAGTATGTACATGATGAGATTAAGCTCAGGCCGATGTTTCTGTACTGATGTGCGACATACCGATAGCTTCGAAGGTTCCACTCGTGCGGAAAGAACTCAGGGTAAGACCAGCCCGGAGAAAAGGTGTAAAGTATTAGAATGGTAAGCGGAAATACAAAAATTGTCACTATGAGAATAACAAATACCGTCTTTTTCATTATAACCTTCTGCTCTTCACATCGAGCCTTCGCGAGATTTTCGAGTAAAGGTATATAAAAAATAGTGAGAACAGAAACATTACTGCCAGAATCGCCATTGCGCGCGGCCGATTTGTAAGATCCCGCTTGAAATAGAGGTTGTACACCTGTACGCTGAGCATCCCCGGATGACTTTCCCCGATCACATACGGGATATCGAAAGCACCGAAACTATAAAGAAAAAGTATGATAAACGATGTGTGGAGAACGGGAAAGAGAAATGGAAGCACGATCTTTATAAAAATCCGTGCTCTGGAGGCCCCGAACATACGTGCGGTCTCAACCCGCCTGAAATCGAATTTCTTGAGCACCGATGTGACGAGCAGCATGACAAACGGAACCTCTTTGTACACATATGCAATGATAATCCCAAACCCGTTCCCGCCGAAGAGGATAGATGGAAATCGGGCCTGCTCCTTGATAACACCCATTTTGTACATGACTGAAGAGACGTACCCCGACCTGCTGAAGAAGATAAGAACAATAAAAGCTGCCGCGATGTGCGGCAGGATGAGAGGTATTCTCGATAGAACCCCGAATTGCTGAAGTCTGGCAGGGAGCCGCCAGATGTAGTAGGAAAAAAGTGTACCGATAGCCACGGAGAAGACCGCAGATACAAAGGCACAGTATAGTGAAAACCCGAGATCCTGATAGAACCACAGGCTGCTGAAAAGTGAGTGGTACGCGCTAAACATGCCGCCCTCTGCCTTTATCGGAAGAAGGAAGCCCAAGGATTGAAGAATGGTTAAAAGGATGCCTGTGCTGAATATTATTGCAAAAGGAATCAGAAGCGGCGATAATTTAAGCAGTATGATAAACCTTTGTCTCATATCAATTTCTGACTAATTTCTATTAAGTTAGGTTTTAGTACTCGGCCGCGAAATCACCACTTCTGAGTAACTTCGATTAAATTACTGTTTGATACCCGGTCCCACCAGGGATATATCCTGTCAAGGACATAAGCCACTTGACAACGGCATTCCTTTTAAAACATGTCACTTTCTCAATACCTTCTCTTCCCATCCTGCTTCGAGTACCTCGAGGTAATCCGATGGTATTTCAGGCACGCCATAAAGCGCAAGAACATTGATACTCAGGGTTGCTTTGCCCAGGTCGACACTTTCAAACCGCTTCCGCATATCGTTGTCCAGCCTGCTCAAATCGAGCACGGTAAAATCACCCCAGTTCTCGGGCTGATTTTTCGAGAGCTGTGCATCCGGTGACATGAGAAAGTTCGCCGCTACCAGGGCTCCCGGTTTATTGGGGGCGTTATATGGCACGGCGATAAAATGTGTATTGTATATGGAGCCGTCCTTCATTACAAAGGTCCGAACCGTGTCCCTGTAAATCCCGTTTATGATGCCGTTCTGAGCATGAGCCTGATGATAGGTCATGTTCAGGTCAACCTCCCCCCGCGAGAAGAGCGTATCCAGTGTGGCGCTGTCTTTCGGATACGATCTGCCCTCTTGCCAGAGATACGGTTTAATATCACTGAGATAGCCCCAAAGCTTTTCAGCATTTTTTCTGAACAGTTTTTCGTCATAACCCTGCATATACTGCTCATATCCGCCCGTTACCGCATAGAAGACCTGTCGTATAAACGCAGAGCCCGTAAAATCGGGTGGCTGCGGATAGGTGAACCTTCCAGGATGATCTTTTACCCATGCCCGGAGCTGTTCATAGGTATCGGGGTGCTGCGGTGTTCGTGCCGAGTCATATTCAAATACGAACTGTGCTCTTCCATATGGCGCCTCATACCCCTGCACAGGATAACCAAAGTCGTATTCCACCGTTTTTTTATCAATATATCGATAATTCGGCAGTTTACCGGTAATCGGACCGAAGAGAAGAGAGGTCTCCATTGCATTTTTAAAATTCTCGCCGTTTATCCAAAGCAGATCGATTGTTCCCGTCTTTTTACCCGCCTGTTTCTCGGTAAGCAGCTTGTTTACGAAGATACTGGCATCCATGGGAACGCGCTCAAGTGTGATATCGTATCTCTTTCTGAGCTCTTCTCCGACATAGCTGTCCACCCATTCATTGATAATGGATGAGCCGCCCCACATGTAGAAGGTTACCTTTGTTGAACGCGCCACAGCTTCAATTTCCTGAAAATCACTTTCAAGCCAGTTTTTCTCCTCATGACCGCTGCTTCCTGCGAAGAGCATGGCTGTAACGATCGTAAAAAGCAGTACCAGTACTATGGTTTTTGCCTTCATTGAATCATCTCCTCTATGCACAGAGATGTTTGGAAACAGTAAGACGCACTCTGTCACCTGCTTCAATGCCGTTTTCAAGGCTGTAGACGCTGAACAGAGAGCCTTTGACCTCCACCTTGTACAGTATGAGCACACCAATAAAGCAGACCTCTTTTACCCTACCCGATCCGTGTGTGCTCCTTTCAATATTGATCGCTTCCGCTCGTACATACACGGGCCCTCTTTTTTCACAGAACTCTTGCGGCACCTCCAGCTCCACGTACAACTGTTCGGGGATGATGTTCACCGGGCCGAGAAACTGCGCAACATCGAGTGTATTCGGTTGAAAATAAATTTTCTCTACCGAATCATACTGAATGAGCTTCCCATCCAGCATTATTCCAATCTTGTCGGACATTGCAAATGCTTCCTCCAGGTCATGGGTAACGCTCACTGTCGTAACACCGAAACTCTTCTGAGTCATCCTGATAAACTCAGCCGTTTCAAGCCGCAGGTTCTTGTCCAGGTGCGCAAAAGGCTCATCGAGGAGGAGAACCGACGGATTCACCACCATGGCGCGCGCAATCGCTACACGCTGCTGCTGTCCGGCGGAGAGGCTGTTGGGGTAGCTGTCTCTTTTATCGTATATATTGAAATAGCCGAGCATGGAACTCACCTTCTCCTCGATTTCGGACTTTTCAATATTTCGCGCGTGCAGTCCGAACGCAATATTCTCAAAAACGGTCAGATTCGGAAAAAGGATAAAATCCTGAAACACCAGGATAACGGGATGTTCCCGTGCCGGTTGTACCTCATAGGATATTCCGCCCGATGATGGTTTTTCCAGTCCGGCAACGATCTTTAAGAGTGTCGTTTTACCCACTCCGGATGGACCGATAATCGTCACGATATCGCCCGTATCAACGGCAAAACTGATGTCATCGAGTACCGTTTTTTTACCATATCTTTTTGTTACCGAATTCACCTCAAAAAACATTCCATTTCCCTTAAATACAGTGTAATTTTCTCAAACGTGCTCCTGTTTTTAAGTGATCTTTTTTTTCGGGTGTACTCATAGTACGCCATATAGCACCAGCTCAGGGCACGAAGAAGTATTGTCCGCTCCATAACCGCTGTTTTCCGGGAAAGTTCGTCAACACTCAACGGATCGTGCATATACATCGCATATGCCTGGAGGAATTCTCTCCTGGTCTCATTGTCGAAGGAGTAATTACTCTTCCACAGTGTTGTAGTCGGCACGAGAAAATGTCCGAGATCCTGATACCTGCATGAAACCACCGCTTTTTCCCAATCTACAAGGTACGCGCCATCACCGCTGATAATAAAGTTCTGGGAATTGACCTCGGTGTTCACAATGCACATTGGCTCATCAGTATACAGGTTTTTGCTGCTGTCTGCCAGGTCGAGAATTTCGTCGTGATACGCCAACAGCCTGCTTTTTACGTCCCGCATTGGATGATCTTCGTAGCGGTGTATGAGCCCGAATGATTCAGCAGCAATATCTTTCACCGGCGCATACTGGATTATGAGGTCGTCGCCTGTGGGCTGAGCGTGCACTGAAGCAAACACCCCGGCTGCCTTGTCCAGGTCAGTACGGTACTCGAGTGGTCTTCCGGGCAGGTACTCCATGAGCAAAACCCCGTCTCCGGGTGCATCATCGTCTGTACTGCAGTAAAAGGGCCTGGGGGTTACACCCGAGCCACTCAGATGTCCCAAAACCCTATACTCATACCGGATTTGTTCGTTCAGGCCGAGCTGACTGCCATGATTGATTCGAAATACATATACATCTGAACCTGATTTTACCAGGTAGTTCTCGTTGTATTCACCTGCAGCGAGAAAACGAATAAAACGGATGTCAGGCAGCCATCCCCGTCGCCTGATATAATTCTCAACCTGCGCTGTTCTGCCGCCTTTTTTTTGCAAAACCATAGCTCCACCCGCAACAGTTATGGAACTCATAAGCGTAAAGAAAATTTACATTTGTATGAGTATACTATATGTATTCCAAGTTTTCGAGTTTCGGTTAAACAGTATGGAGGAATAGCATGCTGAAAAGTACCTGTGCCGTAAAGTACCCGTTTGGACTCACTTTATAATATAAGCTGGAAAAAGTCGCGGAAAAGGGATAGTTGTCACACATGGGCATCATGGTAATACAATGAACCGCTTATCGATTTCTTTTGACGATTCAGGTGCGAACCTGACTGCCTGCCTGTCAGATATTCTTCTGTCCGAGCATCACCCTATGCACCTTCAGCATATTTGTGGGCTCTCCAGCCAGAACCGGCACACCCCCAATAAAAAGAACCGTATCTCCCTCCCTGCAGAAGCCCTTCTGAACCACGATCTTTTCAGCCCTGTCCAGAAGCTGCTCGGTTGATGATACGTGATCTATATATACACCGTAGACGCTGCTGTATATTGATAGCCTTCTCAATACTTCCTCGTTTGGGGACATGGCAATTACCGGAACAGGCGGGCGGTACTTACTTACCAGGGCTGCAGTCTTTCCTGAAAGTGTAAAACTTATGATATACCTGGGATATATCAGTTCGGTTAGCCGTGTAGCTGAATAGCTCATACAATCGGCGATATTGTCGGATTCAGGAATTTCCTTTCGCCTGGGGGAAAACCCGTCAGCTTCCCTCCTATTTATTTCCTCCTCTGCCCGTTGGGCTATCTCGGCCATTGTTTTTACGGCTCTTACCGGATACTCGCCCATTGCAGTTTCACCGGAGAGCATAACCGCATCGCTTCCATCGAATATTGCGTTTGCCACATCCGCGGCTTCCGCCCTTGTCGGGCGGGGGTGCACGATCATCGATTCCAGCATCTGCGTTGCGGTGATTACAGGTTTCCCGGCCTGGTTGCATTTTCTTATAATCATCTTCTGCAGAACCGGAACATCCTGTGGGGAAGTTTCGGCACCGAGATCTCCGCGGGCGACCATAACTCCGTCTGCTTCATCAATAATTCCATTTATATTCTGTATTGCTTCAGGTTTTTCAATCTTGGCGATGATGGGAAGCACCGTCCCTCTTTCCTGCATAAGCATGCGCAGGTACTGAATATCTTCAGGCTTTCGGACAAAAGAAAGGGCGACAAAATCAACACCGTTTTCAATGCCGAAATCAAGATCCGCAACATCCTTTTTTGTTACTGACTGTACGCTGATAATGCTTTCAGGAAGGTTTACTCCACGGTAAGAACGTATGACTCCGCCGTTGATAATCTTGCACCGCACAGAATCCTGCTCGAGCCCTATAACTCTGAGCTCAATATTTCCATCATCGAGAAGTATTCGTTCACTCTTTTTCACTTCACTCGGGAGCCTGTTATAATTTACGCTCATTATATTCCAGTCTCCTTCAACATCCCGTATGGTAAGTGTGACCTCATCTCCCTGTTTCAATTCCACTGTTTCCTTTGCAAGTTTTCCGGTTCTGATCTTCGGACCCTGCAGATCGAGCAATATTCCTATGTGTCGTTCAAGCTTTTTAGATACATCTCTCGAAGCCTGAATTGTTTTACGATGAAATGAATACGACCCGTGTGAAAAGTTCATACGAACAAGATTCATTCCGGCACGCGCCATTTCCTCAATTATTTTTTTACTGTGGCTTGCCGGCCCAATAGTGCAAACTATCTTCGTTGATTTCATCTATCGAACTGCCATATTGGTTTGTGTGAGTGGATCAATTGATCTATTTTTTAGCCATATCTCGAAGTGCAGATGCGGGCCCGTGGACCTTCCAGTGTTGCCGAGAGTGCCGATAACCTGCCCACTTTTTACATACTGACCCCTTCGTACGCTGAATGAGGAGAGATGGCCATACAGGGATTTGTATCCGAACCGGTGCTGGATTATCACTGTTCTTCCATACCCATACCTGGAACCAGTGTATATTACCGTCCCACTTTGTGCAGCATGCACTTTCATGCCGACTCTATTCGCGATGTCTATTCCCCTGTGAAACGCCCGTTTTCCTGTAAATGGGTCTCTCCTGTATCCATAATGGGAGGTCAGCCTGCCGTGCGCCGGTTTATTGAAAGCCTCCCCAAGCGCATAGGCTCTTTCAATGTTGTTGTATCTCACTCCTGGTAAAAAAAGCTTCATACCCGGTGAAAGTGAGTTGGAACGAAGGCGATTTACCTCCATAACGAAGTCGGGTGGAATCTTGTACTCTGTAGAAAACTTAAAGATTGAATCACCCTCATGTATTGTGACGAAAATCCCCCGCATATTCGGAACAAAGATAACCTCGCCTTCATGAATGGAATGAACGTTTGAAAATACGTTGCAGCTGATAATACTGTCCGGGTCTACATCAAACTTCCTGGCAATGCTCCAGAGGGTGTCGCCTTTCTGAATCGTGTATTCCGTGAGCCGTAAATCTGGCACATAATTTTCAATACCGCCCCTTCCGTTTTCTCTGAAATCACCGGCAGAAAAATGAACCGGATGTTCGGTGTTCCAGGCAAAATCCCCGAAAAAGGGCTTATCCTCGGCAACGAAGGAAGAAGGGTTAGGAAAAAATGAAATGTACGCAATAAGAATAAGGCCTGTAAGCAGAGAGCCTGCAGGTAGTGTGCTGCCGACAGACAGAGCGAATTTACGGCACTTTGATAAAAATCGACTCAAGTAACTACGGTTCAGAGTAATACAGCCATCTACCCATTTAGTAGCCCAATTCATAGTTGAGATACATCTGCGAACAGTATGTATTACTCTAATACGCACCTCCCTTGCATTTTTTGCTCCGAATTCGGTAATCAGGTAAAGGAAATTCATGCGCTGAATTGCTTATTCAAGGAATTTATTCGTTCAAAAAACGTTTAAAAAATTATACAGGATTAGCATATATTTTACAACGCCTTTTCTCATTATTATGAAATCCGGCATCCAGGTATCGACCTGATGGTCGTACGGGTTTCGTCGGGCTTCTGCTTGGGTGTCGAGTCGGCTGAGTTCTCCAGTACTTATATGCGAGCTCGCTTGGCAGCAGAATTACATACGAAGTATCTTCAGCGGATCAAGCAGTTTATTGTACTGATGAATTTCGAAGTGCAGATGCGGTCCGGTCGATCTGCCCGTATTTCCCATTGTTCCTATTTTATCACCCTGTTGAACCGTTTGAGATCGCCTGACAAATATTTTATCAAGATGGGCATATATCGTGACATATCCCTGAGGATGCCGTATTATTATCGTTCTCCCGTAATTTCCTCTGTACCCTGTGAAGACGATCCGCCCATATTGGGCTGCATAAACCTGAGTCCCTCTCCTGTTGGCGATATCTATGCCTGCGTGATATGCGCGCATACCGGTAAACGGATCTTTCCTGAAGCCCATTCGTGAGGTTAATCGGCCGGTTGTCGGCTTTTTAAATAGATTGCCGAGTGCAGTTGCACGTTCCCAGCTCGACAGCGTTCCTCCCGGGATAAAGAGCGCGTCACCGACATGTATAACCGAGCTCGGCAGATCATTGATATCCGCAATTTTATTTATGCTGATTGTATACCGTGCCGCAATAGATGACAGCGAGTCTCCCTTTCGAACCCTGTAATACACACCACTTAAATTCGGGATTTGTAATTTCATTCCTATGCTCAGATAGTAGGCATTCTTTAATCCATTTGCAGAAATCACAGTATCAATCGACACATTGAACCTGCGTGCGATGCCGAATAGCGAATCACCCTTTTTTACCGAATATGTTCTTGTTGTAAGGCTGGGCACCTTGTATGTACGATCGATTCCTGTCGCGGCACCGGAGCGGGTATCAGTTTTATCAAGGTTGAGACCTTC
>CAYSRJ010000019.1:7404-29115 GCA_964433545.1 uncultured Spirochaetota bacterium | reverse complement strand
GCGGGTATCAGTTTTATCAAGGTTGAGACCTTCAACGAGGAAGAGATCGTACAGAGGATCACTGCTTAATATCAGGGTCCGCTGTCTTTCCCACATATACGATTTAACACGCATTACAAAGGGCACAAATATAAAAATTACAACTGAAGCCAAAAACAGGATTAGAAAGAGCTTACTCTTTTGTTTAATTTTTTGAAAAAATGGGGTAGAATGAGTATCAGGGACATTGAGGAGGCGCACCTTTTTAACTAATCTTGGATACACCTTTTGAAAACGAAGCGATTTTGATCGCCCCCATACAGTATCACTGTGCATCTTCCCGGTATTAAACTTTGCATCTTGAGACAGTTGGTTTTTATTCCGATGTTTAGAGTATACTCTGTTGGTAGTCATTATTGCACCCGTACAAAGTATTTTTCGGCACAATTCATTATCACGATGAGAAGAATTGCGAGGTGCTGAGAGAAAAGCATGAACGACGATTATGACAGACTGAGAAAAAAAATCGGTGTAGATCGGCTCGATGATATACAGAGGAAAAAACTATTTCATGAATTCATCAATCACGGCGGAGAAATAGTTGAAGAAAAAAAATTGGAACAAAAACTTCCAGCTGTAAAGACAAAGGATCATGAGACCACCGCAGGCAGACGGGAGATGCGAACCGTCATAACACAGACACCGATTGACGAAAAAAAAGCAAGAACACCGCTTCAGAGAAAATCCAAACCTCTTACTGGAATTAAAATCTATGTAAAAGGGCTTTTTTCGAAGGTATTCACCATCAGCGGAAGCAGGTTCTCTGATCGGTTTGTAGGGTTTTTTCGTGGTGAGGTCAAAAATCATTTTCTAAATCTCAACCTTGCCGTTTCATCTTTTCTCGAGGGTAAAGGCTCAATCGTTAAGGAGATTAAAAAAGCATCGTCCGGTGAAAACAGCACCCTCTATGAATTCATGGTACGACTGCGGTTCCTGTATAATGATAGAGAGTTTTCGTCAGTTGAAAAAGCAATAGGGAGAAAAAGTATACCGGGAGGGCCGTACATAGAAGCTTTCAAAGCTTTCTTTAAAAAGATGTATATACTTGGTCAGTTTACAGACCTGTCGAAATTTTATCTGCTGAAAGCTGTTACCATACAGCAAAGCTCCGGAAAACGTAATCCGAAAGACGCAGAGATTATGAGAATCAAGCTGCAAAACGATGTTGATGTGATCCTCTTAGACCTCCTCGTCAGGTTTCACACCATTGTATGCAAGATGAACCGCATATATTACCCCCTCTTCTCACAGGAACTCGACGACCTGCTCGGTATAACGGAGCAGGATAAAATCGGGTACATTACACGACTTGAAAAGAAAAAACGAGCTGAAGAGCTCAAGAGAATAAAAGAATATCTCAAACGAAAGAGAGATGAAACGCTTGAAAAAGAAACCGAAGGGGTGACGATCCCGAAACACATACAGAGGGGACTTCCGGTCCTCAAGAAGGCTATTGAAGAGTTTGAACGAAAAAATAATGGTGAAGGAACCCTTTTTTCCCTCTTTGATACCTCGGACAAGATGTACCGAAGCGCAGTGCTTATGGAAATATTCGAAAAAGAATATTCATTTGTGCTGACAACCGGAAAGATTGTTTTTAATATCGACTATCGTGAGCAGAAAAAAATCGATGCCAAGGAAGACCTCAACCATGCTTATCTTCTTTTCAGTGAAGCGAGACACGAAGTAAAGGACTATATAGAGATATTGAAGGAATACAGAAAAACCGATCAAAATCTGCGACTTACGATTCACCAAAAAACTTCCATACTGGAATCACTCAACAAGAAAAGGTCAATTGCGAGCAGAAATGCCAGGCATAGAATTGCGGAATCAATGAAGGCTATCAATAAGACCCTCTCAACGATTATCGACGATTACAACTCCGCGAAACGACTTCTTGAAAATGCTGAAGAAACCCTTGCCTTCAACGAAAAGCTGGACGGACCGAAAAAATTGAACAACAAGAAAGTAATTGAAGCCGTTGTCGAGGTGTTTCTTTTTGCGTCAACGTACGCCTTTCTTCTTATCTACGGAGAGCTGGCAGGCAGCGGGCTTGCTATCGAAACACCTGCATCGAAAAAAGAGCCAAGCGGTACATAGAAACCCAATCCCATTTCCCTCTTCCTCGATACAACAGTTCACTGCAGATGTGTGTGAAAGAGAAAGCGTTGATTTTTTAAATAAATAGATTACTTTTGTGGTACTAAAAACCAGGAGAGAGGTGCAGTTATGGGCGGGTTCGCAAGCGATAATAATGCAGGAATCCATCCCAATATCATGAAAGCTATTGCAGAAGCAAACAGCGGACACTGCATAGGCTACGGAGATGACACGTATACTGAATCTGCGTTGCAGAAGATGAAGGAAGTTTTCGGCCCTCAGAGTGAAATCTTTTTCGTTTTGACCGGGACCGCAGCAAATGTGCTCGGTATCCGAGCATTTCTCAAGCCCTATCAGTCCGTGCTATGCGCTTCCTCGTCCCACCTGAATGTCGACGAATGCGGGGCTCCTGAAAACATTGCCGGCTGCAAGCTGATGGAAATACCCTCCGAGAACGGCAAACTCTGTGCTGAATCACTAAAACCGTTTCTTGAAGTTGTCGGAAACGAGCACCATGCACAGCCGGCCGCTGTATCGATCACCCAGTCAACCGAACTGGGGACCGTATACACCGTTGAAGAGATAGCGGCGCTCTCTGCATTTGCACATAACCACAATATGATTCTTCATATGGATGGAGCCCGAATCAGTAATGCAGCCGCACATCTGGGCATCCGGTTCAGAGATATTACATTTGAAGCGGGGGTAGACTTACTTTCCTTCGGCGGCACAAAAAACGGTATGATGATAGGTGAAGCGGTCATCATCTTCAATCAAGGGTGGGCTGAAAACTTCAAATATATCCGCAAGCAGGGCATGCAGCTCCTGTCAAAAATGCGCTTCATATCGGCTCAGTTTGCGGCTTTTTTTAATGGTGATCTCTGGCTCAAAAATGCAAAGCATGCAAATTATATGGCGAAACTGCTCTCAGATGGGATCAGGGACATACCCGAATGCCGGATAACGCAGAAGGTCGAGGCGAATGCCGTGTTCGTCAAGCTCCCGCCTCATAGTATTGATGAGCTTAGAAAACGATACTTCTTTTACACATGGGACGCTGGAAATCATATAATCAGATTGATGACCTCTTTCGATACAACAGAAAACGATGTAACCGGTCTGCTCCGTACACTGAAAGAATCTATAGAGAATGCGGGATGAATAAAAATGAGTGTGCCTAGAAAACCGAAGGTGAAGGAACAGTTGCAGGAGCTTTCCCTCCTCTTTGAAATAAGCCGCATTCTCGATTCAAGCATGGACCTGCGGGATGTTGTACGGCCGGTTCTCCAGGTGATTGCGCGGTACACAAATATCATACGGGGTGTCATTACCCTTCTCAACAGAAAAACGGGAGAGATTTCAATTGAATCTGCATTCGGGCTCTCAACACATCAGCAGAAAAGAGGACACTATAAACTCGGAGAGGGGATAATCGGCAGAGTCGTGCAGACGGGCAAACCGGTAATTTTGCCCAGGATATCTGATGAACCGCTTTTTCTCGATAAAACAGGCGCCCGTGAAAATACCAACCTCAGAGAGCTCTCTTACATATGCGTTCCCATTAAACTCGAAAACGAGGTAATCGGGGCACTCAGCGCCGACCGGCTCTACTCTATGGAATTCTCCCTGGAAGATGATGTTCGTCTTTTCTCTATTATCGGTTCTATGATATCCCAGGCAGTTAAACTCCGACAGCAGGCCACCGAGGAGCGCCAGAGGCTGCTTGAAGAGAACATCAGGCTTCAGGAAGAACTGAAGGACCGGTTTAAACCTGCAAATATTATAGGAAACTCAAGTGAAATGCAGGAGGTGTTCAACTTAATACCGCAGGTTGCAAAGAGCGATACCACGATACTTATACGGGGTGAGAGCGGGACCGGAAAAGAGCTCATCGCACATGCCATACACTACGAAAGCAGCAGATCAGCGAGACCCTTTATCAAGGTTAACTGCGCAGCGCTGCCGGAAACAATAATAGAGAGTGAGCTGTTCGGTCATGAAAAAGGGGCGTTCACCGGCGCAATTTCGGCGCGCAAAGGGCGATTTGAGCTTGCACACGGAGGGACTTTATTCCTTGATGAGATAGGAGACCTGAGTCCGGCAACACAGATTAAGCTCCTTCGCGTACTACAGGAAAAGGAGTTCGAACGTGTGGGAGGTACCAGCACCATCAAAATCGACGTCCGCATCATCGCCGCTACGAACAGAGACCTCGAAAAACTCATGTCGGAAAACCAATTCAGGGAAGATCTCTACTACCGGCTTAATGTGTTTCCCATACATATTCCCCCTTTGCGGGAGCGAAAAACCGACATTCTTCTTCTTGTCGATTATTTTGTCGAAAAGTATAGCAGATCTGACCATAAAAACGTACGGCGTGTATCCACACCTGCAATAGATATGCTCATGGCCTATCACTGGCCTGGAAATGTGCGTGAGCTTGAAAACTGCATGGAGCGTGCGGTTCTCTTGAGCAACGACGATGTGATCCACGGCCACCACCTTCCTCCCACCCTGCAGACAGCAGAGGCGAGCGGCACAACTATAAACCACGCACTTAGGGAGACACTCAATAGTATCGAAAAGGAAACCATTCAGGATGCTCTGAAATCATCGCGCGGTAATGCCGCAAAAGCTGCACGGGCGCTCGGGCTCACTGAGCGGCAGATGGGTCTCCGGATACGAAAATACAGTATAAACCCCGGACGATTTCATACATCCTAAAAACCAACGATTATTATAAATCAGTTTTAAAAATAGGCAGGTGAACTTTCAATCATAATAGTTACAAATCAGCACTTGCCTAATAGTTATTCCCTTAATTTCACAATGGTTAAAATGCCATGTAAAAGACCATTGTCTTTTGTAAAAACCGGTTTAAAAAAACCGGAGGATACTGGTACAAAATACCAATATTTTAATGAAGAAAACCATATGGTGTAACATAAGGATAAAAATGTATGATATGTTAGGATACATAAATGTAGGATTCTGGTATTGACAACTACATAAATGTAGTATTGGTGCCGCTTTTTTCACAGCTACATACAATGAAACCTTAGATTATCTTTTATACATCAATAAGTTACAATAATCTTTACATATTGGCATTAAATTTGCTTTTAATAAAACAATGGGAGATGGATTCTATGAAGCTCGTCGTTGCTTATATACAACCGCATAAATTGAACGATGTTAAACAGGAACTATACAGAGAAGAAGTGTACAAGATATCGGCAACCAATGCCCTGGGCTGCGGCCAGCAGAAAGGCTTCCATGAATCCTACAGGGGGGTCGACATTGAAGTCAACCTTTTAAAAAAGGTTCGCCTTGAGATAGCGGTAAATGAAGACTTTGTGAAGAAAACCGTCGACGCGATCATTCGTGGAGCACGAACCGGTGAGATCGGAGACGGAAAAATATTCGTACTTGATCTCAATGAATGTATACGAATTAGAAGCGGCGAAACAGGTAACCTTGCAATCGGCTGAACATGGAAGAAGGAGCAGAAGTATGAAAAAGATATGGATTGTAACTGGAATCCTGATTTTACTTTTTATTTTTTTGTATAGTGGCCCTCTTTTTTCCGCAACCAACAGCATGAATCCTGCTCTTATACGAGGACTTGATACGATGTGGGTCCTTTTAGCCGCTGTTCTTGTTTTTTTTATGCAGGCCGGGTTTGGGATGGTGGAAGCGGGATTCATCCGTGCAAAAAATACAAGCAACATACTTACGAAAAATTTCCTCGACTTCTGTATGGCCTCGCTCGGCTATTTTCTTTTTGGATATGCGATAATGTTCGGTCGTGGAAATGGATTTTTGGGATCACAGGGCTGGTTTCTTTCGAACGCGCGGTCCGGAGCGGATATTCCGCTTTTTGCTTTCTGGTTATTTCAGGCCGTGTTTTGCGGCGCCGCGGCGACGATCGTGGCGGGCGGTATGGCCGAACGGATGAAGTTTCCGGCCTATCTGATTTATTCTTTTCTCATATCCTCATTTATCTACCCTGTGGCAGGACGCTGGATCTGGGGTGGGGGCTGGCTTTCCTCTATGGGATTCTCAGATTTTGCCGGATCAACGGTGGTTCACTCGGTCGGTGGATTTGCAGCGCTCATCGGCACTTTATTTCTCAGGCCCCGATTGGGTAAGTACAGGCCGGACGGTACTGCCAATGCTATCGCTGGGCATAATATTCCGATTGCATCACTTGGTGTATTTATTCTCTGGTTCGGATGGTTCGGATTCAATGCTGGTTCCACGCTGAGCGTCGGAAACGGCGAACTCATTGCCAGGGTGGCAATAAACACTAACATTGCGGCTGCTCTCGGAGGAATATTTGCCATGATAATGGTCTGGAGCATGTTCGGCAAACCGGATCTCTCCATGGCCATGAATGGAGCGCTTGCCGGACTTGTCGCCGTTACCGCGCCCTGTGCTTATATTGAACCATGGGCGGCCCTCATCATTGGAGCAGTCGGCGGTATTCTGGTTGTTCTCGGCGTTATTTTTCTCGACAAACTTAAAATAGATGACCCGGTCGGCGCAGTTCCGGTGCATGGTTTTAACGGTATCTGGGGAACACTCTCCGTCGGGCTGTTCGGCCAGAAGTCGCTTGGACTTTCGCACGACGGCCTGTTTTACAGCGGCCAGGCCACACAAATCGGTATACAGCTTTTGGGGATACTGTCTGTCGTTTCTTTTGTGCTCGTATCGATGGGTATCATTTTTAAACTAATAGATATAACCATCGGGCTCAGGGTCAGCAGAGAGGAAGAGCTGAGGGGACTTGATATAGGCGAGCACGGGATGGAATCCTACTCCGGGTTCCAGATTTTTGCAACGGAATAAATATGGATAAACCTATATTTCAGGAGGAAGTTAGATGAATAATTTTGAACAGGTCATGAAGATGGTAAAGGAAAACGATGTGAAATTCGTCCGGCTGTGGTTTACCGATGTTCTTGGGTTTCTTAAAAGTTTTGCCATTACTATTGACGAGTTAGAGGGCGCTCTCGAGGAAGGGATGGGATTCGACGGGTCTTCTATAGAAGGATATGCGCGTATTGAAGAGAGCGATATGATGGCCAAACCAGATCCGTCGACATTCACCATTCTTCCGTTCAAGGGCAGCGACAATGCAGTTGAGGCGTTCATGTTCTGCGACATTCTAGAACCTCACGGCAGTCCCTATGCAGGAGATCCCAGGTGGGCGTTGAAAAAAAATCTTAAAAAGGCTAAGGACCTGGGCTACACCCTCTATGTGGGCCCTGAGCTCGAATATTTCTACTTCAAGGACAACTCTACAAAAACCGAGCCGCTCGATTCAGGCGGTTACTTCGAGCTTACACCCTCGGATGTGGCTATTAACCTGAGAAACGAGACCATACTCGCGCTCCAGCAGATGGGTATTGCTGTTGAGTTCAGTCATCACGAGGTTGCACCCAGCCAGCACGAAATCGATTTGAAGTACACCGATGCTCTGCGTATGGCGGATCAGGCTATGACGTACCGGCTTACCGTAAAAGAGGTCGCTATGAATCACGGCGTCTACGCATCGTTTATGCCGAAACCGCTTTTCGCAGAAAATGGAAGCGGAATGCACACCCACCAGTCGCTTTTCAAGGGTAATAAAAATGCGTTCTTCGACCCGAATAATCAGTACCACCTTTCAAAAACGTCGAAATCATATATAGCGGGCCTTTTAAAATACGCTCGGGAAGTTTGCCTGGTCGTTGCGCAGTGGGTAAACTCCTACAAAAGACTCGTCCCGGGGTATGAAGCTCCGGTGTATGTTTCCTGGGGTCAGAGAAACAGGTCGGCCCTTGTCAGGGTACCGATGTACAGAGTCGGAAAAGAAAAGGCCACACGCGCTGAATTTCGATGCCCTGATCCGGCATGCAACCCATATCTTGCTTTTTCTGTTATGCTCGCCGCAGGTCTCAAGGGTATAGAGGATGATATGGAACTTCCTGACCCGGTGGAAGAGGACATATTTCACATGAGCGAGGCACAGAGGGTAGAACGCGGTATTGCATCTCTTCCCGGCAGTCTCGGCGAAGCAATAAACGTGACTGAAAAAAGCGATCTTGTACGGGAGGCCCTGGGCGATCACATATTCGAAAAATTTATCGAAAACAAGAAGCTTGAATGGGACAACTATCGAATACATGTCAGCGAGTATGAAGTCAAAACGTACCTTCCTGTTCTATGAAAGAACACACTGTCTGATGTCGCTCTGGATCTGCGGTGGCGTGCCATTTCACAAACATGCTTCCGGTACAGGTTTTTACTGGTGATGGACAGCAAAATGCTGTATAATCATCAATTGAACTGTCGCGTTTTTTCATTTTCATGCGTTTAAAGGTGCAGCAGTATGGAAGGGAAACCACCCCGAATTCTTCTCGTTGAGGATGATGAGGATCACGCCGAGCTTCTTGCACGCGCGCTGCAGGCCGCGCCTTATGGGTTCATACTGTATATAGCCAAAAATATCAGTGAGGCATTTTCAGCAATCGTTGACTTCAAACCACATCTTATCATAGCGGATGTCCTTTTGTCTGACGGACAGGGTGTGGAGCTTGCAAGCAGGTCGCATGTAAAAAATTCAAGAATCCCAATCATTCTTATTTCGAGTCAGGGGGGTGGGATCATCGAAGAGGAGGCGAAAAAGGCAGGTGTGTGCCGGTACGTCGTTAAAACTGAAAGAACAATCTCCGAAATACCCGACATTGCGGCTCAAGTCTTACATATTGAGCAGTAATCAATCCGCAAGGAATAGAAATAAAAATGCCCATTTCCTTCTAAGTAACTTAGAACAAGCTACTTTTTGATACCCAGTCCCGGGAGGATGTATCCCGGGGGGATGTATCCCGGGAGGATGTATCCCGGGGGGATGTATCCCGCCAGGGACTGTCGCCACTTCAACCTTCAATGGTACCCATCGTCGATCAGAAACCGTCCCATCATACTGCGTATATCGATTGAACCCGTCAACTGTATATTACATACTGACAGTTTGAAATCAAAACATGAATACAGTGCTAATGCCGAAAGAATCGATCGGTTCGTTCTTTCCAGTCTCGTCATCGTAGCGGAAAATTCTTTTAAGATTGCCCGAAATGGCAAACCCGGGTGCCAGTTCGTAGTATACCTCAGCATTTAAAACCGTATTTTCGTCAAAGGGGTCATCAAGCACGTTTTCAAGCTGAGCGTTTCTATTGTAGGAGAGACTGCCGAACACCTTTGGAATAAGGCCGCGATTCACATCCACAAAAGCGCTGCCCTTTTGTACGGTTTCACTGCTGCTTCCGGCATACGTTTCATAATTTTCATATCCGAGACCCAGCTCAAGTTTTTTAAAGAGTTCCACACCGCCGCCCAGGTAGAATCCCGAGGATGTCGATTGCTCGTACCCCGGATTGTTCTGAGCAAAAATAAGGTTGATCAGTTGCTGCTGATACTCGAGTCTCCGGTTTTCCCATAGAGAGTTTATGAGACCGGGTTCGTAATAATCGAAGATGTACCGGTACTCAAATCGGTACCGGAAAATCTTAACAACCCGTCCGGTAATGCCTGCTGCGGTGCCGAGACCTTTGAGAAACGATATTTCTCCTTCCTTTGCATAGTCTGTTACCCGCAGTGCAGGAGGAAGCTCCTGGTAAAGATATCCGATCTTGGCCGCATCCACATAGAGCTTCAAAGCAAACATATCGAGGTTTAAAATCGGTAGTTCCGTGTCAGCACCGAAGATAAAAATATGGGGAAGCTGTTCTTTATTCTCCGTCACTTCCCCGAAAGGCCCGACCGGCCATGTTTCACGTGAGGGATCGGGTCTGTCATGAACAGCACTGACTCCAAAGGCAAGCGGAAACTTTTGCCCGGCAGGTCTGGCATACACCCGTCCACCGTAAAGCTCGAATCTGGAGAAATCAGAAATCATAGACTCTAAACCCCATGTATCCCTATCGATATTGAGCTGCAGTCCGGTTGCAAGTTCTTCAGGGAAATATGGAATATTGGTATAATTATCAACGATGAAACCATGTCCGAGGTTGAAATCGTCTATACCGCCTGCTTTCACAAATAATGGATCCCCCGGATGGCCCCAGCTGATATAGTAGAATTTTATAAGCAGGTCGTGAATGCTGTCCTCGAAGTCGGTAAAATCCCACTCATCGTGATTTTCCCACTGATCAAAACCGAACAATCCCACATTAGGGGAAAAAATTGCGGGTAGAAACAACCCCACCCCCAGTTTACCGACCGACAGCTCTGGAGTAAATACCCACCGAGCATAAACGCTGTTGTCGATTGTTATCGTACCGATGTAGGCATTCAGGCTGAGAAAATTCGAAATACCTCCCTTTTGCTTTTCTTTCTTTTTCTCGACAGGCCTTGGCAGCGAAGGCACCGACGCTTCAGTCTTTGCCGTTTCTTCTGCAAATTTATTAAGCTCATTCTGCCAGTCATTCAGGACATCCTCCGGTATCGGTGAAACAGGCTCGGAAATCCCATCAGGCAGAACCGCACTCATCTGCCCCTGTTCGATAACGAGCGGCTCAAAGGTATTTTCAACACTGCTCATGGTCACCGACCCCTCGAAAGTCAACACCTGCGCCACAGCGCCGTCGTATTGAATACCAAATGAAGTGCCTCGCACACCCGCAAGCGTCGTGCCTGATTTGATCTCAAACACGGAATCGGGTGTCAAAAGTTTCTGCACCTTTGCCCGCACACGGCCGAAAATGAGGCTGAAACGCTCTTTTTTCTTTCCTGAGTCACCGGCATAGAGCTGCTCATCGAGCCTGAACACAGAAGAGCTCGATATCTTGACAGTGCTGCCGTCTGCAAGTGTTATCTCGCAAAGCGCCTCTTTGCCTGTTCGAATAATGGTGTTCGTGGGAAGCTCCATTTCAAGCTCCGCAATCTCAAAATCCTCAATTTCATTATCCGGAGTTATATCGACATCGACGCTGCCTGCCAGATAGGAAACATATGCGGGTGCTTCGGAAAGGTTTTCAGCCTCCTGTGCAAATGCCGTTACACCACAGGATAAAACGGTAATCGCCAGTATTATAATGATTCCTTTGCGCATTCGTTGAAAACTCAACATATGACCTTCTCCTTTAATTATCGATACCCGATAATTTAAAACCGTTTACAGAAAGATCATCTACCACAGGGCACATGCCCCCGGATGCTTTGCGTCCGGATAATGTCGAAGATGCCGCAGGTGCTGCAAAGTACTGAAAGTACCGCTCACCAGCGGCATTAAAATGAAAATTGCGTCTCAACGAGGGTTTGATCTGTTGATTTTCCTGACGGCATGTAGCTCTTTTGCTGAATAAAGACGATTTTAGCGAACTTCGTTATCTTGTATCCGACCTTCAGCTGAAACAGGCTTTCGTTGAGACTGAAAAAATCACCAAAATCATCAACGTCTTTTTTATCGTACGTAACCCCTGCTTCGAGTTTCGCAAGCGCATCTTCCTGTGTTACAATACCGGTACGAATTCTTGGGCCCGGCTCATCGTTGAAACCGTCATCCCAGGTAAAATAAAATGAAAGCAGATTCAAAATTCCGATGTCCGTTCCTATAAGATACCCCATATAGAAATCCGTTAATGCATCGAGGCTGTCGTATTTAATAGCCCTATCCCTTTCATAGTAGGGATCAAAGTAGTTTACAACAAACTCCTTACCCAGAAATCTGAGTTGTGCAATAAGCTTGAACCAGTTATACCTGTACGTACTCCCTAAAACAGTGCCATTTCCCTTGCCGCCTATTTTTGCCCAGTCCGCATAGGTTATGAGTGACATATCTCCCCTGTCGAACAGGGGAAGTTCTGAGTCGAGCCCGTACACAATAACTGTATCGCTCGCCGGATTATCATGCGGCGGACCATAATCCTCAGAGGTCGGGTCTTCCTGGGGATCGGTATCCGCAACAAGTGACGCACCGAGTTTCAAATCCTTTATTATCGGGGTCGAAAGTGAGTACAGAGGTCTCGCATAGACCCTGAAGCCCACAATGTCCCAATCCAGAACATCATCAACCACAGATTCGAATCCGACAACAGGGAAGTTGAAAATTCCGCCGTCGATGTCGAGGTTCAATCCGAGCTGCAGGACCTGCGGGTAGAACAGGGTATTAGAGAATCCTTCCATGATTGTCCCGTGCCCGAGCGTATAGTTTGTGATGGCGCCGATCCTGCCATACAGAGGTTCCCCTTTATGCGCGTACCTCAGGTAATATAGTTTGTATATATAATCCGAGAATGTCGTCCAGGTATCGGCTTTTCCATCATTGTCGAGATCGCGTAGATGAAAATCACCATCCAGTTCGAAGGTAAAATTCAGTCCCAGGCCCCATTTACCGTAGCTGAATTCCGGTATAAAACTGAACTTCTGAAACGTAATCTGATCGCCGTTCGTATCTTCATAACTGGAAAGTCCTATGCCGATGTTCATATCAAATCCGAACTCAGGTTTCTGGAATTGCGGGTTGTCCCTCCCCCCACCTTCATTCTCACCGGCGAATAGGAGTGCCGATGTAAAAAGCATAACCATAACGAACACTATTTTCTTCACCATATAGCCCTCCGCCCGTATACACACTTTAATTATAACACATACCGATTCATTTTTCAAAAAACAGAACATGCCCCCGGTTCTTCATATTTTCAGATGTGCATTCGATAATCCTATTTACAAAGCCGGGGATATCATTACCCTCTCTGCATGACTAAAAAGCGGCGCAAGTCCTTGGCAGGACTGAGTATCAAACAGTAACTTGCCTGAAATTACTAAAAAGCAATGACCTTGCGTCCTTCCTTGAGATAGGATGTCAGCGGGGTTCCCATATATTTCACATCAATATCCATATTTTCAAGGTTCTCTGAAACACCGTACATATCCGCACATGCCTTGCAGGCCTCGAGAACGACACCCGCGGACTTCATTCGTGCCAGATATTCCTGGAGTTCGGTATCTTCACTCAGCAACCTGGCGGAAGGACCCCAGATAACCAGTACTACATCCTCCCACCAGCCCTTCAGTTTCGCATTCACTGTATACATAAATACCATCTTCAATGCCACATCTCTGTCGCCGCTGCTCCATACTACAACGAGGCTGTCCTCTGTTTTTACCATGCTTATCTCCTCTTTATTTTAGTTTTCTTAAAGTAAGGGACATAATCCAAATCTGATGTGTTTAATAGTATCACAGCGCGGCAGGTAGGCGCAATAAAGAAGTTCAATAAACTCGGCTGCTTTTCCTCCCCAGCGCTGTACATTTATGCTTTTCGCGCTTCACGCGAAATAGAGGGTTTTAGAAAAGAACTTTTAAGGATATTCCGAACTCAAATCCCATGGAAGGAAGAATGTTACCCTCCGGTGCATTAGGAAGCACCTTTTCCTCTATGCCGACAACAGACTTTGCATTCATACCGAACAGGACATTCTCCGTCATTCGATAATCCGAAGTATGTTCAAGGGTCAGTCTGAATGGGATATTGCTGAAGCTTGTCGCCTTTTCCCTGTCCGTGAAGGTATAGATGTTCTCAAGTTTCACACTCTCGACATTCTGCACCGATGCCTCGTAATCGAGATTTTTCGTCACTGAAGCGAAAAGCGGCCTTCCGGTAAGTATATACTCCCATAGGTACTGAAAGGTAAGCGCATTCGAAACGGTATCACTGTCGGGCATTTCGGCAACGCTTATTTCTCCTGACGGGTCATCCGGAAAGAGGTACAGTTTACTGTTGCCGATTTTTTGCCTCTGCAGGGTATAGGAAATCTCATGGTCAAGCGTTATGCCGCTGTGCTCGCTCTTCAGCCTGGTGTAGGATGCCCCTATTTCAAAGGTGTGCGCAATGACCTTGGTAGCATAATTCCTCTCCGTTGAATAACCGAGGGAGGCATCTAGTTCTTTTTTATACAATCCCTCAGGCCGCCGGAAAAAGATGTTGTTGGTTGTTGATGCACTGAAGGCTCTCGTCTGCTGGTAGGTATCTCCGTTACGCTGTGTTTCACCGTCGATTGACAATCCGACATACACCGGGATGAACCATTTTCCATAGTTGAGCGACGTATCTAGTGTGTAGCTATTTGACAGGGTATTTGCTGCTGTACCCCCGATACGTGTGGAATCATCGAATAGATCTACTGCGGTGTAATCCTTTGTTCTGCCTAATCCCCTGATGGGATTGATAAAGTAAAAAGGAGGCAAGAACAGGAAACCGTAGCTTGAAAGAAGAATATCCCCCTCGGTCAGGCTTGTTGCAGCAATCTGGTAATCACCCCTGAATTCGCGCTCCATCGCGGGAGTAATCTGCATGCGTTCGTCTCCGAGGAAGTAGAAAGGGAAACTCAGGCTAATACTGTCGGTGAAAGCCGTATCCCGCGCCGACCCGGCGCGTTGAAAGTTCTGCTCTGTAATCTTATTATCGAAGGAGGAGGAAAAACCAACAGATTTCTCCAGAGGAATCTCGGCACCGACACCGTATGTATCGGTTTTTGAAACGAGCTGTCCTTCAGCCAAATTCTCATCGGGAGGCCTGAACAGCCTGCCGAGCTTGTAGGAATAGGAATCAATCCATTCTCCTGTGTGGGGGACATGCTCGCCGTCGTACTCGACATCCCTGCTTAGATAGGTCGATACCTGATTGCTATTCCAACTGTAGGAAATATCGAGGTTCTCTATCTGGTTCAACGTTGCATCCTCGGTTACAGAGGGAGTGAGGTTCAGTTCCGGAACAACCGCGGCTGTATCGGTATCTACCCAGTTCCTGCTGAAGCTGAATGCCTGGGAAAGACCGAAGGGAAGGTCGTAGCTCTGTTTAAACCAGAGCGTCTCGTTGTACACCGTGGAATCTTCATGTCGGTAGTCGGTTTTTGTCAGCAAAATGTCGTTCGTTTGGGTAACAGTACGGTCGAAGGAGTGTTCGATAACCGGTATGTAACTTTTTTCAAAATCAAACCTCACGGAGTATGACTGCTTTTTGATTGATTCATCTGTATCGAGGCCTCCCGGAAGCTCCTCTTTGTTTCTCTTCGGACTGATATTCTCCCTGCTCAGATATATACTTGTATTCAGGTATTGAAGAAAGTCCGATTCAATGCGCCCGAAATAAGTATCGCTCTGGTCATCGATTGAATCGTAGAAATACCCCTCCCGCCGTTCATATCCCAGTGACAGGGCAGGATTACTCAAAAGGGCGAATCCGCCCAGCAACAACGCATCCCCTCTGTATCCGAACGTACCCTCTGTAAAAAAGGCCTTGTCCCAGTAGCCGCTGCTTCCCGAAAGATGCCATTCATCGAGCCAGATCTCGAATGGGCTGGAACTTGAAATACCGGTTATATCCCCTGCTTCGGCCTTAAATCCGAAGGTCACCCTTGATACCCTCTTCATGATGTTCAGGCTCCCGTTCTTTACCATACCACCAACGGACTGACCGTTCAGACTCACCGGATATTCCTCACTCAGTTCCACGGAAATCGTATTCCACCCCTGAACCACACCGTTTCCCGGTATATCCACAGAGAGGCTTTCATTTTCACTGCTCAAAAAGGTGAGGGTGAAATCCATCTGCGAGGGCACTGACTGGTCTGAAGGCAGGTACAGGTACATATTGAATTCACGGTAAAAGGAAAAGTTTCGAGGTGTGGGAAAGGCCTTTGAAAGAGTGGCCTCCTCTCCCTGCGAAAGAGGCTGGCCTGTGATAAAATACACCCGCAGTACTTTCTCCACAAGTTCATTCCTGTATCTATATGATGCAGTTCCATGAAGGTCTTCATAGAGGCCGGGAAAGGTCTCTGAAAAAGCGTTTTCTTTTACCTTCGGGTCTTCATCCACGGATACCTCACTGATATTGAGATGTTCGGGGCTGTTGTTCTGGATATCCGAGCCGGAAAACCATATCCGGTTGATGAGCAGCTTACCTGAGGCGTCCTGACTGATGGTGGGGTTCCTGGTTGTTACGGTAATTCTCAAAACAGCGGGAGATGAAAAAACATCCGGGTCGTTATTAATAAGGTCCAGTATATCAAGAGAAATAAAATTCCATTGACCGCTCCCTGTGCCAAGCTCCTTGGCATACAGGGTGCTCGTACCCTGCACGACTACCCCTTCCTCACTCCCGGTATCGATCACCCCGTTGTTATCCAGATCCTCCGAATCGATCCGTCCGTTGCTCTTCCCTTCCCGGTCGGTGCCGATCACAGTTTGCTGCCCGTTGGTTGGTGTTATCGTAAACCCATCGTCATTGATAGAGCTCTCCCCGTCGAGGCTCCCGTTGGCGTTTATATCCTCATCATATGTCTTTAACAGCTCCACGTATACACGAACATCACTTCCAGTGATATCCTGGCCGCTGAGAAGCAGGTTCAGCCGCTCGTAATCTGAAAAATTCCGTCCGCCGACTGCCGTCGATACACTGACATAGGGGTTGGCGCTCCCTGCGGCAAAGCTGTAATCGATTACGAGAGAGCTGTCATTCCCTCCTGTAGGCTTATCCGACGTGTTGTATGGACCGGCCTTCTCGCTGTATGAAAACACGTTGCCTGATGGTATGTCCCATGAGAGCTTCTGCAGCACATCTCCCCCGAGAAACGTTTCCTTCCAGTAATTCTTATAGAGTACGTTTCCTCTCGTGCTGAATAATAGAGAATAGGGTGCACCTTGTAAAATTAACGAGCTGCTGCCGATTATCCAGCTCTCATCGGACATATCGATATCGGTAAATACCTCACCCTTCTCCATATCCGCAACCACCGCTTTTCCGTAGACATTTTGGTTCGAGCGGGAGACTGCGGCCCCGCCATTCAGCTCGGTATAAAGGCCAGTTTCATCATCTTTGACTGCGCCGAGTTTCAGCGACATCTCTGTGCTGTTCACCAGGGCACTGGACGGTTCTTTTCCGACTTCAGGAGCCTCCCTCCCCTTCGTCCCGGTTTCATAGGCAGTGACATTTCGCGCGAGAAAAGGACCGGCATCGTAGGTGAGTCCGATGGCGGAAAAAAGGCTCGTATCCCCGCTGCCGAGTGTAGTATACCGGTAATGAATCACAACTGCAGAGGAAGGCTTGATAACTCCTTCTGAAAAAGTCACGAAACCGAGCTCATAATCAACCGTATAGTACTGGGGGTCGAGGGTGTTTCCGTTCACTGTAACCTCGACGCTCCCCGGTACAAGATTGAAATCCAAAAAGTAGCTCTCGGTAGTATAGCTATAGGAAACCTCTATGGTATTCACGGAGTTTTGGGAAGGGGGAGTGGTTACGCCGCCGTATACGAGATTTGCCGGGTTGTCGGGGTCAAAAGGATTCACCGTGTTTGAAGGATCGGTATAGGGGTACTCCCCGGGGAAGGGCCGGGGATAAAAAGCTCCCGAGTTATCGTTGAAATTAAAAAAGATTGCGCCGTGACCGGTATCGATCTCATACTGTGAAAGAAGGCCGTTGTAGTTATCATTAACCCCCTTGTTGGCGGTGTACAGAAGCTGAACATCCAGGTTATAGAGCACGGCGCCTTCATACTCTTTGAGCAGATAGCCGTTTTTCAGCTCCCAGTAGCTGTTGAATGCGTTCTTTTTCAGATAGAGGTATTTACCACCTGCATCGAAATAATCGGGGTAATGGGGGAAGGTGGTGCTATTGAAATTCTTACGGACGCCGTCAGTATCAATGATCGCATTAATCCCAAGTGACGGATCACCGACTGCAGCCCCGTTTTTCTTATAATACACGATAAGCTCCTCACTGTATGCAAGGGAGTCGTTCAGGTATATACGGCCGTTCGAATTGTCGAAATCGTAATCTATACCCCGGCTCATAAGCCTGAATTTTTTCCCGTCGACGGTGATATCCTCACCGCTTGACGTCGATCGGTACAGCAGAAGCGAGCCTGTGTCGATCTGTGTATCGGGGAGAAAGAAAAATTTTCCGGTCGCGTACTCCACATCGAGCGCATCCATGACGACACTGTTCTTCGACCCCGTAAATTTCTTTGTTCCTTCGAACGCGACGTTGTACCGCAAAAGCCCCTCGACCGTGAAATTTCCCTTTCCGGCGCGGACGCGAACTCCGAAGGAATCCTGATTGCCCTCGTCGATAGGAACGTAACGGGTATCCTCGATGGAAAGCTCCTTGTTGCCGACAGAAACCTCCTTTACAAACTCATCATCCTTCCCGAGGTAGGCGACATGGTATATGTTCTTCTCCTCTCCGAAATTCTCCTTTTTTCTTTCCGAATCATAATCGAACTCGACGTAGAGCCGATCCCCTATCATCCCCGTAAGGAGAATACGTTCGATGAGATCAAGGTTGAGGTTTTCATCGATTCCCTGAGCCCCTGCACCGACAACCGTTCCCTTCTTGAGTGTGAATTTCTTGCCGTAGCCCAGGTTGAAGTCGATTTCGCCCTCGAGATTGAGGCCGGTATCAGTGTCCATGTCAATAGCGTCCATGTCAATGGCGTCAGGACCCGCCGCATCCGCCAGGTACTGATCGGCATTTGAAGAATCATCACTGTAGGCTGACATTTCGATGGAGTCCAGCGTGTACTGCTGTATCATGAGGGGGTAAAAGTTTCGATAGTACTTCCCGTAGAGGAGGCTCTGATAATCCTCTAAAATGAACTGCGCTGATGCGGTAAACGGAATGATGCATAAAAGGAAGATGAAAAATACTGGTATTCTAAGAAATACTGGTATTCCAACCTTTTTCCTATTCACTTAACTGGTCATATATCTGGCGGGCAAGTCCGATCTGATCGGTTTTCGCCATGAGTTTTGCGTATTCATCGTATAACATATCACTAAAAATATCTTTTGCAATACTTTTGCCGAAGAAATTATTTTCGTGAATCGTTTCTCTCATGGACTTGAGCATGATACCGGTGAAAAGAGCTTCCATGTCCCGGCATGCCGATAGAAGCTCTTTATCAACAGGCTTCTTCCCTTCTAAGTTACTTCGCGCAAGTTGCTGTTTGATACTCAGCCGCGAAGCGGCTTTCCCCAAGGGGGCTTGCGCCGCTTTTGAGCCGGTTTCAATGCTTTTTTCTGTGGGCACCGTCGTACCGGTTTCAGGTGGCTTATGTGAAACAGCCATCCCTGGAAAACGCCGCATTGTATTCATACTGTCTGTTTTGAGTATGTCTCTGAAAATATCAAGGAAGGCGGGCCCCTCAACTGTACTGTTTACATCAATAACGCCCTGTAGGTTGGGCTGCAGCATTTGTTCAACACCGGGAATAGTCATGGCTGAATTACTCATTTAATGAAATACCGATGATTACGTTCACCGGTTTTGCGCTTGAACGCTCTATCGCTTCAGCGCATTTGCCGTGGCAAGCATTGAATCGGAAGTCGTGATCGCCTTCGAGTTCAGCTCATAGGCACGCTGAGCGACAATCATGTTTACCATTTCCTCGACGATCTGCACATTCGACATTTCAAGGAAGCCCTGCTGGAGTTTTCCCATGCCGGTAAATCCGGGTCTTCCCTCAATGGGCTGACCGGAAGCAGAGGTGACCTTTACCAGGTTCTGGCCGATATTCTTGAGGCCTGCCGGATTGACGAACCGGTACACATTGATCTGCCCAACCTCGACCGGTGTATCGTTGCCGGCGACCTTTGCCGTGACGAGACCGTCCTGGCTGATGGATATGTCCGAGTACACAAAGCCCTTAGGCATTATTATCTCGGGGCTGAGCTTGTAGCCGTTGCTGTTTACGATCTGCCCGTTCGCGTCCATTTTAAATGTACCGTCTCGGGTGTAACCGAAGCTGCCGTCATAGAGCTGGAGACGAAAAAACCCCTCCCCCTCGATCGCGAGATCGAGTATATTACCCGTGTTCTGCAGACTCCCCTGCGTGTACATCTTCTGCGTTGCAGCCGGACGCACCCCATGGCCGACCTGAATACCGGTCGGTACGATGGTGTCCCGGGTTGCCGGTGTTCCTGCAGCACGCAATGTCTGGTACAGCAGGTCCTCGAAATCAGGCCGCCCCTTCTTGTAACCGGTCGTGTTCACATTTGAAAGGTTATGGGCGATTGTATCGATATTAAACTGCTGCCCGATCATGCCGCTCGCTGCGGTCCACAGCGATCTCATCATTGTAGTATCCCCCTGTCTGGTGTCTTATGCCTTGCCAACCTCGTTAATTACCCTGCCGAGTGCGGCATCATGGGCTTGAATCATCTTCTGATTTGCTTCATACGTTCGGTGCACTTCGATCAGGTTGACCATCTCGATTACCGGATTCACATTTGACGCCTCTAAAAAGCCCTGCCGTACCTTCGGCCGATCCTGCTGGATGACAAATGCCGGCTCTGACTGCTGAGTCGCCCTGTACAGGCTTTCTCCCATTTTTTTTATATATCGAATCTTCGGAAAAGAGACGATTTTCAACCGGTCGAGCCGCACCGTTTGATTCCATTCGTTCTCCTCCATACTTACGAGCCGGGATGGATCACCGGTATATTCCGCGTTCTCGAATACAGTCCCGTCTTCATCGACAATGAAGTTGTTCTTCTTCAGCTGAATCGAGCCGTTTTCACCGAGCACCTTGTAACCGTCTTTCGTTACCAGAAACCCATCCCTGTCGACCAGGAAACTGCCGTTTCTCGTGTACCGCTCGCCCTCCGGGGTTTCTACGGCAATAAATCCTTCTCCCTCGAGCGCAAGATCAAAGACATTGTCTGTCTTTTTGAATGCGCCCTGTGTAAAGCGTGTATATACCTCGTTTACTTCGACTCCGGTTCCCATTTTGCCGATAACCGGCATAAGATCGTATGACCCGGGAGGAATGACACGCACGCCGTCGTCGTTGATCCTCCTGATAAGCATCTCCGGGAAGGCCTTCATGATCGTCGTATCCCGTTTGTAGGACGGTGTGTTGACATTAGCCAGATTATTCGAGAGCACATTGATGCGGTCCATCTGTGCAATCATGCCGGAAGCGCCGGTATACAGTCCTCGTACCATGTAGTATCCTTTCAAAAAGGCGGTTCACATACTGTATCGACCAAATTTAAATTTCTATAACGAGGAGTTCACCACTATTTCGGCCATTCAGCCGATCTTCCGCAATTTCCCAATTTGTGTTGCCGTTATATTTAATCGATACTATATTTGTGCGCGGGTTAGGGATGAATTTCAATTATTAAAACCCGACTGAGAATTCGACACAGGAGGAGAGATGGCGGAAATAACTCACACAACCGATGCGGACTTCGAAAAGGAAGTGTCCGATGCAGATAAATTGGTCGTCGTTGATTTATGGGCTGAGTGGTGTGGGCCATGCAGAATGATGGAGCCTGTGCTGGAGGAAATAGCGGAGGAGTACGAAAACCAGGTCAAGATTACAAAACTCAATATAGACCAGAACCAGGAAACGCCCCTCAGGTTCGGTGTCATGAATATTCCCACACTTCTTTTTTTCAAAGCAGGGCAGGAGGTGGACAGGGTCATCGGTGTATATCCGAAAAAACAGCTCAAGAAGAAAATCGAAGAACACATCTCCTGAAATGCCCTTCAGGGTAATACACTCTTTAGGGTGA
>CAYSRJ010000019.1:0-7304 GCA_964433545.1 uncultured Spirochaetota bacterium | reverse complement strand
AGGGTGATACACTCTTCAGAAACGAGTGCATTCAACCTATCTTTTTGCGAGAAGACTCCTGAAGTCGAATTTTTCATCCAGAAATTTCGCCGGTGGGATGCGTATGCCTCGTTTGAGTATTTCCCCGAGTACGATAAGGTTCTCAACATTGCCGACGGCTGCCGCTGCTTGCAGTGATCGTCCTTTGAAATAACCGACCATAAAATCACCATTGATGTCGCCCCTTAAAACAGCATCAACACTTTCCGTATGCCCGATATACCGAATCACCCTGTCATACTGTTTCGTCCAGAAAAAGGGTATCTCCCGATATTCCCCTCGGAAACCCAACATGGACCGCGCTGCATGCTGCCCCTGCCGTTGGGCTTCAGCCCAGTGCTCTGTACGCCTCTTCTTCCCCGTTACCCAATCAGGCACAAGGGCTACATCACCGGCAGCATACACATCATCATTTTTAGTCTTGAAACGTTCGTCAACCGGAACTGCGTTGTTTTCGACGAGACCGGTCCCCTCGAGAAAGTAGACAGCCGGAATAATCCCTATGCCTGCTATGACCACTTCAGCAGACACCCTGCTTTCATCTGAAAGGAGAACCTCTCGTATATTGCTGTCCCCGAGGATCTCTTCAGGCGTAACGCCAAGATGAAACTGCACCCCATTCTTCTCGTGAAGATCTTTTATCATTCCACCGATTTCCTCACCGAACACGCGGGCAAGGGGGATTCCTTCCGAATCGATAACGTGGACCTCGAAATTTCCTGACCGTAGTGATGCAGCAGTCTCCAGGCCGATAAACCCAGCCCCGATTATTACAACCCTGTCCGTGCTTTTAAGTGCCGAAACAATTGCAGATGCATCTTTCGAGCTTCGTAAAAGAAAGAAATTCGGCAGCTCGACTCCGTAAATATTCGGTGTCCGGGGTATTCCGCCGGTGGCAATGAGGAGCTTGTCAAAATGCATTGTCTGCGAATTCACAAAAAATAGTATTTTCCGTGCGATATCCACATCCATGACTTTGTAATCGGAGAATATCTCTATTTTCAGATCTCTGTACACCCCTTCATCTTTTAGTAAAAGACTCTCCCGATCCATATCTCCGGATAGATACTCTTTTGAAAGAACCGTCCTGTCATACGGCAGGTCAGGATCTTCCGAAACGAGTACAACTCTTCCGTCGAAGCCCTCTTTTCTCAGCGTAAGCGCAGCGGCACTTCCCGCGGCGCCGCTCCCGATTATTACAAATGTCCCTTTGTCGGTCTTTACCTCCACAGGCTCCCGTTCCGCTTCAGCCTTTTTTACATACACCGTCTTGTCTTCAACCTTCACGAGATACCTGGAAAGATCATCGAGGGCCGGCGGCAGAATCATCCGTCCGCTCGTAACATTGAATGCCGCAGTGTGCCATGGACAGGTAAGAATATCGTCTATTAAAACACCTTCTTCGAGGGGAGCACCGTGATGAGGGCACCTCGCGCCGGACGCATATATCTTTCCGTCGATTCCAACCAGTAGAATATGTCTTTTCCCGAGCGTGAAGGTGCGCGGCACGCCATCTTCAAGCTCTTTTTCTTCAACCACCTTTTTCCAGCCCGAGTCTCCCATCTATTTTCTCCCTGGTAAAAAAATATACCAACCCCTGAGCCAGGATTAATAACTGTGATTGCAGTCATCGACAACTATCGGAACGATCATCGGTGAACGAGCCGTTTCCAATCGAAAAAACCGTTTCAGCGCATGAACGGCATCGTCTGTAACGGTATCAAAATCGATATTCCTGCTTCTTTCGTATCTTTTTAATACATCGGATACTACCTTTTTTGCCCTTGTTCGGATATCCTCGTGTTCGAGGAAGTCTAAAAAACCACGGGAGATTATATCCGGTTGGGCACCCTCCTGTCCAATTCGCTTCAGGGGCAAAATAGCAATAACGATCCCGTCCTCTGATAGTTTATTTCTATCCTTTAGTACCGTCTTTTTAACTTCCCCGACAGTCTTGCCCGAAATATAAATGTGCTGCGCGGGCACTTTCCCCGTAATCCTGATATCATCACTGCTGATCGTGATCACATCCCCATCCTCAGCCAATAAGATCCTCTTCCTGTCGATACCCATTTCCCGTGCAAGATTAGAATGCTGGATAAGATGCCTGAACTCACCGTGTATCGGCAGAAAATACCGGGGTTTCGTTATGGCAAGCATAAGCTTCAGCTCTTCACGCGAAGCATGCCCCGATACGTGCAGATCTTCAAAACCCTCATAATATACCTGCGCTCCCTTTTTAAAAAGGGTGTTCACAATCCGCGTCACCGTCATTTCATTTCCCGGGATAATCGATGCGGAAAGAATGACCGTGTCGCCTGGTTCTATGTCGATCAACGGGTGCCTGCTGTTCACGATTCGCGAGAGCGCCGACATAGGTTCGCCCTGTGAACCGGTTGTCAAAACAACGATCCGGTTTTTCCTGTAGCTTCTGATGCGGTCTGATGGAAAGAGCATATCCGGTTGAAAATCCAGGTAGCCGAGGTCCTTCGCCATTGATATATTCTTTTCCATACTTCTTCCAAGGACTGTAACCTTTTTCCCTGCACGTTTACATACGTTGAATATCTGTTGAATGCGGTGCACATTCGATGCAAAAGTTGTAACGAGCACCCTCCCCTCTGCATTGAGAATGGTGTCGAGAAGAAGACTATTCAATTCTTTTTCCGAAGGAGTATGCCCCTCGTTTTCGGCATTGGTTGAATCTGACATGAGCAGAAGCACACCCTTTTCGCCAAACTCTGCAAGCTTGTAAAAGTCAAAATAGTGATTATTTATGGGTGTATACTCAAACTTGAAGTCACCGGTATGCACAATACAACCGTACGGCGTATGGAATGCGATACCAACACCATCTGCAATACTGTGGCACACCCTGAAAAACTCTGCTTCTATCCCTTTGAATTCAATCTTCTCCCTCGGGCGTATTTCGCGAAAATCAGGTTTGTCCGGTAGAGGGTATTCCTCAAGGCGGTTTTTCGCAAAACCGAGAGTCAGCTTCGTTCCGTAAACCGGTACATTGATTTTATCTAACAGGTAGGGAAGCGCGCCGATATGATCTTCATGGCCATGGGTGAGGATAATTGCGCAAACCTTGTTTTTATGTTCCAGTACATAGGAAAAATCGGGAATGACAAAGTCGACACCCGGCATAGCAGCATCCGGAAACATCATCCCTGCATCGATGATAACAATGCTCCCTGCGTGCTCTATGAGCATCATATTCTTACCGATTTCACCAACACCACCGATTGGAATAATGTGAACTCCACCTGCAGAAATCTGTTTTTCAGATACCCGTATGTCCGAAGCCACCGCTGTTCCTCTCTGTCGATTCCAGACTCTGTTCCAATTCTACCTCCTGCACCTCCGCCTGAATAACCGGTGCAACAACCATCTGTGCTATCCTCATGCCTTCCGTAATCACAAACGGAGCTTTCCCATGATTGATGAGAAGCACTTTGATCTCACCCCGGTAATCGTAGTCAACTGTCCCCGGCGAATTCAGCACCGTCACACCAAATTTAAGCGCAAGGCCGCTTCTGGGGCGTATCTGCACCTCGTAACCTTCAGGCAGGGATATCTTTATACCCGCTGGTATACATTTGTACTGTCCTGGAGCTATGGTTACTGGCCCTTCGATCGAGGCATACAGGTCGATACCGCTCGCGCCTTCAGTCATATATCCGGGAAGAGGATTGCTGGAGTTTATTCTGAATATCTTCAAAATCATGCTCAGTACATTTCATCAGAAAAATACGATTTTTGCAATGTATTTCTACCCATCCAGGGAAAATAAGCGGCATGTGGCCTGTCAGCGCAGTATCCGCCAGTAACTTTCTGCATAGAAGCAGCTGATCCCTGGCGGGATGGATCCTTTACAGGATGGATCCTCTGCAGGACGTAGTATCACAGATAGCTTACTCGAAGTAACTTAGAAACTAAAAGAAAATCCCCTGAGCAGGCTGCTATGGCCCTGAGGTCCGACACTCGCGAAGCTGAATTTGCTGCCGTTCAGCACTGAGTCAACCGTTTCGTACAGGTCATCGAGGCTGACACTTTCAACCTTTTTGAGAGTCTCATCATAGGGGATAAGCCTGCCGGACATCATTTCCTGAAGAGCCATCCTAACCATCTTCCATTCGACATTTTCACTGGCGAGTAGGTAACTTCCTTTGAAATGCTCTTTTGCCATAGAGAGCTCTTCTTCTCCAATATCTCCTTTTTTCATGCGCCGAATCTCCCGATTCAGCAAATCGAGCACTGGAGAAATATTCTCGAGGGTAGTGGAAAAGTTTATCGTGAATTCACCGCAATCTGAAAACCCGTTTACTCCGGACGCGATCGAATAGCACAAACCCGTTTTTTCCCTGATGTTTTGAAAGAGACGTGATGAAAAAGAGCCTCCGACTATTGTATTGAGCAGCATGAGAGAGTAACGCCTCTCATCACTGTACCCGTATGTATCGATACCGCAGACAAAATATACCTGCTCGATTTCCCGTTCAGAGAAAGCCGTTTGTCTTTCAGGTTTCGGCGCAATCCTTGCGTGAGTCTCAGCTTCTTCATCCGCAGGACAGTCAATCGAACCTATCATCCGCTCGAGCTCTCTGCGGAACTCCTCTGCCTCAATATGCCCAGCGGCAGATACAACCATATCCCGGGGCCTGTAGTTCCTTCGATAGAAGCCAAGTAGTTTCTCCGATGAAGTATTTTCAATATTCGTCCTTTCTCCTAAAACCGGCAGCCCGAAAGAAGTATTTCCCCAGAGGGCTCTCGAAAAAAGGTCCCCCGCTGATTCCTCCGCATCGTCAGCTGAAAGGTCTATCTCATTTAAAATCACCAACTTTTCATTGGTGAAATCTTCATTCCTGAACGCGGCATTGCAGAACATATCTATCAGAATATCGAGTGCAACAGCATAATGCTGCGAGGCGACATTGACATAGCAGTCAGTGTTTTCCTTTCCCGTTACCCCGTTTATCTCACCCCCCAGTTGATCGATCCTGAGTGCGATATCGTATGCGCTTCTTGTGCGGGTTCCTTTGAACAGCATATGCTCGATAAAATGTGAAAACCCGTGTTCCTCACGGCCTTCGTCCCGAGAACCGACGTTTACCCATATACCGATCGACACCGATGCACTTGAATCGATGGTATCGACAAGAAGCACAGGACCTCCATCAATGACGATTTTTTCAGGCACGCATATCTCCTTCGTGACTCATCATTTAAGAAATGCTGTCTTATTTTTGATAAATTACCCGGCTGGAGGATTTTTGCAACATGCAGAGGAATTTTCATCCTGAAAGTATGCTGCTTCTTACAGTATCTTTTCTTCATATAGAGAATCGAGTGTTTGAACTCCATTTTGTACTGCCAGAGCCGAACGGTCGAGAGCAATCTTCTCGGCATCTGTCAGCTCGAGCTCAAGTATCTTTTCAACACCGGTTTTCCCTAAAATAACAGGTACGCCGAGAAATATATTGTCATACCCGTATTCGCCGTTCAAGTATACAGATGCGGGAAGAAGCCGCCTCTCGTTTCGAACGATGGATTCAACCATCTTTGCGGCAGATGCAGCGGGCGCGTAATACGCACTTCCCGTTTTCAGATAATTTATCACTTCCGCGCCTCCCTTTCTCGTTTTCTCGACAATCGCGTCCACTGTAGCAGTATCGAGAAGCTCATGAACTGCAAACCCGCCCACAGAGGTATACCGCGTAAGGGGCACCATGCTGTCACCATGCCCTCCCAGTACCATTGCGCGGACATCACCCGGCCATACACCGAGTTTTTCTGCGATAAAGTATCGAAATCGTGTGGAATCCAAAACTCCGGCCATACCCACAATTCTGCCCGCATCAAATCCTGTTTCCCGCAGCAAAACCATTGCAATCACGTCGAGCGGGTTCGTAACCGTAACAACAACCGCATCCGGCGCATACCGTACAATGGCACGGGCAGTCGACTGCGCGATCCTCGCATTTGTTTTAAGGAGATCCATCCTGTCCATACCCGGCTTGCGGGCAATACCCGCTGTAAAAATCACGACATCTGATCCGGCTATCTCTTTCAGATTGTTTGTACCGAATATCTGCACACTGTACTGCCGGAGCGGTGAAGAATGCAGAAAATCGAGTCCCTTGCTCTGAGGGACTCCTTCAACGATATCAACCATAACAATATCGCCGAGATTACGCTCAGCAATGTAATAAACAGCGGTCGCTCCGACATTACCGGCCCCGATAACTGATATCTTGCCCATCACCTGCCCCCCTGTAGAGTAAGCCTCATCTGCTCTGCCGATTTTCGAAGCTGCCGTTCTTCATCTGCGGTCAGTTTTGGCAGATATATATTTTTCACTCCCCTCCTGCCGATAACCGCAGGCACACTCATTGCGACACCGTCAATACCGTATTCACCGCAGAGAAGTATCGAAACAGGCAGCATCCTGTCCGCGTCAAGCACAACCGATCTGACGAGCTCCGCAATACAGGACGACGGCGCATAATATGCGGTGGAATTTTTTACCATCTCAATGATAAAATCTCCCGCATGGACCGTTTCCTCTTTCAAGGAGAAAAACTGATCCCGGGGCATCAATTTGAGAATAGGAACTCCTGATACATTGGTGTATCTCTCGGGGATGATCATGTCCTTTGTATGTGGACCGATGACAAGCGCAGAGATGTTTTCCATTGAAATACACAGATCTCTTGAAACAGCATAACTGAGTCTGGTAGTGTCTAATAGACCGCCTATCCCCAGAACCCGCTCGCGCGGCATGCCCGATTCTTCCACAAAAAGGGCTGTAAGAAGGTCTACCGGTTCAGTCACCATCACCACTATGCTGCCGGTACCGGTCCCAATACGAGCAGCAAGCTCCCTGATGATCGTTGCGTTTTCCTCAAAAAGCTCCTCTCGCCTCATGCCCGGTTTTCGCACATGCCCCGCAGACAGAACGATCACCTCCGACCCGCGAATATCTTCAAAGGAGTCGGTACCGGCTATTTTTGTCCGGTACGTTCTGATCGGCGCTGCTTCCATCAAATCAAGCGCCTTGCCGGTTGAAATGCCTTCACGGGCATCAAACAGGAGCACATCGGAAACCCCTTCCTCGGCTATGAAAAATGCCGTGTTGGCTCCCACGTTTCCGCTTCCAACAATACTTACCCGGGACATATATATTTCCCCCTGCACAGCTTATCTTATGGTTTTATTCATTAAGATTCTGGTTATTTGTACCAAGGGCACAGGTACCA
>CAYSRJ010000018.1:50690-69618 GCA_964433545.1 uncultured Spirochaetota bacterium | reverse complement strand
TAATTAATAATATATTATTATTATCATGATATAATATAATTTTAGATTTTATTATGATAAGTGAATTTCAATCCTACTTACTAACAACAAAACATATAAAAGAAAAATATATTCCTTATTATGTGAAATGGGTTTCTGAGTGTTACAGCTATCTTACTGAACCATTTGAAAATAGGTTAACCAGTGATAAAAAACAGGGATTTCTTAAACACCTATCAAAAAATCATGAAGACTGGCAGGTGAATCAGGCAGATTATGCATTGCGACTATACCAGTTTTTCCTCTCCCGAGACCAGCAAGATAAGCAAAAATATTTGGTTGGTAAATCGGATACATGGAAAGAATTGGAAGATGAAACCCGTACAACCCTTCGCCTGAGACACAGGTCGCTTAGCACTGAAAAGACGTATTTAGGATGGCTCCGGCGTTTTCGGGGCTTTATACAGGAGAAGGCTACGGAGCATCTCGAGGGAAAGGATCTTCAGGATTTCTTAAGTCACCTTGCGGTAGATAAGAAGGTTTCGTCATCTACTCAGAATCAGGCATTGAATGCTCTCGTCTTTGTTTATAAGCATGTTCTCGATAAAGACATTGAAAACACAATCAATGCAGTACGGGCAAGACAAAAAAGACGTCTTCCCGTCGTCCTGAGCGGTAGAGAGGTTGCACAGATCTTTGATAAGATGTCAGGCTTGCATCGGTTTATGGCAATGCTGACATATGGCTGCGGACTTCGTTTGAACGAGTGCTTGAGCCTCCGTATTAAGGACGTTGACCTTGAACAGAATATGGTTATCGTCAGGTCGGGAAAAGGAGACGAGGACAGACGAACGGTATTGCCGGAGAGGTTAAAAGATGAATTGATCCATCATATTGCCTCAGTTAAACCATTGTATGAAGGAGACCGCGCGCAGAATCTCAATGGCGTCGCATTACCGGGAGCACTCGAACGGAAATATCCAAATGCTAGCAAGGAATGGGGATGGTTCTGGTTGTTCCCTTCAAAATCTCTTTCTATAGATCCCCGCACACATATCGTGAGACGGCATCATGTTCACCCTGCTGTCTTGCAGAGGGCATTTAAGGCTGCAGTAAGCAAGACAGGTATTACAAAGCACGTTTCAGTACATACCCTGCGGCATAGTTTTGCCACCCATCTGTTGGAAAAAGGCTACGATATACGGACCATTCAGGAATTGCTAGGTCATAAGCAGCTTCAAACTACTATGATATACACGCATGTTGCAAAAAAGAACATTCTTGGAGTTCGAAGTCCGCTCGATGAATAATTCAACTGGTATTCGTTATTCTGGTCAACGATTGAGTTACCATGTAGCAATAAACAAGTCAGCCCTCAAACCGGGATTATGATATAATCTCGAAAACTATGAAATGAGGAGGACTGACTTCTCATTTCGTCGATATAACGACGAGAGAGGCTTTTACCGCGTGTGAGCTGATCTTTCACGTATCGGCATTGATCCCGAATCCACCAGTTTTCAGCATATTTATCGAAAGTGATGTCTCTTCTTTTTGTGATTATTCCTTTTTTTATTTATTCGGCTGCCCAGGCTTCGGCTGCTGCTTTGGAAGTTTTTCCTGAACTACGTGCGGTTGGTCGGTTTCCGTATTCATCATAAAATTGAACATAGTAGATAAACTTATTATTTTTAAACCATAAACGTAAAAAGTCAGTAGAAAAGAAATATCGGAAACGTTCTTTATATATCCCAGGACCAAAAAAACTATCTCCTAAAAATTTATTTATCCACTGAAATTCGAAATTCGCTCTAATAGATGAACAGCGTATATTTGAAAGATACTTGGAGGGAGTGGATTCTTTATTCTCTGTTCTGCCTAAAAATCGTGGCCTCAGGGGTATTTCCAGCAAGCTGAAGATATAATTTTGCCTATCAATTATTTTTATCAATGTATTGCAGTGCATGTGATTGTGTCAGGAAAGAGCAGTTATTGGAAATCTGTCGAACTGTCCGGGGGGTGTGCAGTCACCTGAAACTCCGTGCAGTCTCGATCAGTGTTTTGATGTTCTCCGGCCGGGTTGTCGGGGGTATAGCACATCCTGCATTGAGTATGAACCGGGGAGAATCGCCGTATATTTCAAGAAGATTCCGTACTGCGCTTTGTACAGTCTCCGCTGTTCCGAGGGCAATAACCCCGCTCGGATCGATGTTGCCAATGAACACAACCCTGTCCCTGCACACACTGTGCGCCAGTTCACTATCGGTCTTGTAGTCGAGCTCAACCGCGTCCGTGCCAGTTTCTAGCATCTTCTGTATTATAAGCGATGTGTCGCCGCATATATGCAGTCCGTATGGAAGACCGAGCCTGTGTGCCTCTTCTACAACCCTTTTTTCATAGGGAAGGGCAAACTCCTCGTACATCTGCGGGGAGATCAGTTCAGGACCTGCCGGGCTGTCGCCGTTTGAAACCATATGCGCGCCCGTTTCCGACATGAGCCTGATGAATTGTTTCGTTACATCGGTGCAGTGCTCGAGGAGCCCGAATACGAGGTCCCGATGCTCGGTATCGTACAGGTCCATCATCCACTCCTGCGGCGACCGCATCATACTCGCAAGTGAGAAGGGGTCCTGGTCGCAGTTTCCCCGGAGAAAGACCTCGTCCCCGAAATACTTTTTTATCAATCTCACCGCTTCAAGCAAGTTTCTGACATACTCATACTCTATGATATCGACCGGCTCTAAATCACGCACCATCTCGAGGGACGTTATGTTGCCCCGGTTGCTGCGTGCCGGCTCATATTCGGGAAAATCAACCGGAACACCGACGGCACCGGCGAGTGTCACCGTGTCGATATCGACGAGTATACCGTCGTACTCGTAAGTTTCAACCGACTGAATGAACGCTCGGGCGATCTTTTCGGGATCCGACCGGTACTCTGCCATCGAGTATCCTGCTTCCCTGGCAGCCATCATGAAATTATGCAGCATAACCGGTACTTTATCCGGCCACTCTCCATCAAATACGGCCTGAATCCTCTCATACCCGTTCACTCTCTTCTCCTTTTGATACGCATGCGCTGGATCGGCTGAACAGTATACTGAAACAACCTCCTATGCTGTTCTCGCCGGTCTTATTCGTCGCCACTTTTAAACTATCCATTTTTTGCCCTATAATCAATCGGTTTAACATGTATGGGCCAGAGTGCCGAAAATCTCTTCTACGCTGTTCGAATGTGCTTCATAAAGAAAGAGAATTTTTATACATTAGTCGCTACTATATTAAAGAGGGTAATTGCTTTGAGTTTGAAAATAAGTCTTGAAGAAAAGCTCAATGTTTTCGATCCGGCCGAACGGCGAGCGGCGCTGCAGGAGCTCGTCCGGAAATACAGCAGTACACTTCCAACTGTACTCGATAACGTCAATATGCATTTTCACTCCTTTTTCTCCTACAATTCCAAATGGCACTCCCCATCGCGTATTGCATGGGAGTCCAGGAAGAAAGGGCTGTACGCAGCGGCACTGTGTGATTTCGATGTGCTTGACGGACAGGAGGAGTTTCTCGATGCCGGGCTGGTCCTTTCGCTTCGCACGACGGTGCATATTGAAACGCGGGCGTATATGCGCGAGTACGCAGACGTTGATATTAATTCACCCGGAGAAAACGGTATCGTCTATATAATGGGCGGCGGTTTTGCCAGGCAGTTTCCCGATGACTCTGAACAGGCACGGGGGCTTCTGTCCTTCAGACAGAAAGCCTGTGAAAGAAACAGGGAGCTCGTCGAGCGGATCAACGCGTATATTCCGGACATTACAGTTGACTATGACCGGGACGTGATCCCTCTGACGCCGGCAGGGTCTCCGACTGAACGGCATATCGTGCGGGCGTACTTAAACAGGTCGAGGGAGGCCTTCGGTGGTGACGCTCAATTTGCACAGTACTGGTCGGGAATACTGAAGAAAGACAAATCGACGATCCGTTTGCTGTTCGAGGACCTCCCGTCATTTGAAGAGCAGGTGCGGGCAAAGCTCGTGAAGAGAGGCGGGCTCGGGTATAAAAAACCTTCTATCTATACCTTTCCGCTGGTCGATGATTTTCTAAAATGGGTCGCTTCATGCGATGCCGTGCCGATGGCGGCGTGGCTTGACGGTACGAGCGAGGGAGAAAAGGACCCGGGGCAATTTCTCGAATACATGCGGGAAAAGGGCGCCGCCGCTCTGAACATCATACCGGACAGAAACTGGAACCTATCAGATCCGGAAGAACGGAGAGTTAAACAGGAGAACCTGCGGCGTATCATCGAAATTGCCGATGGCATAGGCTTTCCGATCAATATCGGGACCGAGATGAACAAGCTCGGTCTTCCCTTTGTCGACAACCTGGATGTCGATGCTCTCAGGCCGTACAGAGAGGTGTTTCTTCGGGGCGCCCGCATAATGATCGGGCACACCCTGCTGCTCCGGTATGCGGGATACTCTTATATCGGGGAAGCGGCCGGCACTGATTTTCCGGAAGTTTCAGAAAAGAATGATTTCTTTGAAGCCGCCGGCGGTTTGCCTCCGCTGGACAGTGATATGGCAAAGAGACTCCAGGATATGGGAGAGGGGAAGGCTCTTTTATGGCTGAAGCGGAGGGCTCAAGCAGAATATTGAGTGGCTTCTGTGCGTCTACACACATCGTTTGAATCGGATAACCGGCGGTACAGGATGAAGGAAAAGTCGTCAATTGCTCTCTTTCTGGCAGTAACGTTTCTTTTCTGGGCTTCCCTCTATTTCTATGTTCCGACCCTGCCGACGTATATCAAGATGAAGACACCGCAGCTTTCGATGGTCGGTCTTGTGCTGTCGATGTACGGCCTCTGGATGGCCGTGGTCCGCCTTCCCATGGGACTGAGCGGGGATGTAATCGGATGGGGGAAACCCCTGATACTGCTCGGCGTGTTTTTTTCCGCATTCGGTGCATTCGTTATGGGAAAGGGGAGTACCATAGGATGGCTTGCTACAGGGAGGGCATTGACCGGACTTTCTGCAGGCACATGGGTGCTTTTGATCACTGTTTTCAGCACCTTTTTCGACCTCGACCAGTCGGTATTTGCAAGCTCCATGCTCACCCTTTCCGCCTCCCTGGGGAGAATGGTGGGGACCGGTTCGACCGGATTTTTGAACCAGATTGGAGGATACGCCCTCTCTTTTTACCTTGCTGCAGGGACGGGCTGCCTTGCGCTGGTTCTGGTTCTCTTTGTACATGAGAAGCGTCGAGCTCCAAGAAGGGTAACACCTGCATCGATCTTTCACCTTCTGACGAACAGATATGTGCTGATACCGACACTGATCAGTGTTGTTGTGCACTATGCGGACTGGTCTGTAACGTTCGGTTTTTTACCGGTCATGGTTAATGAAATGGGAGCAGGTGATATAACCAAAAGCCTGCTGATCGGCACCAATATTGCTTCTATTACAGCGGCCAATCTATTGAACACGCTCGTACTGCGGAAGATGAAGCACAACGCTCTTCTTATTCTCGGTGCTTTTCTCTTTTTTAGCGGTATGGTGATAATAATTTCAGCGCGGACAGTTGCGGCCGTGTTTCCCGGCACCATATGTATGGGTTTTGCATTCGGCATAGTGTATCCTATTCTTGTCGGTTTGAGTATACAGAAGGTCGCAAGGAACGAGCGTTCAACGGCAATGGGCATTCACCAGTCACTCTATGCGATCGGTATGTTTGCCGGGCCCTGGCTGAGCGGCATTCTGGCAGACCATATCGGTATACGGCCGATGTTCTCGATAACTGCAGGTTTTTACCTGTGTGCGGTCTACTGCCTGATTTTTTTACTCATGAGGGCAAGGAGAACAAAGTCTGCGGCTGTATTGTAAAAAAGTAATGCAGCTGTCAGGCGGCATTATTCGGATGCGAAGCGTATAAATAACGTCTTGAAACAACGCATTATTTGCGATAGAGTAAGACGTGTTCCGTGCAGTGAAGTTGTTCAGGCCGGTCTGAGATTTAACCTTTTTCATGACCGGTGTGCCGGGATGCAGGAACGTTGTATGGAGAGGAGATATAATGAAAAAGAACCTTATTAAATCCTTTTTTATTTTCTTTGCCGTTGTTCTTCTGCCCTCGTGGCAGCTGCTGCCGGGAGAAAACGGTCTTCCTTTTTCTCCTGGTGAAAAGCTTCAGTACTCAATACATGCGGCATCCTTTTATGTGGGCAGGCAGATTATTGAATTTGAAAAAACAAGCCAATACGGCGCAGTCGATGTATATAAGCTGATCGGACATTCAAAAACATCGCCATTCGTCAGTATTTTCTACAGGCTCGATGACAAATGGCTTGTATTTATGGAAAAAGAGAGCCTTCTTCCCCTGCGGGTTGAAAAAGACATGGTAGAGGGAAAGAGCAAGGGGTATGTCACCTACACGATAGACCAGGATACAGGTAGTGTTATCATCGAAAACGTGAACAACGGGACCAAAAAAACAGTCACGGCCGATAATATCGTTCTTGATCTCTTTTCCCTTATATACTACTACAGAAAAAATCCGGCTCTTTTCGATACGCTGTTTACTTTTGATTTTCTCGAGGCGAAGAACGTTCAAACGGTACAGTTTCAAAATGCGGGGGATGCGGAAATACTTGTGCCGAAAATATCGAAAATTAACAAAGTGCAGGCGGTGAAGCTTCAGCAGGTTGGCGGCATCGGTATTGAAATATATATCGGCAAGGATGCGCTCCGTCTGCCGCTGAAGCTCATCGTCCCTTCGAAGCTTCCGAGAAAAAAACGTATGATTATAGAATTTAATCTGGAAAAATATTCACCGGGGAAAAAACAGTCGGATATTCCATTCATGTATAAAAAGCTGAGTTTCTAAGTAACTTCGAGCAAGTTACTGTTTGATACCCGGTCCCGCCAGGGACATACGCTACTTTTAGGGCTAGGGTTGTCACATTACAACAAGACGAATAGCCTCCAATTGTGATATACTTAAATAGTACAGGAATGTCCTGAGTCTAAATATCTCAGGTAAAATGTCGATACAGGGAATAAGTGGAGAAGACAATTGGATATAGAAGCCTTTCGAATCACCACACCCACAACCTCACAGATAATTATTCTTATTGTCGTTGTATTCGTTATCGGATTGGGACTTTTTATTATGGCGCGGCGTTCAACGACGCGTGGAGAAAAGGGAAAAACGACGGGAGCCGGGTGGCATAATTTCTATCAGATAGCCAAAAACAGGGGCCTTAGCAAGGCAGAGACCGACATATTGAAACGGCTCGTTCTGATGTGCAAGCTTTCGAAACCGGTCCTCATTTTCACATCTATAAATATCCTGGATTCGTGTGTACAGCGTACCGTCAGAAAGCTCAGCCTGCAGGAGGTAAAAGGGGAGTCGAAGGACGATACGATCAACATGTATTACCGGCTCAGGAATAAGATCGCACGGACAAAATCCGCCGGCGGCATTACGACCACACGGGCAATCCCTGTCGGTGCACGCATCCGGGTTATGATGCCGAACTACGGGAATTTTAAAGTAACTGTAAACCAGAACGAGGAGAAGTATCTTGGCATCAGCATCCCGGTACTGCCGCCCGGTAAAGTAATGCCCTGGGACAAAAAGAAGGTCAAGTGCTCATACTGGAAGGAGGATGACGCCGCCTATGTATTTATGACTAAAGTGGAAGACGTTATCGTGAATGACGAGATACAGACAATATGTCTGAAACATGCCGACAAGATTACAAGAATTCAAAAGAGGTTGTACCCGAGAAAGAGTGTCAGGCTCCCTGTTTTTTTCTCCCGCGTCCGTGTAATAGAGGAGGGCGGTAAAAAGAAAGCAATTGTCGATAGAAAGGACACGCACTGGGGTACCGTCATTGACATTTCAGTCGGCGGCCTGTCTGTGGAGACCGCAATTCCGGTGAGCAAGAATAACTATATCAGGGTTGAGTTTGAATTGCGGGAGGATTACAAACTCATTGCATTCGGCAAAGTCAAGAGGATTGAGCAGAACAGCGCACGAAAAACATGGCTCATGCATATACAGTTTACGAAGATTGACAAAAAGCATAAAAATGAAATCTTCGCCCTCCTGTATAACTATCAAACGATCTAAGGCTGTAAAGGATGGATTTTGAAGTTTTTCCCTGTTGCATATGCCGCTGTAGTAAAAACAATTCAGAGATTCAGGCATGACAGGTGCGGGATCGAGGCCCGTTCCCTGAGTTATATTTCTCTTCTTTCCCTTATACCACTTCTTATTGTAATAATACTGCAGCTTAAAAATATTTATTTTCGTCCATCCGTCAGAGAACTTATGCTTGAAAGTATTTCAGCATATTTTCTACCGGAAACGGCAAAAGAAATTGTTACGTATATTGAAAGAATCCTGAAAAACAGCCGCTCAGCAGACGCTCTAAGCATCGGATTTTCGATTCTTATGTCCCTTTTTCTTGTTTTTTCTTTGAGCAGAACGATTAACCGGATCTGGGAAAAATACATAAAAAAATCCGTGATAAAATGCCTCATCAAGGCAGTTGTTGTCATCCTGTGTGCCCCTGTTTTTATAATCGTTACGCTCTATCTCCAAAACTATGTATCGCTCAGGAGCATCTCCTTCCTCGTTGTACTTTCCTTTTCACTCAATAGTGTTGCCATACAGTTCCTCTCCCTTGTCATAAACTGGTGCCTGCTCGCGTTTCTTTTCGGTATACTGCCGCATTACAGGGTAAAAACTGTCTACGCGATGGTAACGGGTGCTGTTTGCGGCACTCTCTGGTACCTGCTTCGGCTGGGATTGAACGTGTACGTTTCGATTATTCCGCAGTTCAGCTTACTGTACGGCTCTCTTGCCTTTTTTCCGATTCTACTGATCTGGATATACATTACGTGGCTGATTGTGCTTTTCGGTACGGAACTCAATTACACGTTTCATTTCGAGCTGAGATAAAATTGTATTATATTACGGATGCACGTCGGCAAACACCATCGCCTCCTTCACCGGCGGTCCGATACTAGGTTTGAACTGGCCAAAAGCATGCGTAACGCGTCAATGATTGAACACATCTCGAAAAGCTATGAAGATACTGTTCAGTACGGCACCCGTATTGGAAAATCCCTCAACGGCGGCGAGGTACTGATATTGACGGGAGAACTCGGAAGCGGAAAAACCGCATTCACCAAGGGTATCGCAGCTGCTATCGGTATAGATGAGGTGGTAACAAGTCCTTCCTTTGCAATCATGAACGTGTACTGGGGGCGGTTAAACCTCTATCATTTTGATTTTTACAGGATCAATGATGCGGGTGAGATGGAACAGCTTCTGGAGGATTATATTTACAGGGAAGACGGGGTGGTTGTTATCGAGTGGGGCGAACGTGCTGAGGAGCTTCTCGATTTATATATACACATACACATTTCAATTGAGGGGAACTTGCGGCGGTTTAAAATTGAGAGGAGGAGCAATTGATACTGGCGGTGGAAACTGCAACAAGGGCCTTCTCAATCACCCTGTTCGAAGAGAGGGAACTTGCGCATTTTGAATTAAACTATGAAATTTCCCACTCTCAGCATATCGTACGTGTCGTTCAATTCTTGTTCGAGCGACTCAACGCCGGGCTGGATTCAATTACAGCCGCATATGCCGGTGTAGGTCCAGGCTCCTTTACAGGCCTGCGAATCGGGCTTTCCTTTGTAAATACCCTTGCCCAGGTTTTTCATATACCGCTTCTCGGTGTTTCGTCGCTCGATCTTCTTGCGTTTGAGAATTCCAGATGGTATAATTCTGTCATTCCCTTCATCCGTTCGAGAAAACACGAGGTATTCACTGCGTTGTACAGGGGTGCAGATCGCAAAACGGAGTATCTCGTGCTCGACAGGGACGGTTTTCTTCGTTTTATCCGACAGCATGAACCGGAGTGTATTGTCGCAGGCAATGAATTCGAAGACATTCTGCCGCAGTGTGAAAACCTGACTTTAAGCGGTGGTGTAGATGGCGTTCGGGTAGTGTCGTCGCCTCCGTGTTCACGTACTATAATCAAGCTCGCGCAAGAGAAGCGACTGGTTCCGGAACACAGGTACCTGAAACCGTTATATATTTATGGTTTTCTCCGCTAGTATTTTGGTACTTTGCACCAGATTTATTATATACAACTGATTTATTATGTTACAATTGTTCTTAATTACATTTAATAGGTAAAAACCATAGGCAAGTGTTTGTCCGTCGTCAGAACACTTGCCTATGGTATATGAGACATTTCCGTATGGCCTATCTCATTCGAACAGACACTAAAAACCTGCTTGAATCGATTCAGAATGAACGTATACGTATACCGCGCAGGCAAAAATATGAAGCAGACTTGAGGAGGATCAAACAGGGAGACTCGATTTTTTTATACGATTATGAAAGAAGGAGCATTCACGGCCCTGTTCTTTCCCGTTCTTCGAAGGTTATAGAAGAAAAAAATCCCGGCAGCGGCCCCTTTAACGGGTCAGCCGGCGGTGCACGATGCTTCGTATTTGACAGCATCGAAGTCGACTGTTCGAACATGTTCGACAATGGTTTTCCGATAGTGGATACGATGTTCAACCCGGACGGATTCTATATAATCGATGAAAATGAAGAATTGCTTATCTCGACGCTGAGCTATTTCAATACACGCACTCAACCTCTCATAATCAATATTTTACCTGTTGATGACAGTCTGCATGTAACGATTGTGGAATTGAATGAAGGAGCGGAGGTCTCAAACCGGGTGATAGGCGGATGGGGGCGCTTACGAGAACAGATACAGGATATGAAGCGCACAGGAGAAGACGCCCTGTGCAGGAATAACACCGCGTACCGGAACGGCACTTCGCACCGGAACGGCACTTCGCACCGTGACAGGGATGCCTTTGATGTTCTGACCGAGATAGGTATCAGTATTTACGAACGCTTCATTGCCCCTCTCGGTCTTGAAATGCTTCACGCAAAAGGGGGGTATCGAATATATATTTCGGGAACTGAAAACACCTTCGGAATTCCATTTGAGCTTTCCTGGGATAACGAATTTATGTTTGAAAAAAATATTATTTCCTACACTGCAGGAAAGGCAAGAAGCCGAAACACGGTCGAGTTGAAAAGAATTCTCATCATAGCCGATCCTTCGGGCAGTTGTGCATACGCATACAGGGAAGGAACAAGACTCTATAATTATTTTTTAAAGTCAGGATTTTACGTCGACTTACTTTCCAGACCACTTCAAAATTTTCTTCTTGCCGCCCTCCTTTCGGAGTACGACCTTGTACATTTTTGCGGGCATCACGGTTCCGGGAAAGCGGATGCCGGCTGGGAGCTGGGGTGTTCGACCTTTTCTGCAGGAGATCTCGGCATGGTTCGATTTCCACCGTCCCTTGTCTTTTCATCTGCCTGCGGGTGTTCTATGGGACTGGGATATGGCATGATACAGCAGGGTGTCGGCAATGCAATTTCCTCACGGTGGACGATACCCGACCGTGACATGGGTGATTTTTGCATCTCTTTTTACAAAACACTCTTTAATACGATGGATATCGGATATTCGTTCAACAGGGCGGTTCGGGATGCATTTAAAAGGAGAGACCTCACTCCGCTTGCCTTTGTACTTCAGGGCGAGAGCAGGATGAAATATGAAAAAAAGGATAGTTGACGAAAACGTTAAAGCACTTCTACGCCAGTATCATACAGGTGATACGCGTTGCTATTCTGAGATATTGGACATGGTTTCACCATATATGTATCATTTTCCCCGCATCGTATTTTGCGCCTCTGATGACCAATGCGGAGAGTTTTATGAGTATATGCTTGTACGGTTGCGCAATATTCTCAAAATATACAGGGAGTCTCAGGCACGGTTCGTCACCTGGTTTACCGTTGTGCTGAGGAACAGGTATTTTAACTATCTTCGTGAGAAAAAGAACAGAGATGCAGTCGAGCAGGGGTATGATCTTGTATCACTTGACTTCAGAAATGAACATGAGCAGAGTTTGTATAATCTTCTCGGCGACGGCAGAGAATACGTACATGAAGGGACCACACAGTACGGAGATTATGTAGACCGTATTGTTTCCAGCCTGAGAAAGAATCAGAGGGTTTTTTTTCATCTGTATTTTATTGAAAACCTCAAGCCTGAGGATGTAGGGTTTCTTGCCGTGACCCTTAACCGATCTGTGCGTGATGTGTTGAAGAATATCGATGTGGTGAGGAGCTCAATGCTGAAAAAATACGAGATGAAGCACGAACATCTCTCCCGGCTCAATGTGCTGCATCATGCGATACTGCAGGGTCAGCGTGACGGAGATAAATCGAAGGTGCATCTTCTGAAAGTAAAAAGAGAAAAGGTAATAGAGGAATACCGACGGGTAAAGCTGAACCCTTCATATGAAAGTATTGCCCGGTTTCTCGATGTGCCGATCGGGACGGTTTCTACGGGTATATCACGGATGAAGTCGGCGGTCAGGGGTATACTAAAGGAGCAGTATGATGAAAAAATGTCCGTTTTATGAATCAAACATAATTGCCGGCTATTTTGACGGGACGCTCGATGCTCAGACGGAAGAGGCTTTTTCCGAGCACCTTCTGGGCTGCAGCAAGTGTATGGATGCTCTTCTAAATCTCGAAAAAGATATGTTTCTCATGGAATCGATGAAACTCAGTCCAATTCCGAAAAAACTCAGGTCCGGTTTCGCACTGTTTCACATAGTACGCGGGCAGCTGAATCTTGTACAGAATCTTATCGGTGAAAACAGATTCAGGGCTATCCCGCTTGCCGTGGTGCGTGGCAGAGAAAGATCCGTGCATACATTCGAAAAAGACGGTATTGGTCTGCAGATTGAGGGAGAGGGGGATCATACATTCAGACTCGAGCTGGATGGTGTTGAAGGGAAGAGCATCCTGGTGCAAAGAAACGGAAGGGTGGTCGAGCGTCATTCGGCTGAACGTAAACAAAAAGTGGCCTTTCGATACCTTGAGAAAGGATCTTTTTCCCTGTACATAAACAATCATGAGTTTATACATTTCTTTGTCCAGTAGGGGGTTTCCAGATGGATTTAAAAACGGCGCTTGAAAAAGCCATGAAGGCTGAGATTGAGGGGAGAGAGTTGTACAAAGTCGCTGCCGAAAGGAGTGAGGATGACCAGGCCAAAGAGGTTTTTACATTTCTTGCGAGAGAAGAGGATTCGCATCTGGAAGCATTGATGGGGATGTACAGGTCGCTCATAAAAGAAGAGGATATACACATGCCCCGGCTGAAGAGGCTGGTAAGCTTTGAAAATGCACAGAGTCCGATTTTCTCAGAGGATTTCAAGAAGAGGCTCAAGGGGAAGCACTTTGAGATGTCTGCACTCTCCATTGCGATGAAGCTGGAGCAGGATTCCTTCCAGTATTATAAGAAGATGGCGGATGAAACGGAAAAAAGCGGGCTCAGGGAATTCTTTCTTAATCTATCGGATTGGGAAAAGGATCACTACAATGCGATACATCGGGAAATAGCATTCCTCGAGGATGAATATTTTACTGATAACAATTTTGCCCCTTTCTGAAAAAGATGTCATTCGATATACGCGCTGAAATTCAAGAACTCTACAGCGAAATAAGAGAGGAAATCGAGTATCGTTGCGCACGTTTCAGTGAAATAGGCAGAAACGGGAGTGACGCGGACCTCTTTTATGAGCTGGTATTCTGCCTGCTTACTCCTGCGTCTCGTGCACGTTCGGCGTGGACTGCATTGGAAATACTAAAGGGTGCCGGGTTTCTCAAACCGTCAGGGCGATGCCCTGTTGAAAGGATTGCAGGCACACTGAACATAGTTCGTTTCAGAAATACCAAGGCCCTCCGAGTCTGTGAGGCGGTCCACCTTTTTTCAGAGGGAGATTATTTTTCTGTCCGCAAAAAAATCACCCGGTTATCAGGACCACATGAAAAGAGAGAGTGGCTTGTGCGTACGGTAAACGGATTCGGATATAAGGAGGCGAGCCATTTCCTTCGGAATATCGGATGTTCCGGCAATACCGCAATACTTGATAGACACATATTGAGAAATCTGGCGCGTGCCGGAATTATTGAAAAGGCCCCTGAAAGTCTCGGCAGAAAAAGGTATCTGGCTATTGAAAAAAAGATGGTTAATTTTTCCCATGAAATGAACCTCCCGATAAACCACCTTGATTTTGTCCTCTGGTATATGGAAACAGGCGACATTTTCAAGTAAGCTCTACTGCACGTATCTTGCGATTTTCCGCTCAGCCAGAGAGACTAAGTCGATTAGCATTCCGGAGGCCTCATCCATTGCTGAATAAAGGGTGATTGAATTTTTAAGGGCGTCCTGTTTGTTTTCAAGCGCTTTATCGCCGAGGATTTTATGGATCGGTGACTGCAGTACCATGCTGATGATCCTGTTTTCTTCCCTGAAAGACAGAATGCCGGCGTCAATTGACGCCAGTCTTCTAAGTAACTTCGAACAAGTTAGGTTTTGATACTCGGCCGCGAAGCGGCTTTTCCCAAGAGGACTTACCCCAGGGGGACTTGCGCCGCTTTTATCTCCAGTCTGAATGCCAATGTTGTTTTTAAGCATGCGGCTGGCGATAGAGCAGGCTTCTCTGGCCAGACCCTGAAGGCTCTGGAGGTTTTTTTTGGCCCTATGCAGGTAGGCGGTAAACCGGGAGATGCCCGCGTTCGATATATCCGGTGGTTTCAGCTCTGCATTAATGATCTTCTTCCTGTCCTGTTTCTTTTCATGCCCGTTCGATACGAATCGACTGATTGCTTTGAATTCGACGTCCTGTATTCCTGGTATTGAAAGTCCGCCGCTGGTTGCATTGAGAATCGTACTGTCGTTGGAAAACGACTGATTTTCAAACCACGATTTATACAAAAGAAGCCTCTTATCGGTGAAAACCCTGCAGCCATTCCGATCGGTGACCGCAGTTGGCTTTCCGGAGCGGATGTACTCCGCATAAAATGACCCGGCGGTTTTGAACCTGTATGCTTTTGAGAGGATATAGTCTTCTATAAAAGAGCCGGACAGGTGAGTCTTACCTTTCGCATAGGAAAGGTCGAGACCAGCGACGATAATAGGATCGGCACCGGTTATTCGTGTAAAGTCAAACGCAGCAGTGGCAACGGACCCTCCCGCTGCAATACGCCCCTTGATCCCTGAAAACTCTTCAATGAGCTGTCCGGGGCTGAAAACGGAGGAGCTAATAGCCGTTATTCCGCTGTAGTTTCGTAATGTAGAAGGGTGCACAGCGGGGTCGGCAATAAGAATCGGAGCATCGCCTTCGTTCAGGGGTAGACCTGCTACATGAAAGCTGTTGATAAACTGCGGGTCCACAGTAACAACGAAATCCGGTATGATGCTGTGCCTGAGAAGTGGACGCAGGACACTGTCCGATGCGATGATAAAAATGTTTTGCTGAAGCTGCCTGATTTTTTCGATGTCCTCATCCAGAGAGGGGCCGGCTGCAAGCACCAGGGCAGCAAAACCCTTTAGAGAATTTCTAAGTACATCGACGCCATTGAGCGAAAAAAAATACTCGCAGTTCTTGAACGTGTTTCTTGTCCAGAGACGGTCGAATTTACTGAGGGTGGCAGTATTAATTATGGTTCTATTGCTGAATTTTAAAAAGGCCTGTTTCAGTTTATCCGTTTTTTCTGGAAAAAGCAGGGCATAGGGCCTGTGTATATAGAATTTAACCGTACCGGCTTCGGGGATAATTTCGTCAAAGGGCACGGTATCAGGTTCAACGAAGAGCATAAAGCGGTCTGATTCCAGTGCAAAGCGCAGGTCACGGACCTCCAGTGCCTTAGCAAAGATATTTGTGTCGGGTTCGATTACAACAAACCGTGTATGACCGTTTTTCCTGAGCATTTTTTCGAGATGGTATCCGAGGCCGAATCCGATGAGCACAATCACCTGCTCGGATCCATCCATAACTGAATCGGCGATCCTTCGAGCTTCTCGCACCGGATCTATCTTTGAATGGAGTGATATTAAGTTATGGTCTAATGTGGCTTCAATACCGGGAAGTCCGGTTTTTGTTTGGTGCGTCGTTATTGCAGCTGTATCCGCTCTATTTTCTGTAATTATTCTATACAACTCCGGATACTGTGTACGTAGAATGGCCGCATTTTTTTTGAATATACGGCTTCTGTCTTTCGCGTCGTCCATTCTTAAACTTTTCGAAGTATCCTCGTTGCGTTGAAGATGGCGATAAGCGCGACACCCATGTCGGCAAATACCGCTTCCCACATCGTTGCTGTACCGGCAATACCCATCCCTGCAAAGAGGGCTTTTACGGCAAATGAAAAAATAATATTTTCCCAGACAATTCGACGGGTTTTTCTGCTTATCCGTATTGCCTCAGCCACTTTCCTGGGGGAATCCGTCATCAATACCACATCGGCGGTGTCGATGGCGGCATCTGAACCGGTTTCACCCATGGCGATTCCAACATCGGCCTGGGCAATGACCGGTGCATCGTTTATTCCATCACCAACAAAGGCGACCTTTCCATCTTTTTCTTCGATAAGTTTTTCAATTGCCTTAACCTTTTCTTCCGGGAGAAGTTGAGCCTGAAAGGAATCAAGGCTCAATTTTTTACATACGTTCTGTGCTGCGTTACGGTTGTCTCCTGTCAGGAGTATGCATTTTTTAACGCCGAGTTTCCGTAAATCAGCAATCGCCTGGAACGAATCTTCCTTGATTTCATCACCGATAATCATATACCCTGCGTATGTCTTTTCGGAAACGAAATGTACGACGGTTCCTTCAACGTGGCAGACATCATTTTCATGGTCGATATTTTCTATGTGCAAAAGACGGTCGTTTCCCGCGAGAAACCTGTGTCCGTTGACGCTTCCCCTGATACCGAGCCCCGCAATTTCCTCATACTCTTCAAAAGTGGCGGTGGTGCCGGAAACCGCCTTGCCGGAAACCGCCTTGCCGGAAGCCGCGAACCTTTTTTCGTACGCTTCAAGAATGGATTGCGCGATAGGGTGATTTGAGTGGGATTCCACTTCTGCTGCAAACTGCAGAAGTTTTTGCCTGTCAAAACCGTTCTTCGGTACGATCTGGAGCACCTTGAAGACACCTCTGGTGAGAGTCCCTGTTTTATCGAATACGACCGTTGACACATTGCAGAGAATATCGAAGTAGTTTGCGCCCTTGACCAGGATGCCTCTTCGCGACGCTCCGCCTATTCCACCGAAGTAGCCGAGAGGTATACTGATGACAAGCGCACAGGGGCAGGAGATGACGAGGAGCACCAGGGCACGGTAAGTCCATTCGGAAAAGGTTGCCCTCAGAACGAGGGGAGGAATCACTGCTGTTGCGAGGGCTGCGGCAACAACCGCCGGGGTATAGTATGCGGCGAATCGAGTAATAAACTTTTCCGTTTTTGCCTTTTTCTGCAGCGCGTTTTGCACCATGTCCAGAATCAGAGATATGGATGATTCTTCAAACGGCTTTTCGACCTTTACTGTAAGTATCCCCATTTTGTTGATCATGCCCGCAAGAACCGTATCCCCTTTTCTTACAGAGCGCGGGACGGATTCTCCGGTCAGCGCAGATGTTTCAACAAGAGAGCTGCCATCGATTATTTCCCCGTCAAGGGGTACCTTTTCTCCAGGCTTTACAATAACCATATTGCCCACTGCCACTGTATCGGGTGCGACTCTTTTGATCCTGCCGTCAATTACTCTGTTTGCGTATTCGGGCCGGTTTGCTAAAAGAGATTTTATCGACCTTCTGGATCGATTGAGAGACATGTCCTGTACGAGCTCTCCGACCTGAAAAAAGATCATAACCGCCGCCGCTTCAGGCAGTTGGTGTATGACGATGGCGCCTGCTGTTGCAATAGTCATCAGAAAATTTTCATCGAATATCCTGCCGTGAATGATATTTTTGGCGGCTCGCAGCAGGACCATTCTGCCGCTCAGCAGGTATGCGGTGAGAAATACGGCATATTCCGCAAGAGCAAACGGTGTTTGATGCAGTTTCTCCTTGAAGACAACACCCAGCACGAGGAGCAAAATGGAAAAACCGATTAACAGAAACTCTCTTGTACTGTTTGCAGATTCTTCCTCATGAACCGCTGTATATGTCGATGCCTCGATGATTTCCACTTCGGGCTCTATGCGACTGATTTCCTTCATCACTTCATCGGGGTTTTCAGCTTCGAGATTCATGGTCGCCGACGCAAAGTTCACTGAAACCGAACGCACGGTTTCCATCTTTTCAAGAGTTTTTTCGATATTGACTGCGCATGTCGCGCAGTCGAGGTTTTTAAGGGTGTAGGTTTTCAAATATCTTCTTTCCTGTACTGATCATGATCGCCCTTGTCAGGATCGCCCAGGTCAGGGTCGTTTTCGTTACCCGGCTTTTCCGGTGAGGGGCGCTCCTCTTTCAGATGAATAAACCCCTGCTCAAAAATGTTTTCCACATGACGGTCCTTTAACGAGTAGTACACGACCTTTCCCTCTCTGCGGTGCTTTACGAGTCGAGCCTGTTTGAGAACCCTGAGTTGGTGCGAGACGGCAGATTGATTCATCTGCAGTAGAACCGACAGATCACAGACACATATTTCAGAGAAGAGCAGGGCGTACAGTATCTTTACCCTCGTTGTATCTCCGAACACCTTGAAAAAATCGGCCAGGTCGTACAGTAGTTCATCCCCGGGCATATGTTTCCTGACTTTATTTACCCGGTCTTCATGGATAATAAAGGATTTACAGATATTGCTGCCCCGATCCATGTGGTCTCCCAACGATTTTATATAGAAGTGAACATATGAGCATTTGTTCATATATAATATGTAATAAACTCTACCTGATGTCAAGGAAATTCAGGGGCATGTTGGAGGTAATTTATGCAATGGATGTATCCATCGTTAAGATGTATCCATCGTTAAGATGTATCCATCGT
>CAYSRJ010000018.1:46846-50590 GCA_964433545.1 uncultured Spirochaetota bacterium | reverse complement strand
AAGATGTATCCATCGTGAAGATGTATCCATCGTTAAGATATCCGGTTGAAATTTCATGCTGACGGTATTATTCAATAGAGTTAAACGTCGGTACGGTTGTTTCGACGAATACGCTGTATCCATTGAAGATATGTCCATCAAAAAACGCTGTTCCAAATCTACTCGAGCGGCTTATCGAGCCGGTACAGAACGATGTAGTCGTTGTCCCTGACAGGACTGTGGCAGGTAATGCAGCTCTCGATCTTACCCTCCTTCATGACTCTGTCATCCTTTGAATACGCCGCCCAGAACCAGTCGCCTGCTTCAGGATTATATCCCTTTACCTTTACCATTATCGTATAACTGAGTACATTTTTATTTTTAAACCGAACTCTCATATTATTATGAGAATAAAATAATTGGGAAGAATATCTCTACAAGAGAAATGAGTGGGAAAATGAAAACACCTCTAAAGGCTAAAATTAGTGTACCTGCTGCTGTATTTTGTGTAACTCTTGCTGGCCAGGTTTTTCATTCATCCGTTGTTTTTGAGGTGTTTGACGAATCGTACATCTCTTACTCTCTTATTATCGCACTTATAAGCTATTTTATCATCGATTTTATCACGGCTTCCGGACTGCTTCAAAGAAAGATACTGTTTATAAAGCTGCTGACAGTATATTTCGCTCTTCTTGTAATTACCAATCGATTTTTATTACCGCGTCTACATTTACCCGGATCCATATATGTACTGCAACTGATGACAACTGTACTGTTGATCGTTGTTGTTGTAATATGTGATAACTTACTCAAATCGAAAAATAATTTTAAGTTTATTCAAAATGTCATTCAGGTACCGCCAAAATATCTCAGGCCCAGGCCTATCCTTTTTATTCTGGAAACTGTATTCAGACTCTTCCCTGTGCCCGAACCTGTTGCCCTGTATAAAGTCGGTTCTCCACATAAATCCTCACCTGTGATCGTTACGGGCAATTATGAGCTTACCGTAAGACGGGTGGCAAAAAGTCTCCGAGGCTTGGATTGCTGGCTGCTTGTTTGCGACAGTCGGGGTATCAATGTGTGGTGCTCAACATTAAGCGGGCATTTTTCTGAACGAGATATTATTAATGCCTTTGAGTTGATGAATGTATCGGAATATGCATCCTCCGGCAGGTTTATTCTTCCGCAGTTATGCGCCCCGGGTGTTGATATACGGGAAATTAATCAAAAAACAGGATTGAGTGCAGTTTTTGGCCCCGTGTACAGTGAAAATATCCGGAAATTCATCTCACAGGCTCGAGATGTTTCCAAAATACGGAATGTTAAATTCGACCTCCGGGACAGGGTAGAGATGGCGATTGGCAGCCCAATGATCCTTACCGGAGTGCTCCTGTTTATTTATCTGTTTATCGATCTGTCGAGACTGTTTTACATTCTTCCGGGTTTGTATTCTATTTCTGTGCTGCTTGCTGTTCTCTATCCATACAGACCGTTGAAGAGGATACCTCTGTGGGCATCCCTATGGTTAATTATAATAACCGGCGGGATACTGGGTTTTACAATTTTTACCGGGTTGTTCCATCCCACTCCATCGATCGGTATAGCAGTTACAGTGGGCATAGGGACCTTCTATCTGATTAACGAGTTTGAAGGCTGGTCGCCTCTGGTAAAATATAATTTCAGATCGATGTATAGAGGTGTGGAAGTGCCGGAAATCAACATTAATGAGGAATTGTGCAGCGGGTGCGGATTATGCACCGACGTATGCCCAAAAGGTGTTTTTATTATCAAAGAAGGCACATCAAAAGTTATAAATGCTGCTGAATGTATCGAGTGTTCTGCCTGCTATAGTCGTTGCCCGAAAGAAGCAATCAAGCATTCCTCCGACAAGAGAGAGAAAGATGTTCGTTCAGGCGTGTATTGTAAAATGTAGGCCGGTTAACAGGATTAAACGGTCTGCGGCTGGGACAGCGCAGGAGTAGTATATATCGGTGATACCGGGTATTCCGCTTCTACTGAATGACGTATACGTCGGATGCAGCCGGTAGAATATTGAGGTAGGGGGCAATGCGTTCGACTATGTTTTTAAAAACGGGTGCTGCAGTCTGGCCGCCGTATACCTCTCCAACCGGTCTGTCGAGGGTCACCAGGATGACGATTTTCGGATTCGGAACCGGTATAAACCCGACGAAGGATGCGTAGAACTGATCTTCGAGATAACCTCCTTTCTTAGTATCCGCAATCTGCGAAGTGCCTGTTTTGCCTGCTATAGTATACCCCTCTATTCGTGCCTTATACCCGGTTCCTCTGTCCGAGAGAACACCGATGAGTATATCCAATATTTCAGAGGCGGTCTTTTCCTGAATAACCCTCCTGATTTTCAAAGGTTTGTACTCCTTCACCAAAGAACCGTCGGGACGCTCTATACGACGGACAATACGTGGCTGCATGAGTACGCCGCCGTTTGCTATGGCTGATGCCGCAGTTATCAGCTGCAGTGCCGTAACGGATACCTCCTGACCGATCGCCATCTCTGATTTCGATATTTTGCTCCATTCTTTCGGATTTCTTAAAATGCCGTGCGCCTCGCCGGACAGCATGATTCCGGTCGGTGTGCCGAAACCGAACGCCCGTAAATTCTCGAAAAGTCCGATGTCGCCTATCCTCCTTGCAGACTCGATCATTCCGACATTGCAGGAACGCTCCAGCACTCCCCTGAAATTGATCAGACCGTGAATACCGGTGTCGTGGATCGTTACACCGCCTATGTTGATGGAGCCGGTGCAAGTGAATGTATCGTCCTCATGAACCAGACCTTTATCCATGAGTATCGATGCGATAAATATTTTAAAGGTCGAGCCCGGTTCGAAGGTGTCGGTGATAGCCTTGTTCCGTATTATTTCTTCTGAATAGTTCCTGAAATGATTGAGATCGTACGCAGGTCTGTTCGCCATTGCCAGGATTCTTCCGGTTGCAGGCCGCATAACGATGGCGTTGATCAATTTTGCCCCCGTTTGTTTGTAGGCTTTTTCTATTTCTTCCTCGACGATTTCCTGTATGTACCGGTCGATCGTCAGTACAACGGTATACCCCCTCTTATAGCTGTTGAGCGAACCTGCAGCGGGCTCAGTTTTTGGATAAAGAACTCTGTCGAACTCGTATTCGACTCCTTCAAGCCCCTTCTGATCGATCCCGGAGAACCCTATTACATGTGCGGCAAGGGTGTTGAAAGGATAGTAACGTTTATATTCCTTCTGTGTGTACACGCCCTGTATATTCAGTTGTTCGAGCTGTTCACTATAAGCGATATCCACCTGTCGTTTTATCCAAACAAAGGATTTTTTTGTGTTCATGTTTCGGAGAATTTTTCTGTAGGGCAATTCAAGTGTTTGAGAAAGTGAGAGTGCAGCTTCTTTTTTATTCTCAATCTCGTTAGGCCTGACGTAGACCGAGTAGGTTTCGAGGCTTAATGCCAGCTTCTCCCCGTTTCTGTCGGTGATGAATCCCCGTTCAAGATTACCGGTAAGCTCGGGTGAGGTTGAAAATAGTTCTTTTTGAAAAAACATCAGTTTTGTAATTCTGATGACGAGAATACTGAATACAAGAGAGATGATAATGATAACTACGATAAAACGTCTTCGGATTCGATCCTGCATTATACAACCGCTTTCCTGTTTCGATTATTACTGCAAAAGGTACTATTCACCGCTACTGAAGTCTATCAATCCTGCCAGGGATCAATCCTGCCAGGGATCAATCCTGCCA
>CAYSRJ010000018.1:0-46746 GCA_964433545.1 uncultured Spirochaetota bacterium | reverse complement strand
ACTGAAGTCTATCAATCCTGCCAGGGATCAATCCTGCCAGGGATCAATCCTGCCACTCGGCGAGGAGATGTCTAGGGCGCTTCTATATTCATGTATCGGGCTTGACATATATTTAATGAATGAATACATTAGTGCCGTATTATTCGGGGACTCCGGTATGGGAACCATGACATTTCAACAGCTCTTCTTTCATCTCGAGACCTTCTGGAGTGAGAGGGGGGCTCTCGCCGTGCAGCCATACGACATCGAGACGGGTGCTGGAACGTTTAACCCTGCTACCATGCTCCGTTCTTTAGGCCCCGAACCCTGGTATGTTTGTTACGTGGAGCCCTCCCGGAGACCTGCAGACGGCAGATACGGTGAAAACCCGAACAGGCTTCAGCTCTTCTATCAGTATCAGGTGCTGATCAAGCCGTCCCCCGAAGATGTTCAGGATATCTATTTGGAAAGCATCCGCACAATGGGTATCGATTTTACTGAGCATGATATCCGTTTCGTCCATGATGACTGGGAGTCGCCGACTCTCGGCGCGACCGGGCTTGGATGGGAGGTCTGGCTGGACGGTATGGAGGTTACCCAGTTTACGTATTTTCAGCAGGTGGGAGGAATTGAGCTCGAACCGATATCAGTTGAGCTGACGTACGGGCTTGAACGTCTGGCTATGTTCATCCAGAAAAAGGACGATGTTTTTGATATCATGTGGAACGATTCACTTACATACGGCGATGTGAGAAAACGGGAGGAGTTTGAATTCTCGACGTATAATTTTGAAACGGCAGACATAGAAAAACATGTCAGACTTTTCAATGATTATGAACAGGAATCACAGTTCTGCCTGAAAAAAAATCTCGTACTTCCTGCATATGACATGGTGATTAAATGTTCACATGCCTTTAATATCCTCGATGCCAGAGGGGCTCTGAGTGTCACTGAAAGAACATCATACATCGGCAGGGTACGTAACCTGGCAAAAGCTGTGGCTGAGGCATTTGTCGAATCGAGAAAAGCCCAGGGGTTTCCCCTCCTGAAAGGCAGATAGGATCCAGGGTATATGCATCAAGCGAAAGATCTTCTCGTTGAACTGGGGCTGGAAGAGCTCCCGCACGAAATCATTCCTGAAGCCATCCGTGATTTCAAGAATCTGTTTACCGGTCATCTGACCGAAGCGAGAATCGGGTTTTCCGGTGTTCAGGAATTCTCGACACCTCGAAGGATTGCCCTTCTCGTTGAAGTGGGAACCAGGCAGGATGATTTTACGGAAGAAAAAAAGGGACCGTCTCTCGAAAAGGCGTACCTCCCGGACGGCAGTCCGTCAAAAGCACTCGTGGGGTTTTTAAAAGGATACGGCGTCAGCCTGAATGATATAACTGAGAGAGAAACGAAGAATGGTGTATATGTTTTTGTTGTTCGTGAGATACGGGGGGAGGAGACCGCCGGGCTGCTTCCTGCTATTCTGGATAAAACGCTTAAATCCCTGCGATTCATAAAAACAATGCGGTGGGAAAAATCGGGATTTACTTTCGTCCGTCCCGTCAGATGGATCGTGTTTCTTTACGGGCATGATGTAATCCCCTATGAAATAGCCGGTGTACAATCGGACCGCCTTACGAGGGGTCATCGGACCTACCATCGTGATGCGGTGGAAATAAGCAGCACCGCTGAGTATGAATCGGTGCTTCTCGAAGTGGGTGTTATTTCAGGGCGGGAGAAGAGGATTGAAAGAATTTTCGAGCAGGTTGGTTCCCTCTGTGATGCAGAGAAGCTCAAAGTACCCAAAGCGGCTGAATCCCTGTATGAAATAAATGCGGACCTTACGGAACTTCCCCGGGCCGTTTTATGCGAATTTGACAAGAAGTTTTTAGGGCTGCCGTCCGAGGTGCTTATTTCCGAAATGGTTGAACATCAGCGCTACTTTCCGCTTGAGACAGAATCAGGCGGAGAGCTTTCAAACCGCTTTGTTGCGGTATCGAACATACGGGATAATTCGAGGACACGGTTCGGGTATGAACGGGTGCTGCGTGCCCGTCTTGACGATGGGAAATTTTTCTACAATGAGGATAAAAAGCACAATCTAAAAGACCTTCTGCAGCGGCTTAAATCCGTCACGTTCCATGAGAAGCTGGGAAGCATGTACGACAAGATTGAGAGAATTGCAAAAATCAGCAGTATTCTTGGTGATCTTCTCTCGCTTGATGAAAAACAAGCGCAGAACATCCGTGAAGTCTGTTACCTCTGCAAGAACGACCTCACCACCCTCATGGTCGAGGAATTTCCCCATCTTCAGGGGACTATGGGTTATTACTACGCGCTTTCATCAGGCTGCAGCAAGGTTATTGCAAAGGGCATACGGGAGCACTACGCCCCCAGATTTGCAAGTGATGCGCCTCCGGAAACAATTGAAGGGGCTGTTGTGGGCATTGCGGACAGGCTCGACACCATACTCGGTATCTTCTCGATCGGTTTGAAGCCGAAGGGCTCGAAGGACCCGTTTGCGCTCAGGCGTAAGGTGCTGGCAATAATCAGAATCATACTGCATCATAAGCTTAATTTTTCTCCGGATACGCTTTTAAGAAAGAGCATCGTATTGTTCAAAGATGGCGGGGATGAGCTCAGGCGTGACATTGAATCTTTTTTTACAACCAGGATCAGGACTATATTCACGGATATGGGCTTCAGCTACGATGAAATCGATGCCTCGCTTTCGGGCAGTTTTAAAAATCTATATGAAGCCTACAGACGGGTATCCGCGCTCCATGAAATGAGAGGCGATACAGATTTCGATGCCCTTCTAATCTCGTTTAGAAGGATGTGTAATATTATCAGAGGGCAAAAGGTCGCTGGCTTTTCAGAAGAGTTGCTTGTCCAGCCTGCGGAGCAGGCTCTGTACCGGTATTACATCGGTGTTCGCGAGGGTGTTAAAAAAAGCATTGCAGAAAGAAACTATTCGGAAGTGTACCGTACCCTTTCAACGTTCAAGCCGTATGCCGATGGTTTTTTTGATACTGTTCTGGTCATGGATAACGACAAAAAACTTCGCGAGAATCGAATCGGCCTGCTGAATGAAATTGTTTTTCTTTTTTCTGGTATTATCGATTTCTCTAAAATTGTTCAACCTGGAGAGTAAACCTTGACCCGTTTATACGTGAGTGCATATATTTGAGCAAAACTATACTGAATTGGAGGAAGGTGTTATGCAGAAGTTTGTATACTTCTTCGGAGGCGGCAAAGCCGAGGGCCGCGCTGATATGAAGGAAATACTCGGGGGGAAGGGCGCAAATCTTGCCGAAATGACCAATCTGGGTATACCCGTGCCTCCGGGTTTTACGATAAGTGCCGATGTCTGCGACATGTATTACAAGAAGAATAATCAGTATCCTCAGGGACTGAAGGAGGAAGTTGAGGAAAAACTCGCACGGCTTGAAAAAATCATGGAAAAGAAGCTCGGTGATCCCAAAAATCCCCTCCTCGTTTCCGTGCGTTCCGGTGCCGCCATCTCGATGCCCGGTATGATGGATACGGTCCTGAATCTCGGAACCAACGATGAAACGGTCAAGGGCCTCGAGGAAATGACCGGCAACAAGAGGTTTGCCTGGGATGCCTACAGAAGATTTATACAGATGTTCGGCAATGTGGTGATGGGAATAGACAGTGAAAATTTTGAGAAGGTTCTTGATAAACACAAAAAGAAAAACAGTGTTGAGCTCGACACAGAGTTGACTGCTGAAAACCTTATGGATATTGTAGCTGATTATAAAAAACTGTACGGGGACAAAACAGGCGAAGAATTTCCTCAGGATCCGAAAGAGCAGCTATGGAAGTCCATAGATGCTGTTTTTGGATCGTGGAACAATGAACGTGCAATCAAATACAGGGAGATAAATGAAATCAAGGGACTTTTAGGAACCGCTGTTAATGTACAGACAATGGTATTTGGTAATGCGGGAGAGGATTCGGGAACAGGTGTGTGTTTCTCGAGAGACCCGTCTACCGGAGAGAAGGTTTTTTACGGCGAGTATCTTATCAATGCCCAGGGCGAAGATGTGGTTGCAGGCACTAGAACACCCGAAACGCTCGAGGACATGGATCAAGAGATGCCCGAAATGTACAAACAACTCGTTGAAATCAAGGATAAGCTCGAGCAGCACTACAGGGATATGCAGGATATGGAGTTTACCATTGAAAAGGGGACACTCTATATGCTGCAGACGAGAACGGGAAAACGCACGGCCCAGTCAGCCATCAAGATTGCGGTTGATATGGTGAAAGAGAAACTCATCGATACAGAAGCCGCTGTTATGAGGATTTCGCCAAACCAGCTCGATCAGCTCCTCCACCCGACCATCGACCAGAAAGAGAAGATCAAGGCAATTGCGAAGGGGCTCCCCGCATCACCGGGTGCTGCCCTGGGACAGATCGTATTTACCGCGCAGAAGGCGGAGGAGGAGGCAGCCAAAGGAAAACAGGTGATTCTCGTACGGGTGGAGACATCTCCTGAAGATATCGGAGGTATGAATGTTGCACAGGGTATTCTCACTGCCCGCGGCGGTATGACTTCCCATGCAGCCGTAGTTGCACGTGGAATGGGAAAGTGCTGTGTCGCCGGATGTTCGGCGGTCCATATAATGAATGACAGTGAATGCGAAATAGCAGGTATCAAGCTCAAGGCCGGTGATTATATAACGTTGAACGGCACAACCGGCGAGGTTATCGAAGGCAAGGTTAAGCTTGTCGAGCCGGAGCCGACCGGAGATTTTGCCGTGCTTATGGAATGGGCGGATGAACTGAGAAAACTCGGTGTGCGCACCAATGCTGATACACCCGGCGATGCGGAAAATGCTCGGAAACTCGGGGCCGAAGGCATCGGCCTGTGCAGAACGGAGCATATGTTCTTTGAGGGGGACAGGATCGATTCCGTGCGGGAAATGATACTTGCGGAGGATGAAGCGGGGCGGCGCAAAGCGCTTCGCAAGCTTCTCCCGATGCAGCAGGGTGATTTCGAAGGCATATTTCAGGTTATGGAGGGCCTCCCGGTAACAATCAGACTCCTCGACCCACCGCTCCATGAGTTTCTCCCCCATAGCGGGGAGGAGATTGCAGCGCTTGCAAAAGACATGGGTGTGCCCAAGGATAAGCTTGCGCAGAAGGTAGAATCGCTCAAGGAGTTCAATCCGATGCTCGGGCACAGGGGATGCAGGTTGGGAATTACCTATCCCGAAATCTACGAGATGCAAGTCGAGGCTATTTTCCTTGCTGCGGCTAGTATGAAAAAAAAGGATATTTCTGTGATTCCCGAGGTTATGATTCCTCTGATCGGAACGGTGAAGGAACTCAGCATTCTCCGGGACCTCACCGTCAAAACTGCAGAGAGGATCATGAAAGAGCAGAAGGTCAAAATTGAGTATAAAGTCGGCACGATGATAGAGATTCCGCGCGCTGCGCTTGTTGCCGACAAGATCGCGGAGGAAGCCGAATTTTTCTCATTCGGTACAAACGATCTTACACAGATGACATTCGGGTATTCCCGTGATGATGCCGGTGTGTTCCTGCCGGAGTATATTAACAAGGGTATTTTAGAGAAAGATCCCTTTCAGGCGCTCGATCAGGAGGGCGTCGGGCAGCTCGTTGATATCGGCATACAGAGGGGAAGAAAGACAAAAAAAGATCTCAAAATCGGCATCTGCGGCGAACACGGTGGAGAACCGTCATCCGTTGAGTTCTGCCACCGTGTTGGTATGAATTACGTGAGCTGCTCTCCCTTCAGGGTCCCGATCGCGCGTCTTGCCGCTGCGCAGGCTGCAATAAAGGATCGATAGGTGTACATATAGAATGCCGGTGCTTTCTGGGTAAACCGTCGGATGAATAAATCCGATAGACTATGCAAAACTCCCGCTCGTATGCAGAGGGGAACTTGCCGTCTGACGTTAGCATTACATTATAAACCCGAATGCCGCAATAAACGGATATGATACAGCAATAACGGATGGGCCTGGCGTCCATCCGTTATTAATATGAGGCACGTTCCCGGTACGGGACTTTGCCTGTGCGGGACGTAGGCTGTACGGAAAAAGCCCTGAACAGGACTTTCCCTGTACGGGACTTTTCCCGGACTCAGCGGACATCTCTGTGGATAGAGAACGCATTATGAATGAAACAGCGTATATAAGAAACTTTTCTATCATTGCACACATCGATCACGGCAAGTCGACCCTTGCAGACAGGTTTCTGGAACTTTCGGGTATTCTCAATCCCGAAGCGCAAAACGAACAGTTTCTCGACAGTATGGAGATAGAGAAGGAGCGAGGGATCACCATCAAGTCTCACCCGGTCACAATTGAGTATGAGTATCGGCCAGGCCAGGTGTATACTCTGAACCTTCTCGACACACCGGGACATGTCGATTTTACCTATGAAGTCTCGAGGTCACTCGCTGCATGCGAGGGTGTTATTCTGCTTGTTGACGCATCGCAGGGCATCGAGGCTCAGACAATTTCTAATTTCTATATGGCTCTGGAGCATGATCTCGAGATAATCCCTGTTATCAACAAGATCGACCTCCCACAAGCCGACATTGATGGCACAAAACGACAGATTATAGATGAGCTCGGGTTCAAGGATGAAGAAATACTGTCCGTGAGCGCGAAGGAAGGTACCGGGATGCGCGAGGTCCTCGATGCCGTTGTCCAGAGGGTTCCGCCCCCGGAAGGGAGTGCCCAGGAGCCGCTCAAAGCGCTTATTTTCGATTCGCATTTCGACATGTACAGGGGCGTGGTGATCAATGTCCGGGTGTTTTCCGGATCGGTAAAAGGTGAGAACAGAATCATACTCATGTCAAACGACGCACGATACAAGGTTGAGGAAGTCGGTATATTCAGACCGGAACTGGTAGAGAGAGATAGGCTGAGTCCCGGGGAAGTAGGCTATATTATTGCCGGTATAAAAGAAATATCCAGAACAAGAGTCGGCGATACTATAACAACAGAGGAAAACGCAGCTTCGTCTCCACTGCCGGGCTACAAGGAAGTAAAGCCCATGGTATACGCGAGCATTTATCCGGTTGCGTCCGATGATTACGAAGAACTGTCACGGGCAATGGAGAAGCTCAAGCTCAACGATGCATCCTTGATATATGAACCGGAATCCTCAACGGCCCTGGGTTTTGGGTTCAGGTGCGGGTTTCTCGGACTCCTTCACCTCGAGGTCGTTCAGGAGCGCCTGGAGAGAGAGTTTTCTCTCTCCCTCGTCATCACTGCACCGAGTGTCGAGTACCACGTATACGATGGGGTGCGCAGGATCATTGACAATCCCGTGTATTTTCCCGATCAGGGCCAGTACGAGTATGCAGAGGAGCCGTTTGTCAGGGCTTCAATTATTACACCCGAGGAGTATATCGGGAATATTATGAAGATTGCTATTGAAAGAAACGGAATTCAAAAGGATATGAGCTACATAGGTGACAGAAGAGTTGAAGTTCAGTACGAGATGCCCCTTGCAGAAATCATCTATGATTTTCATGACAAATTAAAATCCGTAAGCAGAGGATATGCCTCGCTTGATTATGAACACCTCGATTACCGAAGAGCCGACCTTGTGAGACTGGATATACTTGTATCCGGGAAGCAGGTTGATGCACTTTCACAGATTGTGCGGCGGGATAAAGCGTTCACAAGGGGAAAGGAAACTGTAAAAGCGCTCAGGCAAGAGATACCTCCACATCTTTTCAAGATTCCTCTTCAGGCTGCCGTGGGGGGCCAGATTATTGCGAGGGAAACCATCAGCGCGGTCGGAAAGAATGTGCTTGCGAAGTGCTACGGCGGTGATATTACGAGAAAGAGAAAACTCATTGAGAAGCAGAAAGAGGGGAAAAAACGGATGAAGAGTGTTGGGAATGTAGATATACCACAGAGCGCATTCATGTCGGTGCTGAAAAGAAAATAAGGGTGTACTGCCTGATCGATTTCGGAACGTTCAGGTTCAGGAATATTACCGCCGGTAAGCGGTACCACGGCACTAATAGCATTTTCTCTGTGATATATATCAGCTGAAGTTATACCGGGTCGTGTTTGTTAACAAATACTAACGGGTATACCGGCGGTATAATAATAATTGCTTGATGATTGTGCCAAAAATTATTACACTTTATGGAATATTATTTATAACGGAGGGTATTGAATGTCTGTAAAGGTTGCAATCAATGGCTTTGGAAGAATAGGGAGAAATGTGTTTAGAATTGCGCAGGGAAGGGCCGAAGTGGATATAATTGCAATTAACGATATGTTCAGCCCCGATCAGCTCGCACTTCTTCTCAAATACGATTCGGTGTTCGGGAGGTTTGACGGTACTGTGGAGGCCCAGGGAAGCGCGTTAAAAGTTAACGGGAAAGTAATAAAGGTTTCGAGCGAAAAGGACCCATCAAAGCTGCCCTGGAAGACACTCGGTGTCGATTGTGTAATCGAGTCGACCGGTGTGTTCAGAAAGAGGCAGCAGGTTGCCATGCATCTTGAGGCGGGGGCAAAGAAGGCCATTCTTACCGTTCCTGCAAAGGATGAGATCGACAGGACGATTGTCCTCGGTGTTAACGAAGAAATGCTTACCCCGGAGGACAAAATCGTTTCGAACGCATCGTGTACAACGAACTGTCTCGCGCCGATTTCGAAGGTTCTGCACGATAACTTTACCATTGTTCGGGGATTAATGACGACTACACATGCATATACAAACGATCAGAAACTGGTTGATTCTCCTCACAGTGATATGAGAAGGGCGCGTTCGGCGGCAATCAATATTATTCCTACAACAACAGGTGCTGCAAAGGCAATCGGAAAAGTAATTCCTGACTTGAACGGCAAGCTTGACGGAATGGCGATGAGAGTGCCTGTGCCGACCGGCTCAATCGTCGACCTCGTCGCTGTTGTGGAAAAAGAGGCGAGTAAAGAGTCGGTGAACGAAGCGATGGCCAAAGCCTCTTCAGGGCCCATGAAAGGTATTCTCGAATACTGCACCGATCCGATTGTTTCCACTGATGTTATCCGGAACCCTCATTCCTCTGTTTTCGATTCTCTTGCAACGATGGTTATCGATAATAAACTCGTCAAGCTCGTATCCTGGTACGACAACGAATGGGGATATTCGAACAGGGTCGTGGATCTCATCGGGAAACTATTCTAACTCGGAGTAGACATTTATGCTCAACAAGAAAAGTGTGAGAGATGCTGACCTGGCCGGAAAGCGTGTCATTATGCGTGTGGATTTCAACGTGCCGCTTGATAAAGAGGGAAACATCACGGATGACACGAGAATAAGGGCTGCACTGCCTACGATTAATTATGTTCTAGAGCAGAATACAAGGCTTATTCTCATGAGCCATCTGGGAAGGCCGAAAGGCCAGGTCAAGGAGGAGTTGCGTCTTGCCCCGGTCGGAAAGCGCCTCTCCGAGCTTATCGGCAAGGATGTAATCTGCACCAGGGACTGTATTGGTGAAGAAACGGAAAAAATTATCTCTGGCATGCAGGGCGGTGATGTCGTTCTCCTTGAAAATGTGCGGTTTCACAAGGAGGAGGAGACGAATGACCCGAATTTTGCAAAGGCACTTGCGGCCTATGCAGATATCTATGTGAACGATGCGTTCGGCACGGCGCACCGGGCGCATGCGTCGACTGAGGGCGTTGCTCATTTACTCCCAGCAGTCGGCGGCTTTCTCATGGAAAAGGAGATCAACTTTTTAGGAAAACTCCTCTATCAGCCGGAAGAGCCGTATGTGGCGATTATCGGCGGCGCAAAGGTTTCAAGCAAAATCGGGATACTGGAAAAGCTTCTCGAAAAGGTCGATACGCTTATCATCGGCGGGGGAATGTGTTATACATTTCTCAAGGCAAAGGGCTTTGAAATCGGCAATTCACTCGTAGAGACCGAAAAGGTGAGCCTTGCCTTTGAGCTCATAAAAAAAGCTGATGAAAAGAGTGTCAATCTCATGCTTCCGTACGATCATATCGTGACGAACAGGGTTGAGGAGGGCTCGAAAACGAGGACGGTCGATACCAATGCAATACCTCCACAGATGATCGGGGTGGATATCGGACCGAAGACAATCAGGGCCTATAAAAAAGAAGTAAAGCGTGCACGAACGGTGTTCTGGAACGGACCGATGGGCGTGTTTGAAATAGATAAGTTTGCACGAGGGACAAATCAGATTGCGAAAGCCCTCGCATCGTGTAACGCGACGACTGTTATCGGCGGTGGGGATTCTGTTGCGGCGGTAAATAAAATAGGCGTCGCCCAAAAAATCGATCATGTGTCTACCGGGGGAGGAGCGTCTCTCGAGTTTCTCGAGGGAAAAGATCTCCCGGGGATTGAGGCACTGCAAGACAAGGAGCCGTAGATATTATTACGATTTAAGCCAATCCCATTAAAACCATTCTTCTAAGTCACTTCTCGCGAAGTTACTTTATGATATTTGGTTCCCGGGATGTATGTCACTTACAAGTCACTTCTCGTGAAGTTACTTTATGATATTTGGCCCCCCGGGGATACATCCCGCTAGGGACGTAGACCACTTTTAAGTAACTTCGTGAAAGTTACTGTTTGATACTCGGTCCTGTAAAGGATCGGTCCTGAAAGGACATACGCCGCTTTTAAAGGGGAAGGAAGCACAGAATGAGAAAAGCGTTGATTGCGGGAAACTGGAAAATGTATCTCGACAGAGATTCTGCCGTCGGTCTTGCAGAAGCACTTTCGCGGGAGGTTCGGGATACAGATGACCGGGATATACTCGTTTGCCCGTCATTTCCTCTCATCAGTGACGTAAAACGCGCACTTGAAAACAGCGTCGTGATGCTTGGCGCACAGAACATGTATTTCGAGGACAAGGGCGCTTTTACAGGAGAGATATCAGCCGATATGCTGATTTCAGTCGGCTGCAGTCATGTAATACTCGGGCACAGCGAGAGACGGCATATCTTTCATGAAGATAATGATACCGTCAACAAAAAGGTACTGCAGGCTCTCCGAAAGGGGCTCATACCGATCCTCTGTGTCGGGGAACTTTTGGAGGAGCGGGAAGCGGGGAAAACCGAAGACATTGTGAAAAGCCAGGTGGTAGGCGGGCTGCGGGATGTTTCAGTGGATGATATGCGTATTCTTGTAATTGCCTATGAGCCTGTGTGGGCGATCGGCACCGGGAAAACAGCGACGCCTGAAGATGCGGATGGGGTTCACGGTTTTATCAGGAGAACCGTTGCGGATTTATACAGCGCACAAACAGCCGAAGGATTGCGTATTCTTTACGGTGGTTCCGTCAAACCCGAGAATGTAGACGGGCTCATGGCAAAGGATAATATCGACGGAGCGCTTGTTGGCGGTGCATCTCTTAAATCGGATTCTTTTTTGAGGATCGTTGGTTTTCAGCAATGATGAAGTAAATCCGTCTGCAATTGAGGTGTTGTCATAATAGGTAATAATGTGTTGTATAAAGAGGGCAAGGATGCATCTGTTGATGCACGTAAGTGTATCTTATGGGTGCCATCCCCTGAAATGTTAAAATAGAAGGTGATGTGTTATGTTAATGGCTTTGACAGCTCTTTTTTTCTTTATAGCGCTTCTTTTGATGGTTATAATTCTTCTTCAGCCTGGAAGCAGTGGCGGACTTGGGTTTATTGGAGGCGGAAGTCAATCAGCTTTCGGTACACAGACTGGAAATGTGATGACGAAAATCACGACGACACTTGCCGCGCTTTTTCTGCTTGTAAGTTTTATTCTCGGATATCTCAATGCTCGCCAGGGTAGGGTGGAAACGAAGGACATAATGAAGCTCAACAAAGAAGCCCAGCAGGCTCCTGCCCAGCAGGCCCCGGAAGAGACACAGCGGGGTGATATCGGAGTTGATATTTCCGACACCAATAAATAGCATCGGTTTGACAGCTCGTTCTTCCGCCTTTTTATTACTCCGTATTAACCTCTGCTGATCGTTCATAATTCAGCCGAGTTGAGCTCGATTGCTTTATTACTGCCGACTGTGAGCGGTATGTTCTCCATTACTATTTTCAACATGTGTATCCCTGACAAACCACCGGTATTGAAACCATAGGTAAAGAATATGAAAATACTCCATACAGCAGATATTCATCTAAGGGCAATAGATGATGAACGCTGGAATGCACTCGTTAGCCTGATTGAACTGGGAAAAAGTGAACAGGTGGACGTTATTGCAGTTGCCGGAGATCTCTTTAACAGCGGGGCGGATGCAGATACAATACGTGCCGAATTAAGAGGGCTTTTTTCAAACAATTCCTTTAAGATACTGCTGCTTCCGGGTAATCATGATCAGGCGGTCTATGAAGGTGGGCGGTATTTCGGTGACGATGCGGTGGTAATGAATGATGTCAGCAAACCATTCACGTTTGAGGATGTGTGTATATGGGGTTTACCCTATATACCTGCTGGTTCTGAAGAGGTCCTGCGCACACTCCGTTCTTTTAAAGAACTTCTCGATACTAAAAATTCCCACATTCTTCTCTATCATGGTGAACTGATTGATGCCTTTTTTTCAAGGCTTGATTTCGGAGAAGAGGGTGCCGGGCGGTACATGCCCCTCAGACTTTCCTATTTTAACGGACTCGACTTTACATACGTTCTGGCTGGCCATTTTCATACTCGTTTCGATGTGCGGTCGTTGCCAAACGGAGGCTTTTTTATTTATCCGGGATCTCCTGTGTCTATTTCCAGCAGGGAAACGGGTAGACGGAAGGTAAATATATTCGAGGTCGGCAGGTCTCCCGAGGGAAGAACAATTGGTACATCCTTTTATGAAGAGGTCGTGGTTGCGCTCAATCCGTCTGACAAACAGAAGCCTGTTGAAAGAGTCTCAAGAATTCTTGATACGATGACTCCCGACCAGAAGCTTCTTCTCACGGTTAAAGGCTATTTTCACGGAGAAGAGTGTTCCACCAATGAAACACAACTCACAGAGGAGATACGGAGATTGATACGGGGAAAAATCGTAACCTTTACCCCTCTTTACAAAGATATACGAAATATTCTTGATGATGATCTTTTTTCCATGTTTCTTAAAAAGCTGAATAAGGGGAGGTTCGGCGAGAATAAAAAGGAACAGCTCTACAATACGGCAGTGCAGGCCATGATTAATGCGAGCCTGAGGCAGCAGGACCAAGGTTGATTACTTATGAGGATCAAAGAGTTTCACATTACACGGTACGGACCGCTTTCCTTTAAAAGTCCAATTACCCCCGGACCGTTCAGCGTCATTTTCGGGAAGAATGAAGAGGGTAAGAGTCTTACGATTGATGCGCTCGTTAAACTTCTCTTCGGTAGGAAGCTGACAGAATTTTCGCGTATCGACAGGGTGGCCCATTTGCCTGAAGGATACGTGCTCGTTGAAAGACAGGGCGGAGATGATCAAAAACTTCCGGAAAAAGGGTTTCTCACCGATGTAACAGGCCTCACACAACGGGAGTGCTCCAACTTATTTATCATACGGAACAGCAACCTGTCCATTTCAAAACAGGATGATTTTTTTACCGATATAACGGATAGGCTGACCGGCCTGAAAACAGCCGAGATCGCCCATATAAAGGCGGCCCTGTTCGAGATGGCTAGGTTGACGCCTGGAGAAACATTCAGAGATATAAAGGGTGAAAAACTTAAAACGAGGCTTGACAGAGCTTCCAGTCTAATGGAGCAGATAGAGTTACTGATAGAAGAAATGAAGTCATCAGGCTTTGATGAGCTCTATGAGAAGAAGGTACTGCTTGATGAGTACATAGCGGGGCTTTCTACCAACCTTGAAAACCTTGAAGACGCCCGTAGAAGAGAATTGTTTGAAAAGTGTTCGGGGGCCCTTGATACAATAGAGATAAATGAGCTGAGGCTTGCTGAACTGGCGCCCTTCACAGATAAAGATGAGCAGGAGTGGAGAAACTGTGAAAACAGTATCGTGCACCTGGAAAACGAGAAGGCCGATACAACCAGGATGATAGGTGAAAAAGAATCTGTTTTGATGGATGTGCGTGAAAAGTTCGAGGATAAGAGGCGCTCCCAGCAAATACTCGACGAGAAGCGTGAAATCATAAACAATGAAATTCGGCCACGGATACGATACATGAAGGCACGGTCTGCAGAGATTGCTGCTCAGGCTTCAAAGAGCAGGTTTATGACCGTTCTTTTTGCCGTCGTGGTTGTGCTTACCGGGTTGTCCCTCATGGGAGTCGTATTTACCAGAGAGGCCTATTTTTTTTACATTGGGGTATTTTTTCTGCTCGGTTTTATCGCTGTTTCTGCTTTCAAACTCATATTGTTACGAAAAAAAGGTAAACTGGACAGCGAGCTCAAAGAGGTGAATATGCTGCTCTCTACCAATGGTATGAACACGGGGAATCTGGAACAGGTGCTGGAAAATGTCCAGAAGTTTGAAGATAACTGTACATTTCTTTCAAATGAAGTGAACGATCTTCTCGGCGAGGTGAACGGATTAAAGGGAACCGTTCAAGCACTCAAAACGCAGAGGCTGCAGACCATTGAGAGCAGTATTATGGCTGAAAAAGACAGGATACGACAAATACAGGAATCAAGCGGTTTGACAACCCTTGACCAGTTTACGGACAAATTACAGCAGAAAAAGAAACTCTATGCTGAAATACAGGAACGACAGGCTCTTTTGAGGGAGTTGCTCGGAGAAGAAAGCAATTCAAAACGCGATGCGCGCACACGATATTGGAAAAGTCGGATTGAGGGTTTACGTCAATATAGAGAGAAGGCAGCTGGCATTACTTTCAATGAGGAGGAGCTTTTTCGGGTTAAAGACGAACTGAACCGAAAAAATGAGGCGCGTGAAAAGTATGTTGATGAGATTGTGCAATGTAGACGCAAACTGGAAGAGGTGGAGAGGGAGGTAAATTTCGTGCTGGACCAGGATGGCGAGCATTTGCCCTGTGCAACAACAGTGGATCTGGAAGCAGTGAAAAAACTACTTGCCGGGTTTATCGATGCATGGGAGACTATGCGTGAAAATGTTCTTGCCGTGTTGAATCTGTTTGAGCGGATTGAGAAGGAGGAAAAGGAGAAGGTGCAGGGGCTTTTCGGTCCTGCAAGCAGCGTAACAGGTTATTTCAAAGATATTACCGGAGGACGATACACCCAGGTGCTTTATAACCGGGAGGCTGCATCGATCGACGTTCGGAAAGAAAATGGCGAAGTATTGAGTGCGGAAAAGCTGTCTTCCGGTGCTTACGACCAGCTCTATCTCAGCGTCAGGCTCGCACTCGGCAGCAGCCTGCTGAAGGACAACCGCGGTTTCTTTATTTTTGATGACCCCTTTATAAAGGCAGACCCCGACAGACTCGAGAGCCAGTTCAGGACCCTGATGGATATTGCAGAGCACGGGTGGCAGATCCTTTTCTTCAGCGCCAAGGGCGAGATAGAAGAGCTTGTTGAAAGGATGAACAGGAAAAAAAAGATAATAGAGTTTATTGAACTTCATAAAAACCTGTCTTAGAAGCGGCGACTTTGCGGCCGATCCCTTGCGGGATGTATCCCTTGCGGGATGTATCCCTTGCGGGATGTATTCACGGGGGACCGAGTATCTGTAAGTAACTTCACGTGAAGTTACTAAAGGATATAATGGATGCATAGAGGTATTTGTCGGATAGTTTCGGCGCAGTCAGATTGCCAGGGCTGCTGCAGCTGAAGCATGAAGTTTTTTCATACTGGCAGTAATATTGTCTGTGAAAACGCTCGATCCGGCTATGAGGTAATTTGCGCCTGCTCTCACGATATCGGGTGCAGTGCTGCTGTTAACTGCCCCGTCTACACCAATATCAAAGGAAGCCTGTGCTTCTTCTCGCATGGCACATGCTCTTCTTATTTTCGGCACTGTTACGGGTGAAAACGGCTGACCTCCGTATCCTGGGTATACCGCCATGATAATGAGCAGGTCGATCTCCCGCAGGATTTCCGGGTTGGCCTCGAGTTTTTCAAATCCTCGGTCGGGATTGATTCCGATGCCTGCTTTTACCCCCATTTCTTTAATCGCGTTAATTGTATACGGAAGATGAGGACAGGTGTCTTCCTGAACCACAACCATGTTGCTTTCAGCGCGGGCGAAATCGCCAATAAATACATCCGGGTTGTCTATCTCCAGATGTGTGACGATCGGGATATGCACATGTTTTTTAAGGGCGGGTACGATATTTACACCGAATGAAAAGTTATGTACATAATGACCGTCCATGATGTCAATATGAATAGCGCATCCACCGTTTTTTTCCGCTGCAAGGGCATCATGGCGCAGGTTGCCGAAGTCTGCAGATAGTATGGATGGGCTGATCTTGATTGGATAATCCATCTTCTCTTACCTGTTGTAATGAGACTTGTACACTATGTTTGAAATGAACTACTGCATACTATGCCGCAGATAATCAAAATCGTTCAGTGAGAGTCCTCTTTTTTCGAGTTCATCGAGAATAAGCTCTGTAGTCCATGCCGAAGCATCCGCAACGACGGTCGTACATTTGTCGGCATGCGCTCCTGCTTCCTCGAATGCTACTTTCTCTTCCTTGTTCCAAAGGTCGAAGCTCCGTCCGAATATCTTATTATGGATATCCATACAAATGACACTCCCGTACTTTTCCATGTACCGTTCGTATAATGCAACTGCCATGTTATATGAACAGTACTTGTCTTCTCGATCGTCGTCGAACTTTTGGCGTGTTCTGCCAAAGTACGAGCTCATGACCATGACTCCTCCAGAATAGCCTCCACAAAGACCAACGCGAAGCAGCCCTCCGCCTGTTGCAAGCCCGCTCCCTGCCTTGAAAATAAAATCATTGCGAGTACCGAGTGCATCCTGTATCGCAGCGATCGCGCACTGGGAACACCCTCTGTACTTTTTCTCATAATCGAATCCGAGTTTGAACGCCTGCTTAACAATAGATTCCCTGTCCATTTTTCGTCCCCCTCTGGTATACGGTCTTCTAAGTAACTTCTCAAGAAGTAACTTTTTGATACACAGCCTGTTAAGGGTCAGTCCCCCTGGGATACATCCCAGGGGGATACATCCTGTAAGGGATACATCCCGCCAGGGACATGCGCTATTTTTAATCAGTAACCCCGCACAATTGAGTCTTTAATATAATAAGAAAGGGGTGATTGTTGAATCATTTTTCATGCAGGCGGGATATAGGGCACACTATAGTATTCGCTTGACTTCTAAGTAACTTCGATTAAGTTACTTTTAAAACTTGACCGCGAAGTGGCTATCCCCTTGTGGGACTATCCCTGGCGGGACTATCCCCTTGTGGGACTTGCGCCACTTTCATAGTATTTCATTTACTTTGAGAGGAAGTATCTCCATTGAGCGGTGTTTCAGTGAAATTGCGCAGCTGTATTTCCATAATTTCAGCACTTGTTGTATTTTCGTGCAGTTTATTTTTTAGTCAGTATGCTTCGGCTGGAACCGGTGTTGACTCCATCGGCAGCAGAGTCACGGTACCGGGAAATCTGACGAAAATCGTCTCGCTCTCGCCAGGCGCAACGGAAACGCTTTTTGCAATCGGTATTCGTGATACTGTTGTCGGAATTTCAGATTTTTGCAATTACCCGCCTGATTTTGTCCGGTCGAAGCAGAGGATGGGCGGATTTTCCAGCCCGAACATTGAAAAGATACAGGCTGCATCGCCGGATGTTGTCATAATAGGTACCGTTGTTCCCCTCAAGATAAAGAGGCAGCTTGACAGTCTCGGTATACAGGTGTTTGTTTACAATCCCAAAACATACTCCGCTCTTCTCGATTCTGTGTATCAGTTCGGCAGGATGTTTTCCCACGAAGAGGGGGCCGGGGAGCTGATACAATCTCTGCAAAACGGCGCGGCTGATGTGGTACAACATGTGCAAAAAAAAAGTGTTCGTCCAGTAACTACTTTTATTGAAATATTTGATAATCCACTTTATGGAGCAGGCAGAACCAGCCTGCCCGGAGATCTTATTACCATGGCCGGTGGAAGAGTAGTGCCTGAAGGAGAGCTGGAGTATCCGAGACTGAACGAAGAGCAGCTTCTTGTACTGAATCCCGAGGCAATTGTGCTGGGTCACGAGGCGGACTTGAAGCAGTTTCTTTCAATACACGAGCACGTTGCGGATATCAGGGCCATTAAAAATCGTAAGATTCTCATTCCAGATCCCGATCAATTTCTGCGTCCGGGACCCAGGGTGTTGAATGCCCTCAAAGAAATCGCTCAGTTTCTTCATCCAGAGGCTTTTTAATGAAAAAATACTTTCACATACTTCTTTTGATCGTTGTTCTTTTTATCAGTTTTATCGTGAGCACCTCCCTCGGTTCGGTAAATGTGCCGCTTAAAGACACGTTTCGAATACTTACCTCTTTTTTCTTTGACACGAGTGGAATTACCACTGTATCCCGCGATATTATTGTGAAGATACGTATACCGCGGGTTTTTCTCGGCATGTTTGTCGGTGCGGCGCTTTCTGTCTCGGGTCTCGTGTTTCAGGCATTGCTGAAAAACCCTCTTGCGGATCCATATACACTCGGTATATCGGCTGGTGCATCTTTCGGTGCTGCGCTTGCCATCTTTTTATCCTATGTTATCGATGCGTACTTTAAAACCCTTCTTCCGGTATTTGCATTCGGCGGTGCTGTTTCTACGATGTTCTTCGTGTACTTTCTCGCGCGCACGAAAGGAAGGGTGCAGATGCTCACCATTATTCTATCCGGGGTAATTGTAAGCTATCTTTTTTCATCAGGGCTTGTGCTGATCATGTCTCTTGCCGGTGACAGATCCCATGAGATCATTTACTGGCTGATGGGAAGCCTCGCCGGTTTCCATCGATATATGATACCCGCTGCCGCCACGATTCTCGTTTTAAGCGGATTTACCTTTTTGTTCAACAAAGACCTTGATCTGATTGCCCTCGGCGATGAGCGAGCTATAAGCCTTGGAGTGAATACCGACAGCATCCGGCTTATTCTTTTTTCAACTACCTCGCTCATCACTGCAACGGCAGTGTCGCTTACAGGCACAATCGGATTTGTCGGTCTCATTATTCCCCACTCAATGAGGCTCGTATTCGGACCGAAACACCGGGTGCTGATTCCTGTAAGCATTATATCCGGTGCTGCTTTTTTGCCCCTATCGGATATGATAGGTCGGGTTCTGCCGGGAATACTTTTCGGAAGCGGATTGGAAATACCGGTAGGGGTTATTACATCATTATTCGGTTCACCCTTTTTTATTTTCCTTCTTTTAAAGGGCAAGAAGAAACTATGGTTCTGATGGCGGTATGAGATAGAGAACAGGGTCGGAGAGGATATTTTGAGTTTTGTGATTGAAACACGCAATCTTTTTGTCGAGTATGACGGCACTGCCGTTCTTCAGGATATTTCGCTCGATGTTGCTGAGGGGGAATTCCTGTCAATACTCGGACCGAACGGGGCCGGGAAAACTACTCTCATAAAAGCGCTGACCGGTGTAATCAGAGATATGCGGGGGCATATTTACCTTTACGGAAGGCCCCTTAATGCGTACAAAAAAAAAGAATTTGCGCGACACGTTGCATTCCTTCCTCAGGACCTCCCTTCATCCCTTCCATACCTGGTACGGGATATTGTAATGATGGGCAGATTTCCCTACCTGAAGAGATTCGAAATGGAAAAGCCCAGAGATACCCGCATCGTGCGGGAGTCGATGCAAATGCTTGGGCTTGAAAAGTTTGCTGGCAGGCATCTTTCAGAGCTGTCCGGAGGGGAGCTGAAACGAGTCTTTATCGCCCAGGCTATTGCTCAGGAGTCGAATGTCCTGTTTCTTGATGAACCTACTGCGAATCTGGACATCAATTATCAGGTAGAGATATTCAAGCTCCTGCGGAAGTTCAACGAGGAAATGAACAAGACAATAGTACTGATTACACACGATATCAATCATGCGGCCCGTTTTACAAAAAAGATTGTACTTTTACGGGAAGGCCGGGTGATGAAAACCGGTATCCCGGCTGAAGTCATTGATGCAGTCACCGTACGATCGGTGTTTGATACCCATGTAACAGTCCAATACGATCAAGAGAAGAGGCCGTATATTCTTATTTGAATAAATATAATGTTTGCCGTTGTTATAATCGTTGCGGGTTTCGGAGCTCGCCCGAAGGAAACAGACACCGTCGTCCTGATGTGCATGGGGGTAGCTTCATGTTCTATCTTCTAGTGCTACAGCGATACTTTTCATATCAAGTGCGATTAAAATATTTTTAGCAGAGGTAAATGCGTCTTTTGTGTCAAAGAGGTGTATCTTATACCATAGAATCAATAAGTATCGCCGTAGTACTGGGTAACTTCGAACAAGTTATCTGTGATACTATGTCCCGTTCGGAATAGGCCGCGAAGTCGCCGCTTTTAATGCAGCAGTAATATCGGGAGGTATGCGAGTGAGCCATATAATAAAAGAGAGAATCAGTGATGCAGAGGCAAAGAAAAGAGGCATCGATTCGTGGGGGATATGGGAGAAGGAGAAGTCCGAGTTCGACTGGTCATACACAAATGATGAACACTGCTATATCATCGAGGGAAGAGCATCTATTACGACGGATGATGAAACTATAGATATAGAACAGGGAGATTATGTCATTTTTCCTGCAGGACTTAAATGCAGGTGGAAAGTTACACACACTCTGAAGAAGCACTACACGTTTTTATAGGTCGCTATGCGAAATTGCGAGTCGTACCTATATGACTGATTGCCCGAATCACGCACGAGGAACAGTAAAAACTGTTCCCCATGATTTATCTTTTATTTTTGTTGCAGTTTTTTCTCAGTAGCTTTCTACATAAAGTTCGAAGTAAGACATCGGGTGCAGGCAGGTCGGGCACTTTTTCGGCGGTTCGGGTCCCTCATGTACGCGCCCGCAGTTAAGGCATTTCCACAGGACAGGGGTGTCTTTTTTAAACACCTTTCCTTCTTCAAGATTTTTAATGAGTTTTTGGTACCTCTTTTCATGCCACACCTCGACCTCTGCTACTCTTCTGAAGAGGCTTGCAATCTGGGGAAATCCATCTTTATCTGCAACGTCGGCAAAGCCGGGGTATATTGAGGTGTGTTCGACATTTTCACCGGCAGCCCCCGCTTTCAGGTTGTCGAGAGTTGTGCCGACGATACCGGCAGGATATCCTGCAACAATCTCTGTCTCCCCTCCTTCAAGAAATGAAAAAAATCGTTTTGCATGCTCCTTCTCATTATCAGCTGTTTCGGTAAAAATATTGGCTATCTGCATGTAGCCTTCGTCTCTGGCTTTTGATGCAAAAAACGTATACCTGTTTCGAGCCTGAGATTCACCTGCAAATGAGGCAAGCAGGTTTTTTTCTGTCTGTGTTCCTTTTACGCTTTTCAATGTGCACCTCCCAAAAAAATATTGTTTAATTATAACGGCCGATCCCTCGTGGGACATAGTATCACAGGTAATTTATTTGAGGTTACTTAAAAGCGCTGTGCAGTAACCATTCCTCATTTGTGCGAAAGTTTTATTCACAGTCCGGTTTTGCTTTCATGCAGTTGCTGCAGATGCCTTTAAGATAGAGATGCCGCTCATTTACCTTATGTTGGCAAACAAATCCATTTGCGATAAAGGTACTATCAATTTCAATGTCGAAGATATGGCCGCACTGTACACATTTAAAATGAGCATGGGGTTTCATATTGGCATCATAACGGACTTCGTTTTCGTCTATCGTGAGCCCATATACAATTCCCTTCTGATGAAAGAGGTTCAATGTATTATAAACGGTTGTTTTTGAGAGAGTAGGTATTTCCTTCAGCAGACTGCTGTATATTATATCCACGGTCGGATGGGAGTTATTTTTCGCAAGAAATTCGTAAATTCTTAGCCGCTGATAGGAAGGATGTATTCCCCCATTAATGAGGAAATCTTTTAACGACCCGATTGAAGGTTTATTGTGTTTAAGTGGCACTGATTTATTTTGCATTTCTCTCTTCTTAAAAAGTGCAAAACCTTCTACAACTCAATAGATTGTGACAATACTGATTATTTCTCACTCCACCGGTTGTATTTCCATCACGATGTATGAGGATAATGGCGTTTTTACAGGGATATATGCAGCTTTTGAGTAACTTCAATTAAAGTTACTTTACGATATTCGGTCCCCAAGGGATACATCCCGCCAGGGACGTAGACCACTTCTAAGTAACTTCGAGCAAGTTACTGTTTGATACTCAGTCACAAAGTGACATATCCCACCAGGGATACATCCTGTCAAGGACATATCCCGCCAGGGATTCACATCACATTGAATTTATTTCACGCTCTCTTTGTAAGTATGCGTGATACAAAACTTTTTTATATAACATATCCAGTCTGCCGTAAAAAAACCTTCATTGTAACGACGTAACGGTTATTGAGATCCTCTCTGGCCGAGGTGACTGTCGAGCATAAACAGACCGTTTGCAGAATCTTTGATAAGTTTCAATTTCTGTACAACTCCAAGGGTTGATGATTCTTCTTCGACCTGTTCTTCGACGAACCACTGCAAAAAGTTCTCAGTCGGAATGTCTTTTTCCGCGCGAGCCAGATATACGAGATCATGAATAAGTCCTGATACCTTTACTTCATGCTGGTATGCGTTTTCAAAGGCTTCGAGTGGAGATTTCCAGCTCGTCGTCGGCGCATCGATAGCAGTCAATGTAACTGCGCCGTCCCGCTCAAAGATGTAGGAGTAAAATTTCATTGCATGTCCGGTTTCTTCCTGCGCTTGCACACGCATCCAGTTCGCAAAACCAGAAAAATTCAAGCTCTCGAAATAGGTTGACATTGAAAGATACAGGTAGGCTGAGTACAGTTCTGCATTCAATTGTTCATTTAACGCTTTTTCCATTTTAGTGTTCATCCGTGGTACTCCCTTTCATCTATATGGTATATAAAAATAATGCGAAAGAGGGCAGTTTTGCGTCATGCCCAGGACAAAATACAGCAGCCTTCTTTGCAGTGTGTAACCGGTCTTAGCCAGAACTTTCTCATAACAGCCTCCTTCCCTGGGTTAATTGAGCTTTATTTATAATCTTATCGAATACACTTTTTCATCAAAATCCTGATCTTCCTATGGCCCCTGTGAGTGTGAATTATCCATGCATGGCATTATTATCAGCACTTATGGTTTTATTCATTAAGGTTCCGGTTATTTATACCGGAATTTCTATGCTCAACAGAGCTATTAGGTTACAATTTCATATCATTACATTCTATAGGTAAAAACCATAGGCAAGTGCCAGTTTGAAACTTTTACATTTGAAAGTTCACTTACCTATATTTTCACCTGAACGATAGAATGTTTATTCGCCTATAATTCTTTTTTCATCTGTGAAAGTTTAGTAAAATGCTTTCTTTCTTCACTGATAATTGTATCAATGTGGTCTTTTTCAGCTTTTGGGACGAATGATTTTATTTCCTGGTAGTAGAGAATGGAGTCGAGCTCTCTTTTAATTCCAAAATCTATTGCTGATTCTGTGTCTTTGATTTGTGCAATTTCAGCATCAAGATCACCTGGCTTGAATATCAAGTTATCCGCATAAGCCTGCAGATAGGCAAAATATTCGTCCGGATAGTTTATTGGCTGTTTAAAAGACTCGATGCTGTCGAGCATACGGGAAAAAATTTTTATATGCTTTGACTCTTCACCTGCTAAATACTGAAAAATCTCCTTCTCCGAGTTCGAATCAAGTTTTTCCGCATATTTAGTGTAAAAATCATACCCGTTTTCCTCAATTTTCACTGCAAATTGAAACACTTCAGCCGCACTTACCAAAGCCATCACTTCCCCCTTATTCCGTCTCGTCTTGAAGCTGCACCCATTGTACTTATTTTGATGTACACCTTGTCATCCAGCTTGCTGCACTAAACGGAAACCACCTCGACCACCTCGGGAATTTCCTCTTTGAGCAGTTTTTCAATGCCCATTTTTAGAGTCATCTGGCTCATTGGGCAGGCTCCGCACGCTCCGGTTAGCTTGACCTTAATTATTCCATCTTCTCCAACGTCAACGAGCTCGATGTTACCGCCGTCTGCCTGCAGAGACGGTTTTATTCTATTCAAAACATCTTCTACTCTTTCTCTCATATTTTGTGTCCTTCCTTGATGAACGATTACACGACCAATGTCAATAATACATATTTGTAATCGTTACAATTAAATTATAACATTACTATTTTCTTTAGCAAGCAAAATATTCATATTTTATTAAAATAATTTCATTTTAACAGTACAGATTCGGTGGTTTTACCCGATTTCTTTATCAAAAGGGATTCAAGTGTCACCGCTGAAAAAACCTTCCTGATGCTGTAGTCCAGATACACCCAAACTTCTCTGGAAAAGCAGTCGCCGGATTTTTCACATTCATCGGGGGTATCCACACATTCGGTGAAAAAAACAGTATCTTCGAGTGTTTTTATGATATCAAGAAGCGAAATCCTACTGAGTTCCCGACCGAAAGAAAACCCGCCTCTTCTCCCTTTTACGCTCTTCAGTATTCCCACGGCGCGGAGCCGTGTAAAGATATTTTCGAGATACCGGGTCGAAATTTTCTCTCTTTCTGCTATATCCCGCAAATAAACTGGCTCTCCGTTTGTGTTCTCTGCGAGATCAAGCAATGCCCTCAGTCCGTATCTAGATCGAGTCGATATCACATTAAACCTTTTATCACTACTTTAGTGATATTATAATCAGTACTCTTCATAAAGTCAATATGTTTTGTAAATAAGAATAGTTTAGTATATTGTTTGTCTATCGGAAGAATACGATGAATGAAAAATTAAGCATACTTGAAGGAGGGAATCCATGGATATAACTCAGTTAATTAAAAAGAGAAGGGCATATCGTTCACTTGACCAGGTCGAGATTAATGAAGAAACGGTTACTGCACTTGCGGAGAGTGCGCGTTTGTCCCCATCGTGCTTTAATAATCAACCGTGGCGCTATGTATTTGTGTATAGCAAAGAAAAATTGGAAGAGGTATTCATGGCGCTTTCAAGGGGTAATAACTGGGCGAAAAGAGCATCTCTGATTATTGCCGTTTTCAGTACACCGGATAATGACTGCCGGATAAAAGGCCGTGATTATTTTCTATTTGATACCGGCATGGCAACAGCAAATATCATTCTGAAAGCAACGGATATGCAGCTTGTAGCTCATCCGATTGCGGGCTTCGATGAAGCAAAAATACATGAAGTGCTAAAAATACCTGAGGAAATGCAGGTGATAACACTCCTAATCGTCGGCAGACATGCGTCAGCTATAAACCCTGAACTCTCCGATAAGCAGATGGGATGGGAAAAGCAGAGGCCCGAACGACTGCAGGTCAACGAATTTATCTACCGGAATATATACGAAGGAGAGGGGCACTAGTTATAACAATTTTTTGAAGATATATCGTCAGCCTGAACACGGGATAAGATAAACCGACATAAGAACCAAAGGTTATCAATGTCGCCCGATAGTTCCAGGATCACCCCTGATCAAGAATTTCTTCGTCGTACATTCTCTCAAACAGGAGTTTATGCTGAGCTTCTTCTGAGGCCAGTTTCATGAAAAGTTTTCTAATCCCTTCATTTTGATTTTTATCAGCAAGATCCGTGTAGAGACGGTACGAGGCCTCTTCCCGTTTCATCGCCATTATAAGGATATCCTGGTAGCTCAATTCGCTGTCTGCAGGAGGAGTAACCATGTAGTCACTGATATGAAGATTTTGTACAGCAGGAACGTCTATCGATTTGGATCCTTCCTGTTTTATTCTGGTGAGAACCTGTATGTGTTTCCTTTCCATATTCTCGAGAGAATTAAACAGCTCCTTTTTTGCGGAGAAATAACTTTTTTCCTGGAGGTCGTGATAGAATTGCACTGCCTCCTTTTCACGGGTAATTGCAAACTCGATTATCTCGTTGAATTTTTGATTTATTTTCATTATTTCCTCACTAAAAATATTTATTCCGTCCCGGTTGCAGATTACACGAACCCGCTATAAACGTAACTTGTTCGAAATTACTTAAAAGCGGCATATCCCGCCAGGGACGTACGTCCTTGACAGGATGTATCCTTGACAGGATGTATCCTTGACAGGATATATCATTTCATGACCGGGTATCTGTAAGTAACTTCAAGAGAAGTTACTTAGAAGGCCTTTTGTTCTTTACAGCACCGAGAAAGTCGTACACGGGTGCGTGATTTCGCTTCCGCAACAGTTTATTTCGAGGAATTGATTCTGACAGGGGATACCCTTTACAGGGGATACCCTTATTTATTCTTCGGGGTAAAAGGAGTCTTTATCAGCCCCGCATTCAGGACATACCCAGTCATCCGGCAGGTCCTCAAAAGCTGTTCCCGGTTCAATTCCACCGTCCGGATCGCCCGCTGCGGGGTCGTATACGTACCCGCAGACTTCACATACGTATTTTTTCATTGCAATCTCCTCAGTAAAATAATCGGTATAATGTAATAATGATGATCCTTCCAGGCTACATTATTTAACACCAGGTCTCACATTTTTCAGAATCTCCTGAATATAAATTATCCCTGCGGCGTGGATGCATTTAGAGCCAGATACTGAAAGTGCTGAAAGTGCTGAAAGTACTGAAAGGTGCTGTTGCATCTTCTACGTAATTTCTATCAAGCTATTTGTGATACCTAGTCCTGCCAAGGATAGGTCCCGGGGGGATGTATCCCGTCAGGTATACATGCCGTCAGGTATACATGCCGTCAGGTATACATGCCACTCCGAATTAACAAATTATGCTCAGTCAACGGTAATGTCCAGGATGTGGACGAGGTCATCCGGTTCGAGTCTGAATGGAGAGCCCCTGCCTTCATAGAAACCATGGGCCATAATCATGTGTATATTCAGATCTGTGTACGTTATTTCCCTATTATTTTCGAGGTTTCGTACAACTGTATTCGTCTTCGGAAATACACCGGGGTCTCCGAAGGGGCAGGGGAGCTTGCCGCGTACCGAATCGACTCGTATCTCGTAATGCGGTTCTACACTTATAAAATTTCCCAACCCCCGCAGCCCTGCATCTCGGAGCTCAATCATCCTCTGCGCTATTGATTGATGGTCCAGGTTCATTCTTTTTACCAGGGCATCATCTTCTACGAGTATATCAATGAGATTTCTGGCATCTGTGCCCAAAAAGCCGTCTCTGGTGATGATGCCGGGTTTCATTTTTTCCTGCACCTGTTTCATCTGAACAGTTTGTTTCATTGTTGTCCCTCTCCGCTAAACTTTCTCTGCACCTGCTTTGAAAAAAATCTTTCCTGATTCCGCCTGCCCTTCAGAATACCGTATTGATAATGGGTGTATCGGTATTCAGTCGGGTTTTTTCGTGGCCGTATTACGCAAATTTATCGTAGAAAATAAGTTCTTCAGGTATTCCCTTTTTTGTCAGCACATTGACTGCAGCATCTATCATCCCCGGACTTCCGCAGAGGTAGGCCTCCGTATTTTCACCTGAAGTAACATTTCGGTCCAGTACGTCAGTAATAAGACCGGTTTCTCCGCGCCAGTTGTCTTCCGGTAGCGGTTCGGAAAGTGCCGGTATGAAGGTGAAATTCGGGAGCTTCTTTTCGAGATCCTTCATTTCATCGATGAGAAAGAGATCCCGTACTGCGCGAGCGCCGAAAAAGTAGGTTGCTTTTCGTGAAATGCTTTTCTCCGCCATATCGTGCAGCATCGATTTTATGGGAGCCATGCCTGATCCGCCGGCTATAAAAATGATGTCTCTGTCGGACTCATTCAGGTGGAACTCTCCGTACGGGCCGTTGAGGGTGACATGGTTTCCTACCTTGAGGTAATTGAAAACATAGGTGGTGCATAATCCGTTTGGCACGAGACGTATTTCGAGCTCCACTTCATTTTTATTCGAGGGCAGTGAAGCCATGCTGTATGCCCGGTACACCTCTTCGGAAGACATCTCATACTCCGGAACAACGAACTGTATGTACTGTCCCGCCCGGTAACTGATTTCAGGGGGATTAAGCAGTTTCATTTTTATCTGTTTAATATCATAGGTGAGATCGACTATGGATGTGACCTCGGCCGAATACTCCTTTACATTGAAGAGTGCTTCAGGAATCTGAATCGAAATATCCTTTTTAATCTTGAGCTGGCATGACAGTCTTATATTTTCGGCCTTTTCCTCCTCCGATATCCAGGGAAGCTCCGTCGGCAGATAATCGCCCGCGTCGCTCGTCACCTTCACCTTGCACAAGCCGCACGACCCCCTGCCGCCGCATGCTGATGGAATAAAAATTTTCTGGCCCATGAGAGAACCGAGAAGAGGCTTCCCTCCTTCGACTTTAACCTCCCTGTCATCGTTGATGGTAACCGTAACCTCACCGTAATTCGCAATTGTTGCATCGGCGATGACCATTAATACAGCCAGAAAAGTAGAAACACCGCAAATCGCACCGATTCCGATTAATAGCTGTCCAGCTGCTCCCATTTATCTCTCCTGTACTTTCAGCACACATATTCCTGCACCCAGTTGAATGGGTTCATCCACCCTGCGGCCGGTTTCTCCTCCATTGTCGATCTGCGAGGCCCGCCTGTGCAGTAGTGTATGAAAATGAACTTGCTATGTAACTTCTCGCGAAGTTACTTTAATATATTCAGTTCTTAAAGGACGTATGCTGCTTCTAAGTAATTTTTATCATTCCGCTGAATCCCATGAAAGCAAGCGCCATGATGCCGGCAATTATCAACGTAATTCCCGCACCGGCAAGCCCGCGCGGAACCCGTGAGCGCGTCATTTTTTGCCTGATCCCGGCCATCGCAACAATCGCTATCGCCCACCCGATTCCGCTTCCCAGTCCGTAGAACAGCGAAGATATGAATGTGTAGTTCCTTATCACCATAAAAAGGCTTACGCCGAGGATAGCGCAGTTGACTGTGATCAGCGGAAGGAATATGCCGAGTGACGAGTAGAGTTTCTCAGAAACTCTCTCAATGATCATCTCGACGAGCTGCACAAACGCAGCGATAATTACGATGAACACGATATAGCGCAGATATATCATATCGAGCGGCACCAGTATATAGCGGTATGCAAGCCAGTTCAGCACACTGGTGGCGGTCATGACGAAAATCACCGCGCTTCCAAGACCGACCGATGTACTCACCTCTCTGGAAACGGCAAGAAACGAGCACATTCCCAGGTAGTTCGTCAGCAGTATATTGTTTGTGAATATTGCTGCAAAGAATATTGCATAGAAGGCTATTCCCTGACTCATTTCTTTTCCCCTCCCTTTTCTTTTTCGAGCACTCCCTTGACAATCCATATAAATATTGCGAGCATGAAAAATGCGCCGGGTGCCATTACCATGATAGACCAGTTAGTCCACCAGTCACCGAGCACCGGATATCCCCAGATGCTGCCGGAACCGAGAAGTTCCCTGAAAAACGCTATTGCGATAAGCACGTAGGAATAACCGAGCCCGGATGCTGCCCCGTCAATGAAAGACAGGCCGGGTGGGTTGGACAGGGCAAATGCTTCCGCTCTTCCCATAATTATGCAGTTCGTAATGATAAGGCCGACATAAGGGCCGAGTTGTTTCGAAATGTCGGGGAGGTAGGCTTTCAGTATAATGTCGACGATAATGACATAGGATGCAATAATCAAAGTTTCAACCATCATTCTGATACGTGACGGCATATAGGCACGTAGGAGAGAAACGGTGAAATTCGAGAGGCCGGTGACAAAGATGAGCCCGGCGCACATAACGATGGTGTTCTTCATCACATTTGTAACGGCCAGGGTGGAGCAGATTCCAAGCACCTGGGCGAAAACGGGGTTGTTTGCTCCCAGGTCATCGAAAAAAACCCGCTTGATTTTAAACGCCTTCATGATGACTCCTTACTGTTTTAATTTGACAATCTTTCTCGCGTCCTGTGATGAAGAGTTGATAATATCTTTAACGCCGTTTGATGAGTAGGATGCGCCGGTTATCGCCTGGAACTGATTGTCGTTGGCGGAGGTGCCTTCAGGCACGAGGCTGAGCGGCGGTTTCTTTCCGCGGAACTGGTTTTTAAACCACGTTTCGGATATCCTTCCACCAAGCCCGGGCGTTTCATTTTGATCGATTACTTCAAATCCGGTTAATCTCTGAAGTGAGCTGTCATATCCGACTGCCGCTGTAATGGCACCCCAGAGCCCGGGGCCGTCGATGATGAGCACGTAACTCTCTACTGCTGAGGAGCCAGGTTCTAGTACCTCGTAGTACAGGGTTGCTCCTTGATTATCCTTTATTTCCCGTACCCTTTTTTCGTATATTTTTTCGATTTCCTTCGGATTTTCCGGAAGCGGTACTCCTCCGCTGTATAAAACGGCCTTCCTGACCCGTAGAGATTCATTGAGTTTAATTGTATCCTTCGTAAGGGTATAGAGTACGGTTGTCACGGAAATAAACACAAGGGTAATAATGAGCATGAACAGCACTGTAAAGATACGCTGTTGAGTTTTTGCGCCTCTTTTCATTTACCCGCCCCCTCGCCCTTTTTTTTGGCCTGTTTGATATAGTAATCGATTATCGGGGCAAACATATTGCCGAGGAGAACAGCAAACATTACACCACCCGGCCATATGGAGAATACCCGTATAAGAGATGTTACCGCGCCGACAAATGCACCGTAAATCCAGCGCCCGGTGTTTGTCTGGGATGCGGAAACAGGGTCAGTCGCCATGAAAAGAATCCCGAGCATCCATCCGCCGCCTAATACTGCGCTGACTGGATCGATTGCTTTATTAATACCTGCAACCCAGAAAGCTGTTTGCAGCACGAGCATTCCGACAAACCCTGATATAACGATACGGTAGTTGGCATATTTTTTCCATAATATGAAGATACCGCCCAACAATATGAGCAGTGCGCTTGTTTCCCCGAGGCATCCAGACTCGTTGCCGAGAAACATCGATAGCTTCGACACGTCGATCCCCCGGACAATATTCATCATCGGTGTGGCTTTGGTGACCGCATCCGACGCAAAAGCCGTAAATCCTCCGGTAATACCGCCTATGTGTTGCACCCAGGCGGCGGTCATGGGTGCTCCGAAACTGACATAGATGAACGCACGCCCGGTCATTGCCGGATTGAATATATTCCTTCCGAAACCGCCGAATGCCATTTTTCCGATCGAAATACCAAAAACGATACCGACCACCGCCATCCAGATCGGCAATGCGGGGGGCAGGGTAAGTGTGAATAAAAAGGAGGAAACAAAAACCGCGGAAGTCACAGGCTCTTTATAGTAGATCTTGAGAAAAATATACTCGGTGAGAAATCCTGCGATATTCACCGAAACAAGCAATAAAAGGCTCCTCCAACCGAAAAAATATATTGATGCAACAACAGCCGGAATAAGGGCGTATACAACTCCGACATTGGGTTTCTGCCATTTAATAAACGATTTCTTCTTTACAACCCCTTTTTTTTCTGCTATTTCCATATTCCGGTTCTCCCCTGTAGTTTGAAAAACAGTAGCATAGAATTTAGCGAAGTGCAATCGAAAGCTTGATTCCAGCGTCTGTTATTGCCGGGTTTTAGCATTTATATCTGTCAGCCAGATAAGATCCTGAACTGCACGCACCATCTTCGCGGGAAGTGGATGTGAAGATTTTTTTTCTCCCAGTACGATTTCCAGCATATCCTTTTTTTCCGGTCCTGAAACGAGAAAAACCACTCTTTTTGAGTTGTTGATTACAGGGAGTGTAAAAGTAACCCTTTTTGTAATACTGTATCGTCTTGGGGCATCGACTGCAATAACCCATCGACCATCGGAGTGGGTTTGTTTTTCTTCATACAGTGAAGCGGTGTGTCCGTCTGCTCCCATTCCAAGAAGCATTAAATCAAATGAAGGCAAGCCGTTGGTATTCAAAGATGTGTACTCTTCTTCGGAAAAAAAATTTCGTATTGTTTTTTCATACATTTCTGCGGCCTGTACGGCCGTGCCTGAATCCGTCTGAACGGGAAATATATTTTTTTCAGGAATAGGGAGATTTTTTATCAAGAAGTGCAGGGCCATGCGATAATTACTTTCCGGGTGATCATGAGGCACGAACCGTTCATCTCCCCAGAAGATGTATATCTGTGCCCAGGGGAGTTTTCCCGCAAATTCGGGACCTGCGAGTCTCCGGTATAGAATTTCCGGAGTTCTGCCCCCAGATAATACAAGGGTGAATGCCCCTTTTTTACGAATCTCGTATTCTGCAGACTTTTGAATGTACAGAGCTGCTTCCTGAGCCAATGCATCGATGCCTGCAACGGTGATTATGGTTTTATTCATGTAGCTCTCCGCTATATGTCCGACAAAGCCTGACCATCTGCAAAGCGCGGAATGAAACCACCTTCCGGGTTAAATGCGTTTGCCTTTCTTATCAATTCATGTAAGGAATTGTCTCCAGTGCATCTGGTATCAGTAATATAATGCAGCCAGAGGATGCGGTCTATAAATCTTGGGTAACATGTGTCTGATTCAAAACCCCAGTGAGCTGATTAATCAGCGGCCTGTATCAAGCCTTCCCTCTATTTAGGTGCAGGGTAATGCCCTTGACAATTATGAGGTTTTTATTATTTTTTAACCTGAAAAATATGTTCGGTTAGGTTATTGCCTCCATCAATTAAATTGTGAATAGTCAGATGCTCCAGTAGCTCAGCAGGATAGAGCAACGGTTTCCTAAACCGTGGGTCGCACGTTCGAGTCGTGTCTGGAGCAAAATGGTAACCTCTGCCTGGAACAGGCAGGGGTTTTTGTTTAAAGATAATACATGCCTGAATATCCGTAAATATCAGGCCTGAAAAGCTCAGTGTACGCTCTACCCTCACGTCGTCGGGCACGTTCGCCTCTTCCACTGCTGATCTGCGAGCCCAATTATTTTCCCTCCTAGCCATTCCATGAAGGAGTTACATTTTTTAAATTTTCAATATTATTTGACAAAACAGCAAAATCGGAGTATACTTACATATCTTTTATATGCAGGAGGAGCAGCCCAGTATGCCAGAAGGAAGAGTAAAGTGGTTTAACGAAAAAAAGGGGTATGGGTTTATCAGCCGGGATGATGGTGAGGATGTATTTGTACATTATTCAGAGATTGTTACCGATGGATTTAAAACGCTCACCGAAGACCAGGAGGTTTCGTTCGAGATAAAGGATGGGCCAAAAGGATTACAGGCAACAAATGTAAAACCCCTGTAACAGCCGAAAGATATAATAACGTCTAAAAAGTGGCGCCAGTCCCTGGCGGGATGCATCCCCGGGCGGGACTGAGTATCAAAACGTAACTTGTTAAAAGTTACTTAAAAGCAGCATACGTCCTTAACAGGATGTATCATTTCATGACCGAGTATCTGTAAGTAACTTCGCGAGAAGTTACTGAGAAATTGTAAAAAAACCCCGGACAGACGGGGTTTTTTTTTATGCTTGACGGAGTTTTACTGTTATTATAAGTTGTAAATTGTAATTTAATTCTAAGAAATAATATCATAATGGAAAAAAGCAACTATTTGTCCGCAAGAGATGCACCCCTGATTCTCGGTATTAATGAAAAAAAGGTTTACGCACTCGCACAGGCGGGAAAACTTCCCGGAACAAAGGTAACGGGCAAGTGGCTTTTTTTGAGGAAAGAGCTCGATGAACTGCTTCACAGCCTGGCCCTTCGGAAAGTACGTCGTTTCTTGATGGAGAGCAGCCTTTAAAAGAATATACTGCTTGTAGCCGGATCGGGTGATCCTCTTATGTACGCGAGGTTCGTCATGGAATTATCGCCGCTGCGGTTGCGGCGTATGGCCGGGCAATCGGTGAAGTGGGGATCTCGATGATGATCGGCGGCAATATCAAGTGGCATACGCGCACGATAACGACGGCAATTGCGCTGGAAACGGGAAAGGGAGATTTTGCAGAAGGCGTCGCGCTCGGGCTTATACTTCTTTTACTTGCCTTCATAATAAACTGGATTTTGATAGTTTTCAGAAAAAGGGTCTGATGGCGGTTGAATCTATCTACGAATTGACGAACGTGGCCCTGCATTACGGCAAGGGTTTTTCCCTGGGCATCCCGCACCTTGTAATACGTAAAAGTGTCGCAACCGGTCTTATGGGGCCGAACGGAAGCGGAAAGTGCACGCTCCTCAAGATACTATCCTTTCTCGAAACGGGGTATGAAGGGACTGTTCGTTTTAACGGTTCAGTGGTGTCCAGAAATGTGCTGCCTGCAGAACAGAATGTGACGATGCTCTTGCAGCAACCCTATCTGCTGAAGAGGAGTGTATATGAAAATGTTGTGCTTCCACTGAACTTTCGAGGAAAAAGAAGGCATATCCGGGAAGAAGTGTTCTCCTCTCTCAGACTGGTCGGTCTTTCTCCAAACTCTTACGCGCACAGGCAATGGAACCAGCTTTTCGGTGGAGAAGCGCAGAGAGTCTCGCTTGCGACCCGCCTCGTTTTGAAGCCGAACGTTCTCATCCTTGATGAGCCGACATCCAATATAGACTGACAAAGCGCGCGTTTCATTAAGGATGCCATTGAAAAAGTACATATCGGGGTTTATATTTCAATGTAGTATCACACACCGTGCAGCGGATACACTGAAACTTCTTCCGGGAAAAAAGATATGGATCGTCTTCAAGGCATCCTCGGTTGAATGGCACTGAGCGTACAGGTGCACTCCTCCTGTTTTACCCTTCAAACGGTTTTCATTTCAGTGACGAATGCTGGATAGTACTTTTCAAGGCAGTCCGGACAGAGGCCGTGCGTGAACTCGACATTCGAATGATCCTCAATATACTCCTCCACCCGGTGCCAGTATCCTTTATCGTCCCGTATTCTTTTGCAATGCGCACAGATCGGAAGCATGCCTCGCAGAAGATTGATTTCATCGAGCGCTTTTTGAAGATTTTCAAACGCTTTTTTATTCTTGACTGCAAACCCGATTTGCTCACCGATCATCTCCAGATAGACCACTATCTCCTCGATAAACATATTTTCCTGTCGGTCGTTGACCTGCAGCAGGCCGATACTTTTACCATCAGATTTTATCGGTATGACGGCCAAAGAGTTATATCCATACCCGACGCATCCGAAGGAAAGTGATTCATCGTCCAGTGTGTCGTAAACCTGCTCACTGTACGCTGTGATGTTATTCGACCAGAAGCTTCCATCTGATGTAAAATTCTGTTCTGATGCACTGATTCTACCATCAAGAACCGCTACACACAAACAGTCTTTCGGCGAAAGATTTCTCTCATGGCCGGAAACCGCGTATTCGCCGGCATACTCATTATAGAGGTTGTTTTCAAGGCGGATAAATCCCTCGGAGTAACCGCGGTGCGCATAATACGGATAGTCACCGTTTTTTGATAGTCGGATACCTGCTGCTTCACAACAGGTTAATTTTTGAATATAGGTGAGAACGGCGTCAAGTGTAGGCTTTAAGTCACTGAATTTATTGAGTTCAGCGCATATCTTTTTTACAATTTTTTGTCTTTGAATTTTTCTACTCAAAGTTTTTAACCCGTTCTTATATACGGCATATAATACGTTTCCCCGATAAATAACAGCAAATTTTGTACCATCAGTAATACAGAGTATGGGTATATTGATATTTTCATAAATTTAATTTTTAATATATAATGAGTTATACACCTGGTTGTACCTGATTTTCCTATTTTTAAAAAAGTTAAATAGTCGATCAACCGACTGTTTCTTATTCATGACAGCATCATAAATACATGACAGTACAGTGTATAAATCAGTTATAAATTTCTGGCTGATAATATTGGCAGATTGGGCAGTGTTTTTTATTTTCTGCGCTATATTTGAAAGTGTAGTTGAAAAATAATCGTATCAAGAGGGTGGGAAAAGAAGAATGAAAATCATTTCTGTCTCGGCGCATACGGTCAATATTGATGATGATAGCCGATGGTGCACCTGCAACCTCATAACCGGCGACAAAAAAATAGTCCCAAAAACAGCCTGGCCGACATACGCAATTTCTCTTACCACCAACCGAAATTTTTATCCGATTGACCCGCCGATTGACATCGATTCGCTTGACGATATCGATGAAGGATTGATACAAGAGATGCAACATAGGGTAAGACCGTTTAAGGCACACAACAAGCCTGCCTGAAAACGACTCTGCTGTTCAGTTGCCTGCCGGGTTTGTATAAAAATCATCCGCCTTTAACATAATAAAAGAGTCGGCATAGTAAGAATAAATTTGTATTTTAAAATATGGTGTCCAATAATTGAGTTATAAACGGGTTTTTCGGCAGTTAATCGTACAACTCGTGACCGAAGAGGCTGGACGTAAGGATTGCCCAAGGATTGTCCCAAAGGATTGTCAATGAAGAAAAGGGAAAGTGCTGGAAATAAGCAGATACAGGAGGGGCAGGCGCAACCCCAAAAGTTTGCCAAGATTAAGAGGGCCGGTTTGCCCGATTCATCGAATCTTCCGCTTTTTTTGCAAAATATACTCGATACCATTGAAGACCCGGTATTTGTCAAGGATGAAGATCATCGATGGATTTATCTCAATAATTCGACATGCAGGTTCTGGGGATACAGCTGCACGGACTTGATCGGCAAGTCCGACTATGAAATTTTTTCCCGGGAGGAAGCCGATGTCTATCAGGTTAAGGATCGTGAAGTTTTTGAAACGGGAAAGCCGAGCCTGAATGAGGAACTGCAGACAATTAAAGGCAAGGTTCACGTAATTTCAACGAAGAAGTCTCTGTATATCGATAAAGAGAGTGGTGCGCGGTTTATCGTCGGAATAATCCGTGATATAACGGACTATAAACGGGTCGAGGATGATCTGAAGGAGAGTGAGTCTCTGTATCGTTCTTTAGTTGAGCTTGCAAGTGACGGCATTGTTATCATTCAGGATAAAACGGTACGGTATGCAAATCCTCAGATTGCCAGGCTGCTTGATGTGCCGATTCAAAACCTTAACGGAGCGCCCTTTCTCAGATATGTTCACCCTGATGAAAAAGAAATAGTCGGACTGCGGTATAAGGAAAGAATGGCAGACGGGTTTGTGCCCACCCGATATGAAACGATGCTTATTAACAGGAGCGGCGAAGAGGTATGTGTTGAGATTAGTGCGAGCAAGATTGAATTTAACAGAAAACCGGCTATACTCGCTATACTCCGGGATATTACAGAGCGGAAAAAGAAGGACGAGGCGCTTCGAATGAACGAGAAGCTGTTGCGGCATGTTCTTGACAGCACGCCTGCAGACATCTTCGTCAAGGACAGTGAGGGAAGATTTCTTCTTGTAAACAGCTCTACCGCCCGTTCTCACGGGATGACACCCGAGGCCATGATCGGAAAAATGGAGACGGAGCTTGAAGATTACGACGAGGGGCGAAAACGTGAGATTGAGAAATATCTCGAAGATGACAGGAAGGTTATCCAGACAAAAGAGCCGATGTCCATCCCGGAAGAATTATATACCGGCCCTGATGGCAGGACAAAGTGGCTTCAAACAACAAAAGTGCCGCTCTCTTTGAACGAGGATTGCGTGCTGGGTATTGCAATCGATGTCACGGAACGAAAGAATACGGAAGAGGCGCTGGAAAAAAGCGAAGAACGCTTCCTGCAGTCTCAGAAGATGGAGGCGGTTGGGAGGCTTGCGGGAGGTGTGGCGCACGATTTCAATAACCTGTTGACTGCGATACTCGGTTACTCCGACCTCTTGATTTTAAGCAAAGACATGGATCAGACAAAGCGTTTTTATGCCGGTGAAATAAAAAAAGTTACGGAGCGTGCTGCTCGCCTTACCCAGCAACTCCTAGCCTTCAGCAGAAAACAGGTGCTCCAGCCGAAAATAGTTGCACTCAATACACTGGTTGGTGAACTGCAAAAGATGCTATGCAGGCTGATAGGCGAGGATATTCTTCTTGTACCAGAGCTTGAACCTGAACCGACATTTATACAGGCTGACCCGGGTCAGGTGGAACAGGTGATTGTGAACCTGGCAATCAATGCACGGGATGCAATGCCCGGGGGAGGGAAACTTATTTTAAAGACAAAAAGTGTTTATGTAAGTAAACGGGAGATTGAAGAGGAGGAAGATCTATCTCCCGGGTGGTATACGATGCTCGAGGTGAGCGACACCGGGGAGGGGATGGATGACGAGACAAAGAGCAATATTTTCGAGCCGTTTTTTACCACCAAGGAAATCGGGAGGGGGACAGGTCTTGGGCTTGCAACCGTGTACGGAATTGTAAAACAGAGCGGAGGATTTATCCGCGTATTCAGCGAACCAAATCAGGGCGCATCATTCAGGATTTATTTTCCAAGAGTTGATGAAACCGCTGCAAAACACCCGTACGATTCGGAAGCGAGTGTATCTTTAAATGGATCGGAAACCATTCTGATTGTCGAGGATGAGGAAGCGGTGCGAAATTTAATAGAGATGAATCTGAAATCTTTCGGATACACGGTTTTAAAGGTGAAAAATGCACAAGCGGCCATTTCTCTTTGCAGAGGAAAAAAGGATACGCCTATCCACCTGCTTATAACCGATGTGGTAATGCCCGGTATGAACGGGCGCATACTTGCTGAAAAGATCAGGGAAATCCATCCGGAGATACAGGTGCTTTTTATCTCCGGGCATACGGAAAATGCGATTGTCCATAACGGAGTACTTGATGACGGTATCACCTTTCTTCAAAAGCCATTCAAAATGATGCATCTCGCCCAAAAAGTAAGAAAACTGCTTGATGACTAAGTGCCCCTGGTGCTAAGTGCCCCTGGTGCTAAGTGCCCCTGGTGCTAAGTGCCCCTGGTGCTAAGTGCCGATAGTGTAGAAAATTTACTGTTGACGATGTTCTTTTTGTCTGATATACTCCTCTTTACTTTTGTACATCGTTATGGTGAGAATGAATAACGGTATTTTTGCAGGTGGAGCTGATATGGTTGGTGTGGAACATGCGCTGAAAACAATTCTCGATAGTACCACCGTTATGCAGAATGAAACGCTTCCCTTTCGGAGTGCCTCTGGTTGTACCCTTGCAGAAGACGTGTATGCGGATATCGATATACCTCCTTTCAACAAGTCAGCCATGGATGGGTATGCAATCCGAAGTCGTGACAGTTTAGAGGGTACAACAGATTTTACGGTTACAGGTATCTGTGCGGCAGGCTCAATTCCCGAAATCGGCATCGGCCCTGGAGAGTGTATGAAGATAATGACCGGGGCTCCCATTCCCGAAGGAGCTGATGCAGTGGTTATGATCGAAAAAACGAAACTCCTGTCCCAAGGCCGTGTTCGGATAAACGGGCCGGTTGTTGTCGGCCAGAACATCTGTAAGAGAGGCGAGGATATCGGGCAGGGAGAATGTGTTCTTCGAAGCGGATCGGTTGTTACTGCTCCAGAAATTGCGGTTTTCGCTTCTGTAGGAAAGACAGAGGTTTTGGTGGTAAAAAGGCCGTCTATTGCAGTGCTCAGCACCGGAAGCGAAATTATTGAGCCAGAACAAAAGCCTCCGAACGGAGCGATACGGAATAGTAACGGACCTATGCTTTCGAGCCTTGCTGAAAAACTCGGGTGTCGTGTTGAATACCTCGGTATCGGCCGTGATGATATGGATGAGCTTCGCACTCTTGTGGAAAGGGGTCTCGATAAGGATGTGTTCCTCGTATCCGGCGGCGTTTCGATGGGCGACTATGATCTAATACCGGAAATTTTAAAAGAGGAAGGAGCGGATATTTTTTTTCACAAGGTGCGCATAAAGCCGGGGAAACCTTTGCTCTTCGCTCGAAGGGGAGCATGCAGCATCTTCGGTATTCCCGGGAATCCTGTTTCCAATTTCACTACGTTTCATATGTTTATCAAACCTGCACTCCTGAAAATGATGGGAAGAAAGGATTATATGCCCATTTTTCTGCATGCTTCAATTGAGGAGGATGTACATCGAAAGGGACCGAGAACATATATAATGCCTGGTCGCTACAGGGTTCAGGAGGGTGTCCTAATGGTACGGCCGTTCAAATTAAACGGCTCTGCGGATATAGTGGGCTGCAACGGATGCAATGCACTCGTACTTATTGACCGCAGCAGAAACAGTATTCGGCAGGGAGAGACGGCAGAGGTGATGCTCCTATCGTAAGCGGTGAATATGATGTTATTCGGTGGATTATCGTCCGGATAATACCGCTGGACAGCGGCATTACATGTAATCACCGCTGTTTGTATCTTCAAATGAAGACACAGAAGGTTTGAGGAGGATTTGCTATGGATGAAAAAAAGAGAGCAGTCGATGGGTACTCGGTTGAGCTTCATGTTAATGGAAAAAAGATAGGGATGAATCCATTTGTCCGTGCGGTGTTTTTCAGCGTTGTCACCGGCATTGTCTCGAACTTGAAGAAAACGGAAGGTACGGAAGAAATCGTCCTGAAAATTAGGCGATAGCAACTTAGCAGCTCTTCCAAGTAACTTCTCGCGAAGTTACTTACAGATACTCGGTCACGAAATGATGTAGGCCACTTCCAAGTAACTTCAGTTATCTGTGATACCGAGTCCCGGGAGGATGCATCCTTTCAAGGATCGGCCGTGAAAGGGTACAGGTTGTTTTTTAAAAGGACAATAAACGTGAAGTTCGACCTGAATAAAATACAAGGAGAGCACATGTTATGAAAGGCTTTACACATATAGATGAAAACGGAAACCTGCGTATGGTTGACGTTGGAGATAAAGCGGTAACGAGACGGGTCGCAAAAGCACACTGCAGGGTTTTGATGAAACATGCGACCTTAAATGCGATTACCGAAGACAGGGTAGAGAAGGGCAATGTATTTGCCACAGCGCAGATTGCCGGTATTCTGGCGGCAAAGCGGGTCGGCGAGCTCATACCGCTGTGCCACGCCCTTTCTCCCGATCAGATTGTTGTTTCCTTTGCTCCGGATATGCAAAGAGGTGTTCTTGAAATTACCGGCATGGTTGGGGTGCATGCAAAGACAGGTGCCGAAATGGAGGCGCTGCAGGCTGTGTCTACTGCTGCTTTGACTGTTTACGACATGTGCAAGGCGGTGGACAGGGGTATGTCGATTACGGATCTCGAGCTCCTTGAGAAAGAGGGAGGCAAGAGCGGCAGATGGCAAAGAAAATAAGGGCAGCCGTACTGACGGTAAGCACCAGGGCAAGTGGGGGTGTGCGTGAGGATACGAGCGGCCCTGCTATTTGCAGCTTGATACTGGAGCGTATTGGTGAGGTAGTCGACTACTCCATTGTCAGTGATGATTTTAACGAGATTCAGGCAGCGCTCATACGGCTCTGCGATACAGTCGGGGCGGATGTTGTGTTTACTCTCGGCGGTACCGGGCTTGCACCGTCTGATGTTACTCCCGAGGCCAGCCAATCGGTGATTCAAAGGCATGTGCCGGGCATTTCAGAGGTCATAAGGGCAAAGAGTCTCGAGAAAACAAACCGTGCAATGTTGTCAAGAGGTGTTGCAGGAACAAGAAACAAGACCCTGATAATCAATATGCCGGGAAGTGAAAAAGCTGTCCGGGAAACGTTTGAAATTGTTCATACGGTGCTCGAACATGCTGTTGAGCTTATTCATGGGGAGGTCGAGGATTGTGGAAGATCGGGAGGTGCTGATGAAACTAGTTGATGTATTCGGCAGGAAAATTGACTATCTGCGGCTTTCGGTCACCGACAGGTGCGATCTCCGGTGCAGGTACTGCATGCCGGCAGGGGGCATGGATTTTATAGAACACAGCCGAATACTCAGTTACGAACAGATCGGGACTCTTGTTCGAGCCTTTGTCGAGCTCGGTATTCAGAAGGTTCGGATTACCGGAGGCGAGCCGCTTATAAGAAAAGATATAGATCTCCTGTTCAATACACTCGGAGCGTATGTTCCTGAACTGACGCTCACGACAAACGGTACACGTCTAAGCCGCTATGCTTCCGTACTCGTCGAGTCCGGGGTCAGACGGGTTAATGTCAGCCTGGACACCCTCCAAAAAGAAACGTACAGGTTTATTACGGGCAGGGATTCTCTTGCCAGTATGCTCGAAGGTATTGAGACAGCGGGGAGATACGGATTGACAATCAAGCTCAATACCGTGGTGATGCGCGGGGTGAACGATCATGAGTTGATTGATCTCATTGCCTTCGCAGGCTTACATGCATGCGATATACGTTTTATTGAGATGATGCCTCAGGAACACACAGGCGATTTCTGCCAGGATGCCTTTGTTTCCGCCTCGGATGTGCAAAAGATAGTTTCCGAAACGTTTGTACTGTCTCCAATACCGGCCGGCGGGTCTTCCACGGAGGATCTCTATCAAATCGACGGAAGTCCTGTGAAGGTCGGGTTTATCAGCCCTATGAGCCACCCCTTCTGTCATCGGTGCAATAAATTACGGCTCCTGCCGAACGGTATGCTGAAAACATGTCTCTTCGGTGAAGAGGATATCAATCTAAAAGAGATGCTTGAAGATGGCTTTTCTATTAACAAAATAAAAAACGAGATACGGCAGGCCGTTTTAAAAAAGCCCGCAGCCTATCGGTTGGATGCCGGTAAACGTGATTTGATTATGCACAGGACAGGAGGCTAGGGAGATTCAAAAGTGAAGAGAGGAGAGATTGTTTCTATAGCTATCAGCGCCGAAAAGGGTATGAAGAAACGGTGCGTACAGTCGGCGGTTCTACTGGAGGACCGCGGGATTGAGACGGATGCACATGCGGAGGGCGGATTACGGCAGGTGAGTCTTCTCATGGATGAAAGTATCAAGAGAATGAAGGGGAGCGGGGTATCTGTTTCATACGGGGATTTTGCAGAGAACATCGTGACGAGGGGAGTCAACCTGAAGGCACTTAAAATTGATGACAGGATATCCATCGGAAAAGAAAGCGAGCTCGTTGTTACCATGATCGGAAAAGAGTGTGCGGTACCGTGCAGAATCTACTACGATGTGGGGTACTGCATCATGCCAGAAGAGGGGATATTCTGCAGGGTGGTAAAACCCGGGACAATCGAGGTGGGTGACCCGGTGGAAATCAGCTGATTTCTTTCCGTATTAATTTCGATATTCAGACGAAGGCAGAACTTGTTCTTCCCAGCAGGCTGATCGACACGTGACGAGCCGCGGGTTCAGCTCCACTTCTCGGGAACCTCTTCAGGCAGATAGTGCATTATATACTCGATACAATCAGAAACCGAATCAGCGACATGGTAAAGGTTTTTATACTTCTGTTTGATAAAGTCTTCCGTAACCGCTTTTTCTATCCATTTAATAAGTTCGTCGAAGAAATTATTCGTATTTACAATCACCACCGGCTTGTTGTGAAAGTGAAGCTGCTTCAGCGAGATAACCTCTAAAAGCTCATCGACCGTGCCAAATCCGCCGGGAATTGCGACAAACGCATCGGATATATCTCTCATGATTCTTTTCCTGCTGTCCATCGTTTCAACAACAATAGTCCTGTCGGCGTCCTTGAATGCCAGTCTCCTCTCATAAAACTTTTTAATTATAATGCCCGTTACCCGGCCGCCGGTGCTTTTTGCAGACCGGGCCACATCTCCCATAAGCCCGAGATTCCCGCCGCCGTATACGAGAGTATACCCATTTTCGGCAATGTGCCTGCCGAGATCACCTGCGGTTTCTTTGTACAATTCCGAAACCCGTGTACTGGAGGAGCAATATACGCATATAGATTCTACTGTTTTTCTATCCCTGCTGTTCATAGTTTTTCTATCACCTCTCGAAGGATCTCTTAATCGGGTGTAATGGTGGTGATCGTTCCGAGCGCCGAAGCAGGATGGTCAAAATACTTCTCGTTACCGATAATGACAATGACTATGTTTTCAAGATCGAGGTATTTCTGCGCCACAGCCAGGACCTGTTCCGGCGTAACGGATCGGATGTGCTGGGTGTAGGTTTTCAGATAATCCGCCCGAAAACCCCTGAAGTCTAACAGCATCTTCTGAAGAGTGATCTGCGTGCTGCTCGAAAAAGCGAAAACAAAGGAGTTTACTATCGAATTTTTAGCGAGGTCGAGCTCTTCTCCGCTTATTTTATTTTTTCTCATTTCATCCATGACTTGCAGCATCAGTTTTGCTGTTTCAACGGTCTTTTCTGACCGTGTCTGCGCGTAGGAAAACCAGAGGCCGGGGTACACGTAGTGTGATGTGTCGAAGTAGCTCCCGACGGAATATGCGAGTCCTCTTTTTTCCCGCACCTCCCTGTACAGCCGCGAAGTAAAACTGCTCTCGCCGAGTATCTCCCGCATCACCCTGAGCGGGAAGTAATCGGGATGATCCGGGGTTCGTTTCATACCGTAGTAACCCATGAGAATGGTGCTCTGGTTCATGTTTTTCGGGATGTAGAGGACAGCCGGTTTTCCACCGGTTTGCACCGGACGGAATGTCGGGAGGGTCGGCAATTCTACTTCATTGTTTTGCCAATTTCCGAAAAATGTATTGAGCTCCTGAATGATTTTATTTCTTTTAAAATCCCCGGTAACTGCAAAAACGAGGTTGTCCGGCTGAAAGAGCAATCGGTGGCTGTGGAGCAGGTTCTGTCTGGATATAGATTGTATGCCGCTAATTTCCGGGTAGGATCCCATTGGTTGATTTTTCCCGTACATATATGCCGGAAAGTACCTGAACGCTATGTCGAAGGGATCCTCATTTCTCCTTCGTATCGTTTCGATTTCCCGGGCCCTGCTTATATCGATCCTGTCCTCTTTAAATACAGGGTGCATGAGTATATCGGCAAATATTTCAAGACCCTTCGACATATCTTCGGAAAGGGTTTCGAGTGTTGCGAGTCCGTACTCATCGTCGAAATCGATGTTGATCGAAGCAGCCATGGATTCCAGTTCATCATCGATGTAATCGGGAGATTTTGTCGTGGTGCCGCCGGTCCGCATACCATCTGCGAGAATCGAAAAAAGCCCGGCCTTCTGCAGTGGTTCGTATAAAGTCCCCCGTTTAACAAGCACGTTCATGGTAAACAGTGGGAGTTCGTGATCTTCAAGGAGGTATACCGTTATACCGTTTGAAAGTTGTGCTCGTTCGACCTCCGGAGGATTGAATTGAATTTCCCTGAATGTAAGCTTTTCAGGTTCGATGGCGAAAACACTGAGTTGGGTGAAAATAAAGATCAGGATATAGAGCTTGATTAAAGTTTTTTTTCGCATTTTTTATCTATTCTCCAGGGAAGCCACCATGCGCCGCACGCAGGGCGTCCATTGTTTTTCAATCTGCAGTCTTTTTGACGAGTGACGAAACGGTCCGGTTATTTTTACTAAAATATTTCTGCGCGACCCGCATAATATCCTGCGGCGTTACGCTGTGCATTTTCTGTTTCCAGGTAATTGCGTATTTCCAGCTGCCGGCCGTCCCCTCGAAGTAGGCAATCTGCCGTGCCATGCCGCTGTTTGAGGCGAGCGAGCGTATATACTGCGCGTCGATCTGTTTTAAAACCCTTTCAAACTCCTCCGGTTCGACAGGATTTTTTTTCAGCCGATCCAGCTCCCTGTACAGTGCCTGTTCGGCATCTTCGACGGTATGCGGCGGTCGTGGTATGGCGGAGAGCACGAACAGGTTGTCGTATTTTTCACCGGGAAATCCGTTTGAAGCACTCACCGATACTGCAATACCGGTTTGAACGAGGTTGTTATACAGCCTCGACGTTCTGCCCGATGACAGGATGCCGCTTATCATATCAAGGGCGTAGTTGTCGGGGTTTTGAACAGCAGGTTTGTGAAAGCCGATGAGCACCATCGGCTCCGCATCAAGCTCTACCGTGATGCGTTGTTCTTCTTTCTGCGGCGGAAGGGGTGTAATTTCAGTGACTGGTGCCGGACCGCCTGAAATATCTCCGAAATACTTCTTTACAAGCAGGAAGTCTTCGGTTGTATCGATATCCCCGACCATAATTATGACGCAGTTGTCCGGTGTATAATGGGTTTTAAAAAAGTTTCTCGCCTTTTTTACGCTGATCCGTCTGATGTCCTCCGGGAAACCGATTGTCGGTATTCCATAGGGATGATGGTCGAATGCGGCTAGCAGAAACTGTTCGCGGAGTTTTCCGAACGGGTCTGTGTCGACGCGCATCCTCCTCTCCTCAAGCACCGCCTTTCTCTCCGTATAGAATTCCCGAAGCACGTAGTTCTTGAGCCGATCAGACTCGAGCAGAGCCCATAGCTCTATTTTATTCGAGGGCAGCTCAACGGTGTACAGGGTATAATCCTTGGCCGTCGAAGCATTAAAGCCACGCGCCCCGTTTTTCATATAGTAAGATTCATACTGGCCGTGTATAACCAGCGCACTCTCTTCTGCCTGCAGTCGTTTCAATTTTTCTTCAAGGTCTTTGATACGGGTCTGATTGGCGGAATCCCCCTTTGCCCGTTCGCGGTCGAGTGCCTCGCCTGTTTTATCGATTTCCTCGAGAATAGGTCTTTCCTGATTATAGTCCCGGGTACCGATCGTATCGGTGCCCTTGAAGAGCATGTGCTCGAGCATGTGGGCTGTTCCGATTGTGTCGGTTGTCTCGTCGGCAGACCCAGCCTTAAACAGAATATACAGAGCAACGACAGGTGCATTATGCCGCTCCATCATGAGGACTTTGATTCCGTTATCGAGCCTTCGCTCTATGATGCGGTCTTCCAGGTTCTGTGCGTAGGTAAAAACCGGAATAAAGAGCAGAAATAAGAAAGCTGTCAAT
>CAYSRJ010000017.1:35859-70609 GCA_964433545.1 uncultured Spirochaetota bacterium | reverse complement strand
CAAGGATACATCCTGTCAAGGATACATCCTGTCAAGGATACATCCTGTCAAGGACTTTCCCCCGGGGGGGATTACACCGCTTTTTAATGAACGGGAGCGGCTCCGTCATGAAGTCTGGTCAATACATCCGCTATTCATTCGAAAAACTCAACGCTGGAGATGATATCCGGTACTGCAGCGACATTCCTCTAAGACGGCCACTTCGGGAGTAGAGCAATGGAGATCGATTACTACTCGTTCGGATCGATGAGCCTGGGAGGCCGAAAATATACGTCGGATCTCATTGTTTACCCCGATGGGAGGATACACGACGGCTGGTGGCGCACCAGTGGACACAGGCTTGGTATTGAAGACCTGCATGAAACCGCGAATACGGACGCAGATGCTGTTGTTGTCGGTACAGGGGAAAGCGGTTTAATGAACGTGCCGGATGAGACCCAGCGGTATCTGAAGACATTGTATAAAACTGTAATAATATGCAATACCAAACGGGCGGTAAAAAAGTACAACGAGCTTTCAAAACAGAATCGGGTTGTCGGACTGTTCCACCTTACCTGCTGAAAAACCGGTGGTACTGAATTGGTTAATCAGACCCTAATGGAACACATACCGGTGACATAACCCCCACATACAGGATAGTGGTATGTGGACTGGAGAGGTGCGAGAGTGGCTGAATCGGGCGGTCTCGAAAACCGTTGTTCCCGTTGCAGGGAACCGTGGGTTCGAATCCCACCCTCTCCGTAAAGAAGCATGCATGGAGTGTGAAATCACTAATAATACGTGGTTATTTACCCGCCATTTTTAAAACCTCAGACATATGTTTGCCGGTGTAAATCCATAATTTGACGTGTACCTCGTGCAAGAGTGTATAGTGTGTGTATTGGACTTGCAGAAAGGGAGTGCGGTGTGTATAATCTTTATCGAAAATAAGCATTCAGATGAAAAACTGATGATCGAAGAGAACTATTTAAAAAAATCCAACGGTAAATGCAGGTAGTCCGCTTGGTAAAAAAGAGGATGGTCCTGAGAGTAAAATAGACTAAAAATCATGGGAAAAGTGATAATTGTCGCAAACCAGAAGGGAGGAGTCGGTAAAACAACAACTGTTGTAAACCTCTCATCTTATTTGGCGCATGCAGGAAAAAAAATACTCGTAATAGACCTCGATTCGCAGGGAAACAGCTGTTCAGGGCTCGGTGTAAAGAAAGAGGGAAGGGAGAAGAGTCTTTACGAAGCACTTGTCGGCCTTGCGCCTGCCCGGGATATTATTATTCATACAGACATTAAAAATCTGCACGTGATCCCATCAAATATCAATCTCTCCGGTGCACAGGTAGAAATGATTGAAATGGAGCAGCGGGAATTTCGGTTGAAGCGTGTTGTTGATGCGGTAAGAAATTACTACGATTTTATATTCATCGATTCACCGCCATCTCTCGGCATACTCACTGTAAACGGTCTTGTTGCTTCAGATTCGGTGATAATTCCCATTCAGTGCGAGTACTATGCATTGGAAGGGCTGAGCCAGCTCCTGAAAACAATCAACCTTGTAAAAAACCGACTGAATAAAAGCCTCAAGCTGGAGGGAGTTCTTCTCACCATGTTCGATACGCGGACAAATCTCTCCCGGCAGGTCGTTGAAGAGGTTCTTGCATATTTTAAAGGCAAGGTGTACAAAACAATAATACCGAGGAACGTTCGTCTGGCCGAGGCTCCCAGCTTTGGGAAACCGATAAGCATATATGATCCGCAAAGTGTGGGAGCTCTCAGCTATAATAAATTATCAAAGGAAATCATAAATGGCAGGTAAAAAGGCATTGGGAAAAGGACTTGATGCTCTTATCTCGGATATTGCGGAAGCTGAAACAAGAGGCGAAGGTATTCCTCAAATACGGCTCGATGAAATTAACCCGGGCAGACTGCAGCCGAGAAAAAGTTTCGATACAGAGGGAATCAGAGAGCTTGCACAGTCGATCAGGGAAAACGGCGTTATCCAGCCTATTGTCGTAAGAAAAGGCGAAAACGGATTCGAGATTGTCGTCGGGGAGAGGCGATACAGAGCTGCGCGTGAAGCCGGCTTGAATGAAATACCGGCAATTGTGCGGGAGTACTCGGACGAGAAATCGCTTGAGCTTGCCCTGATCGAAAATATCCAGAGAGAGGATCTGAATCCCATCGAAGAGGCGCGTGCCTACAGGCTGCTGATAGAGCGAGATAGGGTAACCCAGGAAACACTGGCAAAGGGGATCGGAAAATCAAGGAGCTACATTGCCAATATGATGAGGCTGTTGGATCTGCCCGAGCGTGTGCAGCAGCATGTTTCAAGTGGAACAATTTCGGTTGGTCAGGCAAAGGCTGTTGCCTCCCTCGAAAAACCTGACGAACAGGAGGCGCTTGTTCAGCGTATTCTGAGAGAAAACCTGACAGTCAGGGACGTGGAGAAAATATCGAGAAAGAAAAATGTTCCACGTGGAACAACCGGCCTGAAAAAGGACCCCCATATTGAGGAGGTTGAAGAGGGGCTGCGGACAAAGCTGGGCACAAAGGTGACTGTGGAGTACAGACAGGGGAAGGGTTCTATTAAAATCGAGTTCTACTCTGATGATGATCTGGAAAGAATTATAGAAGAAATCGGCGGTTGAAGTGCGGCATTTTCACATGTGTTACAGCCATGATTACAGGATTCGAGTATCCTATAGTGAAAATTCAGTTGATACATCTTCTATTTCAGAGTAATCGAGCATTTACCCTCTTCATTGCTGTATGGATAGGGTGCGTCTTTGTGGTAGGAATCGCGCTTCTCGGTATAACTGTCCACTACGGCAGACATCTCCATAAGGGATGGGGCCTAAGCGCCAGAATAGGTTCGTGGATGAAGTTGTGTATAAAATATTTTAATTATTGTTATTAATGATTTAAGCTACACGTAAAATAAAACTCAAGAGCGGGTCAATGTCTGAAAAAACGGTTGCAATCCTTGCTACCCTTGATACCAAGGGTAAAGAAGCCGAATATCTGAGGAAGCAGATAGAAAAATACGGTGTTTATGCAGTCGTAATCGACGCCGGTGTTGTCGGCCGCCCGGAAGGGCAGGCGGATATAACACGGGAAGAGGTCGCACGCGCGGGGGGTGGGACCCTTTCAGAAATGCTGAAGAATCCTTCCAGGGAAACCGCAGCCCCTGTAATGGCTGAAGGTGCGACTGTCATTGTTACGAAAATGGTAAAAGAAAAGAAAGTACACGGTATTGTTTCGATGGGAGGCACACAGGGTACGACGCTCAGCACACAGGTGATGCGGGCCCTTCCGTACGGGTTTCCAAAGGTTATGGTGTCGACCATGGCTTCCGGAAACGTCGCACCATGGGTGGATATCAAGGACATTACTATGATGTTTTCCGTGGCCGACATCTTCGGCCTGAATCCGGTTACCCGGAAGATACTTGCCAATGCAGCGGGAGCGGTGGCCGGGATGGTGCGCTCTGAGGTTGCGCTTGAAACGGGCGGCCATCCGCTTGTCGCGGTCACCACCGTCGGTATTACAACACGTGGCGCAATGAGAGCCGTTGAAACGCTCAACAATGCCGGATATGAAACCATTGTGTTTCACGCAATCGGACCAGGAGGTCGGGCGATGGAGCAGATGATGTGCGACGGGATTATCGGTGCAGTTCTTGACTACTCAACAATCGAGGTATCGAACAATATTTTCGATGCACTCCTGAACGGCGGCGTGGATCGGCTTACATGTGCAGGAGAACTTGGATTACCGCAGGTATTTGCTCCGGGAGCCATCGAAGTGCTTGTCTACAATGAGCCGGAAACAGTTCCGCCGCCGTATAACGTGCGGAGGCTGGTGCGGCACAGTCCGAAGATTACGGATGTGCGTTTGAACGCCGAGGAGATGGCCCGGGTCGGCCAGGAAGTTGCCAGGAGGTTGCAGAACACAAAGGACAGGGCCTTTTTCATGATACCGAAGGGAGGATTCGACAGCTATGATCGGGAAGGCGGAGAGCTCTGGGACCCTGATGCGGATCGGGCTTTTGTGGAGGCCCTCAAAAAAGGCCTCCCGAAAAATATACGGATTATAGAACTTGAGTACAATATTGAGGACCCGGAGTTTGCAGAAGAATCGGCCGAGCGCCTGATCGAGCTTATCCGGGAAAAACACGCACTGTAGGAAGAGGAGGTGCAATGGCGGTTCGCTATACGAGAGAGGAGTTTTTAAAACGGTTATGGGCGGAGATAAAAAACGGTAATCCCCTCGTTATGACCGGCGCGGGGAGCGGGATATGCGCAAAGTTCATCGAGCGCGGGGGAGTCGATATTCTCGGTGTCTATAATACCGGGTACTTTAGAATGCAGGGTTACGGTTCGCTTGCGGGAATGCTGCCGATGGCGGATGCAAATGAAATGATCTTTCAGATGGGTAAACGTGAGGTGCTTCCCCAGGTCAGGGAGGTGCCGGTGATTGCCGGGGTGAACGGCGTTGATGTGCTGCGGGATATGCGACGGTTTCTCGAAGACCTAGGGCATATCGGTTTTTCCGGGGTTCATAACTTTCCGACCGTTGCGTGGTTTGATGGCGAGTTTCGTAATACCCTGGAAAAAACCGGCCTCGGGTACGAGAATGAGATTTCAATGCTTCAAATCGCGAAAGAGCTCGATATGCTGGCCATAGGGTATGCGTTCAACGAAGAGGATGCGGAATATCTCATGAAGCAAGCTGCGCCTGATATATTTATATTCCATTCAGGTATTACCAGGGGCGGTTCTACGGGATATACCGCTGGAAGGGGCATCGAGGAGATGGCAAAACGTTCGCAGGCTCATTTCGAACTTGCGAAGAAACTCAAGCCGAACGTCATCCTCCTCGCCCATGGCGCCGCACTCGTTGATCCCGAAGATGCGCAGTATATGCTCGATAACACTGATTGTCATGGTGTTCAGCTCGGTTCCAGTATCGAGAGGATGGCGATTGAAAGGCCGCTTGAAGAAAGGGCACGGACCTTTAAAAAGATACATTTTCCAGCCCGGTAGCGTTTTTAGTGCCACAGTATGAAAAAATTATAGCACAGGGAAACTTCTATTTACCGAATGATACCCACGTTATTATTTTGAGGTAGCGTTCCTATCAGATAACCGGGCAGGTTTTATTTCGCTGAATAAGGATTCACCGATGACAACCCCTCTCTGTCTTTACTCAGTCCTTATTCTCGCCGTTGACGCCCAGGTGTTTCCTTCAGTGCTTACCAGGATCGGACAGAATTCAATAGAGCAGGGTATTATTCTTTCTTTCTTTTTTCTTCTTTTACCTATTTCTTCCATATTTGCTGGACTAGCATCAGATCGCGTAGGAAAGAAAACAGTTCTCATAGCGGGCTCCTTCTTTCTTATCCTGCCCTTTGTCGTATCGGCGGGGGTCGAGCGTCTCTGGGTTCGGGCACTCGCAGTGCTGTTTTTCGGCGTAGGAGCAGGCGCGGTCGAAGGTCAGGCATCGGCCCTGCTTACGGACATTCATCCCGGTAGAGAACGATCGATTGTCAACCTCTCTCAGGTTTTCTACAGTATCGGCGCAGCTTTTGGTCCGCTCTTTATTTCCTTTGCTCTGAGAGAGTTCCCGGGACTAACCCTTTCAAAGCTTCTATACACTGTTGCCCTGATTACGGTTTCAGTGACGGGTGGCTTTCTTCTGCTAAAAGAGGGTGTCCGGCATGAAACTGTGCCCGTATCAGGAGGTTTCAGAACGGTGCTGAGCGAAAGACAGGGACGTCTTCTGCTGATGGCAATGTTTTTCTACGTTGCTGCAGAGATGGGAACTGCTGGATGGCTTGCGAAGTATGCTGAGGTGTACCTGTTCCTTCCTTCGGCACTGTCTCCGTTGTCGCTGACCCTGTTCTGGGCCGGCCTTGGTTTGAGCCGCGTGCTTGTCACTTTCTTTTTCAGAAACGTACACGACGCACATCTTCTCACAGTCGCGCTTCTCCTCAGCCTTTTTTCAAGGATTGCCGCCTTTACACTGAACCAAAAAATGGTGAGCATGGCGCTTTTCTTTTTTATCGGTTTCGGTATGGGTACTGTGTGGCCGACACTTGTCGCCATAATAGGCAGAAGATACAGAGAGTCGAGTGGATCCGCAATCGGGCTCATCACCGCTGCAGGCGGTATTGCGGTTCCAATCATACATCAGCTAATAGGTATTTTATCCCGGGATGACCTGTTCGGCCTCCGCTATACGATGCTGGGGCTTGGAGTATTTTCATTTTTGAATCTATTTATCGTCAACAGGATAGCCCGGGAGTTGAGGATACATGGAAGATAACGGGTGTGCATTGTGCAAAAGGCGGTTATGAAAGACAGAGATGATGAGGGCATGACTTTTTCCCACATTCCATATTTAAGCGCGCAGATTATACCCTATATCGGCAACAAGAGAAGGCTTTTACCCCTTCTCATGCGGGCCGTCAATTCCGTTTTGAACGAACGGTATTACGGGAAGCGCTTTGCAGACCTCTTCGCCGGGAGTGGTATCGTGTCCCGCTTCGCGAACCGCCTCGGCTTCAGGGTGTACGCGAACGATTGGGAGCAGTACGCCTATATCCTCAACTACGCCTATCTTACGATCAGGAACAGTGACCTATCGGGCATGTTTGGCTGTTTCGGCGGGATAGAGGGAATGCTCGAGTATTTGAACTCGCTTCCGAACCCGTGTGAAGAAGACCGGTATATCGCCCGATTTTTTTGTCCGAAGGATGATCGTAATCCCGACTATCGAAAGGAGCGCCTCTTCTATACACGGTACAACGGGCTCGCGATAGATAAAATAAGAAACCAGATCGAAAAATTCTACCCTGAGGATGAAGTTAGAAAAGATAAAAACCTGTACAGGGAGAAAATTCTTCTCCTCGCTCTCCTCATTCACCAGGCTGCAACGCACACGAATACGTCCGGCGTTTTCAAGGCGTTTCACAAAGGCTTTGGCGGGCATACGGGAGACGCGTTGCACAGAATTATGGCGCAGATTGCCCTGCCGTATCCGGTGCTCATAGATTCGGCACAGGAGCATTGTGTATTCAGAGAAGATGCACAACGTCTCGTTCAGAGCGAGCTCTGTATGAATGAGCTTTTTGATATCGTGTACCTCGATCCTCCGTACAACCAGCACCAGTACGGGAGCAATTACCATCTTCTCAATACGATTGCTCTCTGGGATAAACCGCTTTTGCATCAGTCATCTGCTCTTCATGAGGCAGGTAAAGCCGCTATCCGAACAGACTGGGTGAACACCCGTTCAGACTACTGCTATCGAGAAAAGGCATTCAGGGCGTTCAGCCGGCTGATCGACTGCATCAATGCGCGGTATATTATCATCAGTTACAGTACGGAGGGTATAATCCCGTTCGATGATCTGGTGAAACGGTGTGCTGAAAGAGGACGGGTTTCTCTCGTCACGAATGAGTATGTCAAATACAGGGGCGGAAGGCAGAGCATCAGCCGGTTGAACAATAATATCGAGTTTGTCCTTATCGTAGATACACAGAGAAAAGCAATTCCGGCGGATATTTATACAGTGTATGGCGTGATAAACGGTAGGAATCTCAATCTTCAGGCAAAGAGAATGTATTCAAGGGAGCTTTTAAAAAAATATTTTCTTCTCGATGAAAGGAATGAGCGTATCGGGTTTCATTTTAGGGAGCGCACACTCTGGATTCAGACACGTGGCTTTCTGCAGATTACGGAATCCGGTCTCTACGAAACGATTATGGGGCTCGATACGTCCACCACACAGAAGGAAAGGCTGGTAACCGAGCTTACAAAGAGCCTGGCCGCCTCACAATGCAGGGACAAGGTCCACGAACTTGATGAAACTATACGGGCTCTTGTATGTTACCGGAGCGGGGCTGATTACTACGCTTCATTACTGCCGAATACACTGAAGAAGATTGCCCATAAAAAATACAAAGCTCAGTTTACCAGGTCGCTTGAAAAGATACGACGACTCAAGGAGGTCAGGCCGGATTCCTACGCAAAAATAGAGAGAAAAATATATGATGTGGAGCATCTTGCCTATAAGCGGTTTTCCGGGTGAGGCTGCACAGGATGCGATAACATACCCTGTCTACGGCCGCTTGGCCGAAATATTCATGATACACCCCGATTAGTGGAGCTGTCTTTTCTGACCGCAGGGAGACGAAAGGGGGTATGGCGCGTGCATGCAGTGCCTATGTGATCTCTTTCGCGGCTTCGTGTTTTTCGGTCATGTTCGGCCGATCTTCCTTCTTTCGGGCTGCGGGAAGAGTATCAATAGGTATAACGATACTGACATTATCTTCCGTTTTCAATGTGGCACTCATTTTTAAAATGTTTATTTCGGCCAGGCACACCTTTTTATTGTCATATGTGAAAATACTTCCCTCAGGTGGATATTCTCTTTTTATTTCACAATAAGCATCGTGTTCATAGGCAAGACAGCACAAAAGCCTGCCGCATGCACCTGATATCTTCGAAGAATTGAGCGTGAGATTTTGATCCTTCGCCATTTTGATGGTTACCGGTTGGAGCTCGTGTTTCACTGCGTTGCAGCAGAATTCCCGACCGCACACACCGCATCCCTTGATGATTTTCGCTTCATCCCTGGCGCCGATTTGTCTGAGCTCGATTCTCCGCTTAAAAACCGAGGCGAGATCCTTGACCAGTTCCCGAAAATCAACACGCCCGTCTGCGGTAAAATTGAAGATGATCTTCGTGTCATCGAGAAAGTAGTGTATACTGACCAGCTTCATATCCAGACCGTGTTTTTTTATCTTTTCGAGAGTAATCTCATAGGCCCCATCTTCCCTTTTCTGGTTTTCCGCCTGTTTCGTCAAATCCTCTTTAGTGCCTATCCGAAGGATTGTAGCGATATCCTTTGCGTCTTTTTCCACCGTGCTCATCCCTGAAACGACTGCAATCTCCGGTCCATTCACCGTCTCGATAATGATATAATCGCCTCTTTGGATATCGAAATCCGGCTGGTGCAGAAAACAGGTTACATTGTTATATATAAGGCGGGCAACAATTAGGTTTTTTAAATCTGACATGACACTCTCCCTCATTTATAAAGATCAATAAGCAGGCCGCGTATCTCATCAAGTGTTGAAAGAAGGTCAATGTTTTGAGCCTGCTGTGACAGCACCAGCCGGGTCAACGCACTGAGTTTCTTGTCGATGATTTTCGTTACAGTGTATATCTTCTGCTTGAGTTTTCCCCCGGTGTAATGTTCAACTCGAAACATATTATCGGTAATATATTTCAGAAATTCCCGGATCATCGATTTGTACATTTTAAGAAGCTGGGCTGTTGGTTTTTTACTGAATTTTTCACCCTGTTTCGTTATTTCAGCAATGAGCTTGTCAAACTCAATATGTATTTCTTCTGTTTCCGCGAACCGAAGCTCATCGTAGAAGCGGCCCTGCATAACCTGTACGGACCCGGTCGAAGACTTCTTTGCGCGTTTCTTTTTAATTGAGATACTTTTTTTATCCCGGCCTGTTTTTTCAAGTTCTATCATTGAGCAGCCTCCGTTCTAAAGAGGAGTATATCTCTTTCGATAGGTCTTTTCTTGATTTATTTCCCGCAGTAATTACGATGAAATAATCTTTGAAATGCTCCGCAATTTTCAGGTAACCGTTACGAACATGTATCTGAAATTCAAGCCCTTCGCTTTCTATCCTGTCTCCGTCCGGGTAGTTGTGCCGTTGTAAAGAAATATCTTTCGCCTTTGAGAGCCCATTTTCAGGCTCTATATCGATGTAGAAAACGAGATCGGGAACAATGCCTCCGGTAGCATAGAGGTTCAAATCGAGAAGGAAGGAGAAGGGCGCAACGGAACGTACTATTCCCTGGTACACGAGTGTGGAATAGATATATCGTGAGCAAACGATAGTTTTTCCATCTGAAAGAGCAGGCTCAATGACCTTCTGTACGTGGTTCGCTCTGTCCGCAAGAAAAAGAAATAGTTCCGTTTTCGGACCGATTTTAAGCTCAGGGTTCAACAGTATATTTCTAATGATACGGCCTTCTCTTGTTGCACCCGGTTCCTCGGTGAGGATACAGGGTATTCCATCGGCTTTTAGTCGTTGATACAGCAGTTGAGCCTGTGTTGTCTTTCCTGAGCCGTCAGGTCCCTCAAATGCGATAAATCGTCCGGCAAATTTTTCACTCATGGCTGATCATGTCCTTCAGATGTTTTTTTATTAATGCGATATAGTCAGACTCAATAGATACCAATAAGAGAATAGCAGGGGAAAAGTGTGGAGAGATAATCAGGTAACTTTTTGTATTGCTTTTTCCGACAAGCGCTCATCCACGTGGGTGGAATATTTTTGCGCATGAACGGTTTGAGTGTTTCTGGTAAATTTGGAGGAGTCCGCAGCTCCCTGTTTTACATGGGTATATGTAGGAGTCAGCCGTTCAAGTTCCAAGTACTCCTTCTTTATTTTCTCGAGTTTATCTGTATCTTCAATAATCTCGCATTTTCCATCAAATATGACGCCTTCCTCAATTGTAAGGCGCGGTGTTTTGATGTTTCCGATAAGCTCGCCGGTGGAGAGCAGAATAATTTTCTCCAGGGCGATTATCTCTCCCCGTACCTTTCCTCCGATCACGACTGTTCCGGCGTAAATTTCACATTCGGCGTTCCCATTTTTACCGACAAGGACTTTACCGGAGGTTTTAACCCTTCCATGGAATGTCCCGTCGATACGTAATAATCCGTTTATGTCGAAATCGCCGTGAAGTGTCGTTCCTTCGCCAATAATGCTGTTGACGAAAGATTCGCTTTCCGCCGTGATCTGTCCATTGATATTCATTTTAGGCCTGATTGAAACGATTATTCATTAATCAAATACTTCTAGACAACTTCTCGCGAAGTTACTTGCAGATACTTGACCACGAAATGATACATCCCGCCAGGGATACATCCCGCCAGGGATACATCCTGTTAAGGATACATCCTGTTAAGGACATGCACCACTTTTAGATATCATACCAATAATAATAAAAAAAAACAAGAAGGAAAACCCACATATATATCAGACGTCACATCATTATAATACAGGCTCGCCTTTGATATAAAGGGGCCCGCCTGCTTTTTGGGGCGACAGGAGCTGCTTTCAGCAGGCACCAGAGCGCACGACCCGCGGCAGTTCGCATGCCAAGCGTCCAGATAATGCATCTAGCTGCGGGTCAGAAGAATTTCCGTACAATGAATAGTGCATTGCAGCATGTGAATCCTTAAAACTCGGTTGTCATGAATATCATCGGGTCTACTGCTGTTGTCCCTATTCTGACTTCATAGTGTAAATGAAATCCTGTTGCCCTCCCCGTTCTTCCGAGGAAGGCGACAATTTCTCCTTTTTGAACCTTTTTTCCCTCGTATGCGACCAACCTCGAACAGTGGGCGTACAGAGTTTGAAAACCGTACTCATGCTGAATCTGAATCGTTCGGCCGTAGCCTCCTTTCATGCCGGCAAAAACAATCACGCCGTCAGCGGTCGCCCTGATGGGAGCTCCAGGCCACCAGCTGATATCCACTCCCTGATGCATGGCCCATTTTCCGGTGAAAGGCGAGCGCCGCATACCAAATCCGGATGTAATGAACCCGCCGCCGATAATCGGCCAATTATTCGGTATTTTTTGAATAATTTCTTCACGTGCCTCCAAAAACTTTTTAAAGTTCTGGAGTACCCGTTCACTTGCGGATATATCCGCATTTATTCTTTTAACTGTTTCAATCTCCGATTCGTATCCCTGTTTTTTATTGTCGCCGATAATTTCGGAGAGGTTCTTGATTTCGGTTTCCGGGCCACCCATACCAAAAATATTTTCCGATTGACTTGCCCCGAGCAGCTTAATAATATCTTTTATATTGTCCTTGTACTTGCCGACGGATTTGTCAAGCGAGGCGACTTCCTGTTCGAACATCTTCAGAGCGGTGATATTCCCCTGCTGGGAGGTTTTCAGATCCTCCATCTCTTTTTTTGTAAGGGTGTATCGTGATGTTGAAATGAAAAATGTGATGATAACACCTGCAAGGAGCACAATAAGAAACGAAATGGTGAATAGAGAGATCTGAAAGTTGAATATCTTTTTCTCCGAATGAGGGATGAGCATAACGGTAAGCTTTTCCCTGCCCTTCTGAGAAAACCTTTTGTAAAGGTTGAAAATTATCCTTTTTAGAAAGATGAGCTGCGTGTTCAAATATGAGAAGAATCTTTTTTCAAGTTTTTTGTATTCGGACACGTATTACTCCATTGTATTAAGGAAGTGGCATAATAGTAACATCCTGTTATAAAAAGTCAACAATTATATACACTTTCATGAATTAAAATGGCAGGGAGTCTACGGATATGTATGAAAGCATTATACACTATTTTGATACCCACTGCCATCTTCTTCTCATGGAAGAAGCGAATATATCCCTCGATACCGTACTGTCTCATGCCTGTGAAAGCGGTGTTGTTCGTTTTTTAGATATATCGGTTGGAATCGCTGATTTTTTTACGCGAAAGGACACAATTGAGGTGATGAAAGACCGCTTTAGTGTTGATATGCACCTTACTGCCGGGATTCCTCCGTATTTCAGTGATAAACGGATGGATGGGGATATCGATATCCTCAAGAAGCAGGCGAAAGATGGGAATGCTTCTGCCATCGGAGAGATCGGCCTCGATTATTTTCATAATTACGGAACCCATGCTGCCCAGATCGAGCTTTTTACCAGACAGATCGAGCTTGCAAATCAATTGAACCTGCCTGTGGTTATACATACAAGAGATTCCGATAGAGACCTGATCAATACACTGAAGATCAACTGTGTCAGACAGACCGGAATAATTCACTGTTTTTCCTCCGGTTCTGAAACAGCAAAAAGGTTGCTCGATCTCGGTTTTTACCTGAGTTTTGCGGGTAACGTTACGTATAAAAAATCCGAACATATACGTGATGCACTGAAAATCGTGCCTGCAGATAGGTTTGTCATTGAGACCGATGCACCCTACCTTTCCCCACAGGGTTTCAGGGGCAGGCCGAATGAACCCGCGAATCTTGTGGAAACTGCACGTTTTATTGCAGAATGCAGAGGGGTGTCGGTTGAAGAGCTGGCACAACAGACCATGGAGAACGCCGAAAATATCCTGCGGTTATAGATGACCTGCCGTGGTGCACCTTTTCATCCGCGGATTTCTGCGAGGATTTCGGAAAGTATGTCACCGCCGATGAGGTCGATCTGGCGAGGCATGGCAAACTCCACTGCCTCCGGTCGGAAGGAGGCAGGTGAAATACAGAAAGCCTTTCCGCAATGAAGGGTTTTTGCCTCTTCAAGAAGCGTTTTTACCGCATTGAGGCCCAGACCTACGGCATCCCTGTAAATTTTAATATACGCGTAATGCCGTTTCACACTGCGTGCGGTGGCGGCACGCGGTGCTCCGATTACCTTTGTGATACTCGATTTTACATGCTTTATATCCACTATGTCATACCCGAGATGTTTCACAATGTCCAGACAAATACCTTCGAATACCTGAAGAGGGCTGACAAGAAAATCTTTCATATTGTCATCGGCCCGAAGGTCCTGATATTTTTCGAGTTTTTTTGCAACATCTTTGAATGCGGCGTTGATCCTGTAAATTCCCTCCCACTGTTCTATAGCCTCGGCGAGCTTGCCCCGTGCCTCGTACAGATATGCGAGCGCATATTTGGCGGTCAACAGTAGGTTCTGGTCTTTTCCGGCCGCTGAAGATATCGCCTTTTTAAATTCATCGACGGCATTTTCAAATTCATCCATTTCCCTGTAGCAGATACCCTTCTGAAGATATCCGCGAATTCTGAAATCCGGAGACCGCTGTGCTGCATCAAAATAGGTTATGGCCCGTGTAAAATCACGGCCGTCCAGGTAAACCCTGCCCAGGTAGTAGTACGCGCGGTAGTTGGTCTGATCGTATTTAACTGCTTTGGTTAGATATACGACTGCTTCTTTAATTTGATTTACATGATACATGATCATGCCGAGGTAGCCGAGGCTTGCCCCGTGCGTGGGGTTGACCTTGATTGTTTTATCGAAATAGGTGACTGCCTGCTCGAGGTTTCCTTTGCGGTAAAAGATTTTTGCAATTTCATAGAGGTACAGGTGATTTTTTGGTTCGATTCTTGAAAGTTCTAGAAGCTCACTAAGCGCCTCATCCTCCTTGTTAAGACGAAGGTAACACTCGATAAGCCCCTCCCGTATCTCTTTCATCGTGGTAAGAAAGGGTTTTTTCCGGATTTTCAGACAAAAGCGGTATTCTACGACGGCCATCTGGCAGTTTCCTTCACGTCTGTAACATTCTGCAAGCAGAAAGTGCGCATCGATAGAACCGCCCTGTTTTATAATAATCGTTTTCAAATACCGAATTGAGTTTCTCGTGTCTCCCGCTTGAATCTGTGTCCATATTCTCTGAAGCTTCTTCGGTTTTCTGAATAGTTTGATGTAAGAAAAGATAGAAAGAATACTTAGGATGGCTATGCCTGCAATGATTGCCGTTAGGTTCATGCTTCTCCCTGCTGAAACATCCGTAAATAAACTCTTTTAAAGATACGGAGCGACTCAATGTCCCAGAGTATTATTTCGATGAGCCGAAGATACCTGTTTTTTGTTTCGACGTATTTTTTTAATATCGTAAACATTATCTCAGCGCATGGTTCGGGGGGGAACCTGGAGATACCGACACCCATGTCGGGAATAGCGATGCTTTTAAACCTCTTTTTATTTGCAAGCTGAAGACTGCTGAGAAGAGCAGTCTCAATATTTTCCCTGGTGATATGCCCGTCGAACTCTGTAAGCGCTGCATGGATGATATGTTGTGTTTTCAAATTCCCGGCGCCGGTGACAACCGCGTCGCCTATTTCGATCGTCCCGTATTGTGCACATTCTTTGGCGATTGAAGTGCCCCCCTTTGCCTTGATAGCGCCGCCGAGACCCGATCCGAGGAGCAGCAGGTTGTTGGCTGTGTTGACAATGGCATCCGTTTCCCGTTCGGTGATATCCCCCTTTATTATTTCTATTCGAACATCCTTCATGCGTTCAATCTCCGAGAAACAAATTGCAAAGCAGGGCAAATATCGTTATTTCTACGATATTTGGTCTTATCCAATGGAAGTTCACGTTAACCAGTATGAAACCTGTAAAGGCAAATCAGGAGTACGTATTCAGCTCCGGCTTACGTAGAGAAACCTGTCGATTTTTTTGAGGAAATTCTCATTCTCGATGGGTTTTGTAACAACGGAGTCAACACCGCAGGTTTTGACTTTTTCGAGCTCAGCCGGGTCGGTAATTGAAGTCACTGCAATGATGGGTATCTTTTTTAGTCTGGGATTATTCCTGATTTTCTTTGTTACCTCGAATCCATCGAGATCGGGAATGAGAAAATCGAGTAGAATCAGATCGGGGTTCCATTCAGCGACCAGAATACCCGCATCAAAGCCGGAATCGGTGGTTCTGACTTCGGCTTCCTGTATCTTCTCGATAATCTTCGATGCAATTTCGAGAAAATCTGGATCATCATCGACAACGAGAACCTTTCTCTTTTTCGCTTCTTCGAGCTCCCTTGGTATGGGCATTCTGTTCTGTGTCAAAAAAGTAATTAAATCGCTCCACTTGACACGCCTGTGCCCGCCCGGTGTGGAGTAGGCCTTCAATTTTCCCGTCTCAATCCATCGAATGACGGTGCGGATGTTTACCTGACAGAATTTACCAATCTGATATGTTGTGTATATTTTTTCCGGCAATCTATGGCCCCCTTAACAATAATGATAAATATATTAACTATTATTGAAAACCTAATGCTTTCTGCTCCCATTGTCAAGAATTTCAGATGCTTAATTTGAATTTTTTTTCTTTTTTTTCACCAGCTGTCATTGGCATGCTCGAAAGAAAAACCGGTTTCCCTTCCCGCTTATGCGCCGAATTTTGCCAGCTTTTCTGCATGTGCAAGAAGGAGTGGCATAAGATCAAGTGAATCGATCGTTGAGAGTGTTCCTCCCAGGAGCGAACGCTCATTGAAGCCTGAAACCCCGGCCCACCTGCTCCACCTGGACCTGAGTAAGAGCGGGACAGGGTGCCAGGAGTGCGCTTTGTATTCCGCCGGAGTCGAGTGATCGGCTGTGATGGCGAATACATCCGGCTGTAAGTCGAGAATCGTGCCGATGTTGCGATCGACTTCTTCAATGACCTTGACTTTTTCGTCGAACTTTCCATCCTCACCGAAGCTGTCGGTATATTTTATATGAACAAAATAGAAATCGTAGTTCCCCCACAATTCCTGCAACTTTTTGAACTGGGGTACCACACCGCTTTCAACATCGTCAATGACCTGCATCCCTGCGAGCCGCGCAAGGCCCCTGTACATCGGATATCCCGCAATGGCGCACGCATTGAGCCCGTAGACTTCTTTGAATGACGGAATTTTTTTATGCAGGGCAAAGCCCCTGAGTAAAATTCCGTTTGCAGGGTGCTCGTTTTTCAGTTTTTCTCGAACCCGGGAGTTGAACTGGTTGATAAGCTCGGCGGTTTTCTGTGCTTCCTTGCTCCGGTCGAGCGGTCTTACCTCAAGAGGGGGCACACCTGTCTTTTGTGGGTCGGTTTCTGACAGGTTCTCTGAAAACTTTTGTCCCCTGAAGATGAGGGCGGCCCTGTGATCTTTTTCTGTTTCAATAAAAAATGACACGCCTGGAAGTGAAATCTCCCGGATTTTAGCACACATTTTTTTATTGATCTCGTCAGGTATTCGGCCTGCCCTTCGATCCAACACATTGCCCTGATCATCTATTGTTGCAAAATTTACGCGTGCAGTAAGATCACCGTCCTGCACCGGAAATTTTACCCCCAGAGCCGAGAGTATCCCGCGTCCGATAATGTAGGTTAGCGGGTCGTATCCGAAAAGAGCAAGATGCCCGGGTCCGCTGCCGGGTGTTATCCCGCGCATAATCGGCACCATCAGGCCTGTTTCCGACTGCCCGGCCAATTTATCGAGATTAGGTGTTTTCGCTGCTTCGAGCTCGGTCTTACCGTTCTTCGGAAGACCGCCGAGACCGTCGAGGACGAGTAGAACAATCTTTCTGTCATTAGTCTGCTTCAGCATTTTCATAAGTTCAAATCTATTCATGTTGTACCCCTTATTGTGTATTCATACTGTATTTTCCGACTGCGGTGCGTTTACGCATACATGCGCATGATCAAAGTGGTGTAAGGTTTTGTTACTCTTCCACCAGCATAGTGCGTTTACGCATACATGCACATGATCAAAGTGGTGAACCACTCGCTCGTCAGTTCAGGGAAAAAAGTTCCTCAAGGTACATATCGATATTGAATTCCACGAGGTCTTCGATCCCCTCGCCCACGCCTGCAAACAAAATCGGTATACCGAGCTTGCCCGATACACCGCATGCGACTCCACCTTTTGCGGATGAATCCAGTTTTGTGAGTATTATACCGTCGACCCCGATGTACTCATTGAACAATGACGCCTGACTTATCCCGTTTTGTCCGGTTGTCGCATCGAGAGTCAGTATTTTCGCAATATGTGTCTCAGGAAGTTTTTTTTCGAGTATCCTGCCCATTTTCGAGAGTTCCTCCATAAGCTGCTGTTTGTTATGGAGGCGGCCGGCTGTATCGATGATGAGAAACTGCACCTGCCTGCTGAGCGCGGAATCACAGGAGTCGTACACTACCGCTCCCGGGTCGGACCCCTGGTACTGTTTGATAATAGGAACATCGGCCCTGCCGCACCAGACGGCAAGCTGTTCGATAGCCGCATCCCTGTATGTGTCCGCCGCTGCAACGAGCACCTTTTTACCCTTCTGTTTAAAAAAATAGGCGAGTTTTCCAACAGTTGTCGTTTTTCCGGTTCCGTTCACACCGAATATCAGTAAAACACTAAGTTGTCCATCCGATGAACGGAACGGGCGGATAGTCATCCGTTCCTTCACAATACTTTTCAGCAGAGAGCAAAGCTGGTTCGGGTTTGCGCCGCTTGCCGTCTTTTTAAACTCACGAACAATCTCGTCGGAAAACTCAATTCCAAAATCCGCCGTGATGAGAAGCTCTTCAACGTCCGAAAGGAGCGACGCATCACCCTTTTTTGCCTTGAATATACCGTTGAGACGTTTTCCAAGCAGTGTGCGGCCTTGAAGGAGCATATCAGAATGGCACCTCTGTCTGTACAATCGGGATTGACGTACCCGGGTTTCCCAGGCTGCTGTAGAGGTTAAAATACTGCAGCGTCTCTATGAATGAAAAGGTAAAAATACCGAGGGTGAGAAAGGAGGAGGAGACGGTAAGTGTACTGTACAGGCGGCTCAAGCGAACAGAGCTGTCATACGTATCCGTGTCTTTATCGGCGTATAGATCCGCTCTCTGCTGGTTCAATGTTGTCAGTGTGCCGAATAGAATAACTAAACCGATCATTCCGAAACCGGCATAGGAAAGCAGTTTCCCCCGTTTTTTATGCCGCTCCGCTATTTTTACAGTCTGGTCCCATTGTTCCGGCCTCTCCATCATGATCTCAATTTCGCCGGTTTTTTTATCGAACTTCGAAGCATTGACTGCCAGGGTACGGTACCCTCCCCGTTTGAGTGTTATGACTTGATCGTCGCTGTCTATATAGAACGTAACGGGAGTTTTACCCATGTATTCTTCATCGAGGTACATATCTGTGCCTGCCGGAACGGTATACAGGGTATATCTCCGGCTGGCCGGATTTTTTTGAAGGTCGACATGCAAAAAGAATGGGTCTTTGTCGAAAAAAATGAGGTCGGAAAATGTTCTGTACCCTTTTCGTGTCATGGTCACACGATGATTCCCCGGTGTAACGAGAATACCGGACACGGCGCCCGTACCGAGCAGTCTGTTGTCAAGGGATATGAGCGTATCAGGCGGATCCACGGTAAGCGAAGCGAGGTAGGTTTTATAGGTGAGAAAATTCTGGAAAAAACCGGACAGATTCTTCTGAGGGCTTTTTAAAAAATTTTCGAGCTCGGTGGTTGTCTTAAAGACCTGTTTCTCTTCACCGGTCATCATATTTTGTTCATTGATGACGATCGAAAGGGTCTCTTTCTCGGAATTGCCTTCAGGCATCAGAACGTTGTAGTTTCCAAAAAGAACCAGGGGAAACTCGTCATGAATAGGCAGGTCCATTGTGACTGCGGTTTTCATCTTGTTCTGAATTCCTGCCTGTGCCTCAGAAAAGGTTTCCCGGTATTTTTCATTGCTTGATATTTTCTGGAGAAACAGCCGTTCTCTTTCCGTTATAGTGATAAACGGAATAGATCCTGCCATGGTGTACAGAGTTGTTCTGATTGTTGGGTTTATATAGTCATACAGATGATCGCCGAGGTTTTTGAATTCACCTATGACTATTCTTCGCTGTTCGAATATATTTATACTGCTGGAACTTTGTGCCTGGGCTACCCCATTGAAAAAGAGAAACGTTAATATTACGCAGATGGCCTTTTTCATGGTTTCCACTGCACCAGGATTTTATGTATTGCCGATTTTTTAAAGAGTATACGTTTTCACGTATCTTTTTTCTGGTACTACAGCGAAACTTTACCATTTTATATCAATCTCATAATAATAAAGGCAATAAGTAAGCCCACAAACATGGTAAAACGCACTTAAAATATCTTTTAAACGAAAGTTTCGCTGTAGTACTAGTATCTGCCGGTCTTAAGCGCCGCTTCGATAAAGGTGTCTATGCCGCCGTCCATCACTGCAGCACTGTTTCCGATTTCGATTCCTGTGCGTAGATCCTTCACGAGGGTATACGGTTGAAATACATAGGAGCGGATCTGGTTTCCCCAGGATATATCTTTCTTGTTATTCTCCTGCTCCTGTTTTTCCCGGTCTTTTTCCTCTTTGTAATGTTCGTACAATTTGGATTTGAGTATCTTCATGGCCATGTCTTTATTCTTGAACTGAGATCGCTCATTCTGGCACTGCGCGACGATTCCGGTAGGTATATGTGTTATGCGCACTGCAGAATCAGTTTTGTTGACATGCTGTCCGCCTGCGCCCTGTGAACGGTAGGTATCGATCCTGAGGTCTTTCGGTTCGATATCAATCACGATATCATCGGTGACCTCAGGGCTGCAGAAAACTGAGGCAAAGGAGGTATGCCGTCTCCTGTTTGAATCGAATGGAGAAATTCTAACGAGACGGTGAATGCCGATCTCGGTTTTCAGGTAGCCGTATGCGTACTCTCCCTTCACATAGGCGGTCACCGATTTTATCCCCGCTTCTTCACCGGCAAGTATATCGACGATCTCTGTTTTATAATGATGATTCTCCGACCAGCGAAGGTACATTCTTAGAAGCATGGAGGCCCAGTCACACGCTTCGGTTCCTCCTGCACCCGAATGTATAGTAAGATACGCACCTGCGGTGTCGTGTTCTCCCTTGAACAGGGATAGTTTTTCAAGCAGTTCTATCTTCTCGGTAAGTGTGCGGAGAGTGGTGATGATTTCCGCTTCTAACTCTTCCTCCCCCTCCGACAGGGCAAGGGAATACAGCTCGCCGAGCTCGTCGACCTGTTGCTTTGCTTCGATCCATGGTTCTACAGCGCTCTTTATTCGTTTGAGTTCCCTGGTGACTCCCTGGGCCCTCTCCCGTTCATTCCATATATCGGGATTGTTCAGTTCTTTTTCTAACTCTTTCCTTTTTTTAATAAGTTTTTCGACGTCAAAGACGATCCCACCCTTCAAGCGCGGTTTTTTGAATCTGTTCGACTTCCGTTTTATAGTCGGCAAGCATCTGCATCACCCCTTTCATACTTTGTTAAAAAAATATTATATCCACCTGGTTTAATCAACAGATTTCCGAAAGATTACAGACCCCTGTGAAACTAGTACTACAGCGATACTTACTGTAGCACAAGTAGTTTTCTCGGCAGTCAAAAAGCAGTAATTTTCTATGCAGCGTATCAATAGCGCAACCGGAGAAAGGTTTTTAGTGAATTGTAATGGATAAAACCATAGGCAAGTGAGCTTTCAATCCTGTAAAGTAAAAATAAACACTTGCCGTATGGTTTTTACATATAGAATGTAATAGTAGGCAATTGTAACATAATAGGTCAGTTAAGTATAAAAATCATGGTATAAAAACCCAAAATATTAATGGATAAAACCATACATACCATTGACGAAGCCCTCGATTATCTGTACAGTTTCATTAATTACGAAACCGATTCATCATTTATGTACGGGGCGGTTAACTATAACGTTGAAAGAACTGCCAGGCTCCTTGATCTATCGGGACATCCGGAAAAGGGCCTCGAGATTATTCATGTTGCAGGAACAAAAGGCAAAGGATCGGTATGCGCAGTGCTGGGTACGGTCCTCAGTGCAGCGGGCGTCGTTACCGGTGTGTTCACCTCACCGCATATTGAAAGAGTGAACGAGCGGATTGCGGTAAACGGAGTGCCGATATCTGACAAATCAATTATAGATCTTCTCAATGAGCTTGTATCGCTTATCGGTACCTTTCCTGCGGATTCTGTGCCAACGACCTTTGAAATATTGACCGTCATGGCGGTTTTATACTTCAGCAGGAAGGGCGTGCGGTACTGTATTCTCGAAACCGGTATGGGCGGACGTTTTGATTCGACCAATTTCTGCAACCCTCTCGTTTCCGTCATTACCTCTATCAGCTACGATCACATGGATAAGCTCGGAGATACCATTGATAAGATAGCTTCTGAGAAAGCGGGAATCATCAAGGACGGAAGACCTGTTGTCATCGGTTATCAGCCGTACGATGTGGAATCGATTTTTCGAGCTGCAGCTCGAGAAATGAAAAGCCCGCTGTACAGTGCCCAGGCGCTATGCAGCTATACCATTATCGAAAAAGGCAGCAAGGGTGTTTTGTTCCGGGGGGAGGTAAACGGCCTGGTTTTTCCCAAGCTCTTTCTCTCGCTTGCGGGAAAGCATCAGGTGGAAAATGCTCTTGCAGCGCTCCTTGCGTTGAAAGTGACGGATCTGCTTCCCGGGCCTGAAGTTGTGATGGAATCTCTTGTCAAAGTGCGAATTCCTGCACGGCTCGAGTATATGCAGTGGCGGAGAAGGACGTTTATCCTCGATTCGGCACATAATGCGGATTCAGCGAGGGTGCTTGCAGAAGCGGTTCAAACTTGCTACAGATACGAACGGCTTGTTGCCGTGGTGGGTATTGTAAAGGGAAAAGACATAGAGGGGATTCTGAAGCATGTGTCCTCAGTTACAGACCGGTTGATAATCACCGAGCCGGTCACCCATAAGGACCTCGACACGGAGGAGGTTTTCAAAAAGGCACGTATCCTCGTCCAGGATGCAGTTCTCATCCGCAACATCGAAGAAGCCATGCAGTACGCTGTGGACTGCACGTCGCCGCAGGATATTGTACTGATCACCGGATCCTTTTATACGGTTTCACCGGCGCGGGCGTTAATAGTGTCCGGGGGTGTGTCCGGCAGTTAAAGGAAACGCCGATGCAGTTCTTTTTTTAACTTTTCACAGAGAGCAAGCCCTTCTTTCATCCTACGAATTGCAGAGAGCAGTTCCAGATTTTTAAGAAGTCTGTCGGGGACCTGGGGCGGTTTGTCGACACGTACCATTATAAGATACTGTTCGGCCTTCTTGAGTGTTTCTTCAATCTCGGAAATATTGAGCTTTTCGCCGTTGTGATCCATACGGGCAGCGCATTTCCGGATCATTGCATACCCGAGATTGCTGCAGGTAAGCCGCAGGCCGATTGTATCTACCTTCTCGCGAGAGAGGAGGGATTTGTCGAATTCATGGGCCTGTAAAAGGTACTGAATGGCCTTTTCCCAATTTTCTTTGTGAATGTATAGAGAGCCGATCGTGTCGTAGATAGCGGCCCTGAGCGCAACGGTATCATCCTTGGTTTCATCGAACTCATTGAGAAGGGCCTTTGCAATGGTTGCCAGTTTAATACCGTAATTGACATTGGTTCCGGTTTTTGAAAACAGGTACCCGATGAAGTTGAGTGTCGATATCTGCAGATGAATGACCTCCTTGTCGATGGTCCGGTCGTCATTTTCTATTTTTTTGTCGATAATCCGGTTGATCCGGGCAAGAATGAGCTGTGAGAGGAACAGTGAATTCTGATAATCACCGTTGTGGAATGCCCTGTTTGAAAACCCAAGCAGGGTCTTGATATCCTTGTCTTCGATGAAGAGGGAGGTATCCTTCATAATCGAGTGGAAGAGGTTGAGAGAGCTTTGCCTGACCTCTTTTTTTTCAAGGAACAGGCCGTACAGGAAATTGGAGATGATTTTCCCGGCAGAATAGATCTCGTCTTTGTCGATGTCCCAGAAACAATTCTCAGTGAGATTGATAGTTATCATCCCGGTATTACCGGGAAACTGGAAATGGTGTGTTCGGCTGTTCTTGGTATCGCTCATATTTGTATGCTGTTCCGCAGGAGCGGGGAATGTTTAATAGAGTATCTAGACGCAAATCCTCCCAACAATCCTCATGCCTCTTTACTTCGTTTTTTTAATGTAAAAGTGAACATTTCAAAAGTCAAAAGATTACGGGAACAGGTTCGGAAGCTGGAAATTACTGATTAAAGCTACTTTTTGTGCGGCCTGTCGTCTTTGGGCGGTTTGCCGTTTTCAGAGTTTACAATGAAGGAGAGTGCGAGCATTTTGTCGATGATGTGAATATTCTCGATGGGAAATCCTTTCGGGACATCGAGGTCGAGAGGCGCAAAGTTGAGTATTCCCCGGATGCCGGCGTCTAAAAGGCCCTTTGCAACCCTGTTTGCAACATCTCGCGGTACTGCGATGATTGCAATATCAATCGAATTTTCCTGTATAAATGAATTGAGAGTGTCGACATGGTAGACGTGTACATCGTTTATCGTTTTACCACAAAGCTCAGGTTTGACATCGAATATCCCCTTGAGTTTGAACCCGGCCATCTGGAGCGCGTTAAATCTTATAAGCGCATGTCCGATATTTCCTGCGCCGACAATAACGAAGGAAGTTTCTGCGTTCATCTTTAATATATTTGCAAGTTCCTGCTTCAGTTTTTTTATGTTGTATCCGTACCCCTGTTGGCCGAAATCACCGAAATAGCTCAGGTCAAGTCGCACCTGTGAAGCGGAAGCGCCCATATATTCACCGAGTTTTTTCGATGATATTTTCTCCATCCTGTCTTCAAGCCAGTTAAAATACCGGTAGTATCGCGGCAGCCTTTCAATAACCACTTTCGGTATTATCGAGCCGTCCTTCCCTCTGATCATGTCGGTAATCCTGATGGTAAAATTTTCTGATATTATTCTACTCGCATACAGTATTCCCGGATATGCGTAAAATAATGAAACTTTGTATGAGGTTACGATAGTATATTAAAAAATAAAAAATTGTCAATCATTAAAATGCACTGTATTCGAATTGATTTTATCAGGAGTAGAAATTACCGTAAATGTCTTGAAGATGAAGAGAAATATGTTATATTTGAGCGTGAAGTACGGGGGGTGTAGCTCAGCCGGGAGAGCGCTTGCTTCGCATGCAAGAGGTCGGCGGTTCAATCCCGCTCACCTCCACAACAGCATCAAATGTTTCCCGGGTGTTCAAACTGCCGAACAGGCTGAACACCCTTTTTTAATGGAAGCATGCATCTGGTGATTTATGAGGGTACAATACAATATGCTATTTCTTGTTAACACTGAAGTTACATAATTCTCTTAAAAAAAACCGAATATTATAGTATATTTTGACGTACTGCCGATAGTGATATTCGGTTGATGTGATATAAGGAACATTCATGCTTTACAAACGATTAGCCGCTGTAATCCTCCCTGTGCTGCTCTTATTTTTTTTCTCACAGAGTTGTCTAAAAAAAGAAGCCACGCCGGAGATCACCCTTCCCGAAGGAAAAACGGCTGAAGTGGCGTTTATTGTCGGTGATGTGTACGTCAGACCTGCCGGAGACAGCACATGGCATAGAGTCAAAGTGGGCGATACGCTCTCGGAAGGGACGACGGTAAAAACGGATGAAAACAGCTACTGTGAGCTCGTAATAAGTTCCGGCACGATTTTCAGGATGAAAGATAAAAGTGAGCTTTTGCTTGCGATGCTGCCGGAAAACGAAAATAAAAACAACACCCTCATTCACTTCGTAATGGGTGAGCTTTTTACAAAAGCGCAGAAAATTGCCTATAGAAGCTCCGACACGGTGGAAACCGATACGGTGACACTCGGTGTTCGGGGAACTGAGTTTCTCGTTCATGTCGAGGAAGGGCTGAAAACAGAGGTGCTCGTTGCTGACGGTAGTGTCAGGGCCCGTATGAATATAGACATTCCCGCAGATGCGGAATCTGTCAGTGGAATGAAACCCGTACTTCGGAAAATCGACCGTGGTGTCAGTATTCGGGAGGGCTTTAAACTCGAGGTGGCTGCACAAAAGGTTTCCGGTTTGCAAAAGGCAATCGGTGAGATATCAGAAAGGGGAAGTGCATCTTCAACTGAGATTGCAAACCTGAAAGAGCAGGGCGGGCTCGTGGTTGTTCCGTTCAGGGATGCGGACCGAAAAAAGATGATGGAGTTTAAAACAGTTTCCCTCGAATACACCCGAGGCAAAACCTACTATATATCTCCGAATTTTGATGGGATCAACGACGAGTTTGTTTTTTCAACGGATACATACAGGAACGAGAAACTGCATGGATGGAAGCTCGTCATTTCAGACGGCAGGTCACGGCTACAGCAGATTATTAAAAACAGGATAACCCATGAAGAAGAGGGGGTCGTTCTACCTGAAAAAATTCAGTGGAACATGGTAAACATTAGCGGAACAACCGTTCCTGACGGGAATTACGTGTATGAATTCTATACCACCAATCGCCATTCAAGCGACGTGCTGCGGGAAAAGGGTGTTATCGTCGTTGATACCTTTCCTCCTGTGCTTGACATCGATGTTTCCGATAAGACGTTTTCTCCGAATGGTGACGGTGTAAAAGATGTTATTCAGTTTCCGGTAAAAGCCGAAACGGGGGTCGACTGGTCTTGCACAATTGCAACCCCTGAAGAAATTATTGTGAAGACAATCGAATGGGGCACACAGATGCCCGACGTAGTCGAGTGGGATGGCACGGGTGAAAACGGCACGGTACTCCCAGAGGGAGTGTACGATATTACCATCAAAGGGAAGGACAAAGCAGGCAATATCACTGAAAAGACAATACCGGGCGTCACCATCGATGTTCGTGAGCGTCAGGCAACGGTTGACATAGACAACACAGTGTTTTCACCGAACGGCGACGGTGTTGTTGATACGGTCACCTTCATGCCCATTCTATCCGACCGGACGCGTATCGACACGTGGGACCTCATCGTGCAGACCGATAAGGGGGATACGGCACGAAGATTCCGCGGCAGACGGTACATCCCGCGGGAAATAGTCTGGGACGGAAAGCCGAGGGGTGATATAGCGGCCCGGTATCCCAACGGACTGCCGTCAGGGCAGTACACCTATTTTCTCAAGATGGTCTATAGAAGCGGGGTTAATACGTACGCATTCAAGAAAGAACTTACCCTCGATAATGATCCCCCGAAGATCGACGTGAGTGTTTCTCCCGAGCTTTTTTCACCTGATGGGGACGGCAGAGATGATACACTCGTCATTCAAAGCTCAATCAGTGACCTCACCGCCATCCAGTACTGGAAGGCGAGTATTTTTACTGCGGACGGCGTGTTGTTCAAGGAATTCCATGGGACGGGAATGCCCGCTGCCCGGCTGTACTGGGACGGCATATCCGATACCGGGATACTTGTGGACAGCGGTGAGGACTACTACCTCCAGTTTGAGGCTGTGGATGAGGGATTCAACAGGGGGATGAGCGAGAAGGTCCCGTTTTCCATAGATATACTCGTTATACCGACTGAGCGCGGTCTCAAGATCAGGGTGTCCAACATAGAGTTCGGGTTCAATAACTCTAAGCTTACGGGTGATAAAACTTTTAATATTCTCGATAAGATAGTCACTGTTTTGAAAAAATACGATAAGTACTCGGTTGCTATCGAGGGACATACGGACAGCACCGGTGATGAGAGCTATAACCTGGAGCTCTCGAAGAAGCGCGCGGAGAGCGTGGGGCAGTACCTCATCAAGCAGGGTATCAGCGCCCAGCGGCTCAGTTACGAGGGGTACGGCTCGAAATACCCGGTCGACACCAATGAAACGAAGGAAGGAAGAAGGAGAAACCGCCGCGTGGAGTTTCTACTGATCAGGAAGTGATGTGAAATTATGGGTGATGAGGTTTGCAGCGCATCTGAAATAGGCCTGAAGAGGTTAGACGAAGAGTGTCTTGAATATGCCCGGTTCTGAAATGAACCGGGTTTTTTTGCGCATTGTCCGGCGTGCACTCTGAGATTTTTCGATAGTATCAAAAATACCCACAATACGGAATAATATTTTGTAAATAGTATTGATAAATAGAATTATTACGGTATACTGTTATGTGAAATTATTTGGATGATGTAACATATGTGTATATTCGGCTCTCGATAAAACGTGAGCTGCATCTTTCGGCTTTTCCGCAATAAAAGATTTGTACAGTATTATGGGGTTTTTAAAGATTATTCTCAGAAGTGTGTATATCCAGAAGTTTTTCTGCGGTTAACAATATAAAAAAGGAGTGTTATGATGAAAAAGTCGAAGATACTTTTATTATTGGTGATTGTTGCAGCTGCTGTTTCGGGGTTGTTTATTGCGGGCTGCGAGACAACAGGTGGAGGGACTGCGCCTGTGCCGGGCGGTTCGGGCGTTATTACCATCTCCGGCATCGGGGCGGCCTCTCTTACACTGACCTGGGAGAAGGCGACCGACGATGTAACTACGCCTGAGAACCTGGAGTACCGGGCATACTATGCGACGTTGAGCAGCATTACGACACCCGAGGATGTCGAGGCGAACGCGATTGCGGTGGGGAATTGGGAGAAGGATATCGCAACGAAGGATGTGACGGGGCTTGAGGAGGCGACGGACTACTACTTTGCAGTCCTGGTGCGGGATGAGGGCGGGAACATGGCTGCGTATGCGGTGGCTGCGATTTTTACGGTTACGGTGAGTTTTGAGAATGTTCCGGCGAGTGCACAATCGATAGCACTCACTGTAAACGGTTCAAATATGGAGGAAATAAGCAAGACTCTATCCGCTTCCACAACCGCTGTTGTTATGGTTCCTGCAGGTTTATCGAGGACGTTTTCCGCTCAATCAAGCACAGTATCGGTTACCTCCAAAGGAGAAACTGAGGCCGACCTGCTGACAGTCGATGATGCTGATGTTATTATTTCCTTCGAGCTGTACGAGACGAAGCTGATCATTCCCGATGCAGAGAACAATCGAATCGTGCAGATCGACGATATGACTGGGAGCGGATGGACCGTTCTTGATTATGCTGATTTCGGGCTTGGCGTTAGTGAATTCGTGCCCTACGATATTGATTTTGATTCTCAGGGAAGGATATATATCGCAAATAATTACGGAACATTAGCGGCATCAAAACCCCAAATTTTGAGAATAGATGATTTTACAGATACTACTCCCGATACCATCATTCAAGGCATGGCCAAGGGAGTTGTTTCAGTCGCTGTCGATAGAAAGAATGAGCTTGTATATTATTCAACGGACTACAGCTCACCAAACACTATCAACCGGTGTGATTACGATGGAACAAATAATGGTGTTTTTGTAACTGGTAGCTACGGCTTCTATGGACTCGCCATTGATGATGAAAACGGGTCTATATATGCGGTGAATGATGAGAGTGACTTTATTTCAATCTGGAAATTTAACAGCAGCGGGACTGGTATAGATAGCGGAGGATCATATTTAAGCAATCCTCTGGATATGATTGTCAGAGATTCATACGTTTACTTACTAAACAACGGAAATTATGAAATACTCAGACTTGATAAGTCTGATTTAAGTAAGGATCCAAGTAAAAAATATGGAACCCAGGATGACGGCAATCTTCCGAACAATCCTGGTGAATTCTACGGGCCGAGGCGGTTTGTCGCCATACTGAATAAAAAGCTCACTGTAACCGATGAGGTTGCTTACGATTACAAAGACAGGCTCGTGTCGTTGGACGATGCACTTGATGGAAGCGGATGGGAAACCTATGGTGCAAATGGTTCGGGACCAGGACAATTCAGCTTTTTTGTAATGTACTGAGCCGTGAAAGTTGTATTCTACACCGCGGGGATGACCGGGTCGGGGCATATGGTGAAAGGCATTTCAATTGCCAATGCCCTGAGAAGAAAAGGTGTTGAGTGTGAATATATAATAGTGCACGGCTGCAGTTTTTCCGGATTAGCTGAAAAGCTTGGAGTAATGCAGGTAAAGATACACACTGAGGATGAGAAGAAGCTTTCAAGACAAAACTACGCATCCTCAGAGCTCTATAAAACTATCGTATCTCTCAAACCTGATATTCTCCTCGTCGACTTATTCTGGTTCATGATACACCACTTTATCGATAAGCTTCCCTGCAAAAAGATCTTCCTGTGCCGCCAGGTGGCCGACTCGACATTCAGCATACACCTTGAAACCGTTACCATCACCTTCAACCCTGAAAGCTACGATCGTATTCTGGCTGTTGAGCCTTTCAAAAGCAGTATTGAGATGGAGCATATCAGCCCGATTATCATCCGCAACAGGGACGAGATACTTCCACGGGAAGAAGCTCTGGAAACGCTGGGTCTGAAGAAAAAGGGTAAAAAATGTCTTTTCGCCTTTAATGGAAGACCTGAAGAGTTTGAACGTATCAAAAAGCAGTACTCCTACCTCGAGGATGTGGGCTACACCATGGTGTACTCCACGAACTACGAGGGAGGGCTCTTTCCTGCGGTCGACTACTTCAACGCCTTCGACCTCATCATCTGCGGTGCCGGGTACAACGCCTTCTGGGAGGCGATGTATTTCGAGAAGGAGGCGATATTCGTGCCGCTGCGGCGGCGGTTTGAAAGCCAGCGGAGGCGCATAGATGAGTGCGGCGGCTACAATTTCACTGAGAACGGCGCCGACCAGCTTGTTAATATAATTACAGGGTTGTAATGGTATCGCTTAGTGTCATTTTTTCAGAAGGAGTATCGCGTTGTAGGCGAACAGGTTCGGTAGTATCCTCACCCGTCTCTGTACGGAGAGAAATATCTTTTTCTCTATCCCGATTTTCTCCTGCCTGCAGAAATCGAAGAAGTCTCCAATGCTGAGAAAGTGCAGATTCGGTGTATCGTACCAGGTGTAGGGTAGGGAAGCGGTAACCGGCACACGGCCGAGCACCGTGAGCTGGTACCGTGCTTTGAAATGGCAAAAATTCGGGAACCCGACTATTACCTTCTTTCCGATCTTCAGGGCTCGTACGATTGCCTTTTTCGGCCTGTGCACCTGCTGCATTGTCTGGTTGAAGATAACATAATCGAAGTGATCGTCCGGGTAGTGCTTCAACCCGGAATCAATGTCTTCGTGAGAGACGCTCAAACTTCTTTCCATGCATTTATAGATTGCAGCCTCGTTTATCTCTATGCCGAAGCCTTCGATATCCCTCTTTCGAACGAGGTAGTCCAGCAGCACCCCTTCGCCGCACCCGAGGTCGAGTACCCTGCTCCCCGGCTCGATCATTGTTGCGATTATTCGATGGTCAAGTCGTTCGAGTCGATCGTTCATAGTATCGGTATTCCCCGTCAAACGTGTTCATTACTTTCCGGATGTATCGCGTGTGGATACTGCCGCTGCCCCTGTATCTATGAAGCCAGGTGGATCACCGGCGGCACTGGTTGAATTTTACCGGGCAGTGCTGTTCTTTCCGTTGTGCCGTACCCTCTCGAGAAAATGTCTTATAAGTGTGGTTTCCTCATTGAATTCTATTAAAAAAGCGTCATGCCCGTAATCGGATGATATTTCGCAGTATGACACATCGATGCCGTTCAGCTTCAGAGCCTTTACGATCTCCTTTGACTGGTACGGCGGGTAGAGCCAATCTGAAGAAAAGGCGATAATGAGAAATCGCACCCCGCGGACATGCCGGAAGGAGTTGCATAGTCTTTCATTTTTCTGCAGATCGAAATAGTCCATCGCCTTTGTGATGTACAGGTAGGAGTTTGCGTCAAACCGCTGGATAAAGCTGTCGCCCCTGTACTGAAGATACCCCTCGACCTCGAAATCACCGGTAAAATCGTATCCGTACTCCTTCTTTTTCATCAAACGGCCGAATTTACGTTCCATACTTTTATCGCTCATATAGGTAATATGGCCTATCATCCTCGCGAGAGAAAGGCCCCCCGAAGGACCCTTTCCCGGTTCGTACCTGCCGTTGTTCCAGTTGGAGTCCGCCATTATTGCCTGGCGGCCGACTTCGTCGAGCGCTATCTGAAGAGCGGAGTGTCTGCAGGTTGTGGCGATGGGAATGCACGACATAATCATATCGGGATACGAAACTGCCCACTGCAGCGCCTGCATACCGCCCATAGATCCACCTGAAATACAGAGTATTTTTTTAATGCTGAGAAAATCGATGAGCAGCTTCTGGGCATGAACCATGTCGGAAATAGTTACGACCGGGAAATCAAGGCCGTACGGTTTTGCCGTTTTGGGATCGATAGAACCGGGCCCGGTACTTCCCTTGCAGCCGCCCAGGATATTGGAGCAGATAACGTAGTATTGAGTGGTATCAAAGGCCTTGCCCGGCCCGATCATTTCTTCCCACCACCCGGGTTTTTCATCACCTTTATGATATCCTGCTGCATGAGCGTCCCCGCTGAGAGCGTGACAGATTAAAACGGCATTATCCTTTTCCCTGTTGAGTGACCCGTAGGTTTCGTAGGCTATGGTGAGCTCATCGAGTATTGCTTCACTCTCGAGGATGAATGGACTTTCCGCATGGAAATATTTTGTTTCCACAATACCTACGGAGTCTTTTTCGCCGGTTTTCCCTGTGACCGTGTTAGTGTTCATTGTGTGGGTCCTTCTATATCATGAAGTTATGGTTTTATCCATTAAAGTTATGGTTTTTGTACAAGAATTTTTATGCTCAACTGACTTATTATGTTACAATTACCCATTATTACATTCTATAGGTAAAAACCATTAGGTAAGTGTCAGTTTGAACCTTTTGCGATTGAAAGTGCACTTACCTATATTTAAATTATAAGATTAATCCAAATAAACAAGGTAATTATGACCCGGGGTCTTCTTTTCGGACGGAAGAATATCAATAAACAACTTTGCGTGAAGGCACTTACAAGCAGGCAGTATCAGCGAACCGCACCGATTCTGTTCGGAGGCCAGTACCTGAAGAGGGACTTCCCGTAAATATTTGTACGGTCGACAAATCCCCAGAAACGGCTGTCGTTGGAGCGGTCCCTGTTGTCTCCCATCATGAAGTACTTGTGGGCCGGAACAGTTACCGGTCCGTAAAAATCTCTGTTGTTCATCAGGCTGTCTCCGGGTGGAATGGTTTCGGGATCTACATGGTAGTCCGGCCACCACCCCTTGACCCGTTTGCCATTTACATATACCTCTTTATTGATTACTTCAACCGTGTCTCCTGGGAGCCCGATACACCGCTTTACATAGAATTTGGGCTGAGGGTCAATGTTGACGAATCCAAGGGTCAGTGTGTACACAATAGGTGTAAACATCTGGATAAAAACGTTCGGCGGATCGTAGTAGGGAGCAAGAAAAATGATAATGTCACCCTGCCTCGGGTCGCGGACGGCCGGAAGCCTTTTTTTCGTAAACGGGATCTTTGCCCCGTAGATGAACTTTGTGGCGACGATGAAATCGCCTATTTCGATGGTAGGAATCATAGACCCGGTGGGTATTTTATATACATCCACGATAAAGGTTTTGATAAATAGAGCAATGACAAGTGCGAATAATACAGCTTCCACATTCTCTCTCAGCTTGCTTTTCTTTTTCTTTGGACGTTTTTCCTTCATATTTTCCCTTCTCTGTTGACATTCGTCCTCGAAGCGGCACATCCCTCCAGGGACATATCCTACCAGGGATACATCCTGTCAGGGACGTACGCCGCTTTAACATTTTTTTAAGATAATATGGCAAAGATGAATTAACAAATAATATTCACCGATTATCCAGTAGATAATATCGGAAGAGATGGTATACTTATAGTATTAAAATAGAAAAAATTCATCAACCGATAGACCAGGTGGACAGCTAAAATTCAAAACCGTTTTAATTTCGGCGGGGAAATGAGAAAGGAGTATAGAAAACCCTTTCTCCGCTATTCTGCATATGCATTGAAAGGAGCACCTATGGAGGGGCCTGCAAGCAAGGAGATTACAAACCGTGAGAGAATCAGAAGAATAATCGGAATTCTGCGGCTCGACGGACGGGAGGTCGAGCTTCATCTCCCGCACTATATAGAAGTGGCGAAGATAACTGATACAACACAGGACATGTTTACCGTAAAACTTTCGAGCCCTCTTCTGGATTTTGATTCCAAAACGATAAAATCAGTGCATATTACCTTTGTTTTTTCCGGTGTTGAGCTTTTCGGCAAATGTGGCATTATCAATCAATCCGGTGCTAAGCTTACCATCGATTATCCCGAATCGCTTATGAGCAGGAGTAAGCGGCGGTATCCGAGAATTCCTTTCACTCCGTCTGTTTCAGCGAAGTTGAAATTCAAGCAGTATCCTGAAAAAAAGATCGGGGAGGTTTCATCGAAAGACCTGCCTGTAAAGTATTCTAAACTGTACTGGGAGGTGCAGCGGGATACTGTTGATATCAAGAAGGTTTTTGTCCTCGGCGGAGCTGAAATAAAAAAAATCTCTCCCATTTCCGAAATTGTGCTGTATAACAAAGGAAATCTCGGAGCGAGGGATGTGCAGATCCTGAGAAAATCCGGCAAGGTACTATACGTTGACGACTGCAGAACAGTGCAGTCCTATACGAGGCTTATTCCTTCGGATAAAATAATAAGCTACAGCTATTATCTCAACGAAAAGCGTATAGAGGGAGCCGCCAAGAACAAGATCATCGAAGAGTTGAAGGAAATCATGAGGCAGGATCTCCAGCAGAAATATACCTCCAAAGTTCTTGTGCCAATTTTTTCGAAGGATGAAGTCATCGGACATATCAAGGCCGTGCTCAGGGAACTGCGCAGAAAATTGACGTACGAAAATATAGCGGATCTCATGTCGTTGAGCGCATTATTGACGATGGGTATTGCGCGGGCGGGATTTGTCCCTGACCTCGGTAATGCGGTGGATAGCGACCTGCTGGACATTAGCGAGGGAGGTATTCTCCTTAAAATATCGGACGAAGGGACCGGCCAGGTCATTAAAAAGGGTACCGATATCGAGCTGAAGTTTACAATCAAGGGTGAGGAAGTTGCGCTCAGGGGAAGTGTAATCAGGAAGGACCCTGAAACGCGCAGTTATGCAGTTCAGTTTGCCAACCTCGGGCAGGAGGAACGCCGGGCGATTAAGAAGTATATAGATTCAAGTATTGAGGGGGATAGCAAGAAATAGTATGTGATCTTGAGGAGTTGCGCTGTATGAGGAGACACAGGGGAAAGCTGCTGGGTGCTGCACTCGGATTTTCATTCGGAGGGCCGATTGGCGCTGTGGTAGGAGGTGCTGTCGGTGCGCTTTTTGATTCCTCGGAATTTGCAGTAGGCCCTGGTGAGGGAGGCCCTGGTGAGGGAG
>CAYSRJ010000017.1:10038-35759 GCA_964433545.1 uncultured Spirochaetota bacterium | reverse complement strand
GCGCGCACCAGTGGATGGGGAGGTGTGGGAGCGCGAAGCGACGCAGAGCGGGAGCTCGTTTTCATAACGAGTCTCGTATTGCTTTTAATCGGAGCAGCCCGCTCAGATGGACCGGTGACGGAGCAGGAACTCGGCACTATTAAAAAATTTTTTAAAGGCCTCGGGTACGGCCAGCGGGAATATTATCTCATAGAGAGGATAATCAATGCCTCACGAACGCGTCAGATCAACCTGCGGGCAGCATGTGCTGATATTTCCTCAAGAACTTCCTACGAGGAACGGCTCTTCCTGGTGAAACTGGGGTATGAAGTCGCCCTGTCAGACGGTAGTATAACGAGCGTTGAAGAGGGGTATATCAGGCAGGCATCGAAATATCTCGGTATACTTGAATACGATTTTACAATGATACGGAGCTCATTTACTGCACGCGAATTTTCTGCAGGGGAAATGAGCGGTGGGCCTTCGTACAAGGATCCTTATAACGTACTTGCCGTATCACCGGATTGCTCCGATGAAGAGGTCCATCGTGCATACCGCATTCTTGCCGGTAAATATCACCCCGATAAAGTGTCCCATCTCGGTGCAGAGTTCATTGACCTTGCAAACAGAAAATTCAGCCTCATCCAGTCGGCTTACAGTACGATAAAAAAAGAGAGGGGTATCTCCTGACGGGGCCTGTCCTGACGGGATATCTCCTGAAATGACTTGTCTTGACAAGCATCGATCTCCGAAATCCGGCCGGAGCCCTGCTGTGTGCACATGCAGGTGTTAATTCCACATTACTCTTGAAAAATCGCCGGATTCAGATTAATTTAAAATTGTTATGAAAATTGAGCATGGTGATATAGAAAATCCCACGGGGAACGCCGTGATCTACTGGCGGATCAAGGGGAACAACAAGATGTTCAAGAACGCGGAGATCATTGCGTCCAATTTCGTCATCTCCCCTCTGCAGTTTAAAAATGAAACACTTATGGTGAATTTTCCCCCTGTTCTCATTGAGAGCTATGCGAAACTCATGACGATTATTGAGGCCAACAACATCGATCTTATCAAGGGAGGGGAGTTGTTCATCGAGGATAACATCCAGAATTTTTCCAAATTTTATAAAAAGCATATCGAAAAATACAACGGCATCATTCAAAAATATCTGGTGGCGTATAAGGAAAAAAATGAAAAACATGTCGTTACCATGAGTCTTCCGAAGTTGATAAATAAGGCAGGTGAGTTAATGGAGACCGTACGACGGCTTGTAAAAAATGAGGAAAAAAGGGAAGAAATATCGAGTAAAATAGCGGAGCTCAGAGAGATACAGCACCATCTCAACAGCGAAATGAGGGGCTTTGATCTAAACAACATTATCCATGTGATCGATAAGCCGGACATGACGGTAGATCGCCTGGTAAATCTGTACAAGCAGAAATTCCTCGCCATCTTTCTTGAAGATTACGAGAGAGCCGATTCTTTGAAAAAAGAGATCATTAAGCTCGAGCAGGGCCTTCACCGCTGATCAGCGAACCCCATTCAGCCTTCTGATTCAAGAAATTTACTGTATGCAGAATAATCGAGAAGGTCGCTGAGATCTTCCTTTTTCGCCATCTTCACCTTGACAATCCAACCCTCGTCAAAGGGGGAGCTATTAATGGTTTCGGGGGTATCCTCGAGAACTTTGTTCGTTTCGACAACCTCACCGGAGATGGGTGCGATAAGATCCGAAACCGATTTTACCGATTCGACCGTTCCGAATGTTTCGTCTTTTTTTGTTTCGCTTCCCGTTTCAGGCATTTCAACGAAAACAATGTCGCCGAGCTCCTGCTGTGCGTAATCTGTAATACCGATTGTCGCAGTTTCGCTTTCGGTGTGAACCCACAGATGGTCCTTCGTATACTTTAGTTCTTCCTGTTTCATCCTGTACCCTCACAAAATTTTTCGGTTAATACCGCCGGCAAGTGGTATGTTCAGCCGATCCGCGGCCAGGTGAAAAAATCCAGGCGCTTGCACCGACGGTATTATCCTGATGCAAAACGCTCGGATAATGTAACACTGAACGGATTGTTTGTCAAATAATCTTGAATTTGACGCTCTTTTTATTTACACTTGCGGGTATAGTCTGCATACCGCACAGAAAGATCCGCATTACTTTGGAGGGTTCGGATGAACGAGGGAATTATGCGAAAGGCTCAGCAGTGGACGGCTGCTCCCTTTGATGAGAATACACGAAGAGAGATACAGGACTTGATTGACAGGGGCGATGAAAAGGAGCTTTTCGACAGGTTTTATAAGGAGCTTGAATTCGGCACCGGCGGCATGCGCGGCATTATGGGAGCGGGAATCAACCGCATGAACGTTTACACGGTGGGTGCTGCAACACAGGGCTTTGCCGATTATCTCCTCGGCAGCCCGGCTCATGCGATTAAAAAGCGGGGTATCGCCATAGCGTATGATTCCCGAAATAATTCGAAACTGTTTGCCAAAGAGGCGGCGAGTGTTCTGGCGGGAAATGGTATAAAGGTATATATCTTTCCGGAGTTGAGACCAACACCGCTTCTCTCATTCACCGTGCGGCACCTGAACGCAGCCGGAGGCATTGTTATTACCGCATCGCACAACCCGAAGGAGTACAATGGATACAAGGTGTATTCTGATGACGGCTCTCAGGTTATTCCGCCGCATGACGCCGAGATAGTTGCATGTGTGGGAAAGGTGGATATGGGAGGCGGGGTCAATCGCGTTTCATACGAAGAAGCACAGAAAAAGGGCCTTATTAACGAGCTTGATGAAACGGTTGAAAATATCTATCTGCAAAGAGTAAAGGGCTTTACAGAAAAGCTCGAGAGGGGTATCGAAGATGTCATCACAGGGCTCAAGAAAGAGATCAAGGCCGTGTACACTCCCCTGCATGGAACTGGGATTACGCTTGTGCCGCGCGCACTTGCGCAAACGAGCGGGCGCAGTTCGGTGATCTGCGAAGAGGCGCAGAGTGTTCCGGACGGTAATTTTCCTACGACACCCTCACCCAATCCGGAAGAAAGGGCTGCCCTGACAAGGGCGATCGAGTGCGCGAAAAAAGAAGGGGCGGAAATGGTGATTGCCACGGATCCGGATTGCGACCGTATGGGGCTTGCAGTTCCGGATGAAAACGGCGAATTTGTGACCCTCAACGGTAATCAGATCGGGTGCTTACTCGCCTGCCTCATTGGAACATCTTATGGTGCTTCGAATTCGATGCCCTCATCTCCGGCCATCATCTCGACAATCGTTTCGACAGAGCTTGTTCACGTCATATGCGATGATTTTGGTATCTATGAAACAGATGTGCTCACAGGATTCAAGTACATCGCAGCGAAGATGCGGGAGTTCGAGACGGAAAAAAGCCATAATTTTATATATGCGTTCGAGGAGAGCTACGGCTACCTGGCCGATACCTTCGTACGGGATAAGGATGGGGTGATAGGGTCTGTGCTCGCATTGACACTGGTAAAATACGGGATCGGGGCATACGGCTCCGTTCTGAAAATGCTCCATGAAATCTACCGCAAGTACGGAATGTACCTTGAGTTTCAAAAATCTGTGACTCTCAAAGGTGTTGAAGGTGCTGAAAAGATCAAGGCGCTGATGGCACAACTGAGAGAACATCCTCCGGACAGTATTGCTGGAGAGCCGGTTGTCCATATACGGGATTATCTACGGCAGAAAGAGTTTATCGCATCGGAAGAGAAGGAAAACCCAATGACAGGTCTCCCTGTATCCAATGTACTGCAGTTTTACACATCTGCAATCAAGATATCGGTGAGGCCCTCCGGAACGGAACCGAAGATAAAGTTTTACTTTGCCCTCAAATCTGACGCTGCAGACGGCATCGATCAAACCCGAAAGCGCCTTGTAAGCCGCTATGATGAGGTGTGGCGGGATATGTTTGCGAGATGCGGCATTAAGTGAAAAACGATATAGTAGGGAGAAATACGTATGGAAAAGCTGGATATTCCCGAACAGGACCTGATCATCGACAGTCTTGGCACGGCAAAGATTGATTCTCCGCTCGGACTCTCGACGGTGTACGGAGATAATATTGCGAATTATGTCAACGATTCGGATACTGTCGTTTTTTATTATAACAAATCTGAAATACTCGACAGGTTGGAGCGCGGCAAACCGATTCTGGCCTTTGAAAAGGCAGGGCCACGCCAGAAAATATACTTTGATCCGGCAAAGACCAAAGTGGGTATCGTCACCTGCGGCGGCCTCTGCCCGGGAATAAACAATGTAATCCGCTCGCTCGTCATGAGCCTGTACTACCGGTATGGTGTTAAGTCGATTTCCGGGTTCCGGTATGGATTCAGAGGCTTTATTCCAAAGTATGGTCTGGAGCCGGTCGAGCTGAGTCCCAATACGGTAGAGGATATACATGAAAAGGGTGGAACCATACTCGGCTCATCAAGAGGTGATCAGGATATCGGGGAAATAGTAGACTGCCTCGAGCGAATGAATATCTCTATTCTCTTTACCATCGGGGGGGACGGGACGCTTATATGCGCAGGAAAGATATACGATGAAATCAAAAAGAGGGGGCAGCGCATATCGATCATCGGGGTGCCCAAAACCATCGATAATGATATATCATATGTGGAAAGAACCTTCGGCCTGGAGACCGCATTTGCCATTGCAGCGGAGGCGATTAGAAGCGCCCATACAGAGGCAGTTGGAGCGCCGTACGGCATCGGCCTCGTCAAGGTGATGGGAAGGATGTCCGGATTTATTGCGGCAAATGCCGCACTTGCGCTGAATGAGGTGAATTATGTGCTTATTCCGGAGGTTCCCTTCGACCTCGAGGGTCAGAATGGGCTCTTCAGTGTTCTTGAACGTCGCCTGCGTCAGCGGGAACATGCGGTAATAATCGTCGCAGAGGGGGCGGGGCAGCAGTACGTCAAGAACAGATTTGATCGTAAAGACGATTCGGGCAATCCAGTTCTTGGAGATATAGGTATATTCCTGAAGACCGAGATAAAGAAATATTTCAAGAATACAGACATCTACGTCAATCTCAAATATATAGATCCGAGCTATATGGTACGCTCGGTACCCGCCAACGCACATGATGCAATATACTGCATGCAGCTTGCGCAGAATGCTGTTCACGCCGGGATGGCCGGCAAAACCGGCATGATCGTCGGTCTCTGGAACGGTCATTTTACACAAGTTCCAGTTCATCTCGCATCCATGCAGAAAAAACGGTTATCACCTGAAGACCCGCTCTGGCTCTCTGTTCTCGAAGCAACGGGCCAGCCCATTCGATTGGTGAATGAGTAAAGGTGATACAGTAAAACGCCCTGCTGTCTCATTTCGACACGATTTATTTAAGCACGAAATTCTGTTTGCAGATAATCGGCATGGGGAGCGTAAATTTGTGAATATAAAGAGATAATGCATCAAAACAGCGACTTAATTATTTCAATGGCACAGTATTTGCATGTTCTAGTATATAGATTCATACTAATTATGGATGTTCGTATGGTTCTCACATAAATACAGTTGAGAGAGGAAAAAAATGGTTACTAACATGGCTAAAAGACTCGAGAAGAAAGTGACTGAACAGAAGGAAAAATTCAGTCCGTATCGTCTTGTGAACGACGAAGCTTTCGAGACAAACCTGAATGCGATTATTGCGTATTATCAGATGACAAAAGGTAAGAGTCACGGCCGGTTCAGGGCTGCATAGCTGCTGCTTTCGAACTATTGACTACCAGTCGATATTGGACATGATGCAGCCGAATTATACGTCGAGATTACAGGGCCATTGTATGCAGATCAAGAAAGCAATCCATAACAAAAGGATGTCCTGCATCTCTTACACATGCCTTTGATCTTACAAAATCATCCACGATTCAAATTCCTGAAAAACCGAATCGGTTTTATATCCTCAATTACCCCTGTGCATGAGGGTAGCGTCGCGGCATTGAGATTACTACATGCTGCACCTGAACCGATGCACATTCTCTCCTCCGTTTCTGTTTGATTTTCAGAATAAACCTGGGTATATAGTAGTGTACATCTCCTTTTCATTGCGGTGCGCCATGAGAAAAATCGTTACTTTTACGTCGGATTTCGGGCTGAACGACTCCTATGTTGCCGAAGTGAAAGGGGTTATCAGTACCTTGTGCCGGGATGCTGATATCATCGACATAACACACGGAGTCGAACCGGGAAATATACGCGCTGCCTCGTTTGTGCTGGCAGGGTCCTTTGCGTACTTTCCGCAGCATACGCTGCACCTTGCGGTTGTAGACCCGGGGGTTGGGACTCTCCGTGATATCATCCTGATAGAAAGCGAAGAATACGCATTTATCGGCCCGGACAACGGTGTACTCTTTGAAGCCGCACAGAAGGCAGGTATACGAAAGATTCGAGCTCTCCTGAGAGAACGATTTTCTGGTTTACTCGAACGCGTATTTCCGGACAACAGCGTGGTCCGCACCATTCTCGAAAATGGGTTCAGCAGTACGTTTCACGGGCGAGATATTTTTGCGCCGTTTGCAGCCTGTGTGCTGGAAGGTATCCTCCTTGACGAGGTCACGGTACCGAAAAAGTCGATGGTGGAGTTTTCTTTACCGCAACCTTTGCGGGAAGCCGGCCAGACGACCGGGGAGGTCGTCTATATCGATCGATTCGGCAATCTCATCTCCAATATTCGCGGTGCAGATGTGAGCGAGGAGGACGAGATTTTTCTTAAAACCGGGGGAGAGATAAAACCGGTGGGCAGGCTTCGAGAGACCTACGCCCAGGGTGTGAGCGGCTACCCCCTCGCGCTTATCGGCTCGCGCGGGTATCTCGAGATCGGTATAAACGGCGGGAGCGCAAAGTACTCCTTCAGGGCATCGAGCGGTGACGAGATCATTCTATTGAAGAAGGCAGATGAAGATGGTTGACATCAGGAAGCTTCGAGAGGACCCCGAGCTGTTCAGAAGGGGAGCCGAGAAGAAGGGGTTTGATGCGGATATTGACGAAATATTACGACTCGATGAAGAGAGACGCCGCATACAGTCGTCGATTGATGCCCGGAAGAAGGAGCTCTGGCAAAAGTCGAAACAGCTCAAGGGAGCCCGAGGTACTGGTAAAAGAGCAGCAGGTGCTGAAAGTACTGAAAGAGCCGCAGGCACCCATGGTAAAAGTGCCGACGATACACGCGAGAGGGAGGCCCTGCAGGCCGAGCTCAAATCGTTTTCCCGGTCGATCAAGGATGATGAGCAGAAGCTGAGATCGATCGAGGAAAGAAGAAGCGTGCTTTTACTGCGGGTGCCGAATCCGCCCATGGCGGATGTACCCGTCGGGAAGGATGAGGCCGACAACGTCGAGATCAAGCGGGTGGGGGATATCCCCTCGTTTTCATTCAGCCCGAAGGATCATGTCGAGCTCGGTCTCGAACACGATCTTATCGACATCGAGCGGGGAGCGCGCGCTGCGGGGAGCAGGTGCTACTACCTGAAAGGCGATGCCGCCTTCCTGGAAAATGCGCTCATGCGTTATGCCCTCGATTTTCTTGCTAAGCGCGGATTTACACCGATGATTACCCCGGTATTCGTCCGGGAAGAGTGCATGGTCGGTTCCGGCTATTTCCCGGTCGGCCGCGAAGAGGCGTATTCGATCGAGAAGGACGGGCTTTTTCTCATCGGCACCTCCGAGGTGACGCTCGTGTCGTATCACATGGGAGAACTGCTGGAGCAGAAATATCTTCCCATACGTTATGCAGGCTACACCACCTGCTTCAGGCGTGAGGCTGGAAGCTATGGCAAGGATGTGCGCGGCCTGTACAGGGTGCACCAGTTTCAGAAGGTCGAGCAGGTGGTGATATGCAGAAACGACCCAAAAGAGATGGATAAACTTCATCGGGAGATTCTTGAAAACTCGGAGGAGATCGTAAAGAGCCTCGGGCTTCCCTACAGGGTGGTCGAGGTATGCACCGGAGAGATGGGGCTCGGGCAGGTGAAGAAGCACGACATCGAGTGCTACATGCCGGGAAGGGGCTCATACGGGGAAACGCACTCCTGCTCATCATTCGGCGATTTCCAGGCGCGCCGGTCAAATATACGGTACCGGGCAAAATCCGGGAAAAACGAGTTTCCCTTTACACTCAACAATACCGCGGTTGCATCACCACGGCTTCTCATCGCGATTCTTGAAAACTTTCAGCAGGAGGACGGCTGTATACACATACCCGATGTGCTCGTCGGGTACATGGGCGGGAAAAAAAGGATAGGAGGTGACCCGTGAAAAAGGAGGAGTTTGAAGGGATCGATCTGTCCGGGCTCCGTGAATTCCTGCACGTCAGTCGAAAAAAAACGCGCGAGGTGAAAGTCGGGGATCTCGTCATCGGTGGAAAACATCCCGTCGTCGTTCAGGAGATGACGTCCACGAACACCGCGAACATAGATGAAACGGTAGCGCAGATAACCAGGCTCGAAGAATTCGGCTGCAGGCTGATACGCGTCGCAGTTCTGGATATGGCTTCAGCCAGGGCCATCAAGCATATCAAGGAGCAGATCAGCATACCGCTCGTTGCAGATATCCACTTTAACCACCGGCTTGCATTGATTGCAATGGAAAACGGTGTAGACAAGCTGCGGATAAACCCGGGAAACATCGGCGGCCCGGAGAAGATTTCGGTCGTGGTGTCAGCTGCCAAGGAGCGGGGCATACCGATACGCATCGGGGTGAACAGCGGCTCACTTGAGAAGAACATCGTCAAGAAGTACGGCGGCATAACAGCAGAAGGCATGGTGGAAAGCGCTTTGCACGAAATCTCTCTCCTTGAAAAGCACGATTTTTACGACACCTTGATCTCGCTGAAATCCTCCGATATCGATCTCACGGTCGAATCGAACAAGGCGCTCTCCGCAAAGGCGGACTACCCCCTCCACATCGGGATTACCGAATCCGGGTACGGGGAAGAGGGGATTATCCGCTCGATCGCCGGACTCGGTATCCTTCTGCTGAACGGTATAGGGGATACAATCCGCATATCCCTAATGGCCGCCGACAGGACCAAAAACCTGCGGTTATGCAATATGCTTCTCGACGAGCTCGATATTCCGCACGTATAGCTGTATTTTTGAAAGGATTACAATCGCCGGGCGGTTTTCTTTAAACTTTCCGGAGAAAGAAATTTCCTAAAAAATTTGAGATTTGGAGCCTGATGTATGAAAGTCGGTTTTGCTTCGACGAGTGTATGGAAAATGAGTCCCGTACCGGGAATTCTTTTTGCAAAAGAGCTTGATGTATACTCGTTTGAGCTCTGGGCAGACCACTACTTCATGAACAGTGACAGCACCGTTGAGATACAAAAGGCCTTCGAAGAAACCGGTATCGTGCCGACAGTTCATGCGGCAAGCTGGGACCTGAATATCACCTCGATCTCGGGAGAAGTGCGCCGGTTCAGCATGAGACAGGTGCGAAGGTCCATAGACCTTGCGCATGAAATCGGTGCGCGCAGTATCACCATCCACCCCGGTAAAAAGAGCTTTGTACGGGAAGACCGGCGTGAGGTTTCAGTGATGCAGCGGGAGGTCTTTCACGAGCTATTTTTATATGGCAGGGAAAAAGACGTGACGGTGTTGATTGAGAACATAGAAGACACCGGAAAAGAGGTGATGGTGGGCGAGCAAGATTTTATCGATTTTTTTTCAGGAAATGATGACGAACTGTTAATAACGATGGATGTAGCGCATTTGGGGGATGTTAAAAAGGTCGTTTCGTTTTATACGGCGCTTCGCGACCGGATACGGCATATTCACATAAGCGACCTGAACCGGCATGAAATACACATACCGATGGGTGAGGGGATGCTCCAGACCCGTGAAATATTAACGTTCCTGAAAGGTTCCTATAGCGGCATTTTCTGCCTCGAGGTGTACTGGAACGATGCAGGTGGAGAGGGTTTGAAAAAAAGCATTCAACACCTCAGGGAAATTTCTGAGCTCATCGGGTATGAGTAGTATACACCGCCGACACTGTTTTCACCACTTTCACGGTTGGTGATTCGTCCACGTACCCGGATAAAATCGAAGTTATAGCTCATTATCTGGTTGGGGCTGTCCCAGGAGCCGATCACCTGCAGGTAGGTTGGGCTCTCCGTGTCGACATCGAGTATCAAAAGTCCGTCGTTGCCTGCTGCTGCGTATAAAAATCTTTCGGAAAGTGCAATATCCCATATTGTTATTCCTTCATACGAGCCTACCACCTGGAGATATTTGCTGCTTTCAGGATTGATGTCGACGATCTTTTGCCCACCTGCGCCGTCTGCAAGGTATGCGCGGTCTTCGTAAACCACAACTGCTATTGCATTCGTTGTCGGGCATGATCCCTTATCGGAAGGGGTTTCGGGAACCGTTATGTCAAGAACCTTCAATCCTTCTTCGGAGTCGGCCACGAAAGCACGGGTCCCGCTCAGGTCTACGTCCCGTGCATCGTAGAGGAGGGTCGAACCGACCAGTGCGAGTGTTGTCTGCAAACGGGCAGGCCATGCCGTAAATGGCAGCGCTTTCGATACTTCCGCCGAGAGCAGGCCGCACTTTATAGAAATACCCCTGCCCCTTGGACGCCTCGTTGTCCGTGAATGAAGCAGTGCGTATGCCGTATCAGTTACAATTCCCGTTACCTCTACCATTGCAGCATAAGAGCTCCCATTCGCAGGCGATAGGATGGTGATCTCCGGCTCGAGGGAATCTTTTACCTGAAGAAGGTCGTTTTCTCCGATCCGTCCCACACACGATACGAGTATCAGAACCGGGAGTACAACTAAACCCTGAAAAAAAGCACGGATTTTTCTTGTGGGCATTTTCTCCTCCTAGAAATGGGGCTCGTGGATCAGGCAGCGGTACGGGTAGAGGCCCGCAAACCCCGTTCAGCCGGGCAGCTGAATAGAGTTTTTATGCAAACAACCAATGCTGCGATTTCTTATCGCTTAATTTGGGTAAATTATTAAACAAATAATCCCACACCTATGGTATATCCTTTTACAAAAATATTCAGTACATTTAACTAGTGTACCTATAGGCTTTATCGAATTTGTTTATATTCATTTTGAATGGTTTTTTGTAATTTACACTCTAGTAAATGTTATTTTGTTATATTTTTTTTCTGTTTCAAATTAGAAAATTATATGCGTGTGAGGATTCAATGGAAAGTACTAAAAACATTGCGTTGGTCGCCCATGATCGTAGAAAGAAAGATATGGTTGAATGGGTTGAATGGAATTGGGATCTTCTCTCAAAGCATAAACTGATTTGTACAGGTACGACGGGCAAATTGGTGGAAGAAGCGTTGATTAAAAAGATGGGGAAAGATAGTGTTTTAACAAATAAAATTACTAAATTGAAATCAGGACCATTGGGAGGAGATCAGCAGCTGGGTGCGATGATTGTAGATGGGAAAATCAATTTTCTCGTTTTTTTCTGGGATCCAATGCAGCCACTTCCCCATGATGTTGATGTAAAGGCTGTACTGCGCATAGCTGTTCTATATAATGTTCCTATCGCTTGCAATCGTTCAACAGCTGATTTTATGATTTCTTCACCTTTATTGAATGAAGAATATCGTCCCATAATTAAAGATTATTCCACATATATCAACCGGAAATTAAATATCTAACCTTTATACCCAAATTAAGCGATAAGGAAAAAGCTCTTGATAACCCCCCCCTAATAGTGTATTTCAAGATTGCTGCTTTGGCATGGAACATTAAGACCTTGATGTTGAATCTCTTGAAGATGTGATAGCTTATTTATTCCATTTTTGATTGCAGAAAAGGATAAATCTGTTATACTATCAGGGTTGTCCGAACGCTTTGTTTTCAGATAATATCGTCGGTAAGCTGGTATAACCTCTGCCCACATGTCGCGGAGAGTGTGCCGCTTGCCGGCGTCAACACCCCATCATTCAGGAGGAAATCGTATGAGAAAGTATCTTGTTTTTATTTTTGTGTTGACGGTATCGGTTTGCCTGTTTGCGTTTCCCTTTGCAGGAGCGCAGAAGGCCCGGGCACAGGTGGAAGGGAGCATCACCCTGTATACCTCGGAGACGCTTACAGATGTGCAGGATGTTGCTAACGCTTTCATGAAACAGTTCAAAAAAACGAAGGTCGAGATTTACCGTTCTGGAACAGTTGAAGTTACCGCAAAGCTGCAGGCTGAGATGCAGGCCGATTCGATTCGCGCCGATGTTATCTGGTTTGCAGATATGGCGATGTTCGAGGACCTCGGGAAGAAGGGGCTTCTTCTGAAGATGAACCTCCCCGAAGCGAAGAACATCCCCCGGAAGTTCGTCTACATGGACGGCATGGCCTATGAGGCGCGGCTGATCTACCAGATCATTGCCTACAACACGAACAAGGTTAAAAAGCCGGTGTACGGCTGGAAAGACCTTCTTGACCCCGCGTACAAGGGCAAGGTCGGCTCCGCGAGCGCACTGTATTCAGGCGCTACCCTCACGCAGGTCACAACACTATCGAAGGACCCGAATTTCGGCTGGGACTACTACAAGAAGCTTGCCGCCAACGACTGCAAAATCGTAAAGGGAAACGGCGGTGTTGCACGCAACATAGCAACCGGTGAGTACTCAATAGGGATAACCATAGACTTCATGGCCAGGGACCTGATCGAGAAGGGCTCTCCCGTTGCCTACGTGTACCAGAAGGACGGGGCGATTTATATTCCGACGCCTATCGGAATCATCTCCAAATCGAAGAATCAGGAGCTTGCAAAGGCATTTATAAACTTCGTGCTTGGTGAAGAGGGACAGAAGGTTCTCTTAAGCCGCGGATACCTTCCTCTCAATAAAAACGTTCCTCTCCCGAAGGGCGTACCCTCACCTGCGGATATCAAGATTCTGAAGACCGACTGGCAGTACCTGAAAGAAAACCGCGATGAGATCAGAAACAAGTGGGGAGAGATAATGGGCGTTATGTAAGACAGCCTGTCCGGTTCGCTGAAAAAGGATATGTAACCGCCAAAGCGTGATTGTGCGTGGCCCCGCAAGGGGTGATCCCCTGTGAGGGGATAAATAAAAGACGGGGGAGTTTTTAAAAAAGGGGTCTCCCCCGTTTTATGGTTTTATACATTGAGATACAGGCATTCCAAAGGTGCGCCAGCCTATTTTATAAGGGACGGAGCGGGTGCTGCATGATGTTCAGACGGTCGATGTTCGCACTTCTGATATTTGTACTCCTTGCCGTTTTGTTTATATACCCGTTCAGCAAGCTCCTTATCATCGGCTTTGCCCGTGAGGGAAGCCCCACCCTCCGCAATCTGGGTGAGATCCTCAGTAAAACGACCAACCTGGTCGCCCTGTGGCATACCGTGTATATCGCGATATTTGTAACGGTTATTGCCGTTTTTGCAGGGGTGATTCTCGCCTGGCTCGTAACGAGGACAAACGTATACCTGAAAAATTTTTTCAGGATCGTACTCATTATTCCCTACCTCATCCCCCCCTTTATCAGTGCGTTTGCGTGGATGCAGCTTCTGAGTCCGGTGGGTTACTTCAACAAGATATTGATGGGCCTCTTTGGTCTTGAAAATCCGCCGATCGATATATACGGGCAGTACGGAATTATCATTGTGTCTGCGATATACACATATCCCCTCGTATATATCAGTATTACGAAGTCCTTCGAAAGGATGGATCCTACGTTTGAGGAGGCGGCGAGAATATCGGGCGCGGGCAAGCTGAGGGTCATCAGGGACATCACCCTTCCGGTGATGCTGCCGGCAGTCGGCGGCGCTGCGGTTATCGTGTTTGTGACATCGTCTTCGATGTTCGGCATACCGGCGATATTAGGTATCCCGAAGGGCTACCTGGTGCTGACCACGAAGATATTTCTCTATATCGGAAGCTACGGAACCAAGTACAACTTCAACCTCGCGTCCGCAATGTCGATGCTGTTGATCGCAATCGGCGTTATCGGGCTTTTTGTTCAGAACTTCGTAACACGCAGGGAAAAGTTCGCCGTCATCACGGGCAAGGCATCCGGGTTTTCGGTGATCGACCTCGGTGCGTTCAGAACACCCGCGGCGGTTCTTATCGGGCTTTTCGTTCTTTTTGTCATCGTTTCGCCGATTGCAGCCATAATAGTGACATCGGTAACAAAGGCACTCGGCCTTTCGCCGAAATTGAGTAATTTCACACTGGGTAATTTCAAATACGTTTTGTTCAGCGTGCCGGTTGTGTGGCGCGCATTCAGAAACAGTTTCATGCTCGCCCTGGTTGTACCATCAATCACCGTTTTTCTTTCAATCATATTCACCTATGCCACCCGGTATACCGACATCCGGGGCAGGAGGCTTATCGACTATATCGTAAGCGCTCCCTACGCGATACCGGGTACCGTTATCGGGCTGTCGATGATTCTCGCGTGGATCAAGCCGGTGCTCGGTGTTTCCATCTACAACACCATATGGATAATCATGATCGCCTATATCGCCCGGTTCATGATTTTTCCCATGCGCACAATAAGCGCGTCGTTCAAGCAGATCGATACCTCGCTCACCGAGGCCGCAAGAATATCAGGCGCGTCGCAGAAAAAGGCAGTGATGGATATACTGATTCCCCTGATAAAACCGGGTATATTTTCGGGATGGTTTCTCGTATTCATGCCGGCCCTCACCGAGCTTACCCTGTCGATACTGCTCTATTCGGCAGGGAGGGAGACGATCGGGGTGACGGTGTACAACATGACGCAGGAGGGACTCGTGCTTGAAACGAGCGCCCTGTCGCTTATCCTCATCTCGGTGGTGCTGACGCTGAATCTTATTGTGAGAAGGGCCTCCGGGGGGAGGATAAGCCCGGTGTGATCGATTTTATGTGTTGCGGCGGGGAAGATAGCCGTGGTAGCGATGGTAGTACCGGGTTGCAATACTATGGATATAATCTGAAATTGAGGTGCGGAATGGCGGAAGTCATCCTTCAGAATGTGACGAAGAAGTACGGAGACGTCACGGCGGTATCGAATTTTTCAATAGAGATAGCAGACGGCGAGTTTTTCACCCTGCTCGGCCCGTCCGGCTGCGGGAAGACGACACTGCTCCGCTGTGTGGCGGGTTTTATCCACGTTACTGCTGGAAAGGTATTTATCGGGGATCGTCTCGTTTCATCCGATGATCAGAAACACTTCGTGCCGCCCGAAAAGAGAAACCTCGGCATGGTGTTTCAATCCTATGCCGTGTGGCCGCATATGACTGTGTTCGGCAACGTTGGATACCCTCTCAAGATAAAGAAGCTTTCAGACAGGGATGTGCGGGCGCACGTCCGCGAAGTACTTCGTCTGCTGAAGCTCGAAGAGTACGAGAAGAGGTACCCCCACGAGCTCTCCGGGGGCCAGCAGCAGAGGGTTGCACTCGGACGGGCCCTGATTATGGACCCTGAAGTGCTCCTTCTGGATGAGCCGCTTTCGAACCTGGACGCCAAGCTCAGGGAGGAGATGCGTTTCGAGTTGAAGGAACTTCAGAACAGGATCGGCGTCACCATCGTTTACGTCACACACGACCAGAGCGAGGCGATGGTGATGTCGAAACGGATCGCGGTCATGAACAAAGGACGTGCCAGGCAGGTGGGAACTCCTTACGAGATATACAACAATCCGGAGGATGAATTCGTCGCCTCATTCATCGGGAAGTCCAATTTCGTATCCGGCGAGGTAGTGGATGTTAAAAACGGCGTCTGCCATGTAAAAATAGGCTCCGGTATCATTGAAGTCGAGAGCAGACAAAAGCCGGGCAAGAAAAACATCACCATCATGGTCAGGCACCACAACGTTGAGCTTTCAAAGAAAAAATTGCCCGGCAGTATTCCTGCCCGGGTAAAGATAGCAACCTATCTCGGCGACCAGTTTATCTACGGTATTGCGGTCGGTGATACAACCCTCATGGCACAGACCGATGCAGGCCGGGATTTCAAAGAGGGTGAAAATATCTATATGCGTCTGCGAAACCCGGTGATTTTTTGAGTGGGAAGAGGAAAGATTCTCTTCTTTTAAGAATGTAAAACATGAATATTCTCCAACTTTTGTTTTTATTGACAAGAAAAAATGGAGAGTATATTCTGAAATAATATGATAGCCAAGCATGTGGGGAATTGAACGATGAAGACAATCAACGTAGTGCAAAGCAGAGGAAAGTAATTATGTGTGCCGTCTCCCATTCCAAATCTTCATTCATCAACGTTGCGAGGGAAACCGGTATAGATATAATCGAAGAAGATGGAGCTATTATCTGGACAGGACCTAAAGGAGGGAATATTAAACCAGCAGGTCCTCTTGCTGGTAAAACAGTGGGATGTCTGGTTGCGAGTGAGTTCAGTGATTTTCAGGCGTATTATATAGCATCATATATAGGTGAATTTGGCGGGGAACTCGAGTTCATACTTGTCGATCAGGTGACATGGAAATTCACGAGACCAAACATCAAGGGAAAAGGCGTTAAGGGTATGTGGGACTTAAGTATAGACCCCATACCGGTGATGGGGGGCGACAAAGCCGGCAGGAATAAAACTGTAGGAAAGGCTGATCCCGGAGATTACGACGCAGTGATAATAATTGGCGGTCATTCCGGAGATATCATGTCAACCGAGCAAAAGGTCCTGGATTTTATTAATTCAGCATATAATAACGATGCTGTTATCGGGGGCATTGGCGGAGGGATTATACCGCTCATTGCCGCTGGTATTATGAAAGGTAAAAAATGCACGGGAAATGAACAGGTTTCTTTCATATTAAAAAAGATTGCAGAATATGAAGACGCCCCGTGTGTACTGGACAGCAGAATAATTACGGCAAAGAATACGGTGGACACACCCGTGTTCATGAATAGGATATGTACGTATTTCGACCCCGATTTTGTAGACAAGCGTAAAGATGTTCTAACCGGGAAAACAATGCTTATGATTTGCGGATGGGATTTCGAGGATTTCGAGATTGCTGTTCCGGTTATGGAATTCTTACACCGGGGAGCTGAAATACTAATAGGAACGTTCACGGGGGCAACGCGTACCCGGCCTCCATTGATTGGCCTGGATGTTGTCCAGGGAAACTTTGGGATGTCTGTGCCGCTACAGGAAATACCGGAGAATCTCTATGATATTAAGAAACTTGGTGAGATTGACATGGATGAGTTTGATGGACTTCTTATTCCTGGTGCATTCTGTCCATGGAATATGATTGAAGCCGAGACACCACTCGAATTCCTGAAAAAAGCAGACGCGGCTGGAAAAATTCTCTCGTATATGTGCCATGGTCCTATTCCCGTCGCAGCAGCTGATCTTGTACAGGGTAAAAAAATTACCGGATGGCTCGCATCAAGAGACGCCGTAACATCCATGGGTGGTAAATTTAATGCGGATTGGGCGGTTGCTCTGGATGGTAACCATGTATCCGGCCGAACAACACCCGAATTACCTGAGTTCTTGGATGCTATTACAGCAGCGCTTTTAGCATAGCTGTTCACTCAGCGTGATATTTCAAAGGGGGTGGGATTCAATGAGATTGAAAGGAAAGGTGGCGGTAGTAACCGGAGGTGCCAAGGGTATTGGCAAGGCCTATTCAATTGGTTTGGCAGAAGAAGGTGCTCATGTTGTCATCGGAGACATTGATCAAAAAGCGGGTGAGCATGTTGTTCAGCAAATACATCAATCAGGTGGGCAGGCAATTTTCGTGCGTACAGATGTGAGCCTGAAAAAAGATGCCGAAAACATGGTTGCTGAAACGATTAAAACATTTAAAAGGATCGATATTCTCGTAAATAATGCTGCGATTCTTTATATTGCGCCTATTGAAGAAACCACAGATGAAATGTGGGACAAGCTGCTTGCGGTGAATGTCAAGGGATTGTTCTTTTGTTCTCAGGCTGCTGCAAAGGAAATGAAAAAGCAAAGAAGCGGAAAGATAATAAACATATCATCTATCGCAGCTATCGGTGCACAGACAAGCCTCTGTGCGTATAGCTCGACTAAAGGAGCCGTGCTTACAATCACAAGAGTTTTTGCGCTTGAGCTTATAGATTATAACATTCAGGTGAATGCTATTCTTCCAGGCACAACAGACACGGGAATGGCAGCGGAAGCAATGAAGGACCCTGAATGGACGCGACAGGTAACTGAGAGTATACCTATGGGAAGACTTGGTAAAACAACTGAACTTCTTGGTGCAGTTCTCTATTTTGCATCTTCAGATTCAGACTATTGTACAGGACAAACACTTATAGTAGATGGTGGGTCCTCTATGATTTAGGGAAATTTCGCTCTTCACCAGATTAGGTGATAAGAATAACCGTAAAAATTAGAGTCTGTTCTGACAACGTCCCTCTTTAATGCACTTCATTAATCTTATTGTAGCCAACCGGTTATTCTTGTATAATATTTAGTAATTTTTTGTGTGTAAAAAATAAAAATTTTCATCAAATTTGATTGACAAAAAATTCATTTTCATGTTAGAATGGTCACTAATTATGGTTCATTATTAACAAACTTTTTAAAGGAGGTTGTCATGAAGGAAGAGGAGAAGTCAAAAAAATTTACCAGGCGCCAAGTATTAAAAATTGCAGGGGCTACGGCAGCAGGCGTTGCAGCGAGCAGTCTTGTACGGCGCATTGTTAAACCCGTTAACATTTTTGCATCAGGAAAAGAGAAGGCGCCAACAGGGGCTGTTCAGATGGCTACTACTGAGGCAGAGCGGAAAGAGCTGGCTCAGAAGTTAAAGTGCGCTAAGCCCGGGGAAAAGTTCGGGTTTGGCCATATCACCTGGCATCTCGCGCAAGAATACGCCATAATGAACTACCAGGCACAGCAGGAAGCAGCTGAACAGCTCGGTCTGAATTTCATAGGTGCAGTGGCCACAACAGATTCGGAGTGGCTCGAAACCGCAGAGAGCATGATAGCGAAAGGGGCAAAGGCGTTGCACCTGAATGTTCCTCCCATGTCTGTAATGCCTGAGATTTGTAGAATCTGTGATGAGAACAAGGTGTTCCTTTCCACAAACTTCGGATATACAGGCGATGTGTTCCCCGGAGATTACGGGCCACGTTGGGTTATAGACAACACGCCCCTGTCAGCTGAGCAGACCTATCCGCCGTTGACGCTGCTGATGGAGAAGATGAGGCAGAACGGTAAGACGAAGCTTTTGCACCACCAGGCATCCAAGACAGCGGCAACCGTCTCCACAGTCTATATTAACCTGGGAGTTTTTATGGCATGGAAAAACTATCCGGAGATGCAGCTTCTCGGCCACCAGTACGGTGAGTGGGGTTACGAGGGAGGTCGAAAAGCAGGCGAGGCGTGCCTTGCCGAGCGAACGGATTATGAAGGGTTCTGGGGCGCTAACGACTCGCAGACCACGGGCGCATTGAGTGCACTGAAAGACGCCGGCGTCAACATCGGTCCGTTCACGGCATCGAGAGACATGGAGTTGACCACAGCGCAGGAAATACTAAAGGGAAACTTCCTGGTCACTTCCGGATTTGCCATACCCTACTTCGGCGGAAGAACAGTCCCCATGCTGTACGATATGTGCGTCGGTGCGTGGTACCCGCTGCGGGATGAGATGATTCAGGCGGGGAGGCTGGACTGCTATGGCAGGCCTGGTGAAATAGAGAAATTGGCCAAGGATTCGGGTATAGATAAAAACCCGAGCTTCTCCATAGGCCCGACCAAGGAGAATATTGACAAAATATTGATACATTTTAAAGAGGATAAGCCTCAGTATCCGTATGACTTCAGGCTGTTGTCCCTTTCCAAGTGCGATGAGCTTGGTCTAAAATATGACCGCCATGCAGGCGGAGGAACCGTACTGGCTCCCCTTTCACATAACTACTACTTTCCGGCAAAGATCAAGAAGTTCGGGAGCCTCGAAGCTGTCAGGAAACATGTCGGCGCTCTCCATAAGTATTTCCTGGACTTCCACATCGACACGTGGAAGGATGCGGAGGAATATTCCAAGCAGTTCCCGCCGGAGCTGAAGACAGAGACTGACTGGCAGTAAAGACAGGGAAATAAAGACAAAGCTATAAAGATGAACCTTTAAGAGTGAACACCGAGGGAATGTGGGGAGTATAGAGGGAGAGGAGTAAAAAAATAAAGGGCCGGTTGAGTATAAGGAGTGAAACAATACATCGAGAATGAATAAGCCTGTTCAGAAGGTGCTCTATTCTGGTACATCCTGTTATTTGATCGGTTTTTGCTTCCCCCTCGTACTCCCTTTTATTAATTCCTGCACGACGGGGAGCCTAACGTGAAGCCGGCGGGCAGTTAATGCTTATAAATATGTATGGTGGTGCCCATGAATGATAAATTATTAGAGGTAAAGGAGGTTTATAAAACCTTCGATAGAGTCGTGCATGCTCTGAATGGCGTCAGTATAGAGGCCCGTGAAAATGAAATAGTAGGAGTTGTCGGTGAAAACGGAGCCGGAAAATCCACACTCATGAAGATTCTGGTAGGCGTGTATTCTCCGGATAAGGGGGAAATGTATCACAAGGGAAAAAAGGTCCCGTTTCCCAGGAATCCAAAAGAGGCGGCAAGGCGGGGGATCTCGATAGTGTACCAGGAAAACGGCGTGATACCCTGGCTGAAGGTATACCAGTTCCTTTTTCTAGGCCATGAGGACAAGTATATAAAGCTCATGAAACTGCAGATGGATAAAATGAAGGAACAGGCCTGTGGTATTCTGGAGGAGTTTCATGTTGCATGCAATGTTGAAGCCTTTATGCATGAACTGCCGCTTTCCACCCAGAAGATGGTTGAGATTGCACGAGCAATACTGGGTGTGCGATTGGAGAGCGAGGATGAAGATACGACACCGATCATCATACTCGACGAACCGACCTCTCCTTTGACGGACGACGAATGCAAGGAGCTGTTCAGGGACCTCTTGAAAATAAAGAAAAATGCTTCCTTCATCTTCATCTCACACATAATCCCTGAAGTTATGGAATATACGGACAGGGTGCATGTGCTGAGAGACGGAAACCTTGTTGCCCAGTATGACTTTTCCAGGGAGAAGATGACGGAGGAAGACCTTTTCAGAGCTATAGTGGGCAGAAAATCTTCGGAATATATATCAAGATTAGAAGATAGGGGAGCCCCCGGCGAGGAAGTAGTCTTGTCGGCTAAAAATCTTACAAAGAGCGGACATTTTTATGAAGTCTCCTTCAACCTCCATAAAGGCACGTGCATGGGGTTCTTTGGTCCGGCAGGGTCGGGAAAAAGTCAGATAATACGAACAATCGCCGGTCTTATGAGTTATGATGAAGGGACGCTCAAAGCCAGAGAACAAGAGTTCAAACCCGATGAACTCCCCCATGTCAGGTTAGCAAGGGGTATCGGGTATTTCTCGGGTGAAACAGGGAAGGAGCTGTTCCTCAACTGGTCGATTGCAAAGAACATCTCGATAATCAATATGGAGAAAATATTAGGAAAGCTCATTCCGGTTATACACTTCAGCGCCGAGAAAAAAATGGCTAAGAACATCGTGCAGAAGCTGGAAATAAAAGCTCCGAGTGTGGGTACGGATTGCTACGCCTTGAGCGGCGGTAATAAACAGAAGGTTTCTGTGGGGAAATGGCTTGAAAGAAACCCGGACATCCTTTTGCTGGACGATCCAACAATTGGTATTGACGTGGGGGCCAGAGAGGACATCTATGAAGTACTTTTAGAGATGAAAAAAAACGGTATTTCTATGATACTTGTAAGCGACGAACCCAAAGAATACTTCATACTATGCGACAAGATAATGTTTGTCATGGATGGAAGGATTCAAAAAGTTCTCGGCCCTGAGGAGTTCAGAAAGGTGATGTCAACGTGAATAATCAAAACAGAAAAAAAACGATACTCGTAGTCATAAAGCAAACGTTGAAGATGAACCCTGTTATTATTGTTTTCCTGGCCCTTGTAGTGATTTTTGGAAGCATATATCCGGGAAGTTTTTTCAGCCCCATAAACTTAAAGGCTATTCTCAGACAGTTTGTAACACTAACGCTCTTTGCGCTTGGCCCCACATTTGTGGTATTGACCGGCCGCCTGGACCTGTCATATGTCGGAATCTGGATGCTGGGGGGCGTCCTTGTGTGGCTGTTCAAGCCAATATTGGGCTTGTTTTCAATCATTATGATCCCCATAGTGGGAATAGCAACAGGGCTTTTCATCGGTGTGATACAAACCAAGGCAAAAATTCCCTCCTTTATTTTGACATTGAGCTTAGTGGTTACATACACGGGATTAGCAGCACTTGTAGCAGGGGGATATCCCAGGGCTGTTGATGGATACGAGTTCATAACTGCCCCCTTGATACCCCTTATTCCCACGACCTTTATATTGTCCATCCCCATGATCGCAGCTGCCATATTTCTCATGAAATGTACGAGGATCTGTGTATATTTGAACGCTATCGGGTCAAATGAAGAAGGAGCGCGATTGGCCGGAATAAATGTGGACAAGTACAAGATCCTGGCTTTCCTGTTGAGTGGAGTGTTCACGGGTGTAGGAGCGATCATCCTGTTCCAGCATCTTGGCGGTTCGGGCCAGGTCGAGCTTAAGCTTAATAACATTGTTTGGCCGCTGGTAGCGATTGTCCTGGGCGGAACGCCGCTTACAGGTGGAAGCGGCGGCCCCCAGAGGACTTTACTCGGTGCAATTACGTTTACCATCTTTTACCGTGGTTTGTACCTTTCGCCGCTGCATCCCACCATGGTAACTCTTCTAGTAGGTATAGTATTGATTGTATCCATTATAGCAAGTGCAAGAGGATTAAAGGGAGTGACGGTCACATGATACGAGAAAAATTGATGACTAAACCAAACCTTTCTCGGGAATGGCTTCGAAGTAACATGAACACAGTCGGGCCAATACTCTTTGTGATTGTCGTTGTGGCTATTTTCCAGCTGGTAAACCCATCCTTTCTCAGCTATCAGGGAATAATAACTCTAATATATGCCATGTCGTATTTCCTAATAGCCGCCTGTGGATTGACCTTCGTCATTATGACAGGGTCCTTTGACTTCTCAGTGCCGAGTATGCTGAAGCTTTCAGCCCTCATATGCGTATTATACATCGAGAAGATCGGGTTACTGGTGATTCCCCTGGCATTGGTAGTATGTCTGGTGTTCGGTTTCATTAATGGGCTGCTTCTTGCAAAGTTCAAGGTCCCGTCTTTTTTAGCCACGCTTGGCATTTCAATTGTCCTGGATGGAATAGCATGGTATCTCTCAAAAGGCCACCTCCAGATAATGCACGATGAGAAGTTCAGAAGTCTAACAACCACCTTCATAGCAGGTTTTCCTTCCATATTATACTGGGGTATGGGCGTTTGGATCATTTGCACTTTTCTAGCTCTTGCGACGGCATTCGGGAGACGTACATATGCAGTAGGAGGAAACCTGGAAGGGGCAGGGCTCTCTGATATAAATGTTGCACGGCACAGAATTTACGTTTTCATGCTCAGTGGGTTTCTCTCCGGGCTGGCAGGTGTTTTGTACATGTCACAGATGGGCGGCGGGTCGGTTAATATCGGGGCTGATATGGCTATACCGCTTTTTGCGAGCGTGGTCGCGGGCGGAACAGCACTTACGGGTGGCGTGGGTGGTCCGCACAGAACACTGATGGGAGTGATTATTATTACATGGATTCAGGCCGGGATGTCAATGCTTGCAATCGGCAACGATATTCAGATGCTAACATTCGGCTTGATCGCCATAGGAATGAGTATAGCTACGATAGACAGAAAGAGGATAAAAATCGTTAAATAAAAATCACCTTCTCACCTGACGACAAATGAGAGTAAAGCTTATCTTTCTCGCTACACTCCAGTATATAACGAGCTATTCGTATAATTATTTACAACCTCTGTTCAAGTGTACTAAGATGATCACTGGTACGATTCTTCCTCCAATAAGAGATTATGATGTGTGGTCACAATTATTTAAGTCGTGCGTTGGCTTCAATTTACATTATGGACATGCATGGAATGTGCAATAATTGAAAAAGGAGATACAAATATGGACCTGAAACTCGATAACAAGACTGTACTGGTAACTGCTTCTACTGGAGGTATTGGCCTGGAAATTGCCAGCTATTTTACGCATGAAGGAGCAACCGTTATTATCAATGGCCGTGCATCTGAGACTGTCTCCCGTGCATGTGAGGAGATTTCTTCGAAGTATCCTGACGCAAAGCTTCTACAGTTGGTTGCAAACAACGGTACGGCAGAAGGGTGCAATAAAACCATCAAGGAGTATCCCGATATTGATATTTTAGTCAACAATCTCGGAATTTATGAATCCGTTGACTTCTTCGACACAACAGATGCACAGTGGCAATACCTCTTCGAGGTGAATATTCTCAGTGGTGTTCGTTTGAGCAGGCATTATTTAAAAAAAATGCTCTCTCGAAACAGTGGACGCATTGTATTTATCTCTAGCGAATCTGCAATAAATCCTGCCCCTGAAATGGCACATTACAGTGCAACCAAGCTCATGGAGCTTGCCATTTCTCGTAGTCTTGCTGAATTGACAAAAGGAACAAACGTAACTGTAAACTCCATTATGCCCGGTTCAACAAAGACAGCAGGTGTTGAAAAATTCATTCAAGACGTCTTTCCCGGAGTTGAATATGAAACTGCCGAGAAACGTTTCATGAAAGAAAATCGCCCGACTTCGTTGATCGGCCGTCTCATACTTCCTGAAGAGGTTGCCGCATTCGTTGCATTTATATGCAGCCCTCTCGCATCGGCTGTCAACGGGGCATGCCTGAGGGTTGATGGAGGAATCATAAGAAGCGCCGTATAAAAGGCACCAGGTTGTGAAAAAAAGGGAAAAAGGAAATGAATATGAAAGCCAGCTCATTGGAAGGTAGGGTTGCTATTATTACAGGAGGTGCTTCCGGGATAGGAGAGGCTGTGGGAAAAATATTCACCCTAGATTCCTGCAAGGTTGTTTTAGTCGATAAAAACAGGGATAGATTGAAAAATGTTGTTCAGGAAATTGTAAAAGCAGGTGGAACTTGCAAGGGCATTTATGCCGATGTTTCCGTCGAATCGCAGGTAAAAAAGTTTTTTCATGATGTGATGGCGGAATATGGGAGAGTAGATATTCTTGTAAATAGTGCTGGACGTGATTCTCTTTCGCCTCCCATTACCGAGGTCACCATGGAAGAGTGGGAAAAGACAATCGATTCAAACCTCAAGGCTGTATTCCTGTGCTGTAGAGAAGCCTTTGCAATCATGGAAAAGCAGGGTGGAGGAAAAATAATAAATATGGGTTCAACTTCTGCAAAGCTTGCCTCGGGTCCCGGCCATAGCCCTTACAGGGCATCAAAACACGGTATGATGGGCCTCAGCAAAAACCTGCTCAGGGAAGGGATGGACAAGAACATAAACGTCACTGTGATAAATCCTTCCCATGTGAAAACCCCGATGACGGAAATCATCGATAAGGGGTTGTACGAAAAAAACATACCAGCCTATCTGGAAGGGTGGCTTGATGAAAAAGAAAAGCAGGAAGGAGTTTTTGAAAGCTGTATTGATGTGGAGAATGTCGCGGAGATTGTTCTTTTTGTGGCCACGAGGGATAGCAGTGTAACGATTCCGCAAATTGCAATCTACCCAACCCATAAGATACACAGATATGGCATGGAGGTGTGAGGAACGTCACAGGTATAGATCTCGAAGATGTCCTCGTAAGGCCGAATAATAATCC
>CAYSRJ010000017.1:1369-9938 GCA_964433545.1 uncultured Spirochaetota bacterium | reverse complement strand
AATCAGCGGGAGAGTACCATCCTCTGGGAAAGGGATACGGGACGGCCGATTTTTAACTCAATCTGCTGGCAATGCCGAAGATCTGCAGGCATTTGTGATGATTTGAAAAGGAAGGGTTACGAGAATCCAATAAAAAATAAAACCGGTCTCGTTGTCGACGCGTATTTTTCTGCCACTAAAATCATGTGGATCATGGATAACGTTGAAGGCGCAAGAAAAAAGATTGAGAATTATAACATCTGTATGGGAAATATCGATTCCTGGATCATCTGGAATCTCAGTAAAGGCAGGTATCACGTCACCGATTATTCAAATGCGTCACGTACGCTTCTATTAAATATCCATACCCTTGCCTGGGATGAAGAGATCCTTAACTGGACGGGGATTCCCGAGCATATACTTCCCAAACTGAAACCGAGCAGCGGAGTCATGGCGGAGACCGACCCCGATATATTTTTCGGGTCAACCATCCCAATTGCCGGTGCAGCGGGAGATCAGCATGCGGCGACTTTCGGGCAAACCTGCTTCAAACCGGGGATGGCAAAAAATACGTATGGTACTGCTCTTGCTCTTATGATGAATATTGGAGAACAGCCGATTCCCTCCAAGCACGGGCTTACTACCGATCTCGCGTGGAAAATCGGGGATAAAGTGGAGTACGCCCTGGAGGGAGTCATATTCATCGGTGGTGCCGCGATCCAGTGGCTTAGAGATGGCTTGAAAATAATCAAAAACTCGGCCGAATGTAGTGAGCTCGCCGAGAAAGTTCCGGATACTGGTGGAGTATACCTTGTTCCTGCTTTCACTGGAATATGCGCACCTTACTGGGACATGTATGCTCGGGGTACCATCGTTGGTATCACCAGGGGTACTACCAGGGAACACATAGCCAGGAGTGCGATGGAGTCTATCGCATATCAGACCAGGGATGTCCTCGAAGCGATGGAGGCCGACTCAGGAGAAAAGGCCCGATCACTGCGCGTGGACGGTGGAGCAACGAAGAGCGATTTTCTCATGCAGTTCCAGGCGGATATACTCGGCATAGAGGTCGAACGTCCGGTGATTACGGAAATGGCAGCACTCGGGGCATGCTATCTGGCAGGACTTGGCGTTGGATTTTGGAAAAGCAGAGAAGAGATTGCGCAACAGTGGAAAATCGAGAAGGCCTTCCAGCCTAATATGGATGAAAACAGGCGCGAGGAGCTCTATGCAGACTGGAAGAGGGCCGTTGAGCGTTCTTTCAAGTGGGCAAAACCGTAAATCCCATCGAATATAGATAAATCACTATTTCAATCATGCCCGCCGCCCGGATCAATCCATATAGTATCCGCCATTGATGTTTATCGTTTCACCTGTTATGTACGAGGACTCATCCGAGGCCAGAAACAGCATGAGGTACGACATATCCTGCACGGTACCTAAACGTTTTACCGGTATCTGCTCGGCCGCTTTCCGTTTCTTCTCCTCATCCCAATATTTCATCAGGGAGGTCATCACCGCGTGCGGCGCTATGGCATTCACGGTGATACCGAATGGCCCGAGCTGTCGAGCTGCTGACCGCGTGAGGCTGATTACTGCTCCTTTGGATGCACCGTACACAAAGATGGTTGAATTATCACCGCGCTTGCCGGTGATCGATGAAACATTGACGATTCGTCCGTAATGCTGTTTCTTCATAATCGGGGTGACCGCACGTATCGCATACAGCACGCCTTTAACATTGATGTCAAGAGTCTTGTCGATCCGCTCGTCGCTGGTTTCCTCGATTGTTCCCGGAATCAATAACCCGGCATTATTTATCAGAATATCCAACCTGCCGAAGGTCTCGACTGTTTTATTAATCATCCGGTCAATCTGTTCTCTCGAGCTCACATCACAGACAACGGGCATACATTTGCCCCCGCTCTGTTCAATCTCTTTACGAACCTCTTCGATGAGCTCCCCCATGATGTCGATAGCCACGATGCCGGCACCTTCTGCCGCGAGATCCAGGGATGCCTGTTTTCCCATACCCTGTCCTGCTCCGGTAACCACCGCAACCCTGTTTTCAAACCTCTTCTGTATTCTGGGTGCCATGAAGAAAGTTACCTCCTCCTGAATTAGTATAAAAATAAAAAATAATAACATGCAAATAAAGAAGTTTCTTTTAGCCTGAATTTATTGACATTTTTAAAATATAAATTTTCTATTACGAAATTAAAAGATTATTTCAGTAGCAGTTAGCAATTTGGTTCTTAACTGCTATCATTCACTCCATTCCACTACAAAAAAGGGAATGCATCCTCCCTTGTGAAGCTTTCTGTACCAATAAACACATCATTCCCATTTCCCCATTTCCTATTTTGATTTCGTATATTTGAGTATTATTAGCCTTTCCCCCGATTGATTTCAGCGGGTTCTTTCCTATAGATTATTTATCGATTGCTCCTTCTGAGCGAAGTCAAAGAACATTTCCTGTTAATCCCGATATCACCCTTCATAGGTTATCCTGTAGATTACCCCCGCCCGGTCGTCTGAGAGAAGAAGCGACCCGTCCGGCAGTTGCAGGAGCGCAACCGGCCTCCCCCATGCTTTACCGTTTTCGAGCCATCCTTCGGCAAACACCTCGTACTTGACGGCCCGGTTGCCGTCGAGGGTCACCATGGTGATTCGGTACCCGATTGGAACGCTCCTGTTCCACGACCCGTGTTCGGCGATGAATATCCGGTTGTGATAGACTTCCGGGAACATTTTCCCCGTGTAGAAGAGCATGCCGAGTGCTGCGACATGCGGCCCTAATTCCATCGCCGGCACCCGGAAGTTTTCGGACGGACGGAGCGCCCAGTACTGGGGGTCTTTGATGTTCTTTCCGTGCAGGTAGGGAAACCCGAAGTGAAGCCCCTGGACAGGGGCGTGGTTCAGCTCGTCCGGCGGAATGTCGTCACCCATCCAGTCGCGTCCGTTGTCGGTAAACCAGAGCTCCTTCGTAACCGGATGCCAGTCGAACCCGACGCTGTTTCTCACTCCCCGTGCAAATACCTCGAGCCCGGTCCCGTCGGGTTGCATTCGCATGATCGTACCGTAGCGGGGGTCGCTTTTCTCGCATACGTTGCACGGCATCCCGACCGGAACGTACAGCATGCCGTCCGGACCGAACGCGATGTACTTCCAGCCGTGTGCCCGATCCGAAGGGAAGTCGTCGTTCACCACCACAGGCTTCGGCGGGTCTGCCAGGCGCTCCTCGATATCGTCAAACCGCAAAATGCGGTTAACCTCGGCGACGTAGAGCGCGCCGTTTCGAAAGGCGACGCCGTTCGGCATATTCAGACCTTTCGCAATGGTATACACCGTGTCCGCTCTGTAATCGCCGTTTTCGTCCCTGATTGCATACACCCTGCCGCTGCCCTGGTTCCTGGTTCCGATAAAGACGGTCCCTCCGCTCCCGAGTGCCATCGAGCGTGCATTCGGGACCGAACGGGCGTAGAGGGATATCCTGAAACCCTCCGGCAGTCTGATTTTTTGGAGCTCGACCGTCTGCCCGTTTACTGTCTGCGCCTTCGTAATACTGGCAAAGATCAAAACTGTAACAACGAGGTATGGAATAAATCGCCTGGTTAAATGCATATGAATCTACCCTCTGTGTTATTTAATATATAAGAATAATATAATACTTGTATGAACCCGGGAAACGGTTTGATTTTTTATATTGGAGGAATTACAGGTACGGGTATTTGAATAAACCGGGCTACCCTGCTGCAGACAAAAACCGGTGATTCATCAGGAAGGAGCTTGATGCAGGGAGAAAACCGGAATGTCAATGCTTTAATATGTTATAAACCGTCATGAGTAAATCTCACACAGTCTCGAACTTGTGTTCGATAATGGCTCTGGTGTGCTTGATGAGCTCGCTGACGAGCCTCTTTTCAGGAAGGGATTTGAAGGGTTTGCCGTTTTTGAAGAGCACTCCCGTTTTGTTGTTTCGTCCCGCAATGCCGATATCGGCGTTTCTGGCCTCGCCCGGGCCGTTTACGTTGCACCCCATCACGGCGACTGAAATCCCGCCGATATCCTCGAGCTTTTTCCCCTCGCGGTTGAACTGCTCTTCGAGGTTCTTCATCCTGTTGTCGATCTCCCTGGTGATGTGGAGAAGGTCGAGCCTGCACCGCCCGCAGGTCGGGCATGAGATGATGGTGTACCCCTTTGGAAAGAGCCTGCACGAGCCGAGGATCTTTATGGCAAAGAGTATCGATTCCTGGAGGGATTCGAGGCTGCACCTGCTGCCGCTTATATCGCTGTCGTTGCTTATGCTTTCGCCGTCAACGTATTTATCCTTTCCCGGTCTCCCTTTGCCATACCCGGCATAACCTCTGTGCGGAATCAGGAGCACATCCCCGATGCGCTCATGAAACAGGCTGCCCAACGACAGAGAGTTTTGAATCAGGCTCTGCTCGCGGACGGCACCGATCTTCATCGATACCACGTGCTTCGTTTTGAGCCGGTCTTTGACAAAGCGGTTCACGTTGAAGAGGAGTACCGGGTTCGGGTGATGGATATGGACGTACACGTTGTCGATGCCGTCGTTTTTCAGCGTCTCGACTGCATCGACGGTCTCGTTCACGAAAGAGAAGAACGTCCCTGGATCACCGTGCAAAATAGAATCGGGCCCATCCGTAAGAAGGTATATATCGGTATCTCTCTCAAGAAGCCTTTTTTTATACTCGATCAGCACCGATCTTGCCGCAGGATATACCGCAATACCGGACACTCCCGCATCCAGCATCTCACCGATCATGGACGTATCGTGTACAACGGCGATTACCGAAAGCGGGGTTTCGGATGTGAGCGTACCACACCGATCGACCGAACCGCGGTCCGTTACGTCGATCCACACCGCTGAAACGGAGTTGTCGGCCGCGTACCGGGCAGCCTCGAGGCAGGCGTCTTCACTGAGACCCTTTACAAACAGATGTATAGGAATTGCATTCACTGCTTTTTCAGTACCTTTTATAGCTTCATAATAGTAAAAATATATAGCAGTTTCAATAGAAATAACAGCGAAATAAAGATGAAATTGCGGGCGCACCCCATTTTTATTGTTATAATTAAGGGGACATCATACGTATTTCGCGAAGGAGTAAAAATGGAAAAGTTGCGGATTGGATGGATCGGGACCGGCATGATGGGAAACCCGATGTGCGGGCACATTATGGACGGCGGGCATTCAATGTCCCTCACAACGAGAACGAAATCAAAGGCAGAAGATCTCATCAAAAAAGGGGCGGCCTGGTGCGAGACACCGCGGGCTGTTGCGGCGCAGTCTGAAGTTTTGTTCACCATGGTGTCCTACCCCCACGATGTCGAGGCGGTCATTCTCGGGCCCGACGGGGTACTGGAGGGATTGAATAAGGGTGGTATAGTGGTCGACATGACCACGAGCAGCCCGAACCTGGCGAAGCGGATATGCGATGAGGCAAAGGAGCGGGGGCTCCGCTCGCTCGATGCGCCCGTTTCAGGCGGAGATATAGGCGCGCGGAATGCGGCGCTTTCGATCATGTGCGGCGGCGACAAAGAGGCCTTCGAGGCCGTTTTACCGTTGTTTCAACTCATGGGTAAAAACATCACCTACATGGGGGAGGCGGGCAGCGGCCAGCACACGAAAATGGTCAACCAGATACACATTGCCACGACCATGATCGGCGCGGTTGAGTGCCTGCTCTATGCGTACAGGGCCAGGCTCGACCTGGAACAGGTCATCAGGGCAATCGGGAGCGGCGCCGCAGGGAGCTGGACAATCAATAACCTGGGGCCGCGCATCATCGCCAGGAATTTCGAACCGGGCTTCTTTATCGAGCACTTTATAAAGGACATGGGTATCGCGCTCGACGAGGCCAAACGTATGAACCTGTGCCTGCCGGGGCTTTCCCTCGTGCACCAGTTCTACCTGTCGGCGAAGGCACTCGGATTGGGGAAGCAGGGGACACACGCCCTTGCCCTCGTATTCGAGAAGATGAACGGTATAGACCGCTAGCGGTAAGGTTTGGGGATGAATTATAGCCAGGGATTGTGGATTTTCAGCGGAATTTTTGGGTTTTTAGTAGACCTGGTATCGTGCGTCATGCTTTATGCGGACCGGCCCCGATTCATGGTTTTGGTTAGCCGGCAGCAATTATGACATGCGCCGGATTTTTTGCGGGCCCGCCCAGGCGCATCCCTTTTCCCGGCAGGCTGCTTGCTGTCGTTTGGCAGTTAGACCGGCCCTGCCCCGTATCATCCCTTTGCCTGGCTGCCTACCCACAGTCATCCGTCAGCTTGGTTTACCCTGCCCCGTATCATCCCCGGAGTTGTCATCCTCGACCGTATAGTTTCGCTCGTCGTACTCTTTCTCCTGCCGCCCGCGGTTTTTCCCGAACAACCCTGCGATAAACGAGCCGCCCAGGCCGCTGAGCGGGAGAAAAAGAAACAAAAAGAACACATGAAACCGCCTGTATAACCAGTAGGTAAGAAGCCCCATCGCGGCAATCGCAACAACCGCAACAAGCAAACGCCTTTCTCCGCGCATTCTCTTTCACCCCGTCTATGTCAGGTTTATTTACGAATTTATTTCAGGCAGACGACTCTTCTTTTCACGACCTCATATATACGATCTCATGGGTGCCCGGTGCATACCGAAAGCATTCACAAGTTACAGGATCTATTCCAAAATCGTGATCTCCGTTCTCCTGTTTTTCCGCCTGCCCTCTTCGGTATCGTTCGAGGCGACCGGTGTCGTATCACCGAACCCGACCGTGGTGAGCCTGGTCGAGGAAATTCCATTCTTGATGAGCCAGTCCGCAACAGAGTTTGCCCGCATCTTTGAAAGCTTCTTGTTGAATGCGCTGTCTCCCGTCGAATCGGTATGCCCTGCTATCGTGATACGTATAGAGGGATTTTCCTGCATCATCTGCAGGAGGTTCTGCAGTGTCGGTATCGAGTTCGGCTCCAGGTTCGCGCTCCCTATCCGGTAGTGTATGCTCCCCACCGTGAGCATCTGGCCCGTTTCGGCCCGTGCAAGGGAAATCTCGAGCGGCTCGGTCGACAGGTCATCTATTGCCTTCTCATCGGGAAGGGTGATGGTTTCGAATGTGTACCCGCTCGAGGAAACGATGAGGTCGGTAAATCCCTTTTTCGGCACCTCGATTTCGAAACTGCCGCCGCTGAACTCCTTCTCCCGTCTTTCAACGGCCCCGTCCTCACGCTTCGTCGTCGCCTCGACCGTACCGCTCAGGGGTCGCCCGGTGAACTTTTCCCGTACCTCTCCCCTGATAGTCGCCGTTTCGGGTCCTGTGACTGCACCCTCCACAGGTTTTTGGGTCCCGGCGGGTGCTTCTTCAACTCCCCTTCCGGTCCCCGGCCCTCCTGCGGGCGTTTCTTCGACCCCCTTGCCGGTTTCAGACCCTTCTGTAAGTGCTGTCTCACCCTTACTTCCGGTTTCAGGCCCTCCTGTGAGTGCTGTATCACCCGTATTTCCGGTTTCAGGCCCTACAGTTAGTGCTTCCTGGCCACCCTTTTCGGTTTTCGGTCCTCCGGCAAGTGCTTCCCCACCTCCCCTTTCGGGTGCCGATCCTTTTGGAATTCCACCCGTTTCGGTGCCTCCAGGCTGCGGCAGGGCCGGGCCAGTCCCGGTTTTTTCCTCTCCGGGTGCCGGCTTGTGCGAAACTACACCGGCCCTTTCTTTAGCCATCCCCCGTGTTCCGGTTTTGGGTTCTTCATAAACCGGACTGACCGTACCTAAGAATTTGCCGTTTCCAAACGCGACGAGCGTATCGGTCGATGGAACGAGCGCGATACCGCTTGATACAGTGAGCGCGGACGGCTCGCCCTCCCTGCTCGTGACACGGTCAATCGTCTTACCGCTTGCCGCGTCAACAATCGCAAAACCGCCAGCCGTGTTTTTGATGGGAATGAACAGGTAGCTGCCTACCGCGGCGAACTGTGTTCCGTACGGTGCGCTGAAAAGAGGCTCCCAGTTCCCCGTGTCGGGATCGATCTTGATAATCGTGCCCTCCATAAGCGAGAGGTACAAAACCCCCTGCGAAAAAACAGGATGCGATGCGACCTGCGACCCGAAAAACTTCTGAAGAATCTGCTCACCGTTCTGCCCGTCGAAAACTGTGATCTGGTTCCCATACGCGAGATATACCTTGCCGTCGTATACCACAGGCGAGTAGATATTCGACACGTTTGGCAGGGCTACCGACCACTGTCTAGTGCCGTCTGCCACATTCAGCGCATAGAGAAACGCACTTTCCTTCTGAAACTCCTTTGAAACTGTGTAGACCATCCCGTTCCAGTAGGAAGGGAACCCCCCGTACGTGTACACCTGCTTGTTCTCCCATACGAGATGCCCGTTTTGAAGCTCCCTGCAAAAAAACCCCTTGCGGTTGCCGTAGAATATCTTCCCCTCTGCAATCGTAGGGGTCCCGTAAAACCCGATGCTCGGGTCCCGCCTGCCCCAGAGAACCTTCCCGGTCTTTTCATCCAGGCAGTACAAAAATCTGCCGGCTGGCAGATATACCCGCCCCTTGTACACCACTACCATGCGCGTGATCGC
>CAYSRJ010000017.1:0-1269 GCA_964433545.1 uncultured Spirochaetota bacterium | reverse complement strand
GTATTTATGGGATGAATGTCGAGTAGTACCGTGTCATGTTTTAACTTGACTCTCAGTGTAATTTTAATAAATTTCAATACTGATAGAATCACACATTCCCCTGTAGCTCAGCTGGTAGAGCGGATGACTGTTAATCATCATGTCACAGGTTCGAGTCCTGTCGGGGGAGCCATTGCTGAACTTTATCAAACCAGAGGTTAGATTCAGTACTAAAGGATAAGCCTGTAGAGGTTAAATCTCTGAGACTTATCCTTATTTTTTCTGTGTAGAAGGTTACCCGTTCTATAAAAAGCCTCAAAATATTCTTCTTCAACTTCGGCTCAAATTCATCTATACTCTCCGCTATGAAGGACAAATTCTCTTTCATCTTGTTAAAATCTATTAGGTTATCTTTGTAATGTTCTACCTGCTTTTTAATCTCCTCAATTTTATTTTCATAAAATATCTTTTTCCTGTCCAGTTCCTTTAGTTCATCCTCGATGAATTTTATCTGAACACTCCCCTTTTCAATTGTACTTAAAAACCGTCTTATAGATTTATTCAAGGAGTTCAAATCCCTCTCATACTTTGATTTTTCTTTAAGCAATGATGTAGAATCTTCAATATATTCTTTGTTCGCTTTCTCGATGGCTTCCCTCAATTCAGTATCATTCTGGCTCAACTGTTTAATTTTATAGATTACTGCATTTTCCAGCTCTTTTGCTGGGGCGCTCTTGATTTTACAGGCTTCCTTTGTGGTATGATTTACCGCAGTACATCGATAGTATAAAAAATCCCCGCTCTTTGCCGGTGTGGGTGTCATCACACTCCCACACTCACTGCACCTCACAAGCCCTTTTAAAAGAAAATTGTACTTATTCCGATTAGGTGTATTTCTCGGCTCTCTGTTATTCCTGATTATATTTTGAACCTGATTAAACAGGCTCTCATCAATTAGGGGAGGTATGTTGCTGTCGTAAATATCCCCCCTGTACCTTATCTTCCCTATATAGATCGGATTCTGTAAAAGCTCGGCAATATAACTCCTTGTGAACTTTTTGCCGCCGATTGTTCTACCCGAGCTTAATTTCCTTAATTTTGTCCTGTGCCCTTCCCTGTTTATCTTTTCTGCCACCTTTGAGGTGGATTCTGTCTTTACGTATTCATTGAATATCAGCTTTACAACTTCAGCCTCTTTCTCTTTAACTAATATTCCCTTGCCCAATTTATTTTTATCAAACCCTAAATTAACAGCTCCTCCATGCCAAAACCCCTTTTCTGCCTGAGCAC
>CAYSRJ010000016.1:50946-71751 GCA_964433545.1 uncultured Spirochaetota bacterium | reverse complement strand
CCTCCTGGGATACATCCTCCTGGGATACATCCTCCCGGGATACATCCTCCTGGGACTGGGTATCAAAACATAACTTGTTCGAAGTTACTTAGAAGCCCAATCGCCCTCAGCACCCTCTGCACATTCCCTCCGGAAATTCTGCTGCAGGGAAGGTGTAGTGTACTGATGCTCTAGATAGTCACACAGCCAAGCCCGATCATCCGGGCAGTTTTGTGGAGCACACTGTTGAGCTTTCCATATGCACCGGTATGGTGATGCGACGGCGCAGCGTACAGCCATTGTTTCGAAAATTCCTTGATGTTTTCCCCTTCCCACTGAAATAATGTCTGCGGTGCGGATATGTCTCTCGGCTCCATCTGAAGGTTTTTACCCTGCGAAGTGATAAATTGAAACCGGCCGCCGCCGATATTGCCGATAGAGAAAATCGTAAAATCGCCCGGTTTGTACGAATAGTTGAAAGATGCGCCGAATCCGTGTACACCCTCATAGTATATGGTCGGTACGATGCGCACACCGTTTTTATCGTCTGCAAGGCCGGGGTTGCCATGACCGTCGTGGGAATTGAACATGACGTTTCGCTTGTAGTCGAGGATGTAGTGTTCGAGAAAAGTCGCATGTCCCGCTGTTTCCTCCAGCACCAGCATGGCTATCGCACGCAGTACATCCGCTTCACAGGTAAAAGGAACATGATTCTCGACAAGTCTGGAGGTTCCGAAAAATGGGATAATTCCAATCCGCTCGTCGGAGAGCCATACCTGATCGAACTCAGCTACTGCATCAAGCGAGTTCTGCTTGACAACTTTTTCCAGTGCAGCTGCGAGTTTTGCTGAACGGAGCATCATGTCGTGATCGACTTCTATCTTTCTTCCCCGGCTCCTTTCATCATCCATTATCTTTTCAGCCTCGCTGTCTACAGTGTCCATGTAGGCGTCGATTATCTCATCATGGTCAATCGGCCATGAACTGCATCCGAAAAGCTCCATAACCGCAAAGTTATCCTGCATAAGATCAGTCATGCCTTCATAGGGATGTCCGATAATTCCGATTTTTGAATTTTTCAGTCTGGACGCTGCTTTTGCAGCTGTGATGTATTCCCCCATCTCCTGAATTGCATCGGCATCGTTGATACTCCCGGTAACAATCATGAAATTCTTGCCTGCGCGGATAAGAGAGCTCGATAATTCGGGGAGCCCTGCCATACCCGAGTTGACCATAATGAGATCGAAGTCAGCATCCTCTCCAAACTCCTCGATGAGCTGAGTATTCCAGATAATAATGGGAATATTGAAATCGAGCAGAGCCCTCATAGGGATGAGGCCCTTTTGATAGGCAAGCTCAATGATAACAATGAGGTCAACCCCTTCCCGTTTCAGAACCGAGGCTGCCTTGATCGCTTCGTTTTCGTATTCGAAGAATCCGGGATTGATCACGGTGCCGAACGGTCTTAATTTGTCTTCGTAGAGCTTTGCGACACGTCTCGCTTCACCCCGCATATGGCCGGTTTTATTATACCTGTCCTCCAGTAACGCTGTTACAAGCAGGCCGATTTTGAACTCTTTTGACACCAACGGCATATTTTATACCTCCTGATTAAATGATCAATATTAACTGCTGTGATTGTTGTTTTCATCATTATACGGCGGCTCATCCTCTTCAGGTGCGCGAAGTATCTGAATGTTGAATTTTTGATACGCCCTGACAATCTCATTCTTGATCCTGCTGTCCGTAACGATGATATCGATGCTTTCGATTCCGGCATAGGATACAAAGGAGGGAGTGTTGAACTTCGAGGAATCCGCGAGCAAAATTACCTGGTCACTTCTATTTGTCATCTCCTCGTCGATTTTCGATGTATACTCATCGGTGGTCATTAGTCCGTCTCGTATGGTGATGCCGTCCGTGCCGATAAATGCCTTGTGTGCTCTGAACATCTGTATGTTTTTTTCAACGATCGGGCCTGATATGTCTCTCCGTCTGGGGCGAACCCTGCCGCCGAGAATAATGACCTCACACAGTGTACCGAGGTTTTCGGCAATAGCGATGGAGTTTGTCACCACCCGAATGTCGCGTATCTGCTCCGCCTCGAGCCTTCTTGTAAGGTACTCGGCCATAACAAACACAGTCGTGCCGGAATCGAGAAAGATGACTTCGTTCGAATTCACCATTTTCGACGCATGCAGGCCGATAGCCCTCTTTTGTTCGATGTTTTTAGAGAACTTGTTGTCGAAAAGGTAGTCATGACTTCGCCTTGTAAAAAGCTGCACCCCGCCGTGAGTCCTGATAACCTTACCGTCCTTTTCAAGTTCGCTGAGCGTTCGTCGCACCGTGGCTTCCGATACATTCAGGGCGCCTACAAGCTCCTCGATGCGAAGATTCTCCTTGGTGGAGAGCATCTTGAGAATGTCGTTTTTCCTTTGATCGATTCTTTTCATTGTACTATCATAGATTAAAACGTATGTGTCGAACCCTGTTCGTTCACACGTAATCTTATCATTTTATAAGAATCTGTCAATTAAATTATTGAATTAATCATAATTATGCTTGATTTAGTTAAATAAAGTACATATAATGCTGGTACATCCGAAGGAGGGCGGTTATGCAGAAACTTAAAGCCGGGTATGTGTCGTTCGGAACGCAGTTCTATGAACCGGGGAGGGAAAAGAGCCTCCGCAGTGGGTCGAGATGGGAGTGCCGCTTCCGTCATGGCCGAGTGTGAAGTTTTATCCGGATACGAGTGTACGCAGAATATTGGACAATGTGATGTCGCAGCATTTTGCAGCGGTGTACGGGGATTACGCGCAGGAGCTGATCGACCTCTGCTATCTGCTCGATATCAAGGCGATCGTCGAAACCGTAAGTTTCGGCTCTAAGATGGAATACAAGACAGGAGGAATGACATATGACAGAAAAGGAAGAGTTTGATGCAAAACTTGAAAAGATCCGGGGGTTTCTCAAAAAAGACGGCTACGGTTGTGTGCTGTTCGGTGCTCAGCCCAACTTTTCATGGCTGTCATGCGGAGGAGACAACCAGATCATTCACGGGACTGAGCTTGGATTTGTAAACGTACTTGTAACGATGGATGATGCCTACCTGGTCACCAATAATATCGAAATGCCAAGAATCAAAACTGAAGAGACGGTGGGAATTCCCATAAAAACCGTCGAGTATATCTGGACCGGTTCGATGGAAGAGGATATTAGAGACATTGTTGGTAATAAAAAGCTTGCGGCAGATTTCGATTATCCGGGCGCAGTCAACGAGAGCGCAAACCTGGGCCTGCTGAGGGTGCCTTTGTTGGAAAGTGAATTAGACAGGTACAGGGAACTTGGCGGTGTGTGCGCCGCCGCAATGGATGAGACGATGTTTACGCTGAAACCGGGTATGGATGAGTTTGAGATACAGGGTGTTATCGGTGGGAAGCTCCTCGCGAAGGGTATTATACCGGTGGTGCTTCTCGTCGGAACGGATGAGCGGATATTCAATTTCAGACACCCGATGCCAACCTCGAAAAAGCTGGACCGGTACTGCATGGTTGTCATATGTGCGCAGAAGTGGGGACTCATCCTCAGTATGACACGGTTCGTCCATTTCGGTCAGCCGACGGAGGAGATACGGAAAAAATACGACGCCCTGCACAGGGTAGAGATGGCCTATATTACCGCCACCATGCCGGGAAAAAGGATAAAGGATGTTTTCGCAGCCGGCAGTAACGTGTACGCCGGGGAGGGATATCCGGGAGAGGAGCTGAAGCATTTTCAGGGTGGGACCTGCGGCTACCTGCCGCGTGAGCAGGGGTTGACCCCGGACGGTAATTATAGGATTCAGGATGGTGAGATTATTGCGCACAACCCGACAATAAAGGGCACGAAGCTTGAGGATTCTATACTCGTTCGCGGAAACAGTTTTGAGGTGCTCTCTATGTCTGACAAATGGCCAGCACGGGAGGTTGAATACGACAACACGGTGCTGAAGCGGCCCGAAATTCTGGTACGCTGATGTATGGCGGTAGAGATAAACGGATTGGAGTCCTGTATAAATAAATGCGGGGCTTCTTGCCTGCAGGCGCACCTGACTTGATTGACCGGGCAAATGGAGATTTCGATGTATTTGACATTTGATGTGGGCACCACATCCGTAAAGACCGCACTGTACGGCAGAGACGGCAGACTGATTTACAAGGTTATCAACGATTACAAACTGAGCTCGCCTCAAAACGGTTGGTACGAGGTTAACCCGGAGGTATACTGGAATGCCGTTGTCAATGGCATCAAGGAGATTGCCGGAAAGAGCGATATCTCTATACGGGAAGTAAAATCGATATCAGGCTGCAGCCAGGGTGAAACCGTTATTTTTCTCGATGAAACGGGTGAAGCTGTCCGGCCGGCCCTCGTCTGGTACGACAGCAGGGCGCGGGACGAGATGTCGGAATTGAGGGAAATCATCGGCAGTAGTGACGAGCTCTATAAAGTTACGGGTATCCAGGGTTTTGACCCCATGTGGAGCGCGCCGAAGATACTCTGGGTGAAAAAAAACCAGAAAGAGGTGTTTCAGAATCTCCGCCATATCATGCTTGTCGAAGATTATATCGTGTACAGGCTCACCGGTGTGCCGCAGTCGTCCGCCTCTCTTCTTTCTACAAGTATGCTTGTCGATATACACAGCAAAAAATACTGGGACAAGGTGGTCGATTATCTAAATATTCGAAAATATTTACCGCCGATTGTCGAGGAGGGGAGTGTCGTCGGGAAGGTGGCTCCGCGGATTGCGAATGAGATCGGCCTGAGCAGAGATGTCATGGTGGTAAAAGGATCGATGGATCAGAATACCGGAGCGGTCGGTGCGGGAAATATCAAAAGGGGGGTTATTACCGAAACAACCGGCTCTGCGCTCGCCATCGGTATTTCAGTCAAAGAAAAAGACACCATAACGAATATCGGGCTTCCGTGCCAGCCGCACGCGGTCCCCGGTCTGTATATCTATATGCCGTTCGCCCAGACTGCAGGTGCCGTATACAAGTGGTTTCGCGATACATTCGGCCAATCTGAGGTTCAATCGGTGGACAGCCCGGAGAAGGCCTTTGATGCACTGAACCGGCTAGCCGGGTCGGTCGGGCCGGGAGCTGACGGTCTCGTGTTTCTGCCTTTTCTCGCAGGTGCTTCTTTTCCCGAAAACGACAGCTTCGCTCGCGGAGGTTTTTACGGAATTGCCCTGCGGCATAACAGGGCGCATTTTGCGCGGGCGATACTCGAGTCGATCGGGTACATGCTCAGGAAAATCCTCGATATCGTGGAAAACGCAGGAATCGAAGTGAAGGAGGTCCATTCCATGGGCGGCGGCGCTCGCTCGGACCTCTGGCTGCAGATCAAGGCGGATATCTGCGGGTACCCGTTTGTGAAAATGATGGAAGAAGAGACCGCAACACTTGGAGCAGCGATTCTCGCTTCAGTACGGACGGGTGATTACGACTCATATGAAGAGGCAGCCCGGGTGATCGTTAAAACCGGCAGGCGATTTCTGCCGGATACATCCAATACTGCAATATACAGGCGGGGTTTCTCACTGTACAATGGTCTTTATGAACGTCTCAAGCCACTGTTCAGGGAGTATTCGGAGGAATAGGGCCATATTGCACAATACGGCCGGGTTTTTCCTGGGGCGTTATTCACCGCGTTTTCAACAGGGACGACACGAAGGGATGTTTTTATATACCAGGATGCAATTCTGCATTCGACGGCGGCATTACTGCAGGTTCGCGTGCCGGGTATTGATGGAATCGGGCGTCTCGTTTTTTGCTTCAGCGAGCATGATGATAATCGTGTAGAACAGTACGTAGATATTGAAGCCGAAAAGGGCGCCGAGCAGGTTCTGATTTTTTATATCGCCTAGTGCCCCGAGTGCTTTGAATTCCGGAGAATGGCCATGTTTCTCTATACAGAGCAGGGCATCTGCAATGCCTCCCAGCGTGGAATCTCCGACCGAAGTTACACACAAAACCTTCCCGCCTAATTTCTTGGCCTTCTCGGCGAGGGCGAGTATGGTTTTTGTTTCACCGGACTGCGATATCGCGATGAAGAGGTCATTCTCGTCGAAGGGTGGGTTTATTTCATCGAATACGGTATATGCCCTGAGTCCCACATGGTTGAGCTTCATCGAGAGTATCCTGCCGAACATACCGGAGTGGCCGATTCCGAGCACGTATATCTTTTGCGTACCGAGGATGAGAGAGACCGCATTCTCGAGTTGGGCATCATCAATCTTCTTGAAAACATCCTGTGCGCTGGTGTGGAAATCCGAAAGTACATCGATATAACGGGCATTCATTATCTGCTCCTTCCGGGTCTTTGCATATGTGAAATAAATATCCGGGACCGACGTTCTGCCGGATGCAGATATTCGGTCCCGGTATTATTAAGGAGGTTTTTCATGAGTATTTTTTCAAAAGCATCTCGAAAACCTCGAGAACCCTCTGTGCCTGCGATTCGCTTATGACGAGCGGCGGTTTGATCTTGAGCACATTCCCGAGGCCCTTGAACTTGCTCTCGCCGAAGATAACGCCGTGACTTACTGCTTCCTTTACGATATTGTGGCATATATCGTTTGCCGGCTGTTTCGTTTTTCTTTCCTTCACGAGCTCTATGCCGATCATAAGCCCGGGGCCGCGGATATCTCCGATTGTCTCGTATTTTTTCTGAAGCTCCTTTAGTCTGCCGGTGAAGTATGCGCCCATCTTTACGGCCTTTTCAATCAGGCCTTCTTCCTGAATCACATCAAGCGTCGCGATGGCTGCTGCGAAGGATACAGGAAAATGCGCGAAGGTAAATGAATCACTTGCCGGTTCCGGCGGCTTGAGATCGTCCCGCTGCATCACCCCTGCAAGGGGGAATCCACCGGCGATCGCCTTACCGAATGTAAGTATGTCGGGATATACATCGTACAGCTCGCTTGCAAACATTGCCCCCAGTCTGCCGAAACCGGTCTGTATCTCATCGAAGATAAGGAGGATGCCGAACTCGTTGCAAATCTCTCTTATACGCTTCAGGTACTCGGGAGGAGGCGGAATCATTCCCCCCGATGCCTGCATCGGCTCCATGATGATTGCGGTCACCGGCTCCACACCCCGTTCTATCATTGTTTTCACGTACTCAGCACACATGATACTGCATTTCGGATATTCAAGGCCGAACGGGCACCGGTAGCAGTAGGCGTTTGGGATTCGAACGACATTTCCCATGTACGCGGAAAAAAGCCGGTTCAGGGGATGGTACGGCCAGCTTGCGGCGATTGTTGCAAGTGTCCGGCCCGAGTACCCTTCAAAGGGAGCCAGGAACACCATGCCGTCCGGGTTGTTCGTGATTGCGAGTTTCATCGCCGATTCGTTTGCGACAGACCCGTGCAGGCAGAAGCTTATCTTTTTCAGGTTTTTCGGTGCAAGCTCTCCAAGTTTTTTCAACAGAAGAAGTTTTGGAACGGTTTCAAAGCTCGTCCGCACATGGGTGATTTTTAAAATCTGTTCCTGTACCGCTTCTATTACTTTTGGATGGCTTGCGCCGACATTGTATGTCCACGCCTGGGATGTGCAGTCGATGTATTCCTTTCCGGTGGTGTCCTTTATTACTGCGCCTTTGCCGCTGTCGACGATGATGGGCAGGCCGCCTCCCACGGAACCCGACATCAGGTACTTCCTTCCTTCATCAAGATCCTTCGGGTTTACATTTTCAAACATATCTATTACTCCTCCCTGTTTTTTTTATACATGATTTTTCGGTCTGTCAAACGGCCCTCTTTTTTAGTGGTGGTTTTATGCACCTTTTCGTATCGTTCCGGACACATCGAAAATAACCTTAAGCCCCTCCTTACGGCGCATGATCTCCATCCCTTCCTTTGCCTCCTCGAGAGGAATGGTATGGGTGATGAATCTCTCAAGATCGAGTTTCGGCGCCATTGCTGCAGCCCGCCTGAAGTCATCGATTGTTGCGTCGATACTGCCGTAAATCGTAACTTCCCTGTAGTGAACGATGTTGGGGTCCATATTCCACACGCTGCCGTGGGGAAGTCCGCCGAAAATAAGGAGCTTGCCGCCGCTTTTAATTATTTTTATCCCGCTTTCAACTGCGGCCACACTCGGTGCAGCGGTAACAACTACATCCGCGCCGTTGGGGCCACAGAAATCGAACACCTCTTTTTCCCATGTTTTACTGCTGCCGTTTATTGTAATATCCGCGCCGAATGCCTTGGCCTCCTTGAGCCTGCCTTCCACCATGTCGATGACGACGACCTTGCCCGCCCCGATTTTTTTCGAGAGGATCATGTGTGAAAGTCCTATCGGGCCTGCGCCGAACACGATAACGGAATCACCGGGCTGAATGTGAAGCTGGCGCAGCCCGTGCAGGCAGCAGCTCATCGGCTCGATCATGGTACCTGCTGCGTCGGATACATCTTTGCCTATTTTAACGAGCGCACCTCTCTCGACGCCCTTTTCGGGAATAACCATGTACTCGGCATACCCGCCGTCGAACGTGCAGCCGATGACAACGACATTTTCGCAAAGGTTCTCTTTTCCGGATGTACAGAACTCACACTGGCCGCAGCCGTAGATGGGCGCAACAACCACCCGTTCGCCGGGACTGCAGCCCTTGACCTTATTCCCCACCTTGTAAATCTCTGCAGTCAGCTCATGGCCGAAGACGATGGGGATTTTGTACCTCTCTTCGACTCCGTTGAAGTAGCTTCGCGCATCAGAACCGCATATACCGCTGCCGTGTACCTTTAAAAGCACATCTCCATCCCCGATTTCGGGGATTTCGACGGTTTCAATCCGCATATCCTCTTTTTTGCCGTAAAAAAGGGCTGCTTTCATAGTATCGCTCATTCGATCTACTCCGGATTACTGCATATTTGAAGCACCATTTTGTAATTTTCGCTTAAAAAAATGGTAAATAATGATTGATTTAACCACAACCTATCATTTCTATAAAGAAAAATCAACATATTTCATGAGGAAAATGCTATAATTTCATGAAAATTTTTTACTCGCAAGGGTCTTTCATGAATATTCGTCAATCAAAAATACTCGAGCTCATCGAGATGAACAAAAGGATATCCATTTCAGAGTTAAAGGACATGTTCGGTGTCTCTGAAATGACGGTTCGGCGGGACCTCGCCCTTCTCGAGGGAAATGGACTCGTTACTCGTGTCCACGGCGGAGTGATTGCGGGGCGAAAGCTCTTTTTTGATCAGTCATTCAGCCAGAGGGAGAAGGAGCGTGTTGAGGAGAAAAGAGCAATTGCAGCAAAAGCCCTTGAGATGGTCGGTGCCGGTGAAAATATTATTTTAGACACAGGGACAACGACTCTGTACATAGCGAAGGAGCTTGTGAAAAGCAGCTTCACCATCACCGTTGCAACTACTTCGCTCGCTGTTGCGAGCATTCTCTTCAACTCACACCATGAGGTATTGATATTCGGCGGATTTCTCAGGCGTGAGATACCCGACCTGATCGGGCCCCTTACGGAAAAAAATCTGCTTGATTTCCATGCCGATACGCTGTTCATGGGGTGCGACGGCCTTGTCGCGGAGGAGGGTTTTTACACGTCGGATCTCAATATCTCAAACATCGAGGAAAAGATGGTCACGCTTGCCGACAGGGTCATTGCTGTAACAGACAGCTCGAAGTTCGGGCACAAGTCGTTTGTGAAGTATGCCGATACCGGCAGGATTCACACGATCATCACCGACTGGAAGGTCGACCGCAGGCAGGCAGATGCATTTGCAAAGCGGGGAGTCGAAGTGGTGATCGCCGGGAAGTGAAGGAAATGCATAAAGTGGTTATTATAAATAGAAAAGTGCGTGGATTTTTTCGTATTATACAGAAAGCACTCTACATGGGTGAAAGTATTTGAAAATTTTCAGAATATGTATCTGTATGTTATTCGTTCAATAAAGTATCCATTAATAATTCAAGCTGATTATAATTTCTAAAGCCTAAAACACGTTTTACTTCTTTTCCATTCATGAAAATTAATATTGTTGGAATTCCAAAGATATTATAATTATGTACTATCTCTTGCATGTAATCAAAATTTACCTTATAAACAGAGAGTCTATCAGAGTTGTTCAGTGAAAATTCATTTAAAATAGGAGCCATCTTCCGGCATGGTGTGCACCAATCCGAGTAGAATTCAACAAGTACAGTTTGATTGGTGTTTTGTATTTTAAATTTGAATTCTTCAATGCTATTAATTGCAATAACAGCATTTTTGAAAGAATTGGCGGTATCGATATCATTGTTATTCTTGTGTGATGCACCATATACAAAACCAGTAATATTGATTATGATCACTGTAAAGAGAATTATAAAAATGTTTTTCATTGTACTATATAAAACTGTTGATATGAATATTTACTGTTTCGCAGGCGATGCGAAAAAAATTATTGATACATGAAACTTAAGATAATATATCATCACATCTCCAGGTATAATTAACTTTTTGCGATATACGATTTTTTCATTTTATTTCAACCATCACATGGTAAAAATCGTTAATATTATAATTCTTTTTCAAAGACTAAAACGTTGAACGCTTTTCCTTTGAATTAATTTCCCGCAAATGGATATTATTATACCAGGTGTATACTTTTTGTTTAAAATTTTGATATAAAAGAAATTAAAAATAGTATTGACAAATTATGACTCTCCTTTAAAATGTTAAACAATTTTTAGTGAGAGGGGGTGGTTTTTTTAATAAATATTTTTTTTAGATTTTACAATATTAAAATGAATGGAGGTATGCTGTATGAAAAAGCTTATTATTTTTAGCGTCAGTTTTCTTGTGCTATGCTCTCTTTTCCTGTTAGCAGCCGGGAGTAAAAAAGCAAAGGGACCTAAAAAACCAGAAGATATTGTTATTCCAGTTGTATATCTGGACGTTTCGATCAATTTTGCACAGCCCATTAAAGCAGGAGTTGAGCAAGCTGCGAAAGATTTTGGCTGTGATGCAAAACTTGACGGCCCTGTTAACTGGAACATTGATCAGCAGGTTTCAATAATCGAGGGTTATATTACCCAGAGAGTTGATGGGCTCGCTATAGCACCTCTAAGTTCTGAGGTTATTGACCCCATTATTGCAAAAGCGATAGATGCAGGTATTCCGGTTGTAACTTTTAACACAGATTCGCCTACATCAAAGAGAATAGCTTTCTACGGTCAGGATCTGGTCGAATCCGGAAGAGTACAGGCAAAAATTTTGATCGAATATATGGGCGAAAATGGCAAAGTTCTCATTACGAGTTGTGATGCAGCCGCTCCCTGGTCTCAAATGAGGGAGCAGGGCGTAAGAGAGGAACTCTCCAAGCATCCTGGTATCGAAGTGCTTAATATCATTAATGCAAAAGGGGATGAGCAGCAGTGTTATGCAGCCATTGAGAACGCAATCCAGGCATACCCGCAAGTAACAGGCATTGCGAGTCTTGATGCGGTAACAACACCTGCTGTTGGCAGGGCAATATTGAGGTACAGCCTCAAAGGGAAGATCAAACAGGTCGGCCATGATCTCATGCCAGAAACATTAGATAATATCAAGGCTGGAGCAACAGATGCTACTTTAAGCCAAAACCCCTATAGGCAGGGGTACCTGCCGGTTGAGCAACTTTTTAAACATATAACTGAAGGTGCACCTCTTGAAAGTGTCGATACCGGTATTCTGCGTGTCGATAAATCAAATGTTGAGGAGTATATAAAAAGACTCGAAGCAGGTGACAAATCAGTAGGTTGAGAGTTTGCATCGTTATCTGATTATAACATATGGCGCCTTTAGGGTACTTTTACAGTTCAATATGAATAAAAAAGATGGATAATTGACTGTGGGACATAGAATTTGTATAGGTACCAATAAAAGCGCCATATATTTTTTCATAGCTAGCTCCAGTGTTCATTTAACAGATTATACTAAATTGGTTGAAATTAATAGTGAGGCCCGAAGTTTTTGTGAAACTCAATGATGAGTCACCGGGGATTGTTCTTGAATCAATTGATATGGTTAACTGATATAATACACGTTATTATTTATTACGACGAGGTTGCGATATGTCAGAAAAAGAAAAACAATATTCCGAAAAGTCGGATATTACAGCTCATAACAATGAAGGAAGAAATGTTCAAGATATTGCAGAGGGCAAAAGGAAAAGTGCCGGATTTATTTCAGGCGTGTTTAAAATACGAGAAATTGGAGTCCTCCTCGCACTTATCCTGCTTTTCACAACTTTTTCCGTTTCATCGCCATTTTTCTTTGGATTAGAAAATCTGCTCAATGTTCTCCGTCAAGTTTCACTTCTTGGAATTATATCAATGGGCATGACCATGGTTATCGTATCGGGAGAGATAGATCTTTCAGTTGGGGCGGTTTACGGTTTTGCTTCTACTATTGCAGGCATACTTATGACAAATAGTATATCCATTTGGCTTTCAATCATTTTGGCACTTGCATGTGGAATCGCTTTTGGCGCAATGAACGGGTTGCTTGTCACCTACGCTCGAATTCCGGCGCTGATCGTCACACTTGGAATGATGAATGTCGCGCGAGGTGCCTCTCTTATAATAAGCAAAGCACAGGTTATTTCGACGAACTATCGTACGGTATCGGACGCTTCCATAGATGCATTTCTGTTTCTGGGGCAAGGAAAGTTATTTGGTGTGATTCCCATGATGAGTGTTTTTCTGATTGTCATAGCAATTGCTTCTTATATCCTTTTTAATACAACTATTCTTGGATACCATATGAGAGGTGTTGGGGGAAATGCTGCAGCAGCACGCGCATCGGGAATAAATGTGAAGATAATAAAAATATCAGCCTTCTCAATTACCGGTCTTCTATGTGCTATAGCTGGTGTTTTAAATCTTTCCTTTCTCGCAAATGTTCAGGGCACAATAGGGCAAGGCCTTGAGCTTGATGTCATTGCAGCGGTCATCATAGGAGGTACAACCCTGATTGGTGGTGAGGGTACCATTCTCGGAACAATTATCGGGGTGCTTATAATTGGTGTGTTAAGAAACGGCCTTATATTACTTGGAGTTTCTCCCTTTTGGCAGATTCTCGTTATAGGAGTTGTTATTATCGGAGCGGTTGGCATTGATATGTGGACAAAAAAGAGAACTGTTTAATGATGAGTGTCACTAATATAAAAGGGGGTGTGCATTTGGACGATTTAATCACATTTGAACATATTACGAAGAGGTTCCCTGGTGTAATCGCACTTGACGATGTGAGTTTTTCAATTAAAAAGGGGGAGATACACGCGCTTGTAGGAGAGAACGGTGCCGGTAAATCGACATTGATGAACATTCTTGGAGGAGAGATTCAGCCAGATGAAGGGTCAGTGATCCTCAGGGGAAAGGCTACTCAGATACCGAACCCTTATGCAGCACGACGGAATGGAATCAGTATTGTGTATCAAGAACTAAAGCTCTGTCCCAATCTGTCTGTTGTTGAAAACATCTTCCTGGGCAGGGAGCGTGAGGGGAGTGGGGGGCGTCTTAAAATAAAGAAAATGAGTGAGCAGTGCCATGAAGTTTTTGCATCGCTGGGAATGACGTTAAACCCTCGAACACCCGTTCGCAATCTATCCATCGCCGAACAGCAGCTTGTTGAAATATCGAAAGCGATAAGCCTTGAATCCGACGTACTTATAATGGATGAACCTAATTCCGCGTTAACGCTTACTGAGACTGAAAAACTTTTTATAAATTTAATACGGTTAAAGGAAAAAGGTGTAACAATAATATTTATTTCCCACAGAATAGAAGAGGTGTTTAAAATATCAGACCGGATTTCAGTTTTAAGAGATGGTAAATACCTCGGTACATTTCATACCAATGAAACGAGTTTTGACCATATTGTAACCTTGATTGCTGGTAAAAAACTTTTAACCGAACTTGCACAGACACATGAATCAAAAACACATTCAAACCGTGTTGTTCTTGAGGTGCGTGATTTATCAAGAGGGGAATTTTTCAAGCATATTACCTTCCAGCTATATGAAAAGGAGATACTGGGAATATACGGCCTGCAAGGGGCTGGACGAACCGAGCTTCTTGAAACTATATTTGGCCTCGCACGTGCCGACTCCGGTGAGATTATTGTTCTTGGCCAAAAAATAAATATGAGAAGCCCTGCTGATGCAATTAGGCATGGATTTGCAATGGTAACGGAAGACAGGCGTGGGACAGGATTATTTGTTAATATGGATGTAAAGGATAACATCGGAATATCAAGTACAAATGTTATTTCGAAACTGTGGTTTATGAAACGTAAAAAATTATTAACACTTGCAAGACAGTTTGTAAAGATGATTGAGATAAAGGTACGAAGCATTACACAGCTTGTGAGAAATCTAAGTGGAGGGAATCAGCAAAAGGTAATCATTTCACGATGGCTTGCGACAAAACCCAAAATTTTTCTTATGGATGAATTAACACGAGGAATCGATGTCGGCTCAAAGGCTGAAATATACAGGATTCTACGCCGTTTGCGAGAAGATGGGTTGTCAATTATACTCGTTTCTTCTGAGCTTCCTGAGGTGCTGGCAGAATGTGACCGGATCTTGATCATGCGTAACGGTATGCTTGTTGCTGATTTTCTAAATGAGCAGGCCACCAAAGAAAAGGTTTTAAGGTTTGCTTTGAAGGGATAGCAAACTTCAAGAGTTGCATATTTTAGATGAAGTTATAAAAATTGATAAAGCGGGAGATGTTGTATGGACAATTTCAGGGTTGGTGTTGGACTTTGGTGTGTCAGTTTTGCTGCTGATAGATTTCTACCGACGGGATATAGAAGCAAAAAAACAGTGAAAGAACAGATTGAGCTCGTATCAAAGATTGAGGGAGCAGAGTCAGTTGATCTTCATACTTCGGATTTTGTCGGCATTAAGCCTAAAGAAATTTTGAAGATTGTACATGACAATGGGCTCAGGGTTAATGCAGTGAATGCAAATATTTTTGGTGATCCACTGTTTAAATACGGAGCGTTCACCAACACTGATAAGAAAATTCAGCGAAAGGCAATTGATCTATCAAAAGAATCGATCGATATTGCACGTGAAATGGGTGCATCAATTTCTTCTTTATGGCCGGGCCAGGATGGCTTTGACTATTATTTTCAAAACGATTACTACTATCAATGGGATAGTACTGTATCAGCAATGAAGGAAGTGTCTGATTATGCTCCGGATATGAAGATTGGTTATGAGTACAAGCCAAAAGAACCACGTATGTTTTCTCTTATTAGCAATGCAGCTAAGGCAGTATTATTAGCGAACGAAGTAGGTGCTGAAAATTTTGGTGTTACTCTCGATTATGGACATGCTCTATTTGCACATGAAAATCCTTCAGAATCACTCTGTCTCATCAATAGAGCAAATAAACTTTTAAATATCCATTTTAATGACGCCTATGGTAATTGGGATGATGATCTTATAGCTGGATCTGTAAATATATGGAGTAATCTAGAATTTTTCTGGTATCTAAAAAAGACTGAGTATAATGGGTTCATTACGTTGGATATGTTTCCATACCGTGAGGACCCTTTTCATGCATGTAGAGTTGCAATAGAGATGATAAAGAAGTTTGAGGAGATTGTAGATAGATTAGATGATACTGCAATAAAAACCCTCCAAAAACAGAATGACGCTGCAAGAATCCTTGAGATATTAATGAAAGAGGTGCTTCGATAAAAAATTAATTATAAAACATTAATCAAAACCTGTGAGTATAAAGGAATAATATAAAGGCTTTCCAGTAGGAATAGATAATTTGCCAAATATACAAGAATTGGGACAAAAGGTCTTCTGATTTATGAAAGCATAGTAATTCTAAATTTAATATTGGTATCTAGATTTTATATCAAGGAGTATACAATGACCAGCAGAGAAAGAGTTTTAGCTGCACTTCAGCATAAGGAAGCAGATAAGATTCCGGTTGATTGCGGGGCTGAGCGTTCAACCACTATTCAGGCAATTGCATATAATAATTTAAAAAAACATCTGGGTATAAATGAAGGTGAGACGAAAATTAATGATACAGTCCAGCAGTGCATTATACCAGAGCAATGGTTTCTTGATATGTTTCAGATTGATGTTGTGGATCTCGCGCGTACTTTTTCTGATAATTCGGATGATTGGAAAGATTGGACACTTCCTGACGGTTCACAAGCCAAAATTCAGGTATGGATTAGGATGGAGCGAAGGCATGATATGACGGTTATTGTAAATGAGAAGGGGGAAGAGATATGCAAGATGCCTGATTCTGCGTATTATTTTGATCAATCTATTTGGCCTCTTATGGGAGTACATAAAGACGATTTTGAAGATCTTTCCCTATCTATTGAAAAAGTAATGTGGGCGTATATTACTGATCCAATGTGGAGTAAGGCGAATGAACCAAATTTCTATTCAATGTTAAGAGAAAATGCCAAGAAACTCAATGAAGAAACTGACTACGCAATTATTATGCCTTTTGGAGGGAGTATATTCGAATTTGGACAATACCTATATCGAACAGACGAGCTGCTCATTAATCTTATTACGCATAAACATGAAATCAGAGAGATGGTGAAAAAACTCACAGAAATATATATGGAAAAACTTCCCAAAGTTCTTGATGCTGTATCACCTTATGCGCAGATTATTCGTATGGGAGATGACCTTGGGGTGCAATCTGGGCCGATGATATCCCCGGAATTATACAGAGAGATTTATTTCCCATACCATAAGGAAATGTTTCAAATGGTGAAAGAAAAGACCAATATGTACATATATTTTCATACATGCGGTGCAATATCTGAATTTATTCCTGATTTAATTGAAGCAGGAGTGGATATAATTAATCCGGTTCAAATTACTGCTGCTGGTATGGAGCCTGAAAAGCTTAAGAGGGAATTTGGTAAAGATTTAGTGTTTTGGGGTGGAGGATGTGACACCCAGCATGTTCTTCCATGTGGATCTCCTGAAGAAGTAAAAAGGGAGGTTCGTAAGAATTCTGAGATATTTATGAAGGGCGGAGGTTTCGTATTTAATCAGGTACACAATATTCTTGCTGACGTTCCTCCAGAAAATATTATTGCAATGTTCGAGGCTGCTAATGAAATACGGTATTAAATCATTATAGGCTTGTTAATATATACTTTTTAGTTTACGTAATTTTGATAATTATTGAATTTCATGGGTTAAAAGATTAGGTAAAAAAATCATTATAGGGTGCACCCTCATAATGAAAAATATTTATTGACAAAGGTATTTTATGGATATCAAAGGAAAAGCTGCAATAGTAACCGGAGGAGGCACAGGGATTGGAGCAGCTATTGCAGAGCGGTTGTGCAGTGCTGGTGTCAGGGTCATGATCGCAGGTCGACGGGAGCATCGTCTAGAATCAACTACTGAATCAATTCGAAAAAAGAATTTGGAGATTAGTTATAGACCGACGGATTTAAGGGATGCAAAGGCATGTATTGCACTCGTTCAATCTACTATCGATGTATATGGTTCTGTTGATATTCTTGTCAATAATGCAGGGGTTTTATGCCTTGGGCGTACAATAGAGGACTATTCTGCAGATGATTGGGATCAGACATTTGCAGTAAACTTACGAGCAGCATTTTTACTTTGTACTGCTGTTTTGCCGGTAATGAAATCGAAAAAAAATGGTTTTATTCTTATGATAAGCTCGGATTCTGGTATTCATTATTTTCCTGACGAGGTAATATACGGTTTGACGAAACATGGTATGAATGATCTTGTTCAATATATTTTAGCAGAGTACAAACAGTACAATATACATTCAGTGGCCCTTTGCCCGGGATTGACTGCAACAGAGATGGGTCTCAGCTTAAATCCGGCTCATAGAGAGAATGTACTTGAAGCAGAGACAATCGCCGATTGGGCAGTATGGGTGATCACGCAACCCGATAAAATAAACGTTGCAAAACCGATATTGATTTCTCCTATGTATGATCCTGGAATTAATTAACAATAGAAAATTCAAAAAAGAATTGTACTGAAAAATCAATTTGTAATGCCGCCGGTCTACCAGCGGCAATTCGTTTACACGGGGGGCTCATGAGCGTTCAAACATACGGAGTCGGGATTATCGGAGCGGGATTCATGGGAAAGACGCATACCTACAACTACGTCAACATGCCGCTCTTTTACGACGGGCTCCCATTCAAGGTCAGGCTTGTCGGCATTTGCAACAGGACGCTGAGCAAGGCCGAACGGCTGAGAGAAGACTTCGGTTTCGAGTTTGCGACAAGCGACTACCATGACCTTCTTGCACGGAATGACATACAGGTGATAGACGTGTGCACCCCCAATAATGTGCATCGTGAGCAAATAGTGAATGCCCTGAACGCGAAAAAGCATGTATATGCAGACAAGCCGCTCTGCATCACAGATGGAGAGGCGGATGAAATATTAACGGCTGCCGAGGCATCCGGCATGGTTCACCAGATGGCCTTTCATAACAGGTTTTATCCGTGGTCGATGAAGATCAAGTTGCTCTGCGATGAGGGCTTTTTCGGCCAGGCTATTTCCTTCCGTACGACCTACTACCATTCGAGCAACATCAAGACAAAGAAGTTTCGAGGTTGGAAGCTCGATGCGCGGCTTGCAGGGGGCGGAACGCTCGTCGACATGGGTTCCCATGTTCTCGACCTCATTTACCACTTTCTAGGCGAGTACAACCGCTTAAGCCTCGACAGTGTCATCCTGTACCCGGAGCGTCCGGATGAAAACGGGAACATGGTCAAGGTAGAAGCCGAAGACCACATACTGGTCAACGTACGGATGAAAAGCGGCGCACTCGGCACAATCGAGGTGTCAAAGATTGTTGCAGGAAGCAATGACGATCTGGCGGTCGAGATCTACGGCACAAAAGGTGCGCTTCGTTTCAACTCGATGAACCCGGGGTATGTGCAGGTGTATGACATGCGTGAGCCCGAGGCGCCGATCGGCGGGACCAGAGGCTACAGGGCTGTTGAAACAATGAACAAGGACCCCGAATCGAAGAGCAACTTTCCGGGGCCACGGTTCTGCCCGGGCTGGCTCAGAGGCCATGCAGCGAGCCAGTACTATTTCATGAAATGCGTTCATGAGAACAGGCAGGCGGTTCCCTCTCTGAGAGACGGAGCTTACATTCAAAAGATCATGAACCGGCTGTATACAGTGAACAACAGGGGTATATGGGTTTCAATGAACGTATAGTCCCCTGGCCCATTTGCCGCGCAGGCCTTCGATCATCCATCTCATCCACGCACAAAAAGCTGCATTTTTTCGACTATTTTTCACGGTAATAGATAAAAGTCTTGACCATCTTCCATTATTTAAAAATTATGTAGAGGGCTGTTGAAATCATCAATTCATTGTAGAGACAGCAGGGACGGGAGCGATACATGGAACGAAGGGGTATCACCGGAGCGGGTAACTTTATCATCGATCACGTAAAAATTGTAGATCTCTGGCCGGAGGAGGGCATGCTCTCCCTGATCAGCGAGGAGAGAAGGGCAAGCGGCGGGTGCGCCTACAACGTACTCAAGGACCTCGCTATCCTCAAGATCGGTCTGCCCCTGTACGCAGTCGGTCTGACGAGCAGAGACGAGGATGGGAGATACATCCTGGATGACTTGAAGGCGCACGGCATCGATGCAGGGATGATGCAGGCAGTTGAAAATATCATGACCTCTTATACGGACGTCATTACGGTGAAGGATACGGGAAACAGAACCTTCTTCCACAACAAGGGAACGAACAAATACCTCGATATCGAACATTTCGATTTTTCCGGAATTCAATCGAAGATATTTCATATCGGCTACATCCTGCTTCTCGACGCACTGGACAGTCCTGACCCGGAGTTTGGCACGAGAATGGCGCGTCTTCTGAAGATGGCGAAGGACACCGGATTGAAAACATCGGTTGATGTGGTGAGCGAAAGCAGTTACCGTTTCAACAAGGTCGTACTGCCTGCCCTGCAGTATACCGACTATCTAATATTCAATGAAATCGAGGCAGGCCGGACCACCGGCTACGAGATACGGGAAAGATCGGGCTCGCTGAACGGTGACAATCTGAAACAGGCCCTCAAAATGCTGGTGGAGAGAGGCGATACGGAGCTTGTCTGCATACATTTTCCCGAAGGTGCCTATGCATCGTTCAGGCGCAGTCAACCCCATTTTGTCCCCTCGTATGAGCTTCCTCCCGGATTTATCGCCGGCACCGCCGGGGCGGGTGATGCGTTTTGTGCGGGCATGCTGTACGGGATACACGAGGAATGGGAGCTCGAGCGATCGATGCGGTTCGCAAATGCAATGGCAGGTATATGCCTTTGTGATATAACGACATCCGGCGGGATGAAAGATATCGGTGAAACGCTCAGAATTATGGAAGAAATGCCGCTTCGTAAAAGTGCCATTTAGCAGTTTTCCTGCGTATCCGACATTGCGTTAAGCCGTCCAGGTTTGCGGCTGCCTGCTGCACAATAACCCGGTTCTCTTTCTTCCAGATTATGCCTGGTTGATTACAGGAGCATTCATTTTTATTGACGAGCCTGTATTAAATTGATACATTTATTCCGTTCTTCGGGGCAGGGTGCAACACCCGACCGGCGGTAGAGCCCGCGAGTCCCTCCCGCATATGCGGGGGACAGATCCGGTTTAATTCCGGAGCCGACAGTAAAAGTCTGGATGGGAGAAGAACGAGCCTCCTTTAGAACACCGGCAGGCGGGTTTTCTCCCGGTTTCCACGACTTTCTTACATATATTTTA
>CAYSRJ010000016.1:0-50846 GCA_964433545.1 uncultured Spirochaetota bacterium | reverse complement strand
AACACCGGCAGGCGGGTTTTCTCCCGGTTTCCACGACTTTCTTACATATATTTTATTCGGACGCGGATGCTCACCGGTGCCAGTATAACCCCGATCAACCCCAGAACACACGGTACATAAAATCGATACGCTGTGATTTTTCTACAGGGCAGGTACTGAATGTCTGACGGATTCATTGAATTCAGCAATGTGACAAAGCAGTTTCCCCTTACACGGAACAAGAAAGAGGCCGTGAAGGCGCTTGCGAAGCTGAACCTGACGGTGAAAAAGGGGGAGTTTGTGACGATCGTGGGCGCTTCAGGAAGCGGGAAGACAACACTGCTCAAACTGATCTCAGGTATTATTAACCCTACTTCCGGCAGGGTCCTTATCAACGGCGAGGCTGTGCATAACCTCAGAAAGGATACCGGCAACGTATTCCAGACGCCGACGCTCTTGCCCTGGAGGACCGTGCTGAAAAATATCCTCCTCCCTGTGGAGGTCTCCCGGAGCGAAATACGCGAACCTGATGTAAAACGGGCGCAGGAACTCATAGATATGATGGGCCTGAAGGGCGCTGAGAATATGTACCCCGGAGAGCTTTCGGGAGGGATGCAGCAGAGAGTCGCCATTGCGCGCGCCCTTGTGCTCGATCCCGAAATACTTCTTCTGGACGAGCCGTTCGGTTCCCTTGATTCAATAACACGGGAGCGGTTGAACCTCCTCATTCTGGATCTATGGAGACGAACGAAGAAAACGATCATCTTCGTTACACACAGCATTTCAGAGGCGGTGCTGCTTTCGACACGCATTGTGGTGCTCTCGAGGTCACCGGGCATGGTAAAGGATGTGGTGAAGCTGGACCCCGGGATGAAGGGATCGGAAAAGGATATATTTTCATCAGACTATATATCAAAGACCGTTGTCGATATACGAAAACGAATCAAGAGTGAATGGACAAAAGAAATCAGCCATGATGTTCGCACCGAACTCAAAAAGATAGAGAAAAAAAGTCTTTTTCAGCGAGCCGTGTCACACTATGAATACCTCCTCATACCTGTCGGTGTCGCCGCCTTTATACTCATATGGGCTCTGATTTCACGGATAAGCGGGCTGCCCGAGTATATTCTTCCTCTTCCGAAGACGGTTTTGCACCGATTGATTTCAGCAGGCAGGGAAGGCCTGCTCGTCAGCAATATTGCAGTGACGGCTTATGAAAGCCTGCTCGGTTTCGCCCTGGGCTCCTCCCTTGCGTTTTTATTCGGCTATGCACTCGCAAAATACAGGATCGCTGAGCGGATACTATCTCCCTATATCGTCGCAATGCAGGCTATCCCGATCGTGGCCCTCGCGCCTCTGCTCATCATCTGGTTCGGTTTCGGAATCAACACAAAGGTGCTTATTGCAGCTCTCATTATATTTTTTCCCATCCTGATCAACAGTATCGTGGGAATACGGTCGGCGGACAGGGAGATAATGGAGCTTTTAACATCTCTGGATGCGGGGCCGCTTCAAACTTTTTTCAAGTTCGAGCTTCCCTCAGCTCTGCCTGTTATCTTCGGGGGTCTTAAAGTTGGGATTACCTACTCGGTTATCGGCGCGGTCGTGGGGGAGTTTCTGGGGGCGTCTGCAGGACTCGGGGCGCTTGTCAACATGTCCAGGTCGAGCTTCGACACCCCTCTCGTGTTTGTGAGTATCATTCTTCTGGGAGTAATGGGCATCTTCTTCTATCTCGTTATGTCGCTTATCGAATACCTGTTTATCGGGCATAGAATTAAAAAACCTGATTGAGGAATATATGATTTTGGATGACATGCTACACTGGTTTAATTGCGTGCATTGCCGTGGATTTGATGTGGGCTGTTTTAAAAAATTCGTATTAAGGATGAAACAATGAGAAGACTGACGACTTTTTTTCTGTTGATCGCTGTTTTTGTTCCCGCTTTTATGGGAATTGCTTTTTCAGCCGACAGCATCAAGATTGCCATGGGGTATATCCCGAACGTACAGTTTGCACCCTACTATATTGCTGATCAGAAGGGCTATTTCAGGGATGAAAACCTGAACGTGAGCTTTGATTACGGAATGTCGACGGATATCATTACTCTCGTGGCGAGCAGGCAGATCGATTTCGGCGTATCTGACGGAGACCAGGTGATAATAGCGCGGGAGAAAGGCATACCGGTGAAGGTCGTCTACTCCATGTATGTCAGGTATCCGGTCGGTATTGTATCTTTGAAGGAAAAGGGGATCAAAAACACAGCCGATCTCAAAGGAAGGAGCATCGGCCTTCCAGGTCCATATGGTTCGAGCTATATAGGGCTTCAGATGCTGCTTTCGCATGCAGGAATCGGCCCGGGTGAAGTAGATATCAAATATATCGGGTACACGCAGGTCGAAAGCCTGCTTGCAGGCAGGGTGGATGCAGCTGTTGTATACGTCAACAATGAGGCTGTCGTGCTCAGGGATATGGGCTATTCCGTCAATCTCATTGAGGCGTACAGGATAACTCCGATGGTGTCCGCGGCAATTATTGCAAGCGACTCGCTCATCCGGTCACGCCCCGATCTGGTTCGAAGGTTTGTCCATGCTGTGGTGCAGGCGAGTGAGTTTGCTCTGAACAACAAAGATCAGGTTATGGAGCTTTTAAAAAGATCGATACCGACCCTTACAGATGAAAACATGGATATAAATAAAAAAGTGCTGATGGAATCGATGAAGCTGTGGCAGGACACGGATATAGAGGGTAACGGGCTCGGCTATACCACAAGGGAGGACTGGCAAAAATCGATCGACCAGCTATTGCAGCTCGGCCTGATCCGGAAGAAAATCCGCCCCGAGGAGTGCTACACGGATCGGTTTCTTCGATAATTGATTATAATCGAATTTGAACGATATGCCCTGGGTGAAATGTACGCCATCGTTATGTCCGATGGGTTATCCGGACACGAAGCGTCCTGATGACTCTCAGTGTGATTTACTATTTTTTCGTTTCAAGCGACACGGACTTTGTGTCGGCCTTATCCGCGGCAGGCGGTTTTCCTTTGCGGAAGTCTTCCCGGGGCAGCTTTGCGATCGGGTAAGGGAGGGTAGCCCCTTCCGGTATAGGATCGATATAGAAACTCCGAAACCTCGCATTTTGCATTCTGCAGAACGTTTCCTTGTGTCTGTACGCAGGGTGTTTTATCATCTTCTTCCAGATAGCCCTCAACGGTTCTTTTCGTATGTTGCCGAATGAAATGGGGGAGAAGTCGCAGGGCGCAATATCGCCGTAGGCAGAAACATAGTACTGTATATTTGCCGCAAGACATCCGATTCCTGCCAGGTTTCCCTCCACTGAATTCTGCCATGACTGTGAGGAAAGAGGCGGTATTATGCTTTTTTCAAATATTCCGGCGGAGTATCGGTAGATTTCTTCCCTCTGCTCGGCGGTGAGCATCTCGCCTGTGTCCTTGATAAGGTTGCCTGTGGGCACTGAATCGAAGAGGAGCAGGTTGTGGGCGCCGAGTTTCTGCGCGAGGCTGTGTAGTTTTTTATACGTACCCTGCTCCGTGTTCGAGCGGCTCGCATACGACGAGAGGCCGACGAACACGCCCTTTGATTTCATCCGTTCCAGGCCCAAAACGGCGTTTTCGAACAACCCGGGTTTGCCCCGCAGGCGGTCGTGTTCTTCGGGATCTGCACTGTCGATGCTAACGAACAGTGTGTACAGTCCGGCTTCTGCGAGTCTGTCCACATTTTCGTCGGTAAGAAGAAGCCCGTTCGTAAAGAGAAGGGGAAGGGCTTTCCTCTGATCAACGTGGTCAATGAGCTCATAAATATCATCCCTGAGCAGCGGCTCGCCGCCGGTAAAGGCGAGAATGGTCACACCGAGGTCGAGGCTATCGTCTATGAGTCTTTTTGCCTCGTCTGTTGAAAGCTCGGGAACATCCCTTCTCTGGTGGTTGCCAGCACTGCAGTGAACGCAGTTCAGCTGGCACCGGTACGTAACCGCATACGTCATAGCAATGGGAAATGTCCTTCCAAGAAGATGTGTTTTTAAAAGCCCCTTGAGTGCTCTCATTTGCGGGCGCGAGCCCACCGGCGGGGCGAATGTGTTTGCCACCCTTTTTCCATGCCATGTGCCGAGGTTTTTATAATTTTTATAAAATTTCGATTGCAGAACGATCATGGTAAAAAGACGGAGTCTGTCGATGAGCGGGTTAAGAAGACCTGTGCCCACGATGCGGCCGTCCATAAGCCTCTTGAAGCTGATCAGTTTTATTCCCAAAAACTTCCAGTACACATGCTCCATCAGAAAGCATCTCCCTTTTAGACCGGTAATTTTTCACATATGGTTGATACCTTTGCTGAATTCTTATAATGATTATACAGGGGCCAGACAGTTTTTGTCGAGAAAAAAGTCTGGGATTGGCTTGTTTATTTAGTAAGCTCCAGGAGATCGGCAAACTCTTCGATTACGCTGCTTTTCCCGCTTGTTACTGCTTCGTAGTTTTTATCAAAAACCGGCATCTCGCGTTCAAAATAAACCTTCATTGTTTTCTTTTTCTCTTCGGAAAACACGGCATATTTAAGGAATAGATAAGCGGTGTAAAGCTTTGTCATCATATCTGTCATTGTGCCTGAATAGTAGGAATGGTATGTGTGGTCATCTTTCTCCCTCACATAGTCAATTGCTTTGTTTAAAAGCGCCCGCTTTTCGCGAAGCTGCTTCAGATAGGATTTCTGAAAATCTTCGGTAAATTGCTGTTCCAGCGTATCGAGCTCAGGTTCTATTACTCTCGTAACGATTCCGCCTATGGCGGCAACGTACTGGAGCTGCGTTGTTCCTTCATAGATATTCGTTATTCGGGCGTCGCGGTAGTGTCGTTCGATATTGAAGTCTTTCATATACCCTGTGCCGCCATGAATTTGCAGCATATCGTAAGCCACCTTGTTCGCATACTCTGTGGAAATATATTTTGCCATTGGCGTTAGAAGGGATGCGAGTGCGGTGTAGTATTTAGCGGTCTGCCTGAGCTCTTTTGTCGGCTGTTCGCTCTCCTCGAGTTTCTGGTCATACCCCTTTTTCAGGTCGACGATTCTCGCTGTATCGTATACGAGAAGGCGAGCCGCTTCGACATCCACCCTGGAAGAAACGAGGATATCATACACAAGTGGCATGTTGACGATTGCCGTGCCGAACTGCTCCCGCGCTTTCGCATAGTCCAGGCCTTCAAGATAAGCCGCCTGCGCAATGCCCAGACCCTGAGCTGCAACGCCCAGACGGGCGCCGTTCATGAGAGCCATGGTATTTCGTATGAGACCCATTCTTCGCTTGCCCACAAGCTCTGCCCGGGTGTTGTTGAATTGAAGCTCGCAGGTCGGAGAACCGTGTATGCCGAGTTTGTTTTCGATTCTTCTCACAACGAGGGATTCGTCCTTTTCACATACAAACATCGAGAGCCCGCGCCCGTCTTTTGTGCCGGGCTCACTCCGCGCAAGCACGAGCAGAACATCCCCGCATCCGTTTGTGATAAAACGCTTCACCCCGTTGAGATGCCAGGATCCGTCAGCTTCATCATACACTGCCCTGAGCTGAACAGCCTGCAGGTCTGAACCTGCATCCGGCTCGGTTAGCGCCATAGCGCCCGTTACCTTGCCGCTCGTAAAAAGCGGCAGATACTTCTGTTTCAGCTCCTCGTTTGCGAATTCGTTCAGGGTATCGGCGATATCCTGCAGGCCGAAGATGTTCATCAGGCTTGCATCGGCCTGGGAAACCATTTCAATCGCAATGGTGTACAGGAAGGTGGGGAGGTTGAGTCCCCCGTATCTACGCGGGAGGGTAAACCCCATGAGATTCGATTTATTCAGTACTTCCATATCCCTTCTGATACCCTCAGGATAGGTGACAACACCTGCATCGAGAGTGCAGCCTTCTTCATCGACGTCCGGCGCAAGGGGTGCGATGACCTGACCGGCAATTTCACCGACGAGCTTCAGAATATCTCTGTATGCTTTCTTTGCATCGGCTGCGTCTGTAAATGCGTAGTCGTATTCATCCGCCTCTTTATATCCTGATTCCTTCAGGTCGATTACTTCCGTGAGGTCGGTATTGTCAAAGAGGAGCTGGATATCTCGATTTTCAGTAAAAAAATTTTCCATTAATCCACCCGCCTTTTCTTAATATCTTCGATAATCTTCGGAATTACAACGTTCAGGTCTCCGATAATTCCGTAATGAGCAATACCGAGTATAGGAGCTTCGGGATCGGTATTGATTGCAACGATTTTTGCTGCTTGATCCATACCCGCTCTGTGCTGAACCGATCCTGAAATACCGCAGGCGATGTACAGTTTTGGGCGTACGGTTGTGCCGGTCTGTCCGACCTGGTGGTCCTTTTCTATAAACCCGGCATCTACAGCGGCCCTGCTGGCACCGACTTCAGCACCGAGTACGTTAGCGAACTCTCTGATAAGCTTGAAGTTCTCCCGCGACCCCACACCGTATCCCCCGGATACGATAACCAGCGCGCCTTTGAGATTGACTTTCTTCTCGGTTTTGACCCGCTTCAGGATCTCGGTAACATTCTTCAAATTATCGAGATTCACCTTTTCCTCAACCAGTTCCCCTGCGCGACCGTCCTGAACATCCGGTGTAGGCATGACACCCTCTCTCACGGTCGACATCTGCGGCCTGTGCCTCGGAGTAACAATCGTAGCGATAATATTTCCACCGAAAGCGGGGCGTATCTGGTACAGGATATTTTTGTATTCTGTTTTATCTGTGTGTTTGTAATCCCCGATCTGAAGGTCGGTACAGTCGGCCGTCAGCCCGACACGAAGCTTCGAAGCAATGCGCGGGGCGAGATCTCTTCCCTGCACAGATGCTCCGTAAAGGACTATTTCAGGCTTGTATTTGTTTATGAGGTCCTCGATGACTTTTGCGTACTTCACCGTATCGTAATGCTTGAGAGACGGATTATCGCATACATATACCTTGTCCGCCCCGTGCTGGAAAAGTCTGTCTTTGTGCTTTTTTACATCAGATCCTACAAGAATTGAGCAGAGCTTTACGTTCAGCGCGTCGGCAAGCTCTTTGCCTTTGGAGAGAAGTTCAAGCCCTATTTCGTGGAGACTTCCCCAGTCCTGTTCCGCGTACACCCATACATCACCGTAATTGGACATATTCACTCCATTTTATTAATACAACTTTGTGATTGTCTTCTAAGTAACTTCGAGCAAGTTACTGTTTGATACTCAGCCGTGAAGCGGCTTGGGCCGCTTTTAAGTAACTTCTCGCGAAGTTTCTTTAAGATATTCGGGCTCCAGGGATACATCCTGTCAAGGATACATCTCGCCGGAGGCATCCGCTACTTTTAAAGACACCCACTAAGTGCTTCTAGTGCTTCTAGTGCCCTTGGCGCCCTTGGTACCTACCAGGTATGATCTTCAATAAGCTCAGCGACGAAGCCCTTTATCCCCTCGTCTGTCGCTTCGATCTTTTTGAATCCCTTTCCTGTAAGCGAGATGCTTTCGATTTTTTTCACCATCGTCGGCGACCCTGCAAACCCGATCTGCTCAGCTTCTGCACCTATATCTTCAGCTGACCATATAGGAATAAATACACCTTTTTTGATCAAAAACTCTTTGAGCTCATCCGGTGTCTTGAATCGTGGATATTTTTTTAATTCTTCATGCAGCCCGAAACCAGACACTGCTCTTCTATACTTTAGCAACCGCTTTGCGATATAGGGACGCGGTTCATTCGCCGTATCCATTACAGTAATCAGAACGGGTAGGGGGGCCTTAAGGATTTCAGATCCATCTTCAATAGCTTTTCTCACCGTTATTGCATTCTTTTCCAGTTTTTCGATGCCGTTGACATAGGTAACCTGCGCAATGTCGAGTTTTTCCGCCGTCTGTGGACCGACCTGGGCGGTATCACCGTCAATCGCCTGCCTACCACAGAATATTATATCAAAATCCGGTATTTTCGAAAGAATGGCCTGCTTGAGAGCGAATGATGTTGCAAGTGTATCTGACCCGGCGAGTTTCCTGTCGCTGACCAGGGATACGCTGTCGGCCCCTCTGTAGAGTGAGTCCTTCAGAACCTCTACGGCGGAAGGCGGTCCCATGGTTAGCACATTTACCGTTCCCCCGTATTTTTCCTTTACCTGAAGCGCCATTTCCAGGGCATTGAGGTCTTCAGGGTTAAATATTGCCGGCAATGCCGCCCTGTTTACGGTGCCGTCTTCCTTCATCGCTTCTCCGGTTATATTCTTCGTATCCGGGACCTGTTTTATAAGTACAACTGTAGAATAGCTTTTCATATGCAACTCCAGAATACAGAGTGAAGGTTAACTCAAAATTAAAAACGAAATTTATATTAATATGCAGGTGATGTCAATACCTTTTCAGAACCGCCAAAAGCTACCTTCTGAAAGAGGGGTGCTCTGGTGCGCGACAAGCTCCAGTCTGAAACATCGGCAACCCTGATACCTCTGAACCTGATTTTTTTCACCACCAGCATCTACATCAGAAAATGTCCGGCGATCTTTACCTGAAGGCCTTTGTACAGGCGGAATAAGCGTGTGTAGGCATTGTGTAGTTTTTTTTGCGGTTTGAATACTTTCTGTATTCTGACAATTTTTGCCGCTGCTTCACCTATGTCGGGGTACACTCCGAGGGCTCTCGCAACCACTATCGAAGTGCCGAGAAGCTCCGCGTCGTATGTCTGTGTTACTGCAAACTCTTTTCCTGTTATGTCGGATTTGAGCTGAGTGAACCAGTCATTTGCAGCCAGCCCCCCTGTCGTGACCACAGGGTGCTGAAAGGTGCATCCGTTTTCTTCAATGATTTCAATAGCGTCACGGATACTGAAGGCAAGGCCCATATATACGGCCTGGAGAATATCACGCCGTGAGCTTTTTTCATCAATGCCCATCAGTACGCCCTTTGCAAAAGGGTTCCAGAGCGGGGTTCTTTCCCCCTTCAGATAGGGCAGAAACAGGAGGGAAGGGGGCTTATACCTTTTGGGTACATATTTTTCCCCTCCGATGCCGGTGATCGATCCTACCCATTCCAGCGCTTTTCCATATGTACTCGTAATACCTGCAATGTTGAACCGGTTTTTAATGAAGTGGCTGTAGCAGAGAAGTCGCGAATCGCTGACGGAAGCATCCCAGCAGAGGTTAATACCGCCCGATGAGCCCGCTCTTTCACATGACCTTCCCGTATCCAGAGCATTTGTCCCGATGAGCCCGGCTGCAAAATCGGCACCGACTGCAAACACAGGTATGTGTGCAGGAATGCCGAACTCTTTTTCTGCGTTTGCGGTGATTTCACCGATCTTTTCACCCATGTATCGAATTTCAGGAAACTTTTCGATGTCGAGCCCAGCTCTTACGAGGCGCTGTTCATTCCACAGCGTAATGCCGCTTGTCGAAGAAGAGGCAAACGGTTTTCCTGTGAGTCGATAAGCAATGAAGTCGAATGATTGGAGTAACTTGTACGTGTTTTTGTAAATATCGGGATACTCTTCCCTGAAAAAAAGGGCTATTGGAATATACATAGTGGTTGCGATCTTGTCTGATTTTTTATCGGATAACCGTTGAATGTACTTCTTCACCCTATCGTCAAGATACCCTACCGCCGGGAACAGGGAACGTCCGGACCGGTCGATAGGAATGAGTGTCGGGCCGTGGCCTGTAATACCTATTCCGTCGATATGAGTCCTGTGTTGTATATCCATACTATGTAGAACATCGGTAAGGGCTCCGGTGAAATCTTCGGTTGTGTATTCATGCACCTTTTTATTTTGCGCGTAGGTTTGATCGGCTTTTACAACGATTTCACCGTCAATTGATAGAAGAGCGGCCTTGAATCGTGAAGTTCCTGCATCGATACAGAGAAAAAAGCCGTGATTCATGCGTTTTCAGTCCTCTTGAAGGCATGTTTCCGCATATTCATGTCCTGCCGGTCAGTTTCAGATGCCCCATGTTGAGCATGAGCATGCTAAATCCGGCAAGCGCAACAACGGGAAACAGGGCCAGAGACGCTTTAAAAGAGACGAGCCTTGTCAACATGGAAAGCAGAAAGGGAATTAGAGAACCACCGATGGGGATCGCGAATTTGATAATCCCGAGCGCCGTCCCTGAATGCTTCTTATACAGAAGCCCAGCAAGTGTGATGATAAGGGGAAGAAGAGATGAAATCGTCATTCCTGAAAAAAAGATAAGAATATATGTATATTGTCCTGTATCGGTGAAGAAGAGAACGCCAAGGAACAGTATACCGCTTCCAAAAAGCAGCGTGATAAAAGAGGATATATGATGTTTTTTTGAAAAATAGCCGATGAGAAGCCTACCGGAGGCGATCCCTGAATGGAAGGTGAGGAGTGCGATTTTCGAAGTAATCTGGTTGAAGCCGCGAAACTCCATGAGATAGGTCGTCATGATACTGACTGATCCGAGCTCCATTCCTACGGCGAAGATTGTGGCAAAAAAGAGCACTCCGATTGCCCGTTCACCGACAAGGAATTTGATTCTTTCGGTTAATTTTTCCTGAGGGTTGTTTTTTATTTCAAGCTTTGATAAAAGAAAGAGAACGACAAGCAGCGTAACTGCGATGCCGGATTGAGTCACCGCACGTCGCCAGTTCATCTGGAGAAAGATAAGGTACAGGGTAATCATCAGAGAACCGAACGTCACAAAGAAGTGATTGACATTAATGTACAGGCCTTCCTTTTTACTGTGTATGTCGAGGAGCATTGCATCGGTTACCCCCTCATAACTGCCGATTCCAGCACCGATAAAAAACATTATGATGAGGTTTACTGAAAATATACCGGATATATAGAATGTGTAGAATGCAGCCGCAAGGACAAGACTTCCGAAAAGGAGGATTTTCGGTTTTTCATACACATCCGATAATGTCCCGGTCAGTATGACAGCCAGCATAAACCCGAGATTCTCCACGGCCATAAGGATACCGATTTGATAGGGTGTAAGACCGATATTCCGGGCGGCCGCGCCGATAATCGTGGATCCGATTCCGACAAACAGCATTGATGCAAATGAAGCTCCGGTTAACGCAGCTTTACTACGTATCATGCTGTGCTCCTTTTCAGCGTTTACAGTTCAATGCGATTATAAATATTTCCCGGCTCTCCTTCCGTGAGCTTCGAGGCTTGAACAGGATAACTCTCCCGTACCATTTTTTAATCGTGCTGATAAATTTTTGAAGATCCTCTCCTTGAAATACCTTTGCCACGACTGTACCGTCCGGTATGAGGGTTTTCTTCGCCAGCCGGAAAACAGAGCGGACAAGATTCAGTGAATTCTGAGCATCCGAGAATTTGTTACCCGTGGTGTTCGGCATGGCATCGCTTGTAATGAGATCGAACATGCCTATATCTGCAGCGGTGAGTGTGTGTATATCAGCAGAAATGAAGGAGAAGCGGTTATCCTTCACCTGCATAGTCCCAGCCGTATCTACTCCGACAATAGAGCCGCGGTCGATCTTTTTCAGCATATACTGCGTCCACGAACCGGGCGCACATCCGATATCGAGAACACGCATACCTTTTTTTACAATGCCGAATTTTTCATCCATCTCGATAAGTTTGTACACCGACCGCGCCCTGTACTGTTCTAGTTGCGCTTTTTTTGAGTAGTGATCTTTTATGTTTCTCATCGTAACAGAGGTTTACGGTATTTGTTCGTACTGCTAAGCAGCACGTGAAGCTAATACAATGTACAGATAATCGGTAGACAAAACAAATGAAAATCCAGATTCATTCTGTCTTTAAAAAGATGGAAAAAAAGATCGACAGTGAAAAAATCGATGTTTACCATATCATAGCAGTTGTAAAATCATTCTGTTGACCTTATTATTAATACTACAGCGTAACTTTTGTTTCAAAAGACATTTTAAGTGTATTTTCAGCATGTTTGTGGGCTTGTTTATTACCTTATATTATTATGAGATTGCAGTAAAACGGTAAAGTTTCGTTGTAGCATTAAGTGGAATATTCTTCTAAACCGGAGATATGCAATGAAAACGAAAAACCTGTTCAGAGGCCTTAAAAGCAGTGCAAGCCCTCCCGGGGCAAGTCCCTGCGGGATATGTCCCTGGCGGGAATGTCCCTGGCGGGAATGCCGCTTCGCGGATGAGTATCAAACAGCAACTTGCTCGAAGTCAGTTAGAAGGCTCCGCAATTTCTCACGCCTGGGGAGAAACAGCCGTAAATTAGCGGCATTTACACTTATCGAGCTGATGGTGGTGATCGTTATACTGGGAATACTCGCAGCATTCGTCGTTCCGAGGATTACAAAACGCCCCGAGGATGCCAGGGTTACAAAGGCAAAGATTGAAATATCCAACCTGGAGCAGGCACTGGAATTGTACTATCTGGACAACGGCAGCTACCCGTCTTCCGAGCAGGGCCTGGCGGCACTTGTGAAAAAACCGTCCTCAGGCGATGAACCGCAAAATTGGCGGGAAGGGGGATATCTTGCCAAGTCGAAGATACCGAAAGACCCATGGGGGAACGACTATATGTATGTTTCACCCGGGACACACAATCAGGATTATGATCTCTATTCTTTGGGAAAGGACGGACAGGAAGGAGGAGAGGGGTATGACGCGGATATTACGAACTGGGAATAATACCTGTTCGTAATTACAGACAACAAAAGAATTCTTCAGGACAGGATATATGAAACGATTCCTGGTGCGCTGTTTTACGCTTATTGAGCTTTTGGTGGTTCTTGCTGTACTATCCATTGTTCTGCTCATTGCAATGCCGCGGTTTGTTTCTTCGGTTAATCCACAAAAAACGAAACAATTCATGTTTGGTCTCTATAGTTCATTAAACTATTTAAGTGAAAAAACCATTCTTGAAAAAAAGGTAATACTGTTTAATTTCGATCTCGATGAGAGACGTTACTACTTCACTGCTTCACAGGAAGGAAATATAGAGGGGGAGGTGAAAGACCGCTACCTTGTACCTTCATCCTTTCCCCCTCATTTCGAGGTCGAGAGTGTCCGGCTTGTACCCGGTGATGTGATACACGACGGCAGTATTGCCGTTCCATTTACACCGAACGGCATACTCTACTCATTTGAGATACGAGTAAACGAGGGAGATAATCGATATATCATTCTTACCGGTAATGCACTGAACAACAGGATGCAGCTTCTCAGAGAACATAATGATCAGCTTGAGAAGATGCGGTAAGCCTATGTTTTGAGTGATGCGATCGCTTCGATCGCCTCCCTGATGTCATCCTTACCGAATACGGCAGTTCCTGCAACCAGAATATTCACACCGGTTTTAAGAATATTACCCGCTGTTTCGAGGTTAACACCGCCGTCCACCGCAATATCGTAGGGCAATCGGTTTTTTACACGAAACTCGTGTGCCTCTTTCATCTTTTTGAGGGTTTCAACCATAAATTTCTGCCCGCCGAATCCGGGATTGACACCGAGGATCAGCAGGTGGTCGGTACGCAGCAGATAGTCTTTGATATGTGCCAGGGGGCGTGAGGGGTTAATCGCTATTCCCGTTTTGATCCCGTTGTTTTTTATCTTTTCAATAAGCATACCGACGTCATTGACGGCATCTTCCTGAAAGACGATATAATCGGGATGTACATGTATAAAATCATCCACCCGTTTCTCGGCGTTGGATATCATGAGATGTGCCATCAACGGAATACGCACTCTTTTCTTTAAAGCCGGTATGAGATCGATACCGAAGCTGAGATTTGGTACGTAATGGCCATCCATATAGTCAAGGTGAAGTGAACCGGCGCCCCCTGTTTCGGCCTGTAAGGCAGCATCGGCTAGATACCCGTAATCTGCAGCAAGAAGTGAAGGACTGATAGACCGTTTGTATTTCATAACACCTCCTTAAGGTACGTCCACGTGACTAATAGTATAATATATTTAAGGTAAAGAAACGGATGAAACTTAAAATTGTTCTCGTAAGAATTCTGTATATGTTGTATAAAAGTATTACTATCGGTGTACATCCCTGACAGGATATACCACTTCGCGGCTGAGTATCAAACAGTAACTTGCCCGAAGTTACTTAGAAGCGGCGCAAGTCCCTTTGGGACCGATCCTTTACAGGACCAGATATCGTAGAGTAACTTCGCGAGAAGTAAATTAGAAAAGATTTATTGAAAATAGCACTCGCCGGGCGGTTTGTCCATAATTTGTTACCGGTCTTTATAGAATTTGTTATTTTTGTGATAGAATAAAAACGTATCGGGGAAAATACAAATGGTGATAAACGAGAATTCGAAACGTAAAGTTATTCCAATTGCCAGTGGAAAGGGGGGAGTTGGGAAAACGGTTATTGCTGCGAATCTTTCCGTTGATCTGGCTGCCGCTGGAAAAAAAACCCTGGCCGTTGATCTTGATCTTGGAGGTTCAAACCTCCATACGGTACTCGGTATTAAAAACATCAACCCGGGCCTCGGCAACTTTTTATCAGACAGTGCCGTTAATTTTGACGACATAGTGTACCCAACCCCTTATGAGAACTTGAGCTTAATCTCCGGAGATGTACTGGTTCCCGGTCTGGCGGATATACCATTTTCTCAGAAGAAGAGGGTGTTGAATAGCATTTTAAGTCTTGATGTTGATTATATAATTCTCGATCTGGGATCGGGAAGCAATTTCCATGTACTCGACTATTTCCTCATTTCCAATTCAGGTATACTCGTCGTGAAAAATCAAAAAACATCTATTGTCAATATGTATGCATTTGTAAAAAATCTCGTTTTTCGTTTTTTGCAGCGGGCGTTTGTTTCACACAGGGAAATTACGAAATATTTAAAGAATGTCCTGCGTACCCATAAGACCAATGCAGTTCCGCCGGTGGGTGAGATTATAGAAAAGATGAAACAAATCGACCGGGCTCTCGGCCAAAAGGCGCACGCATATATTGACGCACTGCATCCTAAAATCATCGTCAACAAATCTTCAACCCCTGAAGACATCGATATGATAGCAAAAGTAAGAGACCTGATCAAAAGAGACCTTGAAATCGATATTGAATGCATGGGCGTGATATTTAACGATGCAGCCGTTGATGAATCCCTGGCTGCATCGGCGCCGCTTGCGCGTTTTCGTCCTGATTCGCTTGCGGCCGTTCAAATTGCCAGAATATCGCAGAAAATTCTTCAGTCCGAGAAATATCCTGAAATGCCGCTCGAACTTGACTACTACGCGGACAGTTATGAGCTTGCATCGATTGAGGCCATGAATGATTACGAAATGGTTCAGGTTGAGGACACGAGGGAAGAGGGGGTTGATGCCGGAGAAATGCTTGCTATAATAAGCACCCAGCAAAAGAAGATAAAGGAGCTTCAGGGAACCGTCCGCATGCTTACCATGCGGAACAGGTAATGACAGGTCGGTTCGGAGCGCAAACGCGACTGCTTTTGCTTTAGTCGGTATGATATTTCAGTAGACTCGAGTTATTCAATTTTAAAATCGATGAAGTATTGAAATATGCTTCGAATAAACCCGGCTGTTTTTTCCGCATCGATTTTTGGAACATTCGCGTCCTTCCAGATTGTGTCTATGAAAATTTTTTCCATGACATCGAACAGGTCGTCGGTATCATGTATAATAGGAGAAGTTATCGCCCATCGATTTTATGATGGTAAATGAAGTGTAGGTTTAGAATATGTTGAATTAGTGTCAAAGAACGAGGAGAATATGTACCCCCCCTCTAACGGGAGTTCTCCATTGTAGTAGGCTTTGAAAAGCTCTTTTACCACTGCCATCTTCTGCTCCTTTACGGTCTTTTGATTATCTGCCGTGCTGTATGGACACGATACTGTACTTGAACCATCCCGGTTGTACAGGTAAAAAATCTGTATGTTGGCGAAATGGTATACTTCCATTATAAAGCAGCAAGGGTGACACTTTAAATTTATTTGACTCCCAGTCAATTCGAACTCATTATTACTAGTGCTACAGCGAAACTTTACCGTTTTATTGCAATCTTATAATAATATAAGGTAATAAAAAAGCCCACAAACATGCTTAAAATGCACTTAAAATGTCTTTTGAAGTAAAAGTTACGCTGTAGTACTATTACAGCTTCTGATGGTAATTGAACGTATATCAAAATAAGATTGCTGTACTTTATTAAAGATTTCCGCGTTTCACGCGGGAGACTATAAGGAATTGTTACATGGAATTGGATCGTGCACTCAGACTCCTTGAGCTTTCCCCCGACTGTAATGTCGAGAGCCTTAACGAATCTTTCAGGAAACTTGCAAAAACCTACCATCCGGATTCAAACAAGGGGCGAGAGTCATGGGCACACAAGATTATGACCGATCTGAATCTCGCCTACGAAACAGTCCTCGATTATCTAACCTCAGAACACCCCGTTCAGGGGTACACTGAAACAGAAACAGCATCCCGCCATGTGCGATTCCAGGCTTTTTTCAACAAGGCGGTAAATCTTGTGCTGGATGGTATATATACCTACTATCAGTACGGGCTTGAGAATGTAATGCTTCGAAATGAAGGTGTGCGGAAGTTTCGGTACAGAGACTGCCTTCGTTCCATAGAAAAGGGTATTGAAAGCCTTGAAATGTTAAAAATGTATGCCCTCTCCGAACCGAGAAGGGTGCGGCTTGAGGTGTTTATCAGTTTTTCACGGGCATTCTATCAGAATGTCCTTATTGATGCACATTTCTCCCCTATCGGGGGCGGAGCTGACATCACCGCACAGCGGCACTACCGAAACGGAAGTGAACATCTCGACTATGCAATCAAGGATGCGCTGTTCGGCGACGAACTGATACAGGTAAGAAAGGGAACCTATGCTGACAGGATGTCCCTCGGCAGGAAGGAACTCATGGCCGTTGTAACAAAATATACGGGAAGTATCTGTATAGCGGAGACTTTGATCAAGCTGCATCTCCTCACGGTGTTTACCCGGGTTGTGCAGATCCTCCATCAAATGCGGTTTTAATATACCGGCCTGGGAGTCAGTACTGCAGATCCCCTGACGGATATTTTGTTTCATATTTTCCCGGCTGTTTAATAAGATGAAGAGCGGGAGAGCGGGATAGAAACGATGCCGGCCCGCTTTCTATGAAGCCGGTTTCTCCGGCAGGTCAAGCTGGGCGATAGCGAGTTTTGCTATAGGTATACCGTAGGGCGAACAGGATACGTAATTCAGGCCCGCTTCTTTCACAAATGGAATATTCTGCGGTTCAGCACCGTGCTCACCGCAAAGCCCCATGACGATATCCGGCCGGGTGAGCCTGCCTCTCTGCGCAGCAAGGCCGATGAGCTCTTTCACCTGTTCTCCAAGCACCTTGAACGGGTTATACTCGAGAAGGTCGAATTCGTTGTAATCCGAGAAGAAGTTGTTGAAATCATCCCTGGAAAGGCCGTTCGTCGTCTGCGTAAGGTCGTTTGTGCCGAAGCTGAAGAATTCGGTGTACCGGGCGATTTTATCCGCCTGCAGAGCTGCGGCCGGAAGCTCGATCATAGTTCCTACCTTGTAGTCGATCGGGTCACTCTTGAATGACTTGCGTACCTCAAGCTCGATATCGCGAATTCCGCGTATCGCCTTTCCTTCGATTTTCTTTCCATTTCGTATTGTCTTGATTTCGGTTGCGCTCATAACAAGGGGTATCATTATTTCGGGCCTGACGTCGACGCCTTCCTTTTTAAGGCTGTACGCGGCTTCAAAAATTGCCTGGGTCTGCATGTTGTATATCTCCGGATAGGAGATTGCAATACGGATGCCCCGGTGACCGAGCATGGGATTGAACTCATTCAGCATGCTCGATCGCCTGCGTATTTCGTTTTCTGTTAGTTTCGGATAGCGCTTTCGCATGTAGGTGATAAATTTAGACATGGTCTCCTTGGTGTGAGGCAGGAATTCGTGAAGTGGAGCATCTAAAAGCCGTATCGTTACCGGCAACCCTTCCATTATTTTTAAGAGCTTGTAAAAGTCGGCGACCTGCATCTCTTTCAGCTGGGCCAACGCTTTTTCTCGTTCCTGTTTTGTACCTGCGATAATCATCGCCCTGAAGGTATCGATGCGCTTCTCGTGGAAGAACATATGCTCTGTTCTGCAGAGCCCGATGCCCCGGGCATTGAACATCTTTGCAAGCTCGGCGTCCTTCGGCTGGTCCGCGTTTGCGTGGACATCAAAATCACCGAGATTTCTCTGCACAATCTCCATGAATTCAAGAAGTCCACTGCCCTCGGGAGAAGGCTTGATAAGACCGACCTTCCCAAAATAGATTGCAGGGGTTTCATAGTAGGGGACATTTAACGCGATATAGGAACCCTCTTTCACCGTTCTGCTTCCGATTTTCATAGCGCCCTTGTCGAACTTGATTCCGGGATATACGAGTGCTATCTTGCCGAGGCTTCTTGCGACGACAGGGGCATGTGAAGCATATCCGCCTTCTGAAGAAATAACACCGGTTGCCACCTCAATGGCTTTTACATCTTCGGCAAAGGTTGCCGGCATCGCGAGGATGAAGTTCTTATCATCGCCGGACTGCACGGCCCACTTGTACGCTTTAATCAGCTTATCAGTGTTGAAATAGACCTTCCCAACCGCAGCGCCTACTGCCCCTGCAATACCCCCCTCTACGCGGGGAAGTTTTGCAGCGCTCTCTGTATCAAGCACCGGGTGCAGTATCTCAGCCAACCTTCCCGGTTTGATTGTCCCGATGACATACGCATCATCTACTTCTTTTCTACCTCTGAGATCGAGCAGGGTTTTAATCTCCGCCTGAGTTGATTTATTGGGCACCGGCACCTGATCGATTACCCAGAATTTCCCGTTTTCTACGGTAAAGCGTATCTGCCGTATTTCTTTGAAGTGATTTTCCAGATTCAGTGCGATTTTTTTTAGCTCCTTCAGGTAACTCTCGTGCATTTTGAGAATCGGTTTGCCTTTGGTTTCGGTTGCATCGAATGCATTGACAAAGAATTTTCCACTGATTTCGCTTCCTCCGGTGACGATATTCCGTGTGTAGTAGCTTCCGAAATAACTTTCCTCGCCGTAATTTCCGAATGTCATCGCCTGAATGAGAACGGCGGAATCAATGTTGCTCGAGCTGTACTGAAAGAATTTGTTGAAAAGTTCAATGATAAAACAGAGCTGGTCGTATGCATTTGAAAATATTTCTTTCGGATACAGAGATTTGTTTTCTTCCAGTGCCTCTTTTACCTTCTGCTGTTTTTTCGCCTCGGTGAGGAGTTTAAAAAAGGCATCCAGCTTTTTCAACCGCGCGGTGTCTATCTCGCCCAGCTTTTCGAGTTCAATCATTTTTCTGAACACGTTTCTGTACTCGTGGTAGGCAAACTCTTCACCGACAAAGGTGGCGAAACCGCCGACGGTTTTTTCACAGAGTCCAATATTGTGGATCGAAAAGGCATTAACCATATTGAGCATTGGACTCTCAACAATCTTTATGAGAAGTGGATTTTTTTCATCGTTGTACTTTTTTCCAAGCAGCCGTTCGACCTTGGATATAGGCTCTATAAAGAATTTCTTTGCCCCGGCCCGATCCTTTACCAGCTCCCCAACTGTTTCATTGGGAATCATGAACCCGGGTAGTATCGGAGCCTCGAGGGATGCAAGCTCCATCAGCCGTTTGCCCCGAACTCCGACGACCTCCTGTATCTCCGGTGTGTCGAAATATTCGGTGCTGCTGAATGAGTGGTATTTTTTCATTTTTTTCCTCACTGTTTCTTCTTGCATCGGTATGCAGAAATAAATAGGCAGGTGAACTTCCAAACGTACAAGGTTCAAATCGATAAATGCCTGATGGTGCACTTGCCTAATGATTTTTACCTAATAGAATGTATACCTCCGGCATATAATAATAGGTAATTGTAACAAAATACCGCTCACTGGCGGCATTAATAAGTCAGTCGAGCGTAAAAATACTGGTTCAAGAAACCAGAATCTTAATGGAGAAAACCATACCCCTCAGAATAAATCGAGTACTTCTCCGATTCCTCCCCGCAGGAACACTTCGAACCGCGGGCTTGCGCCTTCAAAGAGATATCTCTGTAATTTTGAGACTGCAGTGATGTTTTCACCTGCTACACTGAAAAAAATCAGTCCGCCATGCTTGACCTTTCCCCATTTGAACAGTGCATTTATATCGTTGATACGTTCGTTTTCGTACCAGATGAGAACGTCGAGTCCCCTATACCTGGTTTTAAAACTCTCAACGATCTTCTTCCATGCTTCAACATTTCCGTTGTGGAAGAGTTCATTCGTCACCTGCACCGAGTAACGGGGAGTGACCCTTCTCTTGCCTGCGACTGCAACCGGCGGGGCTTGGGGAGGGGGTGCTGCAGCCTGTACCGGAGCCTGTTCCACCCTCTCTCTCCCCACATACTCTTTTTTCGGCTTCACTTTTTTACCGTAGAGTATACTCACGAAGTCGGCGATTGCGTTGTTCAGTACATTTCTTTCCGCTTCTCCCTCAACGGGCCCGCAGTATATTACTGCAAGCTCATCCCTGATAAGCGGGAGAATTTCCGTCCAGTGAGCGCTGTTTTTCGGATTGATTGCATAAACGCCCGCCTGAGGGTGAAAGTAGGCTAGAACGATGTGGAGTCCGCTCCATTCGGAAACAGAATCGACTATGTGGTCTATTGTCTCGATGGAATCGAGAAAATTGTGAGACTTGTAGGCAAAAGCGAACTTGTCGACAAGAAGCGCGCTCAATATGGTCTTCACCTGAAAACGCTTTATAGCGCCGGAGTCGAGCGATTCATTGATAAGGTCCGCAATGTTTAACCCCTCACCAACTTCCCCCACGTAGCTTGTCACATTTTTAAAATGGCGCAGAGCAGTGTTGAAACCTGCTCTGCTTGCCAGTACGTTCAGTTCATTTTCCATGTTACAACTCTTTCAGGTCGTCGAGGTCTGATTTTTTCTTCTTCGGAGGTGTGACATTGGCTCTGCCTTTAACACCGGCGGATGAGCTTGACTTTCCGCTCGGGCCTTGACCGACGCCCATGTAGCTTTCCGACAGTGTCTGGCTTTCCTCGATATCTTCTGGCGCCGCAAAGCTCTGCGCAATGTCTTCCCGCAACGTGGATCTTCTGCGCTTGAATGAGGCAAATGCAGCATCCTGGAACCCTTTGGAGATACCGTGCAGGAATTCATTGAGCACATTGGCCATACCGTTCAGAGTGAACTTTTTCCTCTTTATGCTTGTAATATCCATGTCGAGGATAAGTCCAGGCTGAATATGGTACGGATTGATCAAATAATCGAATGCATCGAACTCCTTGATAAGGAAGTTGTTTCTGTCTTCGAGAAGTATACGCATTCGCGGGTTCTTATACCCGTAGATGAGCTTAATCTTGTCGAGGTTTTTCCTGAGCATCTTCATTAGCAGTGTCTTTTCGTACAGATAGGTCTGGTTGAGTTTCTCGACATCCGTATCCCCGGCCTTGATGTACATGATCTCATTCCACGTCTTTTTCATGTCCTCATACAGCGGGTCTCCGGTTACGGCCTTGATCTTTCGTTTTATCTTGTTCTTGACCTTCTTGGAGATATCTTCGAAGTCGTTGACCCTCCAGAAGGACTTGTTGTTTTGATACACGATTTCCGTAACATCGTACAGATGCTCGATTTCATTCTTGTACGCGGCAAACTGCTGGTCATATGCTTCGCGGTCTTTGAGAAGCTGTGCCTGATCGAAGTACTTGAGGCGCATGGTGTAGCGCTCGTCCGGGAGATTGATTGGATCAGTATCTTCATACTCCCTCAGTACCATCTCCCTGGCATTCTTCAGGTTTTCGATGTACTGGTATCCCATTTTGCTCGTGTCGAGGATAGAGGTGATCGAGTTTATCGCCGTATTGAACCCCCTGTTTCTGATGTTTTCCATATCGACGATTTTTTTCAGGCTTTCACGAACATTCAGCTGATCGAAATCTTTAAGATCGATTTCAGCGCGAAGTCCCTCGATTTTATCCACCAGGTTCTTTGCAAGAAATGTGTATCTCTTTGATTTCTCATCTTCCTTTTCATCATCCGTGAAATTGGGAACTCTCTTCATCTTCTCGAACATCACTTCTCCATCGGAGAGCTCTTCCCTGCCTTCATCCACAAGCTGTGCCTTAAACCTCTCGATCTCGCGATCGATAAGATCTATGATGGTTCTTGAAATCTGGTCTTTGATGAGGTATTCGACAGTTGCCTGGTATTGGAAGATCGGGCTGATGAGCTCGGCATCGAGAATGTTAATCGACAGCTTCACATCCGTAACCGTTTTCGGTTTGTGGGAATTGTCCTTGAAAGAGCATTTGACGATTGAATAGGCGTTTTCACCTCTGATAAACGCGCCGACATCCACTTTTTGACGGAGCAGCGAATTGGTGTCGTTTTCAAGATCGTTGAGGCCTCTCTGAATATGGCCCTGAAGGTGTCCGTACATATTTACGATCGATTTTTCGATTTCACCGGTATTGAACTTGTCGGCGCCGCCGATCTGATCGAGCATTTCGGCGATTTCCTTTGGTGTGTAGCGGGACAGAACCTTGGACTCTTCCTTGTCTACGAAATTCCGAACCTTCTTCACCATTTCATCTTCAGTCGTGGTGATGTATCGGTTGAACATGTTCTGATAGTTCTGGTTGAAGTAGTTATAGAGTTTCTGTTTGATTCCGCCCATTACTTCGAGCTCTTCAAGCACCTCTTTTGGAAGCCTGATCCGAAGTTCCTTTAATATCTTTTCGGTCTCTTCCTCTATAGAACGCTGCATCTCTTCGTTTTGAACTCTGCCCTCCTGTGCCAGGCTGTTTCGTGAACCAACTGCGGAGGGTCGGGTCGGGTGAAAGACATTTGGGCTTCTTGGTAAATCTGCGGCCATTTTATTCTCCTTTCTGATTGATTTCTTCAATCCTGTCAAAGTTAAATATAGGAAACTTTAAGCTTTTTTTCTCCTCCTGTAAAGAGAAATTTATCCCCCTGCATGGATCTAGTGATAGAATAATTTGAAATATATTATTATATCGGAGAATAATTTACTGTTCCCCCAGTAATTTTGTAATTTTTTTATCTATTTCCCTGGAGAAATTTTCACTGTACGATCGCTGTTTGAGAGATTCAAGCTCTCGTTTGAGTGTTTCTCTATCATGGGTTCTGGTGTCTGGAGCATCGATCTCTTCCGATATGCGGACATATGTCGGCCAATCGGCCTCGAGTGTCTTTTTAATAAAACGGTGCGCCATATCCCACATTGTGTCTCCTTTGGCGACCGTATATCGTGTTTCATCAGGAAGGACAAAAGGGTTGCCCGGGTATATCCAGTCGGGGTCTCTTCCGGCTCTTTTCGGACTGTCCAGCTTCCTGTACCCGTTTTTGACCGCAATGCTGTTTGTGAGGTAATAGATATCCAGGATTGTAATCGGCACCTCGATTCGGTAAGGTGAGGATTCATCACCGACGCTGATGGTAAATACACCCTCCTTCTGGTTTTGTGCCGCTTCTTTGCCTTCGGATATTTCAGCGGATGTTTCGGCTGTTTGAGATTCTACACCTTCCGCCGCCTGTTTTTCGCCTGCAACACCACCCCTCATTTTTTCGCCGAATCTAGTGCCGGGAATGAAGAGAAGAGCGGCAATAATGACCGCGGCGATAACAACAGCAGCAGCGGGGATGAAAATTTTAAGATTCCTGCCCCGTTTGGTTTCATCCTTATCCGTTCTCCTGCCTGCCGGAATACCGAGACCGGAGACACTTACTTTTGCTTCCGCCTCCTGAGAGGGTGTAACGGATGCGGTAGCTTTGCGTCTCTTCCCCTTTTTACGGAGGCCCGCCGGAATACCGAGTCCGCTGACGCTCACCGATGTTTTCCCTGCCGCAACTCCCGGTGCTGTTGCAATTCCGGATTCGGGAATGCGGCCGGCAGAAACCTTTTTGCTAACCCCCGACTCAAGCTCCTTGAGAAGTGCATTCAGCCGTTCCATTTCCACTGTATACGACTTTTGATTTTCCTGCCACTGATTCTGAATATCGGTAATGCTGTCCTGGAACATGATACAGTCGTCCCGGCTTATCGGGTGTTTTGATGCCCTGTAATAAAACTGCAGCCCTCCATCTGCTGTATACAGCTCCCCGATAAGAGGCAGGTGCATGCTTCCCTTCTGTGAACCCGTGAAGGCTCGATCGGCTATCTTTATCAATATATCCTTCATGGCGTGCCCGGCTGTTTCAGCAGAAGCGAGCTGCCTGGTAATACCTGAAATGTTGAAAAGCAGGTACGTTAAACTGCTGCCATGTCTCGGTTTGATTTTTTTGAAGTGTCTGTACAGATTATAGGCAGTTGTGCGCGAAAAGCGTTCTCCCGTAATATCATCGAACAGTCGTGAGAACATGGTCAGTAGAGTCGATTCGCCGGGCTCAAGCCCCGGCCTGCCGGTATGTTCTGAGTCCTGCACGTTTTCACAGAGGGGGATAAGGTCGGTGAAACACCGCTCCACCAGCTCCTCGTCTGCAAGGCGTAGTTTTCCGCTGAAGATATAGGGTACTCCATCCGTAAGGTTTACCGTTCCTTTTAAAGGAGACTCGATAGGCACCACCAGCACCCTGTTTGCCGGGTCGATTGTTATCTCTTTTCCGGAATGTCGTGTTTTTTCACGGGCCAAAAAAAGCTCAAACGGAATAAGCGGATGGCTGATGCGGTAGCCGCTGACGCGGTGGCCGGTCTGTTTCTTTTCAATACCGAAACTTAAAAACTTCTTTTTACTGTCAGGTAAAAACTCCTCGATCTCGGCATTGACGGGAGTATGCTGATCTCCTCTGAAGAGCTGTACGGCGCTTCGCATGACGGAGGTGTTGCCGGTAATAATTCTGATTTTTTTTCCGGTAGCCTGCTTTCGTTTGAGCAGTTGAATCAATGAGTCCGTGACACTGTCGGCAATGACTGTTTCTATCCAGTCGGGATCGATTCCCCTGGAGATGAGTGTTTCGAAATATCTCTCAGGAAGGCCGAATGCAGCTATTTTCTGTTTTTGAAAAAGAAGGAAACTGCCCCCTTCAACAACAAATCCGGGACTGCTGAAATCTTCAGGGGAATAACGGAGTGTATTTGTCCCCAGTGTTCCTTTCAACCTGTTTGCATTTTCGTTGAAATGAAGGTCCTCTCTTTCTGCCCGCTTCAGATCAAAAAGCAGCTTCTGGTTGTAGAGAAGCCGGATGTTTCCGTCTTTGAAAAAGAGCACTTCAGCCATGTCATGACTCTGTTTGATGTCTTCGAGGGAGCTTATATGCCCGTTTCTTATATTGTAGTTGTGTATAAAGTTGAGATAGTTCTGGACGGTTTTTTTATCGCCCACATACCTGACAGCTCCCATTTTGTCCGGATTGATGTTCATCGGTTCGAGGAGTGGATCCCCGGTAATAGAGTCAGTAATGATAATGCTCGAAGTATTTTTAATTATAACATCGGTGAGCTTCTTTGAGTTACCGATACGTGCGAAGGGCCGGTCATCATCTCTATCGGACCCGAGGTAGAACAGGTAGCACTCTTTGTCTACGTGAAAAATACGCTCTTCGGGTTTCAGTGTAGAAATTTCCATTGTAATGTCCTTGAAATACAAACTATATTATACCAACACCGGTACAAATTACAATACAATTTTTTTTAAATAAATCCGATATTTTTCCGATGTAAAAGCGAACAAATCCATTGCGAACAAATCCCTATGTCAAATTTCTGTGTGCTTCTTTTCAATGAAACGGCTGATGTGAACTACCCCGGTGTTCCAAAGGGCAGACCGCTTGATGAACTGCCTTTATGGATGGAGTTCAGGATCCGGGACATTCTTCAGCATGAAGGGCGTGAAGATATTCCTTTCATTCCGTTTTTCTGCAGAGAAAAATCCGATCTGTTTTCCCTTGCAGCACTGCTTGAAAACCGGAAAGATACACGAACCCTCATCCTCAGGCGAACGGGGAATGCAGTTTGTACGGACTGGGAAAAGGTTAATCGGTTGACCCTTCGAGGGATTGCCAAGGTTCGAGTCGGGAGTGTGCCGTCCGATATGTATATAATCAGCCGGGAAAATTTTATCCGGTTGATGTTGAAATGGGTTGAGAGGGAGGGAGAGTTCGACAATTTCACAGAGGAACTCTTTAGCGGGTTTTTATTCCGGAATTTTGAGCGCATAGTGCAAATTCCCGGCCGTTCGTTCCTTTTCAGAAACGTGTACGAGTATTTCAGAGAAAATTTAAAACTTCGTGAGTACTTCCTTGACTATGATTTTCTTGGGTTCTACACCGGGCTGAATAACCCACAGGCAAGGGGAGCCACCATTTCCGAAGGCGGTACGGTCAAAAACAGCATGATCGGCTCCGGCGCTCTGATTGAGGGTCTTGTCGAGCATTCTGTTATTTTTAACGGTGTGCGTATTTCACGAGGGGCTGCTGTACGGGGAAGCGTAATATTGCCGTCCAACACGGTGGGTGTGGGAGCGCAGGTTACAAATACGGTGGTACTCGAGGGAAATGGCAGAATTATCGGAAGCGAATCGAGTATTGGCAGGTTTTCAGATAACGCAAATGTCAATCTTCCAAAAATTATAAAGAAGGGGCTTACCGTAATCGGGGAGGGTATCGTTATACCTCCCTCATCACAGATCGGGTCGGGGTGTCTGGTGTATGGAAACAGTCGAGGCCCGCTCGAAGTTGAAGACTGTGCGACTTTCAATGAAACGTGAATGGATTCGGTATAATCAGGTTGTAAGTTTCTGCTCCAGCGTCTTCAGTTCCGTGATAAAGTGCTGGTACATATCCGGGTCGAGCGATTGGTTTCCATCGCTCAATGCGGAATCGGGCTGAAAATGCACCTCGACGATCACACCGTCCGCTCCAGCAGCCATCGCAGCTTTACTCATTGGAAGCACGAGCTTCCGGGAACCGGTGCCGTGACTGGGGTCGACAAAGATCGGTAGGTGGGTGTCCTCTTTCAAGAGCGGAACGGCGGAGAGATCGAGGGTGTTTCTCGTCGTTGTTTCAAATGTCCTGATTCCACGCTCGCAGAGAATAACCCGGCTGTTGCCGTGTTTTAGTATGTACTCGGCCGAGAGCAGAAACTCCTTGAGGGTTGCTGACATGCCGCGCTTCAAAAGAACCGGTTTATCGCATTTTCCTATTTCATTCAGAAGGGTGAAATTCTGCATGTTCCGCGCGCCAACCTGCAGAATATCCACATATTCCGCGACGAGCTCGACATCTGCAGGTGAAACGACCTCGGATATTATATACAGGCTGTAATTTTCTCTCGCTTCCCGCATGAGCCGCAGCCCCTCCTCGCCGAGTCCCTGAAAGCTGTACGGCGATGTGCGCGGCTTGAAAGCACCCCCTCTAAGAATTTGTACACCGGAACGTTTTATGATATTCGCGGTTTTGAAGAGCTGTTTTCTCCCTTCGACAGAGCAGGGGCCGGCGATAATGGTGAACTCCCCGCCTCCGATTACGACCAGCTCCATCCCATCTCTTTCGAGCGTTATTACCGTAGGTTCTTTCTTCCTCTCGCGGCTGTACAGGGGGAGATGTGATCTGTCCTCCTCAAAGGCCTCCTCCTCCGGTGATTCAAGCCTTCTTTTGCCGGTCCAGACCGGATAGCTTCCCAGAATCTTCAGGAAATTCGTCTGTTCCCTCAGTTCCTCCATACATTCCTGTATGAGTTTTTCCGATGTGTGTCCCTCGAAATCGAGATAGAAATACGACCGCCACGGCTCGGTTTTATGGGGCCGCGATTCGAGCTTTGTTAGGTTGATCCCGTAGTCGTTGAAAACCTTGAGCACCCTGTACAGCGCGCCCGGCTGATGGAGGGTAGTAAATGCAATTGAGGTCTTAGAATGCTTGTAATGACGGCTTTCGGGTAATTTTGATACGATGATGAATCTGGTCTGGTTGTTCGGATAATCTTCGAGTTTTTCGGCGATTATCTCCAGGTTGTATATCTGGGCGGCGAGGCTGCTTGCAATTGCTGCGATGGTCGGATCTTTTTCCCTGCTCACTTTCATTGCACTTCCCGCAGTATCGTAATTGGGAATTATTTCACAGTTCTTCATATTCTGCAGGAAAATTGTGCACTGTGAAAGCGCGGCCGGGTGTGAATATACACGTCGTATGCTATCGAGCGGTTGTTTTTTTGTCGCGAGAAGGCAGTGTGATATCGTTGTTATCACTTCACCGGAAATGGGGAGGTTTGATTCGAGCAGCAGGTCATATGTGTGTGCAATGCTGCCGATCAGTGTGTTCTCGAGAGGCAGGAGCCCGTAATTCGTCTCATTGTTCTGAACGGAGCCGACAACCTCTTCGAAGCTCTTCTTAGGGATGAATTCAACGGATTTTCCCCAGTACAAAACCCCCGCTTCCTCGCTATAGGAGCCCTCCTCTCCCTGAATGGCAACTTTCGGTATCTCCATTCATACCTCCCTTTTCAATATAAAAAGCGGCATATGTCCTCTTGAGACCGATCCCTAGCGGGATTTTCCTTGACAGGATACATCCCCCCGGGATACATCCCCCCGGGATACATCCCCCCGGGATACATCCCCCCGGGACCGGGTATCAAACTGTAACTTACTCGAAATTACTTAGAAGACTGATTCTTTTCACGGTGTCAATAAAATATACTAACATTAGACCGAATAGTTCATGTAAAATTGGTTTATCCTGTCAAGGACATACGCCGCTTCGCGGCTGATTTTCAAAACGTAACTTGCTCGAAGTTACTTACAAGTGAAACGTCCTTGTACAAAGTACGATTATCGATTAAGTTTAAACCGACAGGGGCGGATGATATGAAGCTTGTTGCCTTCACACTGGTAGAAGTGCTGATTGCGCTGGTCATCGTGTCGGTAGCGTTTGTTGCCATACTGAACGGGAGTGTTTTCAATCTCCGATCGCAGAAGGAGGCGGCTGACCTGACCGTTGCCGTAACTGCCGCCGACATGATGATGAAGGAGGTTATCTCGGGTGGATATCCTGCTTCAGGGACGGATGAGGGTAAGTTCGAGGACGATTATTTTACGGGTTTCAGATGGAAGAAAAGCGTAGAGGCGATCGAGTTTCCGTATCTGGAGGAGCTGAAGCTTGTTACGATAGAGATAGAGTGGGGTAAAAGCGGGACGTATTCGGTGAGAACGGTGCTCTCCCGATATTAAGCAGTTTTGGTTTTATTGGATTTGTGAATTGGTGGGGTATATGTAACGGTAGCAGTGGTAAAAATTTCAGGAAAGTAAAGTTTCTTATTATGATTCGAATGAAAGGCTTTACACTTGTCGAGCTCCTTATTTCACTCGCGGTACTGTCTATTATCGCTGCTGTTTCTTTTACAACATTTGTGTCGGTGAGAAGGGCGTCCGAAATTCACAGGAAAAACGATGAAATGCTCCGCGAGCTGAGGAGCTTTCTTGAAAGGCTTGATGTCGAGCTGTCCTCCGCCATATACATTAAAGGCGACAAGAGCACCCTCCTGGTATCGAAGCAGAAGGAGCTTGGAGGTTTTACGACGAGCGACCTGGTATTTACCACGATTTCTCCACGGACATTTCTTGAACCTGGCAGCAGGAGCGAGATAATCCGAATTGAGTATGAGCCAGCACAAAATGTGGAGGATACCCAAGAATTGGCGCTTAAAAAAAGGATATACCAGAATACGCTGCTCCCCCCCGAATCTGTCGAGCCCTTTGAATATACAGTGAGAAACGATTTTACATCCTTTCTTTTTCGGTTTCACAGCGCGGGGAAATGGTTTGATTCATGGGATACGGAGAAGATGAATGGGCTTCCGGACAGCATAGAGCTTACCTTTTCAATTGGCGGGAGAAAGTTCCGAGAGCTGTTTAATGTGTTTATTTCGGACATGTAGAATGAAAAGAAACGCATTTGCACTTATATCTGTTTTAATACTTGTATCCGTACTTTCCTTCATCGCGCTCGAGTTTTCAAAAAGAAGCGGCATCGGCCTTCGAATGGCGGTTAATTACGCAGAATCAAGAAAGGCGTACTACTACGCATACGGCGGCTTACAGACCGCTCTCAAGCTTTTAAAGCTCGATACAAACGATTACGACGGCCCGGGAGACTCCTGGTACTCAGCCCTTCCCCCGATACCATTAGAAGACGGCAGTCTTATGGTTTCAATCGAGGATGAAAAGGCAAAATACAACATTAAAAAACTAGTTAACAGCCGGGGCACCGAGGACGAAAGAAGACGGGCAATGCTCGACCGCATATTCGATATACTTGCAATTGATACGAACGTCATTGACGCAATCGTAGACTGGGAGGATTCGGATGACGTATCTCTGCCGGCTGGCGCTGAATCTGCCTATTACGGAAATCTTACACCGCCTTATGAGGCGAGAAACGCTCCGGTTCTAACGGTTGGAGAGCTTCTTCTCGTACGGGGTATAAACAGAAAGATCTTTTTCCTTCCTCCTTCGGCGCGTAACAGCTATCTTCCGGAGGATATTGAAGCTCTGAATCGTTATATAACCGTATACGGTGACGGCAAAATCAATATCAATACGGCAGAGCCTCCGGTCCTCCGCTGTCTCTCCGAGGATATGGATGAGTCGATTGTCAATGATATAATCGAGCACAGGAAGGAGCATGCTTTTACAAAAACAGCTGATTTAAAGGATATTGAAACAATGTCTGATGTATTATATGATGAGATAGCATCCCTCATCACAGTGAAAAGCGATATATTCAGAATAACCGCAACAGGGGTGACAGGGGAGTTCATTGAGACGATAACTGCAGTGGTTGTCAGGGACAGCAAGGGGGTCAGAGTTGTCTACTTTAACAGATCTCTTTAGCAGGAGAATAGGCGGCAGCAGACGGGCCGTGTTCATCGAAGAAGCGTTCGACGGCTTCAGGGTGATGATTTCTCCTGAGAAGCTCCCCGCATCTGAAGGATTTCTGCTGAATACCGTAAGTGGGATGACGGTCGAAGAGGTTCTTGCGGATGCAGGTGTTGAAAAGGAAAATGTGCATTTTGTTATATCCCCAGTACACTATTTCAGAAGCAGGATGCATTTTCCATTTACCGATCAGCAGAAGATCGAAGGGGTTATCGGATACGAAGTGAGAGATTCGCTGCCTTCGCAGGACATGGATTATATTACCGATTTTTATCTTGTTGGCAATGAGGCACAGGCGTTTTCCGTTGAACGGGAAAAAATGCGTGCCCTGCTTTATAGTTTCGGCAGATACAGAGAAAATCTACGGGCGGTAATACCGCAAGATGTAGCCCTGTTCCTCGGTATGCATACCCTTATTGAAGAAGACGGATATTTTCTGCTTCAATTGGAAAACCGATCGGTATACATTCAGTACGTTGTGGATCAGAAAATAATAAACGGCCTGCTCGTTGCTTTTGATGGGGACGAAGAAATAACCGATGACGGGTTGAAAAGGAGGATCCTTCCCCAGTTACTAATGTGTTCAAAGCTGTCCGGGAACCGTTTTGTATGGATGAATCGCGCGTCTAATGCAAACGAAGAGCTGTGCGATAAGATCGAAGGCCTGCTTGAAGAGTTGAATATAACGTTCAACCAGGTGGGAGTGAAAAATATCGGCAATTATTATCCTGATATCAAATCTTTCGATTATTCTGCACTCCCCCTCCTGGGGGCGGTGCGCGGGATCTCGTTACCCCTGCTGCAGGTGAATCTTCTAAAAAATGAGTTTAAACCGAGAGCCAAGGGATATGTGAGTGTACGGGAGTTTACACTTGCAGGTGTTCTTTTAATATGTTTGTTTGTACTGGGGACGGCAAGCCTCGTGTTTGATATTAGCTTTCGAAAACAGCAGGTTGCAGCTCTCAGAGGGCGGATCGAAGAACTTGGAAAGAACACTTTCGGCAGCGCGGTCGTGGATGAAACTGATGCCAGAAAACGGGTAAGCAAAGTACGGGAGAGGATCACGGTTCTCGAGGAGAGCACGGACAGGCATCTGAGCAGCCTCAAACTGTTGAAGGAACTGTCACTGTACTTTCCCGGTGATGTGGTGATAGAGTATACGGATATTATTATAGATAGAGAGCATATAAAACTTTCAGGAAACGTCAGGAGTTTTTCGGATATTGATAAAATCAGAGAAGACCTGGTGATGTCGGATTATTTTAAGTCGGTTGAGGTAACGAATACGGGTACGACAGGAAGCACCGGTGGTTTTACCGTTACTTTTGTTCTGGATATAACGGTTGCGCAGGAGCCGATGGGTGGAATTTAAGGGTTTAATTAAGAACATATCGAGCAGAGAAAAGACTCTCGCTGCAGGTGTGGTTTTCCTGCTGGTTGTTTTTCTTGTTTATCAGTTTGTGTTCGTGCCTCTTCTCGCAACTCGTCAAGGCCTGCGGTATGAAAGAACGGAGCTCGAAAACCAGCTCGGCAACATAAAAGTTCTAGCCGAACGCTATGTTTCTGAAAACAAAAATTATAACGAACTCGTGCAGTCATTGAAAAACAAACAAAATGTATCGGTGCTTACCTATCTCGAGAACGAATCACAGAATGCGGGTATCAGGGACAATATTGAATACGTGCGGCCTCGCGGTGATCAAAAGAAAGATGACGTGCGGCTCGCTTCAGTTGAGATAAAAATAGACGCAATACCCCTGCAAGATCTGCTCCATTTTCTCGCAAATATCGAGCAGCACAGAGACGGCCTCATCATCACCTATTTACGTCTCAAACCCTTTTTCAAAGACAGAGAAAAGATCGATGTGTTTGTCCGCATTACCGATGTGACGGTGGAGTAGGGGACGTTCACCCGCCTATTTTTTTGTGGTTTATCTCACTTTTAACACAGAGAACTTCTAAGTAACTTCGAGCAAGTTACGTTTTGAAACTCGGCCGCGAAGCGACATACATCGCTTTTCATTATTTTTTTTCGATACCGGAAGGAGTTTATTCTTCGACGGTTGATTCTTTTATTATCTGTCCGATTTCCCAAATATCGTTCACTACCGTGACTCCCACATCCTGAAAAAGTTGTTCCTTCTCCTGGGCGACGGTGGGGCTCGCTTCACGGCCGAATATATACGCGATAACCGGCTTGGAATATCCCGAATCCTTGATAAACCGGGCGGCGTCTTCCTCCAGCCTTCCCTTTGTTTCTCCCCCGATAACAACTATCTGTGTATTTTCATCCTCTTCAAGGGCCTGCAGGATTTCAACATACCCGGTTCCGATTATGTCAACACCGCCAAGACTAATCACGGCGCTTTCACCGAGTTCCTCCTTGAACAGGCTTTGACATATTTTTTTTTCATTGCCTATACTTCTCGCAACAATGGCGACTTCGCCGTTCAGGATATACTCATTGGAAATGGTGCCCGCCTTGCTCTGACCGGGAATAAATATCCCGGCCGAACCGGGGCCTATTATGGTGCTGTTTTGCTGCGCGGCGCTGTTTTTGATTTTGATTGTTTCGGTTACGGGAAGGTCGACGGTACAGATAATGATGACGGGGATTTTTTCCTGTATTGCTTCGAGTGCAGCGGAGGTTGCCGCATTTTTCGGAACAAATATGACGGAAACGTCAATTTTATGCCTCTTGACCGCTTCACTCACCTTGTCGTATACGGGAACCCCCATCACCTCCTGGCCGTACCTGCCCGGGCTGACACCGGCAACGACTTCGGATTTGCTTTCCAGCATCAGCGCGGTATGCTGTCTTCCCTCGGTGGTTGTTATGCCCTGTACCATAATTCTGGTTGCGCGCTCTAAAATAATCGACATACCGTACCCCGCTATCTATGCTATTCAGGAGGAAAAAGAGCCCTGCCCATTATCCGACTGTAGAGGAAGAGATCTATCAGGTTAGCTTTTAAAAGAATAGCGATATTAGTGTTTTTGTAGACTCAGGGCTATTATACGTATAAATTTTAAAATAATCAAGTAACTTTAACCGGAACTCAATGAAAGAAAAACTCATCTTTACCGCCTATCAAAAGGAGATTGAAAGGACATCCAGTAAAAAAATCGGCCTGCTCTGCCCCTACACGGTTGAAGAGCTCATCGACGCCGCGGGTTTTACTCCTGTTCGTTTAATACCGCATGAGCCGAACATGCGGTATGCGGATGCCTATCTGCCGGGCACGCTCTGTTCATATCTCAGATATGTAGTGGATCTCAGCATTGCAGGCGAGCTTAAAGGCTTTCGAGGCCTTGTCATCAATCATTCATGTGACGGTGCACGCAGGACTCTCGACATCTTTAATACGTATATGCCAGATATATCAACCTTTTTCGTAGATACTCCAAAAAAAATTGATCCATATGCAGTGAGCTATTTTAAAAAAGAGCTTGAAAAACTGAAGGTCTATCTCCAGGAGATTTCAGGCGTCGAAATCACAGATCTGGCGCTTGCAGCTTCAATTGCCAGGTATAATGAAAACAGAAGGCTGTTGCAGGAAATGTACGATATGCGGGCAAATAATCCGGGAGCGATGAACGCGCAGGAATTATTACGGGTGCTTGACCTCAATTCAACCGGGCCGAAACAGACAACAAACAAAATGCTTTCTGATCTCCTCAGCGCCCGGGGTCCGGAAAAAAATGGGAAACGGGTTTTTGTTTCAGGGAATATTTTCGACACATTGCCCCTGCTGGAGTATATCGAAGGGTGCGGCGGGGCAGTCGTCGGTGATGATTTCTGCTTCGGAGGACGGTATTTCCCCGTTGCAGTTGCAGAAAATGAGGCGCCGCTTGATGCGCTTGCCCGGCGTTATCTATCCAGGGTGCCGTGCGGCAGGATGATAAACTTCAGTGAGCGTATTGATTATATAATTGAAGCTGCTCAAAAGACGATGTCAGCCGGAGTTATTTACACGAGTCTGAAATTCTGTGATAATTTTCTGGTTGATTTCCCGTTGTTCAGGGAAAGACTTGATCGATTGGACATTCCCTCTCTTTTTCTGGAAAGTGAGTATTTTTCACTCAGAAGCGGGCAGGTCCGTACCCGGGTTGAGGCTTTCCTCGAGCGATTGTAAGGGCTGAATATGGGACTAAAGGAAAAGGCAAAAGACATACTGTTAAACCGGCCTGATCCAAAAAAAATCAGCAGGGGGGCGCTTGTTACAATGCTTCAGACATTCCTGCAGCCGGCCAGGTGTTTTGGAACCCGTTCAGAGAAAAGGTTTTCTCTTGCTGCCTATAGGCATGGAAGTAAATTTTTCAAGGGTGGCCGGTCGGTTTTTACAAGTCTCTTCACACCGGTTGAAATTATATATGCCTTTGAACTTCTGCCCTTTCCCCTTGAACCGCTCGGAGCGCTTGCCGCTTCATTCGGAATTTCGACCCAACTGCTCCAGGAAACGGAGAAACGATGGTTGTCATCGGATTTTTGTTCCTTCCATCGCGCTTTTCTGGGTGCCTGCACCCTCGGGCTTCTTCCCCGGCCGCTTTTCCTCATGGCGACATCACATGCGTGCGACGGCACCATGAAATCCTTTTCACATGTTGCACATCTCGTATCGAAGCCGCTTTTTTTCATCGATGTCCCGTACGGTGACCAAAGGGAAGCCGTTGAGTATGCAGCCGTCCAGGTACAGGAGTCGGTTTCAGAAATAGAATCGATTACAGGCAGAAAACTTCGGGAAGATTTGCTTGCAAAGTCCTTTGGTTATTCCAACAAAATGACCGCTTTGCTGAGCAAGATGCAAGATGCACGGAAAGCGTCTCCGCCGGTCGTGTACGGGAGCGAGACCCTGAACCTTCTGATGGTCTGGGCGATGTTTGCAGGGAGCCGGGTTGGTGTGAGGATACTTGAAAGCTACAATAATGAAATCGAAGCGAGGTTGAAGAGGGGTTTTCAGGGTGTTGCGGCGGGAAAACGGGTGCTATGGCTCCATCTCCGGCCCTATTTCTCCGGTAGTATAATGAGTATGCTCGAAGAGGAATTCAGAGCGGTGATTGTTGCAGAGGAGGTCAACACTCCTGTTGAGGAATACCTCGATGTTTCAAATCCGTGGGAGAGTATTGCCCGGAAACTGCTTAGCCGGATATGGTCCGGGTCAATTGAAAACAGGCTGAAAAACATCGGCCGGATAATCGAAAGTCACGGGATTGACGGTGTTGTGCACTTTTCTCACTGGGGATGCAGACAGAGCAACGGAGCGGTTCGAATGATACGGGATACGGTTGCCGGGTACGGCATTCCCTTTATTGAGCTCGACGGCGATTGTGTCGATCCCCGAAATTATTCGGAAGGCCAGTATCGCACAAGGATCGAGGCCTTTTTCGAGATAATGGAGAGGCGCTAATTTCATAACAGGTGTGATGGTTTTTGTTATGCGGCAAGCCCGGCGATACTGCGGCATGAATATCGGTGTTCTGTTTGATATTTAGGCGGAGGTCAGGGATGTATACGGCGGGAATAGACATAGGCTCCGTATCGACTGAGATGGTTATTCTTGAAAATGCAGGACCATGCAGACGTTTTATCATTCAGACGGGAATTTCCAGCCGCACGGCTGCTGAAAGGCTTTTCTCACTGCTGGATGAGGATGGCGGCGTTGAACGGAGCGATATTACCCGCACCGTTACAACGGGATACGGCCGGAATGCTGCAGGTGTCGGCGACAGAAGCGTTACCGAGCTTTCATGCCATGCACGGGGCGCCTGGGCCGTTGATCACGCGGTGAGAACCGTAATCGATATCGGCGGGCAGGACAGCAAGGTTATCAGTGTGAGTCCTGACGGCAGAAGCCGCGATTTCATTATGAATGACAAATGCGCGGCAGGTACGGGAAGATTTCTGGAGATTATCGCGAAGACTCTCGAGCTGGAGGTTGCAGAGCTCGGTGCTCTCGCTCTACAGGCCGACCGTGGGGTGAAGATATCGAGCATGTGCGCAGTATTTGCAGAGTCCGAGGTTGTGTCTCTTCGTGCTGAGGGACATCCGCGGGAAAAAATTATCAGGGGCATTGCAGACTCCATTGCGAGTAGAATTTCGGGGATGGTGCACAGGGTCGGGCTCGAACCACCGGTTATGCTCACGGGTGGTGTGGCAAAAAACTCCGGTGTCGTTTTGGCTCTCCGAGAGACGCTCGGTGTAGATATACTCGTGCCTCCCGACCCGGAGTTCATAGGAGCGCTCGGTGCGGCGCACATTGCGGCTGAAGAAGCCTTGAAATCCTGACTGCAGACGCACAGTCTTCATGATCGTATATCGGCGCTGGATTAACACAGGATGTGAAAGTGGGTGATTTTGCTGTTGCCAGGAGCCTACTCCATGACACATAGGGCCCCGATGTCGGGACAGTCGGTTCAATTTCAGGATATATCAACGCAGTCGGCATGTGTGGAGGATTCATGTCCGGACCGGGAATCGGTAGACTGGTTTCCCGAATTATTTCCGGCAATGTGAGCAAGACGGATTTACAGGTTTTGCAGTGTTTTGATATAAACCGATCATTTGACCAGGCAGAGTTGTTGAAGTGAACATGAGAAATTTTTAACCCCTTTCCCGTTCTTTTACCTGCTTGTTTTGCACGAGATGAACTGCTATGTTAATAGTATAAACAGGAATCGCGTATGCACGCTTTCGGCGATTACACAGGTTTTGAAAAATATGCCATTTATTAAACAAAGATTTTCAACGGACATGTACTATGAACGATACCAGGAATGATTATCTATCGAATGTAATGCAGCTGCTCACGGATAGAGTTGAGGCTGAAAGTAATGAGTTCTCACCCGTAGGTTCACGGGCCCTTGAAGATGTAGAGCTGCTGGATGCATACTCCCGTGCGGTGATAGGGGTGGTAGAAAGAGTCGGCCCCGCTGTTGTCGCAATCGGCATAAAGCGCGAGGAAGATCAGCGCCAGGGAGCGGAGGGCGCCGCTTCCGGGGTTATCATTGCGCCTGATGGTTTTATTCTTACCAACAACCACGTTGTCGAGAGTAGCCTGGGCGTACGGGCGACACTAACTGATGGAAGCAGCTATGATGCCAGGATCATCGGGACAGATCCGGCAACTGACCTTGCCGTTGTTCGGGTGTCGGCAAATGGACTCGCATTCGCAGAGCTTGGTGATTCAGATCAGCTCAGGGTTGGACAGCTTGTCATTGCTATCGGGAATCCACTCGGCTTTCAGAGCACTGTTTCCGCAGGTGTAATATCCGCCCTCGGCAGATCTCTTCGCAGCTCATCAGGCAGGCTCATCGAAAATATCATTCAAACAGACGTAGCGATTAACCCTGGAAATTCGGGTGGACCCCTTGTGGATAGCAGAGGCAGGGTAATAGGGATAAACACGGCGATGATATTTATGGCACAGGGAATAAGCCTTTCGATCCCGATTAACACTGCAAAGTGGGTGGCTGGCGAGCTCGTTTCTCATGGGAAAGTGAGCCGCTCCTTCCTTGGAATTGCAGTACAGGTGCGGCCGGTGACCCGTAAGCAACAGCATCAGCTCAGCCTGAAAACAGCAACTGTTGTGCAGATTGTTTCGGTAGAATCACAGGGCCCGGCGAAACATGCGGGAGCAGAGGAGGGAGATTTCATCATTTCACTTAATGGGAAGAAAATCAGCACCGTAGACGAACTTCATCAACTTTTAACCAGGCTGAATCCAGGTGAGGAAGCTGCCGTAACTCTGCTGAGACAGCGACGCCTGTTCGATGTCACCTTAACCCTCGGTGCAGCCTAACCGATGTTACTAGTACCCATTTTTGTAATAGATAGTGGAGTAGTAACCCTTTAGATTTTTTATTTTTTCTCTGAAACCTTTTTACGTTTATCTCTCTACTTAATTTTAACAGGGATGCCGCTAATAACAAAGTATGCGTCTTTTGCATATTTGGCGAAAATCTGATTTACCTCACCCGCGGTTTTCCTGTACGCCCGTGATTCTCTATGTTCGGGGATGAGACTCATGCCGAGCTCGTTGGTGACAACAATGATCTCCCGGTCGATTTTCTCAAAAAATTCCGCTGCTGTACCCGCCTTTGCAACAATATCATCATGACCCAGTTTTTCGCTGCAGAAAAGGCTGGATACCCAGAAACTGAGGCAGTCGATGATGAGCGCACCGGATTTTGAATTGCGAACTGCCCGAATGATATCAATCGGCTCTTCGATTGTTTTCCATTCTGAGGGACGCGCGGCTCTGTGCAGTTCGATACGTCCGGCCATTTCTTCGTCGGTTTCGATGCCGGTGGCAATATAAGTAACATCCCGCCTGCCGATAAAGCGCTTGAGCGCATACCCGCTTTTTCCGGAGCTCGCCCCTCCGGTAATATACGTATATGACATCGTCCTTCCCTCTTCATATGTCTGCTTTTTCGGATATTGGACCGGCCGTTCGCTACAGCCGAGTGAGATTCAGAAACTCGAGATAGGAACCGTTTTCGCTGGCAACCACTGATGTAACGGCTGCATTTCCAATTTTGAATGCTGCGCGTTTTTCATCGTCGCTGTTCAAGACACTCAGAATATAAAAAACTATCGGTGTATAGTGTGAGATGACGACAATATTTTCCCATTCGGTTCGCGCGAGCATCTTTTGTCTGAACTGCAGGATCCTTTTCTTAACATCCTGCGGGGATTCACCACCCGGGAAACGGAAGTGAAAGGGGTCCTGAATGTACTCATTCCATTCGGGCTTTTGAACAAGCTCTTCCCTGTTCGACCCTTCCCAATCTCCAAAATCGGTTTCCATGAGAAGTTCATCCTGGATGACGGGCGCCCTAACTTTTTTAGCGATGATACCGGCAGTTGCAAGTGACCGTTTCATGGGGCTTGCATACAGGGAGTCGATTAAGGGGAACCTCTTTTTGATAATCCTTGACGCCTCCTTTGCCTGCCTGAAACCGAGCCTGGTCAGCTCCGGGTCGTTTCTGCCGGTGAGCAGGAGCATGCTGTTTGCAGTGCTCTGAGCGTGCCTTAGCAGGATAATTCTTCTTTTATCGGACATTGCGCCTCTTTGGATGATGTGGTATGGATTTGCTTCTTATCAGAATGAATATACCCCATATAAATGAGGCCAGACAGACAGCAAGGCTCAGCTTCGGCAGAATATTCCCATGCTTTGTGTAAAATGTTGTTTTACCCCGTGGTCCTACAGTTCCCACCAGATACCCGACCTTCTTTATGGGAAGTATTTCCCGTACTATACCGTGTGGATCTATGAAAGCGGTGACGCCGTCGTTACCTGCCCTTACATACCATATTCTGTTCTCGATTGCCCTGAATTTCGTCATCGTGAAGTGCTGGAAATGGCCGGCTCTGGTGCGCGTCCACATGTCGTTCGATATATTGATGATAAAATCCGCCCCGTTGTTGACGAATTTGCGGATAAAGTACCCGTAGGTTCCCTCCCAGCATATAACAACGCTGAATTTAAACGGGTTGTGCTCGAATACCGTGTACTGGTTTCCCGGGGTGAATCCGGCGCTGTCCGTGAATTTATTGAGAATTTTCTGAAGAAAACGGATTTTTTTTCCAAGAGGGAAATGCTCACCAAAAGGGGTAAGCTTGTGCTTGTCGTATTTTCCGATAATCTCACCCTCGGGGTTCAGGTAATAGGCGCTGTTCGTCCATACCTCCTCCTCGCCCTTGGTAGGATAGATCGATGTAAGGTTGTCGGGATTAACCGTTTGAGCGCCTGTTGCCTCGTAATTGTCCGGCGAGCCTATAATGAAGTAGGTGGAAAGCTCCCGTATCAGCCTTCGTATTTTCGTATGATAGGGTGTACCGTATATGAGATTGGGCCGCAGGCTCGTCCTGATTGCAGTTTCGGTCCATACGATGAGGTCGACATCCGGATCGGTTCTTTTGCATTCTCGGGAAAGTTCGAACAGGCGCCTGAGAGTTTTCCATTTTTCCCTCTTCCACGTGGTTCTCGGGCTTGAAATCCCCTGAATAAGCGCCAGTTTCATGGAAGGGTTTTTCTCTATCGGCTCATTGAGTCTGACTGTGCCATATATGAGGCTAAAGACAATGAGGGCAGCAGCTGCAACCAGGGAGTACGATGTCACCGGGTGAATTTTTTTCGCAAGCGTACCTGCGTTTAACTTTTTCGTCTCGTATACATGAGAGAGAACCGCGGCAAGACCGGCATTGACGAGAAGAACGATGAAAGCGACGAGCTGTTCGCCGCCTATATCGGCTATTTGAATAAACCGGGTAAAGTTATGTTGTGTATAACCAATCGAACCGAACGTAAATCCTAAAAACCCGAAGCTTCTGATATAGTCGATCGCGATCCAGATAAAAGGGACGAGTACTGTTTTGTAGGCAGGGAAGGCCCTTGATGTAATATTAATAAGGAGAAGGCTTATTACGAAACAGCTTCCGAATGCAACCGTTACGAACAGCACCCCCACAACGGCGAGATAGGCATTCATCCAGAACAGGAACAGGCAGAAGAAGATAAACGCAAAAACAACGCCGTATGCGAGCGTCTTTTTCAATGTTGTGCTGTAAACGACTGAAAGAATCGGCACGAGCGCGATAAATGCGAGAAAATTCAGATTAAACGGTGGAAACGAGAAAAGGAGGAGAATCGCTGAAAGAACGGCAAAAGGAATGCCGATATTCCATTTTATATCCTTCATGATAGTCACCTTTTCAACTGTTGATCAGGAAGAGCATTATAAAAATTACATTTCAGCGTTATACAGTCGCTATTTGAGACATCCGCTCTAAATATAAAAAAAGTGTTCGGGGAGGGCAAACAAAAGGTACTTTTAAAGAATGCTCTAGATCTTTCAGGCAACCCCATGCGGGTGCTGCAGAGAAAGATGAATGGATATCTGTTAATAAAATGATTACAGATTACCCGGCTCAAGAGCCCGGTCAATCGCGTTTGAAATCTCGATCAGGGGACTGGGTTTTGAAAGTATCTCGCGAACGCCGTACTGTCTGGCAAGTTCCCTGTTTTGCTTCGATCCATAGCCGGTGATAATGATTACGGGTACTTTGCTATTTGTTTCACGAACCATTTTTATAAGCGTCATACCGTCAATATTCGGCATTTTTAAATCAGTGATAATAAGGTCTACTTTTATATTAGAAAATATTTTGAAGGCCTCTTTTCCGTCACGGGCAACAAGGGCGTTATTTCCCTTCCGTGTAATGAGCTCTTTAATAAGGTTCGCAATATTTGCGTCATCTTCAGCAATAAGTATGTTGTACTGCACAGATATCAATCCTCCAGCAGAGCTCTCTTTCTATATTATACTCTATTATATTTAACCGCTCAAATCAAAAAAGAATTTCTCCGACGGTCGATATACGTAGTAATATACAGTAACAGGACAGAGGAAATAAGGAAAGACGGGATTAATAAATGAAAGATAATTTTTTGGAATTGATCGATCAAGAATACTGCGTTCTGGACGGAGGATTCGGAACCATCCTTCAGGAGCGTGGGCTTACGCCCGAAGACCTGCCTGAAGAATGGAATATTAAACGTCCCGATGTCATACGGGAAATACATCTCGAATACTTTATTGCCGGTGCGCAGATCGTCACCACGAACACATTCGGGGGCTCTCCGCTCAAAATGGGGATGAAGGAAAAACAGTATCTGGTTGAGGATGTGAACAGGAGAGCAGTTATGCTCGCAAAGGAAGCATTGGAGCTTTTTCGCGACAACACGGATATCCCGGAAGAGGAAAGGCAGGAGCAGAGATTTATTGCCGGATCAATAGGACCGTCCGGAAAAATATTCGGTATGGAGATTTCTGAGGGACAGGCCCAAAGTTCCTGTCTTTCGCAGGCGAGGGTTCTGGCAGAGGCCGGGGTTCATCTGTTTATTATTGAAACAATGATGGATTTAAACGAGGCTGAAATCTATGTGAAGACCCTGAAAAGAGAGCTCGGCCTTCCCGTTATTGCATCACTTGTATTCAACAGGATAAAAGGCGGGTTCAAAACACTTTTCGGAAACGGTGTGCCCGAATCCGTCCAGAGGCTGATCGGAGCAGGCGCGGACGTTGTCGGCACGAACTGCGGTCTCATAGAGGACTATGTGGAGGTGATCAAAGAAATGAGAGCGCTTACCGATCGCCCCCTCGTGATGTATCCGAATGCCGGGATTCCAAAGCTGGTAGACGGGCAGACCCGGTTTGAACAGTCACCGGAATATATGACAGGTTTTCTCGAACGATCGATACGCGCAGGTGCGACGATAATCGGCGGCTGCTGCGGAACCACCCCGGCCTACATACGGAAAATTGCACAGAGGATAAATCACAGGAAGCGGACAGCATGAGGATCTTGATAGTTGAGGACAACCCGGATCACCGTTTCATTCTGAGCAAACGGCTGGAATCCTACTACGAGGATGTTGGTATATCTCAGGTTTCAACCGTCAAGGATGCGATTGCGCATCTAGGGGAAAGCTCCTATGGAATAATTCTTCTTGATTACAGACTGAAGGGGAAAAGTGGTATCGATCTCGTGAAGTGGCTCAAGGAAAAGCAAATCGATACACCGGTTATCATGATTACCAGCGTGGAGGATATTGAAATTGCGGTTCAGGCAATTAAACTCGGTGTATATGATTTCATATGTAAGACGAGGGAAAGTATCGATAAGCTGCCCTTCATTCTGGACAAAGCTTCCAACGAGTTCAGGATGAAGAAAGAGCTCGAGCAGACCGAACTGAAGTACGGGACGCTGGTAGACGGAATCGATGAAGCAGTCTTTATTCTGGACAGCGAAGGAAAGATGTCATATGTCAGTAAGTCGGTTGAGCGGATTTTCGGATACAGTGTTGATGAGTTTACAGATTCCTTTGACACGTTATTACCGGGGGATGACCGTGAACTGCTCAGAAAAAATTGTGGCCAGGTGCTTCGGAAAAAGCATATCGATCCCTTTGTTATAACATTTCCCAGAAAGGATGGTGAGCAGGCATTCGTTGAAATTAATGCCTCCATTTACAGCGGAAGAGAAGGTAGTATTATCGGAACGATGCAGGATGTTACGAAGCGTGTGCTGCTCGAGAATGAAATAGAGGCCCATCGGGACAGGGTGAACGATATCTTCAACAGTATGATCGATTGGATATATATTTCCGACGAAGATTATAACATCACTTTTACAAACCGTGCGCTCGAAAAGGAGCTGGGTGACGGGCATGGGAGAAAGTGCTATCAGTATCTGTATGGCGGTACTATTCCCTGCAGCTTCTGCAAATGGCAGGGTATTCGGGAAGGAAAAACCGTTCGATGGGAGCTCAGGCGGGAGGACGGAAAGACATTTGATATCATCTCATCACCGCTTATAAATCCGGATGGAAGCCTGAACAAGATGGAGATTCTTCGGGACATAACACGCCGAAAGGAAACGGAGGAGAAACTCAGGGTTCAGAGTGAGCGCACCAGTCTCGCAAACGAACAGCTCAAAGATGCTATTGAAGAACTGAAACACACCCAGGAGCAGCTCATTCAGTCCGAAAAACTTGCCGCCCTTGGGGAACTTGTGTCAGGCGTTGCGCACGAGCTGAATAACCCTCTGTTCAGTGCAATGGGGTATGCCGAACTTCTTGTCTCGAGCGACCTGGGTCTTGAGGAGCAGCATGAAAAACTCCAGAACATCCTGGACTCTATAAAAAGAGCAGACAGAATAGTAAAGGATCTCCTGCGGTTTGCCAGATTGGAGAAGGTGGATACTGAACTGGTCTCTATTCAGGAAGTGCTCGAGAAAACAATTTCACTGAGAAGCTATGAGATGAAGGTCAATGACATACAGGTTGAATCCGAATTTCAGGATGAGCTGCCTTCGGTACGCGGAAACTTTGTACGGCTCCAGCAGGTGTTTCTGAATATCATCATCAATGCAGAGCAGGCTATCCATGAAAACGGAGAGGGTGGGGTAATAAGGATCGGAGCATCGTACGATGATGAAAAAAAAGAGGCGTGTGTTACTATTGCGAATAACGGCCCTTCGATACCGGGGAATATAATAGGCAATATATTTAATCCCTTTTTCACGACAAAAGAGGTCGGCAGGGGCACCGGGCTCGGGCTTTCAACTTCCTATGGTATTATTAAAAGCCATAACGGCGACATTCAGGTGCGCAGTGATCCGGAGTGGACGATGTTTATGGTTACGCTCCCTGCCCAGCGCATGGTCAGTGTTGCGCCTTCTGTTGTTCAAACGCCGGGAGGGCAGGTGAAGGATGAGGACATTAATGCCCACGGAGAATCGATTCTCGTTGTAGATGACGAGCCGATTATCGTCAACCTTCTGAATGATTTTTTTACCGGAAAGGGGTTTTCGGTTATTACTGCCACATCGGGAAGTGAAGCACTCGAAAAACTGGGTGAATCCGATGTAAAGCTCGTTATTACCGATATGAAGATGCCGGAAATGGACGGCAAAACCTTTTACGAGGAGATAAAAAACAGGAATCCGAAACTTTTGCACAGGCTGCTCTTCATAACCGGTGACACACTCAGCACGGAGACGAGAAATTTTTTCAAGGAAACCGGGAGCTTGCACCTTAAAAAGCCGTTTTCATTCAGTGAAATTATCAGTGCCATGCAATCGATTGCTCGTGGAACATCCTGAGGGCTGAATGCAGGTAATCCCATATGCTTTCATCCGTGGGGTTTTAGCGGAAAACAGGAGAAGATATGCGAAGGTACCGTCTATGCGGAATACAGATCGAAACGGAAAAAAATCCGGCCAGAAATATCGAAAAAGTTACATCGATTTTCAGAGAGGCGGTTAAGGAAAAACCCGATTTCATCGTTTTTCCGGAAATGTATGAGATCGTATGCCCTCCGGAAGAGGTTGGGAACTACACGCATACCGTGCCTTCTGAATTTACCGAAAATGTAAGCAGGCTTGCGAAAACCTACGCTGTTAACATAATCGGCGGTTCAATTTTTGAAGAAGATGGCCCTGATGTTTATAACACTGCTGTCGTCTACAACAGGGAGGGCGAAATATGTGGCAAATACCGTAAGATGCATCTGTTCGATGCCTTCAATTACGGTGAGTCGAAAGGAATAAACAGCGGTAGCGAACCGTTGCTTGTTGTGCTCGAGGGCCTTACATTCGGCACTGCGATCTGTTATGATATCCGGTTTCCGGAAATATTCCGTTACTATGCGCTTCACGGCGCGCAGGTTGTTTTTCTTCCGGCAGCTTATTTCCAACCGAACCATGACCACTGGCAGCTCAATATCCGTTCCCGTGCTCTGGACAATACACTGTTCGTTATGAGCTGCAACCAGACAGGAAAACGGTTTGTAGGAAGGAGCATGGTCGCCGACCCGTGGGGTGTGACGGTGTCGTCGATGGGTATTGAAGAAGGCTACTACATAGCAGATATAGATGTTCAGCGAATACAGGAGATACGCAAGCGGCTTCCTTTCCTCGAAAACAGAAGGTTCGATATTGTGCCGCGGATAGACTAGTACTACGGCGGTACTTCCGATTATATGATATAAAATGCGGTTTGTTTATACAAAAGCCGTATTTACCACTATAAAACGTATCTTAGTCGCTCTTGAATTGAAAAGTATCGTTGTAGTACCGGGGGGTCCGGCTACCCTGTGAATGCTCGGTTTCTCTTCTGTACTTCTAAGTAACTTCTCGCGAAGTTACGTTTTGATACTCGGTCCCAAGAGGACATACGCAGCTTTCACGTCTCCTTTCGGTTTCTTACGCAGCGCCTGTCTGAATAAAGCGCGGTTCTCCGGTTTATAGTACTGGGCAAGGGCCCTGAACTGCCTCTTTTCCTTCTCCCCTCGTGCAACATACAGTTTTTCTCCGGTAAACGGGTCTTTTCCCGTGTGGTACATCGCGGTTGCAACACTCATGGGCGAGGGAAGAAAGTCCTGCACTTCCCGCGGCTTTAATCCATGCTTTTGGAGATAGACAGCGAGTTGAAGGGCGGATTCGGGGGTAGTACCCGGGTGGGAAACAATGAGATAGGGTATGATGTACTGTCGTTTACCGGCTTTTCGGGAGTAGAGATCAAAAAGCTTCTTAAACTTCTCGAAAGCTCCTATTCCGGGTTTCCGCATTGCCGTAAGAACGTGGTCTGAAACATGCTCAATGGCAACCTTCAAATGCCCGCCCGTGTGATGTGTCGAGAGCTGTTTGATGTACTCGCTGCTTCTCAGGGCGAGGTCCATGCGCACCCCGCTTGCGATAAACAGGTTGCGAATCCCCCTTATCTTCGAAGAATCGCTCATGAGCGCAAGAAGTGGCCTGTGATCGGTGGAGAGATTTGCGCAGATGTCCGGGTGGAGACAGGACTGCCTTGTGCATCGGCTGCAGATCCGCAGATTTTTTCCTCCCATCATGTACATGTTTGCAGTCGGCCCGCCGAGATCGGTAATAGTCCCGCTGAAGTCCTTTGAGCCGGCAAGTTGCTTTAGCTCAGAGAGCACAGAATCGGATGAACGGGACTGGACGAACCTCCCCTGGTGGAGGGCAATCGAGCAGAAGCTGCACCCCCCGAAACAGCCCCGCATAACGGTCACCGAAGATTTAATCATTTCGTAGGCGGGGATCGGTTTTTCATATTGTGGGTGCGGTTTTCTGGAGAAGGGGAGTTCATAGATCCTGTCGAGCTCTTTCCGGGAAAGCGGAAGGGGAGGCGGCGTTTGAACAACTGCTCTCTTTGCATGACGCTGTAAAAGAGTGCGGGATGCATACGGGTTTGTGTTTTCGTATGCAATCCGTGTAGCTCTGTTGAATGCATCAGGGTCGTCTCTAACTTTTTCAAATGAGGGCATCTCAACAGCATTGCTCGAGTTGGCAGCGTCATTCTCCTGCTCACCAATTGCAAACAGGGTGCCTCGTATGTTTCGTATCGTGCGAACATTCTCTCCCTGTGAAAGCCGGCAGGTAATTTCTTTTATCTGCTGTTCCGCATTTCCGTATACGAGGAGGTCGGCCTTTGCATCGAGCAGGACGGATCGCCTGACACTGTCGCTCCAGTAGTCGTAATGGGCAAGGCGTCTGAGCGAGGCCTCTACTCCGCCGAGTATGACCGGTACGTTACTGTATGCCTCACGCGCACGCTGGGCATACACAATTGCCGCCCTGTCAGGCCTCCTGCTTGGCCTCCCCTCCTCGGAATAGGCATCGCTGTTTCGGACTTTCCTGAGCGCGGTATATTTATTGACCATAGAATCCATGTTGCCTGAACTTATGCCGAAAAAGAGCCTCGGCCGACCGAATCGTCTGAAATCATAAACGGATTGCCAGTCCGGCTGGCTCAAAACCGCGATCCTGTATCCCTCGGCTTCGAGAACTCTTCCTATGACCGCAATACCGAATGCCGGGTGGTCGATATAGGCATCACCTGTAACAAGCACTATATCAACTGAATCCCAGCCTGCCGCGTCGACCTCTTCGACGGTGAGAGGGAGAAAATCCATATTTCACCTCAATTTTTACGGTGAGTTAATGAAGGAAATCTGTAAATTTTTAAGGTCAAGGTGTATCATATATCTGTTGGCCTAGTTTTAATGTAATTCAGAAGTACAATAACAGGAATAAATATAAGCCTGATATTGTAAAAAAATACAGGTCATTAAGCGGTTGTAATTTCTGTTGTGAAAACCAGTAAAAGCTGCTTTAATTAAATGAAGAAAACAATCATTCCGAAAAGGACTGCTGATATGTCCATTTCCGGGAGAGTGGTGATTTCAACGTACTGGTTTCAGTAAAATGAAAGGGGGTTAAAGGCATGAAATGGCAGATGGTGGTTTTAGGCGCCTTTTTGTTTATGTCTGCTGCCTTGTTCGGATATTCCGATACATTTGTTGTATATAGAAGTGGAGACTGCACAGTCGACATCAATGGAAACGGGCGCTGGGTCAAAGCTTCGCTTGATATGCTGCTGAATGCGGGATCCGTGATAAAAACCGGCCCGGACGGCATTCTCGAGGTCAGCATGGATGGCGAGAGCGTTGTTGTTACCGGAAATACGACAGTGGCGATTCGAAGTCTTGTGGAAAGGGTTCGCGCAAAAAAGAAAATCACCTGGTTCAGGGACCTGACCGAAGCCTTTCACTCTATGATCGGAGGGCACGGTCCCGGTTCGGATCGAATGGTTCTCGGTGTTCGGGGAGCAAAACAGGAGGAGGGAGAAGTCGGCTGGATCGAGGATATTGACGCCACAGAGCTCATGCAGCAGTATGATCAGGGTGTCGAGCTGTACAACCGCGGGAATTGGGGTGAAGCGATTGAAATTTTCAGCAGCCTTGTTGATAGTGAAGACATGGATGATATGAAGGGAGAGGTCTCGTTCTATCTCGGGTCTGCGCTTTTCAACAATGTACAGTATGAAGAGGCGATCCCGTATCTTGCCGAAAGCATTAAAAAATCCGATGCATTCTATCGAGAGGCGGCACTCATTCACTACTCGCTCGCCCTGTTTTTATCGGGAAAGTACAGCGAGTCGGCTCGTATAAGCAGGATGTACGTAGATGAATATGCACATGGGGAGCTTGCCCCCTATGCCCTTCTCATCGCAGGAAAATCCTACAAGAGTCTGGGAAATCAATCTGAGGCAAAAAAATACTTTACACGTATAGTAAACGAGTACGAGCAGGCAGGTGTGTATGAGGATGCGGTTGAGGAGCTCAAAGGGATGTAGAGGCTGTTTCAGCAGAGGTTATTTTGTTCCGGTTCGAACTGTGAGGTTGACTCTCGGAACGAGGATGTCAATATTTTTAAGTGATTCAAGCGTCTCTACATCGTCGAAGTTGGTGTAGATATAGACATATATGTTGTAGTATGATCGAAAAAAATGTGCATCTTTGAGGAGCAGTATTTTATTTGACGAAAATGGGTTTTTTCCATTTATGGAGATGTATCGTATAATATTTTCGATGAGACGGTCTGCCTGGACGGATTCACTTTTTGTGTTTATCGGTTGAGTGATGAAATAATTACAGTTCCCGATTGTTGATTTAGATGATTCCGCTGTTAGCAATCTGGGATGTGTCCCCGGGGCGATGTTATTCGCGAGAAAAAGTAGCGGGGAGGAAGGTAAGAGAACTGGTAAGCCGGAAGGGGTTTCATCCTCATAAGCAACAAATCCCAAACTATATAAATCCTGGAAGGGGTAGTACGGGTCACTTAAAGTCTTGATTCCTTCAGTTACGAACCGGTTTTCCGCTCTCGCTCCGTACGCTGTAAAAATCAGCCATGTGACCAATGCGACGACCACTATAGGTGTGACATTTTTTTTGCATGTATTGATCGCACTCACAATCTATCTTTCGCTTCCCGGTTAAAAAAGAGGATTTGATCTATATGCAGATCAGGCTTGTTTTTCGTTGCCCCTTCAGCAGGGTAGCCCATGGCTATAAGAGCAGCAACCCTGTACTGCAGCGGGAGTTTCAAATATTTTTTCGCTTTTTTCTGATTGAACCACCCGATCCAACAGGTTCCGATGCCGAGCTCCTGTGCCTGTAAAACGAGGTGCTCACCTGAAATACCGATGTCGAGCAGGTAGTAATTTGTGCCCTGTATGCCTCTTCCAAGAAAGTCTGTTATCAGGCTGTACTTTGCAAGTATTGCAATGATAACAGGTGCATTTTTTATAAACGATGACGCTCTGTACACCCCGCCGCATGCCTGTTCGCAGAATCTGCGTTTGTATAAGGGATCATCGATTATAATATAGCGCCACGGCTGGATGTTTTCAGCAGATGGGGCAAGCCTCGCGGCCTCGATGCACGCAATTACTTTTTCCCGCTCAACAGGTCTCTGGATATATTTGCGAACACTCTTTCTTTCCCTGATCGTATCAATGAGGGCCATGTCAACTCTCCCTTCTAAGTAGCTTCTCGCGAAGTTACTTTATGATATTCGGTCCCCGG